>CAJTSD010000001.1:0-43297 GCA_910578795.1 uncultured Lachnospiraceae bacterium
GATATAAACCTGTTTTTCCATATTGATTTTACCTCCATGATTCAGATATAAACTATCTCATTTTTTACTATTTCCTCTGCCCGATACCGGATATTGTTCATTTTCTGAATCCATTCCCATTGATTTTTGGCTTTTAGCTCCTCGGTCACTCCTTCGGCAGTTCTCATCTGCTCCATGATAATATCTAACCGTTTCTCTGCCTGCTCATTCAAATCGGCAAGATATGTCCATAATTTACAAGTCAGTAATAATGCTATATAACGTGCGGAATGTTCCTGCTTCAGATAATCCCGGTGCAGCCGACCAAAATACCCAATCGGACGATTTTCTTCCGGCAGTTTCAAATCAGGGATATAATAATCCCCTACCAGTATATAATCAATACCATTTTCTTTTATCCGTTTCTTTAGTTCACCCATGCTTTTCCTCCTGACATACTTTCATGCAGGTTGATTCAACCCATTATTCCCTTATGTTACTTTTTAGACGTACAGTATTGTACCAGATGAAAAGAAATAAAAAAGACATGATTAGCTGAATCGTCGGCTGATCGTGTCCCTGTTCTGTTTATTTTTGTATTGGGCAGCCAACTCTTCACAAATAAGTATGGCATATCTTTTCTGTCCCCCGGAATTGGCAAGAAGTATCCGCCTCCGTTTTGACAGGTAGACAGAATTACCGCGCCTGCTGCCCGTTCTGCCGCAATCACTTCCTGTAGTTCCCGAATGCTTTTACACCCTGTCAAGTCAGCAAGCTTTTGTGATTTGATTGCGTTCTGCTTACCCTCGAGTAAAAATTTTTCAACCATATATTTCCTTTCCGCCGGATACATGGTATAATGCCATTATGATGTGCATGGCTCCGGCTGTGCTCTGCCCTCTTTAGCGTTGCACCGCTTGGGAGGGTGTTTTTAGTTACCTGACGCGGTCGTTATTCTCCTGCCCTATATGTCATGTCAATATGCTTATATAAAACAGGCATATCAATTCTGACCGACCGTCCAAATCGTACTATTGCGTTACATCCGGACGCAATTTTCATCAAAGTATTACAGCTTACATTCACTTGTGCACACGCTCCTTGCACAGGTTGAAATCGTCCTAATTCGTTGTTTTGTAGTCTTCTCATATATTCACTCCTTTCATCTCTTTTTTTGTTTATTATCTTGTTTACAAACTAATCATAGCATGATAATATATCCAATATAATGTACAGTATATTTCAATTTTTTATAAGAATAAGGTAATCGCTACCCATGAAATTATATAATTTTGCAGTCGGATTTAAACGTGCAAGAAAAGAAGCAGGATATACACAAGAGTCTTTTGTAAAATCCTTTTTAAATCAAGAACAACATGAAATTACATCTCTTAAGAGTGTTCGGAATTGGGAACAAGGTTTGGCAGTTCCTGAAATTAAAACAATAGAAAAACTATGTTTGTTTTTTAAATGTGATATGGATTATCTTTTCGGAAATATAAACTGTAAAACACATGACAAACAATTTATACATGATTATACAGGTCTATCAGAAAGAGCAATTGATAAATTAGAATATTACAATAGCCATTTGCATGAATATACAGAAGCGTTAGATATTCTGCTTGCCTCCGCTAATTTTGAGAGTGCACTTTCAAAAGTTAAAAAATATATGAAAGCTGTTGAATTAACTGATGGACTAACAGAAATACGACGAAAACGACGCGAAGAAGTATTTTCCAAACAGCCAGATGGTGAAAATGGTTCTTATAATTGGGCATATAGTGATAACCTTGATAAGCTGTGGAGTGATAATTTTCAAAAAGAAGAATTGTTGGAATATAATCTTGACACATATTTTAGATATTTAATACAAGAATTAGCAAGACTAGCAGGGAGGAAAAAATAATATTTATATAATTCTGTCTTTGATGCCAATTAATACATATAACCTACCACACAAGCCCCTCGTGGCAGCAGCCACATGGGGCTTTAAATATATAAAATTGGGGTATTTATTGGGGTAAAGCCCTTTAAAAAATGTCTGTAAAGCGCATAAATAAAGGCTTTTCCCCCACCCCTTCATTAAACTTATAATCTAATTACCAAAAATGAAATTAAAACGAAACTCCATCTAACCCACTGCCTCATTATACTCCTAAACCTTAATATAATTTATAAAGCCAAAAGAGGCAGCCTCGCCGCCTCTTTCAAATTCCAAATATCTTATAAATACTTCTTCAACACATCAACCTTATCCAATTTCTCCCACGGAAGGTCAAGGTCATTTCTTCCAAAATGTCCATAAGCTGCCGTCTGTTTATATATCGGTCTTCTAAGATCAAGCGTCTTAATAATTCCTGCCGGACGAAGGTCAAAGTTTTCACGCACAATCTCAACCAGTTTCTCACTGCTAAGCTTACCTGTTCCAAACGTTTCCACATTAATTGAAGTCGGCTGCGCAACACCAATCGCATAAGAAAGCTGAATCTCGCACTTGTCGGCAAGTCCTGCCGCTACGATATTCTTTGCCACATATCTTGCCGCGTATGCCGCGCTTCTATCCACCTTTGTGCAGTCTTTTCCAGAAAATGCACCGCCGCCGTGACGCGCATATCCGCCATAAGTATCCACGATAATCTTACGCCCTGTAAGTCCCGCGTCGCCGTGCGGTCCACCGATTACAAAACGACCTGTCGGATTGATAAAAAACTTTGTTTCCGCATCAATCAGCTCCTTAGGAAGGATTGCATCAAACACATGTTTTTTAATATCCTCGTGAATCTGCTCCTGTGTCACATCAGGATCATGCTGTGTTGAGAGAACCACTGCCTCAAGTCTCTTGGGCTTACCGTTCTCGTCATACTCTACTGATACCTGTGTCTTTCCGTCCGGTCTTAAATACTTCAATGTACCATCCTTGCGCACCTTGGTCAACTGTAGTGCAAGCTTATGTGCAAGGTCAATCGGGTACGGCATATATTCCTCTGTCTCATTTGTCGCATAACCAAACATCATACCCTGATCGCCTGCGCCGATTGCCTCAATTTCGGCGTCACTCATCTTATTTTCTGAATTATCGTTAGATAATTTCGCCTCCAAAGCCTTGTCCACACCCATCGCAATATCACCCGATTGCTCATCAATTGCCGTAAACACAGCACACGTATTCCCATCAAAGCCATATTCCGATTTGTCATAACCGATTTCTTTCACAGTATCACGCACAATTTTCGGGATATCCACATATGCCTTTGTTGTAATCTCACCTGTTACAAGAACAAAGCCCGTACATGTCGCTGTTTCACACGCAACACGGCTCATCGGATCCTGTTCCATCAAAGCATCAAGAATCGCATCAGAAATAGCATCACATACCTTATCGGGATGTCCTTCTGTTACAGATTCCGAAGTAAATAAAAGTTTTTCCATCAATTTTTCCTCCTTCTAAATTAATCGAGTAGGGGAATGCCCTTTTCACCTACTCGTCGCGCGCCCCGTGCGCCGCTTCTGCGGCATACTTCCTCTGCACGGGGCTGTGCATAAAAAACCCGCTTATTCGTCTGAATAAGCGGAAGTGATTGTTTACCGATAATCAAATCCTCTTATTGTTCGAACTATCGCTATTTTCACGCAAACAGTAACTCGCTCAGGTTGGCACCTTCCGTAAAATAACGGGGTTGCCGTAGCTTCTCAGGTCCTTTGTACCTCCACCACTCTGAATAAGAGATTCATATTCGTTCAATATTGAATTTTCATATCGTTAATATCTTATAACAGTATTGCCTTATTGTCAACTACTAACTTTGATAAATTTCGCCAAAGCCTTAGCCAACCTTCAATTTAAATTTTTGCAGTTCCTTATCAGAGTCCACTTTCGCGATTTGCGCACCAAGCTTCTGAAGCTTTACGTCAAAATCCTCATATCCACGCTCAATATACTTGATGTCCTCCACCGTGCTAAATCCCTCCGCCGTCAGACACGCCAGCACCAGCGCCGCGCCCGCCCGCAAGTCGGGAGCAGTCAGATTCGCACTCGTGAGCTTCTCTACGCCCTCTATAATTGCCGTATTTCCCTCAACCTTAATATTCGAACCCATCTTTGCAAGTTCATCGACATATTTAAAACGGTTGTCAAAAATACTCTCCGTCACAATACTTGTACCCTTTCCGAGTGCAAGCGACACTGCGATCTGCGGCTGCATATCCGTCGGAAATCCCGGATACGGAAGTGTCTTTACATGCGTACTTGTCAGACGTTTTGACGCCACAACACGCACTGCGTCATCGGATTCCTCTACCTGACAGCCCATCTCAATAAGCTTTGCCGTCGTGGATTCCAAGTGCTTTGGAATCACATTCTTCACCGTTACATCACCTTTTGTGATAGCGGCTGCAAACATAAACGTTCCTGCCTCAATTTGATCCGGAATAATCGAATAGTCCGAACCATGAAGTTTTTTAACACCGGAAATCCGAATGACATCCGTACCTGCGCCTTTCACATTGGCGCCAAGCGAGTTAAGAAAATTTGCCACATCTACCACATGCGGCTCTTTTGCCGCATTCTCAATCACGGTCTTTCCCTCAGCAAGCACGGCGGCAAGCATGATATTGATTGTCGCACCAACGGAAACCGTATCCAAATAAATGTGAGCGCCCCTTAAATGTTTTGCGTCTGCAATAATCAGACCATGCTCTATCTTTACCTCCGCTCCAAGAGCCTTAAATCCCTTAATATGGAGGTCTATTTTTCTACTGCCGATATTGCAGCCTCCTGGAAGCGCTACTTCCGCATGCTTATACTTTCCGAGCAATGCACCAAGCAGGTAATAAGATGCCCTTATTTTCTTTATATAATCATCCTCAATGACAAGTCCCGAAATCATGGATGCATTGATTCTTACTGTATGCCTCTCTGATCTGTATACAATCACACCGATACTCTCCATTGCCTGAAGAAGTACATTGATGTCTCTTACGTCCGGCAGGTTTTCAATAACCGTCATGTCGTCAGTCATAATTGCCGCGGCAAGTACACCCAAAGCTGCATTTTTTGCGCCGCCGATTTCAACCTCACCAACAAGGGGATTCCCCCCCTTAATTGCGTACTGTTCCATCGTCCACCTCACACCATATCCATTCTAAATCTTCATACCAAAATCCGATTATATACCTTTTCTAAACATTTGTAAATCAAAAGAATATCTGAAATTATACAAATTAACATATCTTTTTGTACACATTCACTAATTTAGGTATTTCAACGGATTCACTGCACTACCGCCTATACGTATCTCAAAATGTACATGTGGTCCCGTACTTCGTCCTGTATTTCCGCTGAGTGCAATACGCTCTCCCTGTGACACGCTCTGTCCCGTCTTGACAAGCACCTTACTTAAATGACCGTACCGCGTCTGTCTGCCGTCTGCATGGTTGATATACACGGCATACCCGTATCCGCTTGCCCATCCTGCAAACGCCACTGTACCTGCATTTGATGCCGCTACGGAAGTTCCAATAGGAACCGCCCAGTCCACACCCTTATGATATGTGCTGGCACCCTTCGTTGGCGCACTTCTTGCACCAAATCCCGAGCTGAGTCTTCCTCCTGAAATGGGCTTAATATAAGTCGGTGGTATCTTGGTGCCACGCTCCACAATCTTTGGCACTGCCTCAGCATAGACTTCCTCTTTGAGGATTTCCCTGGCAATTTCCTGACCGTTTTCGTATTCAATTACCGCAGCCACTTTTCTGCGCCCTGCCGATGGCTCCTGCAGCGTCACACTCTGCGTCGTATACCATTCGTCATTTGGAATATACTGTACCTGCGCTTCATAATCTTCCGTATAAACCTGCTCTTCCTTCCATAAAATGGAAAGATCCGGCTCCGGCACCGTAATTACCAGCTCCTGATCGACGCGTATCATGGTATTCTCATCCTCCAGCGCGTCGTTAATTGCAATCAAATCATCCATTGGTATATTATTGGTCAAACAAATCTGTGAAAGCGTATCACCTGCCACTACTTTGTAAATCACCTGTGTTTCCTGTTCCTTTGTCACAAGATTCACAGCCTCCTCTACAGTATTAAGCTCATCCTCCAGCAAATAGGCTTCCACTACTTCTATTTTATCAGCATAGTTTATGTCAATCAATCCTAAATTGTAATCTTCAAAATCTTTTTCTATCGCCGGCTCTATTTCTTCAAATATCTTTTCAAATTCGGCTTCAATTCCTGCCGATTTTTCAAAGCTTTCCGCAAGCTCCTTATGCAGCTTTTCTTTGGAAGTCACCACCGCCTCAAGCACATTGACCTCTCTCTGACTGTCAAGTGCGAGCTCAACCTGATACTCCTTGTTTGTATCATACGGTGAAAGCGCCTGCTCCAAAAGCTCATGCACCTCATTATAAGAACCCAGATTTACGGATGTTTCATTCACTTTTACGGTATAAGAACGGTGAAGCGTGCTTCGGATACTGTCCTTCATCGTTTCCGTCATCTTTTCAACCACAGTCCTCTCATCATCAATGCAGCCAAAAATACGCTCACTTCCTACTGTCTGAATATCCAGGTCCATAAAAACAAGATCATCACTGTCTGCGTCCTTCGCCACCTGCTTCCTTGCCACTGCAAGCATTCTGTCAAGCCGCTCCACCGAACCTAGTCTGCCCACCTGCGTTCCATTTATGCTTACAGTAAAATAGTTGTCCCCTGTACGCCCGAAACCCTCAAAAGAAGGCAGTAAAAAAGCACATACTGCCACCGTAATAATTGCCGCCTCCATACAACAAAGCCGAGCCCTTCTATAATAATGATGTATATTTTTCATATGTATATCAACCCTCATGCGATCAACAAATCTGCGGATTCTTATTTAAACCCATAATCACATCTTAACAGTCTTTTGCAATAATGTAAAGACTAAAAAAGCGCCAGTGCTTTTAATACACTAACGCCTCATAGGAAACAAATATGTTCAAAATCAGCTTCTGTATGCCTCTGTTATGATAGCTGTGCTGTTTAAGCGCATCCAGTCTTACCGCATGATTTGATGCGACCTCATACATCCCTTCCTGCGTTTCAAGCGTAAGCATTCCCTGTACTACTATAATATATTCACATCCTCCGTCATCCCTCACAAAACATTCACAGTCTTCACCCGGCTCGATTTTTACCTCATAAACCTCAAAGTTCCTATGTCTGTCATACGGGAATATTGCGCGGATCTGATACGCCCCATCCTGCGCTTTATATACAGGCAGCTTATCATTGTCTATAATCATGACGGATTCTGTCTTTTGGTAAATCAAGTCCTCAAAAGGCACCTTAATCCCATCTACAATTTTTGCAATTGTTGATACTGTAGGATTTGACTCTCCCCGCTCAATCTGTCCAAGCATACTTTTACTTACTCCGGTCTTCTCCGCAAGCATGTCAAGGCTCATGTTTTTGGACTTCCTGATTCTCTTTAAATTCTGTGCAATGTTCTTATCTAACTGGCTCATATCTATCCCTGCTATTCTTTGTTTTATATGGAAAATCGAGTGGACAAAAAATAGCACCAAAAATACCCCTATGGGATATTTCGATGCTACACCTTTGTAACAAATGATTTCCTGTTTATTACTTTTACTATAATTATTTTTCCCTATTTCGTCAAGTGCTTTTTTTGACGCTATACCCAAATCTTCCAAGTTTTTCGCCCAAATCAAAATATTCTCCGTGGCAGTATACGATTGGATCTGCCTGCGAAAGATGAAACGCGCCATTCTCATCCATATAAGCATCATCCACATGAACCGCCACCACATTGGCAAGAAATAAGTCATGCGATCCCAATTTTCTGATTTCTGCCACCTTGCATTCAATATTGACAGGACTCTCTGCAATACAGGGCGGTTTTACCATGTCAGATGCCACCGGTGTAAGTTTCATTTCCTTCCACTTATTAACATCTCTTCCGCTTTTTACACCACAATAATCCGTTGCATATGCCAGCTCTTTTGTCGTCAGGTTAACAACAAACTCCCCGGTTTCCTCTATCATGTGATGCGAAAACCGGTTTGGTCTTACGGAAATCCCCAGCATCGGCGGGTTGGTACAAACTGTTCCTGCCCACGCCACCGTAATTATATTGGTATTTCCCTTACTGTCCGCTACACTCACCAAAACTGCAGGCAGCGGGTAAAGCATATTTCCGGGCTTAAATGAAATCTTTGCCATTGTGTTTCAAAATCACTCCTATTTGATAATTCCTGTAGCCATAAGCACATACAATGCCACCGCTGCAAACGATGCAAGCATTGACAGCACACTCACTGCCATCACGGCATTTAGTTTCTTCCCAATCCGTCTGTCAATATCACGCTCCAGCGATTCCACAGCATTCATTACATCCGCATTGCCCGTCTTTCCGCTCTCCGTGTATTTGCGCAGCTCCTCTGTCATCGCAGCCTGCACGTTTCTGTATACCTTCACATTTTCCTTGTGTACAAAATCATCAGCCTGCTGGAATTTTTCCTGTAAAAGCGCCGTAAGCGTTTCCATCTCCGACGCAGTCCCTTTCTCCTTCTCAATACGCTCCAGCTCTCTGCGTTCCATGTCCGCTTCCCTGTTTCTAGTCTGCTCATCCGTGATATCACGCAGTGCAGCCATGAGTTTGCGCTCATCCTCTTTCATTGCCACAATCTTGTCAGTATTATCACAAATCATCGTGCCAAGCTGTTCTGAAAGCTCCGTATTTTTATAATTAAGCCGTCTTATTTCCTGCAAAATCCGTTCATATTCCGCCACCTGCTGCTGCAGCCTTTTCATTTCCTGTGCCTCAGCCTGTGAATTTGCCTTTATCAGCTCCTGCGCATTAAATTTCTGTGCCAGTTTATCTATAAAATTGTCCATTGCAATAGTACCTTGCCTTTCTAATCTATCGTACGTGACGATTCCGTGTCTTTATAAGTTATATGTATCAAAACAAACCGCTTATTTTATCTTGTATTTATCTTATCATTAATTTTATGGAATGACAACTGTCACTTTATGGAGCTTTTTATGCACCCTGTATATATTTTGGCATTATTGTGCATTAATAATATGCACATTCACAAACTTATTACAGTTTGTTCATACTTTATTCATAATACAGTGCTATTATTAGAACATAGCAAATAGCTGTGTAGCAATTTTTTTCATTACACATAGATAAATTTTTTCATAATAGCCCCGATATATTCTGCAAGGAATTGTCGGGGCACTCCTCATTTTATCAGCATGTTTTATTCCAATTCCAATGCCTTTACTTCCTCATTCAGCGACAGCATCTTTTCATCCAATTCCGAAACCATTTTCGCACATTCAAAAAGCTCATCTTGAATATGATTTGGCACATTGATATCAAATTTGTAGTTGATTTTATGCTCCAGGCTTGCCCAAAAATCCATTGCAACTGTTCTAATCTGTATTTCAACCTTCGCCTCAACCCTACGTTCAGACAAATAAATCGGAACGGACACAATCATATGGTAGCTTTTATATCCGCTTGGCTTTGGATATTTGATATAATCCTTTACGTCAATAATATTCAGGTCTCTTTGGCGCTCCAGCATTTCCGCAATCCGGTATACGTCTGTCGTAAAGGAACAGATAATGCGCACACCAGCAATATCATTCACATACCGTACCATATTTTCAATTGTGGATTCGCAGCCATGCTTTTTTAGTTTTCTTACAATGCGGTCCGATGTCTTAATCCTCGACTTGATATGTTCGATCGGATTATACTTATGTACATGCTGAAACTCGTCATTTAAAATCTCAAGCTTTGTTCCGATTTCCTTTAATGCAGAGCTATAAACAAGCTGTGCCTCCTTCCAGCTGTCAATATCTGATATTGTACTTCCTCGATACTCCATTTTCGCGCTTTCTCCATTCTAAACCAAACTATACCGCTAAAACAAAGTATATGCACCCGCTTTTTTATTTATGACTGATATTCCGTATTTTGGCAGAAAAATTTCCAAAATATAGAGGAATTCCAATTTATATTGAAATCAGGAATGCTTTTGTGATAAAATGATATAACTATTTCAGCCTTACAAAAGAAGGTGAATAAAACGGGGGTGCACTATGTTTCGACTGTGGGCTAAGATTTTTAAGGATAACCGTATGCTACGGGATACTGTAGTCTGCGATGATACCAACGATACGCGTACACACAAGGTTTTTCATTCGATAGAGGAGGTCTGTTATCAGTTTGACCTCGGAAAGCCGATTTGGCTTGACACAACCGTGGCGGACTTTAAACGTCACAGTAAAACGCGCTTTACGTCGGATAATTTTATTGAAGCGATTGATTTTGATTTTCTTGAGATACAGGTGATTGAAGAAGATTGAAAACGCCCCCATAAGCACTTGCTTACAGGAGCGTTTTTATCCTTGTTTATCCCTCAATCGCGATATAATGATTTTTCTCTTCGACCACCCGTTTCTCCTCTTTCGGGATTTGGAAGGTCAGGATTCCGTTCTCATACTTTGGATGCACATCTTCTTCCCTTACGTGAGCTCCCACATAGTAGCTGCGGCTCATGCTGCCTGCGTAGCGCTCGCGTCTGACATAATTGCCTTTTTTGTCCTTCTCCTCCTTGTCAAGTCCCTTTGCTGCGCTGATTGTCAGATAGCCGTTATCTAACTGCATTTTGATCTCATCCTTTTTGAAACCGGGCAGGTCAATGTCAACCTCATAGCCCTCGTCCGTTTCCTTAACATCGGTCTTCATCATGTTTGTTGCATGCTTTCCGTACAGTGCTTTGTTAATATCCGGAAATGCAAAATCCTCCATAAAGTTGTCAAATAAGTTTTCTCCAAAAAGACTTGGTAACATCATAATTCATTTCTCCTTCCATATAACTATTGAAAATTATTTTAGCACATTCGATAAATCCGAAGTGTCGTGTATTGTTTGTTCGGAACTTTGGGTTTGAATTTTCTCTGTCCCCCTTGTTCTAGTTGTAATATAACACACATATTAGCACTCGTCAAGTGTGAGTGCTAACAAAAATTCTAAACTTTTTATAAAGTGCATTATCCTGCTATTTCTGTTGGCTGCTAATTCCGAATTTGCCCTTTTTGACATATTATTGACGTATTTTTCCGTTGATATGCAAAAATCCACCGCCATTTCTTTCGACGATGGATTCACAGTGCAACCAAGAAGTTGCCGCCCATAAACATAAGGTTCAAATTCTCATATGCCAATTTTGTGTCCATATCGGACATGTTCGTATTTTACATGAAGCAGTTTCATTTCTGCATCTTCCAAAAGTCCCGCATTTTTTTCAAGCTCTAATGGAGACTCATAGGGCGCGGGAAGTTCCTTGCGGTGCTTCTTTATCATACGCCTGTAGGTACGCCTGATACGCTGCGTTTCGCCGTCCGCTTTTCTGATGCGCCTTAAGCTCAGACGTTCCTCCTTCTGTAAAGGTTCGTCATCAAGCGCCTCAACCCTGTCTCCGTTTTCGTCAAAGCTGTCGCGAAATTCCCCGAACACCTGCCGCAGCATTTTTGCCGCTGCCAATGCGGCTGCTCCCACGCATACCCCCGCAAATGTCCAACCGAGGTAAGTCCAAAACTTTGACGGTTCAGGAGGCACCTCATCCATCTCAAAAAATTCTGCTTTGCCGTCCATCTCCATGCCTTCTGCGTCAATCTCAGGGTAATAACCTGCCCATTCATTGTCCACCTCAATGTTATCCAGCCACGTTCTGATATCGGTATAGCGGCGCTGTCCGGCAAGTATAAACGAAGGGATCATTGCCAAAAATACAAGTGCGGCAAACAACCCCATCATCGCAGCACTGATGGCATACAACCGTTTTCGTGGAATACTTTTCGTCCGTTTGTTTAAATCAAGATAATTCTTTGTCGAAATCGCATAGACATACGCAAGCGCTACAAAAAAATAGAGCACGCCGTTCCAAAACGCAAAATCGCACAGTGTCTTTGCATTAAAAAGAATACCGACTGCATACAACACCGCAAAGTACCACAAAAAACCAAGCGACGGCTGATTGAGCACGCTAAGCGCAGGCGCTGCATAAAGGTCACCTTCTTTTTCCTGCCGCGCGAGCCTCAGGCGTTCCCGGAAACGCAGAAATGCGATTAAGATACTCTGCGACACGATGACAACCGGATAAAGCACTCCGCTGCCGCCAAAAAGCAGCCGTGTCATTCCCCATGCCATCACAGTCACTGCAATCGCGGACAATAGATAAACCCCAAGATTTTTCAAACGGCGGACTGCCAGCTCCGTCACAATAATCGGAACCGCAACCAAAAGGCATTTCAGATAAAGCATTCCTTCACCGTCCGCGTCCGCAAGCTCAGCAACCGCGTACATCAGCGGAAGCACAAGCATTGCAATCAGTGTGGCATGGATATATTCCAGCAGCTTCATACGCGCTCCACCTCCCTCACAAGAATTTGCATACCGTCCGTTTTTGGCAGCATTTCTTTCCCACTCTCGAACTTATATTCTCCCCTAAAGACAGGATAAATTACGAGCACTGCGCCGTCTTTTGCCATTTCCTGCAAAGTCCGCGACAGAGCGTCGTCCCAATTCTTTGTAATGACAATCCGCAACGTATCATCCGCAAGCTTCCTGCGTAATTTTTTATCATTGGTCAACAGTTCCTCAAATGAGGTTGCTCCTTTGGCGGCATCATAGTCTGCAAGCAGCCGCTCAAGTCCAATCAGCATACTTTTTTTATTGGTTGGCAAAATCCAATCACGAAAGTCCATGCCGTTAAAAGCAAAACCCGTTTCAATATTCTGCCGCACTAGTTTGCGTACCAAAGTGGCTGCGATTGCAATACTCTCCTCAACTAAACTCTCCTGTTTTAAAATACCCATGTCTGTAACGTCCAAAAAAATCATTGCCTTTGACGACTGCACGGAATCAAACGTGTTGACCATAAGCGCGCCTGTTTTTGCACTTGCCTTCCAATTGATGGATTTCATCGGGTCATCTGTTGTGTAGCCGCGGATTGTACGAAAGGCAAACGGGTCTTCATACAGTCTTTTGGCGCATTGGAGCGTGCCGAGCATACGCTCGCATAAGGTTATAATTTCTGACACATCTGTTATTTTTGGATAGACATAAATTGATGCATCCGATTCAATATCCACGCTATAACTCTTCTTATAAAGAAGGGTGTGCGTAGTCAGGTCGGCATCACTGATGGCATAATGCCCGCGTTTTTGGCAGTCCACGGTAATTTCTCTTGTAATCCGCTGCCTGCCGAGCACGGAAAAGACGTCCCGTTTATAAATATAATCGCTGACGGTTGTGTTCTCGGTATCAGTAAAATTCAACTCCTTTTTGGTGTGAAATCCCACCTCCAAAACGGGCAAAGGCGTACGTTTTCGATTTTCAATAACCTCGTAAAGCTTGGTCTGTTCTCCTGCGTAGAGCGCATCCGTATCAAACCATAACTTTACAACCACCGCCTTGAGCCAAATCTTTTTATAATAAAAATCCCATAGTACACCGACTATAACGATTGCAAGCAACAAAAACAAATACATGTTTACCTCTTTTTCCAATCCTCTGTAGGCAACGCTACGCTGTTTAAAAGTCCGTTTACAAAGCTTTCCTTCTGTGTTTCTTCCAGTTCCCCGATAAGCCTGTGGCATAGCACAGGCACGGCTACCGTTTTGATGTCCTCAGGTACGACATAATCGCGTCCCTCCATAAGCGCATAGCCCTGTGCTGCGCGTAAAAACGCAAGCGTGCCTCTTGGACTTACGCCCTGCCACGCACACGCTGCGCTTTGCTTGTTTTTTCTTGTCGCCTGCACAAGGGATACAATATAATTTCTTAAATCATCATGCACAAAAACTTCCCGGCATTCCTTTTGAAGCTGCCGGATTTCCTCCGCCGTGCATACTGCCCCAATCTGTGATAGCGGCTCTGCATTGATAAAGCGGTCAAGCAATTCCCTCTCCTCGTCCGCGCTCATGCCACCCATGCTGATTTTCATGATAAAACGGTCAAGCTGTGCCTCGGGTAACGGAAAGCATCCGATTGTTTCTACAGGGTTTTGCGTAGCAATCACGAAAAACGGCGGCTCTAGGGTTCTTGTCTCGCCATCCACGGTAACTTGTCCTTCTGCCATGCATTCGAGCAGGCTCGACTGCGTGCGCGGTGTGGCACGGTTGATTTCGTCCGCTAGGAGGATATTGGTAAAGACGGGACCTTCTTTGAAGGTAAACGCACCTTTTTCCTGGTTAAAAAATGACAGTCCTGTCACATCGCTTGGGAGCAGGTCGGGCGTGAACTGCACGCGCTCGAATTTGCAGCCCATTGACTTGGCGAGTGATTTGGCAAGAACGGTTTTTCCGGTGCCCGGCACGTCCTCTAAGAGGACGTGTCCGCCTGCGGCGAGCGACGCGAGCAAAAGGCGCGTGACCTCACGCTTGCCGATGATGACTTTTGCAATGTTTTGTTCTATTTTGGATAGTAGTTCGTTTGTCTGCATATGTGCCTCCTACTGATTCTTATACTGCAGACCGTCGGAACTTACAGTAATGCTTCCATGGAGGTGACTGGCTGACGGTCTGCAGTCGGGTTGTACTGTAAATTTAACTAGTGCACAGTATATATTCTACACAGGTTTTACTTCATCACTTTGTCCATTAAACTTTTATAGCCATCAACAACATCATAAATAACACCCTCATTGCTGATTGCCTTAAAATGTTCTCTTGCGCAATGAATTTTTGACTCTTCTATCAAACGCATCTGCATAGACGACATGGAACCTTTTGTTTCCGCAACAAAATAAATGTGTTTTACCTCTCCTTCCCGGAACGCAATCGCCCAGTCCGGATTATAGCGTCCCACTGGCGTAGAGATGTAAAATCCTCTCGGCAGCTTTACATATACCACAACATTATTACTAGTATCCAGTTCTGTTGCAAACGCCCGCTCATTGTCAGAATCATAGAGAATATGGTCATACAAATGCTTATTCGTTTTCATTACATTGATGCCCAATTTTCCTTTCATGGAAGGCTCCGTGAAAATATCTGTGTCATATCGCTCGTCGAGAACATGATATGTGATATGCTCAATAACTGCCGCAGCCTTTTCGTCATTAATTAATTGTGCCGACTTCATAATAAATTCCTCTGGATTATCCTGAAATTGCGCAAATACACTCGGCTGTATTCCCTTTAAAATTGCGATAACGGCTTTTCTTGTCAGCCCCGTTTCATCAACCAGCTTTCCCACAAGATCATACTTTATTTTCGAGCTTACCGCTACAGACGCGCCATAACTGTCAGTTTCCTGTTTCAGAAACGATGTCCCTGTAACCAACGTTTCCTTTGACTCAATCTGTTCCATGATGCCTGTTTCCACTTTAAAGTAAATCTTTGGAACACGCAATTTGCTGTCAAGCGCCGCAATTGCCTTTTGTACCAGTTCCTCCGTGTCAAAATCTACCACATAAACGGACTTTGCATTGATTTTTTCCCAAAGTGCCTGAAATTCCGGCTTTGCCAGTTTTTCTTCCTCAACGGTAAGTTCTACATTACTGCTGCGCGCGTTCTCTGGTAAAATGACACGACTGTCATAAACCGAATCTATAATTTTTATGACATCTGCAGTAAAATCAGCAGCTTCTTCAGCAACTCGAATCGCACCATTTTTCTTGTCTTCATAATACTTATCCGTAAGATTGCCCTTTTTATCAATATACTGATTTACAATCAAATCATATTGAATCGCATATGCCATATCCCGGTCAATAATCAGCTCTCCTCCATCTGAATCCGTGACAACTTTGTCCATAAACAACTCTGCCGTAACAGCACGGGGACGGTCGGTTATTGATTCTGCGATTTCAGACTGAAGTCCTTTTGCAAAACTGTCATAACTTTCACTTGCAATCACTGTTAAAATATTAACATTATGGACATCATTTCCAAGTACATTCACATCCATCCGTTCGCCGTCCTGATTGACGCAAAGACGAAGACCGCGTCCTACTTCCTGACGCTTCCTGACCTCACTGCTGCTCTGCTTTAAGGTGCAAATCTGAAATACATTCGGGTTATCCCATCCTTCCCGCAGTGCGGAATGAGAAAAAATAAAGCGTACAGGAGATTTGTCCGGATTTCTGTCCAAAAGCAGCTCTTTATTTTTCATAATCAAATCATACGCATCAATATCGTCTGTTGTACTTTCCTTACGCCCTACCTTGCTGTCAATCATATGCCCTTTCTTATCCACAGAAAAATAGCCTGCGTGTGTTGCGGACGGAGCAATTTTCTGCAAATATTTTATATATTCATCATCGCCAATTTCACGCTGCATGGTGTTGGTAATATCGGCATATTCCTCCTCAAACATCTGCGCATAAATCCCGTTTACAGGCTGTCCTGCCGCATCATACTGTTTATATTTTGCAACCTCATCAATAAAAAAGAGGGACAGCACCTTAATGCCTTTGTAAAACAATTGTCGTTCCCTTTGAATGTGGGATAAAATGGTTTCCCTGATTTGAATGCGGCGCAGTTGGTTTTCATCGACCTTTCCAATGACATCGCCGACATATAGCTTTATTCCGTTTAAAAAAGAAACGGAATCCTCCCGACCATCAATCATTTTTACAACAAAGCCATCTTTGTATTCTTCCATTTGTCCGGAATGGTCATAAAGGTTATACCCAATGCCCACAATGCGGTTTACTTTACGAATGCCGCTTTTTCCTTTTATATCAAACTGAATTGTCGCAGTCGGGTCTTTTTTCGAGAAGTTAATGCTTTCCAAATACACATAGCTTTCTGTTGCGGTACTGCCCGTTTCGGAAATTCCTTTCACGGCAATCTTTTTTACAAGACGTTTATTATATGCCTCCATTGCATCCAAACGGTAGACCATGTTATAAATGCTGTCACTTTTATGTGTTGCGGAATAACGCAAGGTCATCAGCGGGTGAAATTCCGCTAAATTTTTCTTTGTCTGTTTTCCCTCCACAGACTGCGGTTCGTCAATAATCAAAATCGGATTTGTTTTTGCAATCATATCAATCGGACGGCGGGAACGAAATTCGTCCAGTTTCATATAAATTCTCCGCGCGTCTTTTCCCTTTGCATTAAATGCCTGTGCATTGATAATCATGGCATTGATAGCGCTGTCCGACGCAAAGCGGTCAATCTCTGTGAGCTGTGCGGAATTATAGATAAAGAAACGTACCTTCTTGCCATATTCTTCCGCAAAGTGTTCCTGCGTGACTTGGAAAGATTTATACACACCTTCCCGAATTGCGATTGACGGAACAACAATAATGAATTTGCTCCAGCCATAGTGTTTATTGAGTTCATACATGGTCTTTATGTAGGTATATGTTTTGCCGACGCCTGTTTCCATCTCAATAGTCAGATTATATCTTCCCTCCAACTGTTCGGAGGGCGCAATATGATTATTTCTTTGTACTTTTTGCAAATGTTCCAATATGAGTTGGTCGCTGAGATTCGGTACAATTTTTTGGTTTGCCCACCCTGTAAAATCCTGTTCTTCTGTGACGGATGTCTGATGATAACCGCTGCCCTTGTCCATCATGTAGGAGGGCGTAAGGTAGGGCTGCCCTGCAAAGACATCCACGACAGCTTTTGCGGCATCCGCTTGAAATTTCTGGTGTTTGAATTGTAACTTCATTGATTATCCTCTTCTGATAAATTGTCTTTTATTTGCATTATGCAATTTTTTCAATTGAGTAAACACTGTTTTTCCAATTGTATTGTTAAAATATGCTACTATATTTCCGAAACATAATTGTAAAATTTTTTAAATGATTTTACGTGTTCCGTCGTATTAATCCTTTCAACAATTCCTTCAAAATAATTTTTTGCTGCAACATTCTTGGGATTATTTTTCGAATATCTGATTTTCTTATATCTCAACAATTCATGCAGATAGTGAAAATGATATTTTGCAATCGTATCACTATTCCCCTCCGGCGGCATCAGTTCTTCCGGATCATGCTCTTCAACGTTATAGTGACTGTAATACTGATAAAAATCTGATGCATAGTCAATTTCTCCCTGTGGATATAAGCCACGACACCCCAAAAGCCATGTTTCAAAACAGTGATTGCAGACAAATATTTTTATGTTAAATTTGATTACTCCGGTTTCATAATGATTGTTTATTTGTTCCATTACTTGTTGTTCCCTGCTCTCAACATCCAATTCCTCAGCATCTAAAATGATAATCAATTCATCTATCTTACCCGGATTCAATAAAATCGTATCAATTGTGTCAAAAAGAACCTTTGTAACTAATTGTGTAACGCCTTGTCCACTCTGCAAGACATAATTATTCTCTTTTACCTCATATATATCTGCTACCCTTATAGCACTGAAATTCATATGTTCAAGCCATGAAGGCAGTACTTTTAAAAATGACTTTTCATCTTCCAGTAAAAAGTAAAAATTCATTATATTTTTCCCTCGAACTCCCATCTGTTAATTAAATTAAAATATGCATCATGCTGGCTGTTCCCAATTCCATACTCCAAGCTGCCGCTATTTTCTACTACGCCGCCTGATCTATCAATAATTCTCCACTTATTTTTATCAATTGCATTGATAATTTTAGGATGATGACTTGTTATAATAAACTGCAGGTCATTTCGTTCTGACAGCATGAGTTCAGAAAGCAGATCAATACAGTTGACACCTAATCCATTTTCAAATTCATCTATCAAAACTAAAGAATCCTCAGACATTGTAAATAGCTCAACAACATAATATATCGTTTTTAACATTCCATTCGAAATATCATGTTGTAGCAGCTTTTTCCCAAATACCTGAATGGAAACCAAATACATTTCCCTCATGCTGTCTTCCTCTACATCAATATCTTCAAGTTCCATAAATAGTTCCTTTACAGCTTCAAAAATTTTAATATACAATTCCGGATAATATCTCTTCGCAATATAAAGTTTTAATGCGACTGGAAGATGACTGAATGTTTTGAACTCTACTTTTTTTTCATTTGTAATTGTATCTGTCACTTTAGACTTTAAGCGGCTAAAACTTTCACTTCGGATTCCTCCTCTTACTGCCAGCTCAATCTCTACAGAATACAATTTACGTATCCCCGAAATCAATTTTTCAAAATTCTTGTCTTCTGAATACTGCAGAATTAAACTTTCGTCCCTTTTGGGCTGTGGCACTTTATCATAGCCAATCACACTTACTTTTTCATTTTCCCTTTCAAATATTTTTTCCCCATTGCACTCAAGCTTTTCATATACAAAACCATATTTATTTTCTTCATTGATAATTAATGCATCTTCGTTGATTTCGTTGATTTCATAAAACCATTGATATTTATCATTGTCTGTAACAATTCCCAATCCTACACGGTATGGATATAACATTACATCTTTATTAACCGCAAGATTCAATGAATATTCTATTACTTTAAGAATTTGTGTTTTTCCTACGCCGGATAATCCAACCAGTAAAGTCACATCTTTATTAAAATCTATCCTGTTGATTTTTAAACCGGTTTTCAAATTTTCAAACTCAACCCATTGTATTTTCACGTTTTTCACCCTTTCCTTCATGCTGCATCCCTCCAATGTTACATCATATCCAAATATTGGAAGAAAATACCTATACATTCTATTATTTTTTCTATGACAATGAAAATGTGTATAACACACTCTATATTCAGCAAATTTCCGAGATGTCGTCTCGGATTTTGATAACACCCTCAAAAAGTTCTTTCTAACAAATTTCTAATACTATTTATGAATTCTTCAACCACTTTTAAACAAACATTGCTACGCAATAACTGATTTTATAAAATCCTTTATTTCGCCATATACCTCATCTTCTAAGTCAGGATATTTTTCCAAAACACTATTTACCCATTCTGGTCCATGCACTCCTCCAACCTCTTTAACAAAACATTCAAGTTCACCAACAGGAACCAAATAAATCCCTGCATTTCTTAATACCTTATCCAATTTTTTAAAGGCAGTCGTTGCATCTCCGGCTGGTAAAGATGACACTCCTGATTTCTTTATGTTATACCATTTTGAAATGGTTTTAATTGAATCATTAATTTCTTTCAATTCTTTATTAGATAAAAACTGACTGTCAGAGGCATTTAATACTCTATCTATACTCGTTTTAGCATTATTTCTTTCAATTTTCTCCTTTGGACTATGTAAATTTGAAACAACTCTGTTATAATCACTCTGAATAGTTGTCCATTCTATCCTAAATGCTTCTACAATTCCCTTAAATACCTTTTCGTCGTCCATTACATCAATATCCGGAATTAGTTTCACATTAATATCCAACGCACGTAATGCTGTTGCAATTTTTGCCATCCTATGTTTTCCACCACAATGGATAAATAATGTTTCCGAAAATGTTCTTTCCGTTTGTCTGATATAGTTTTCAATAATAGAATACATCTTACAATCAGCATCACTCTCACATAATATCACATTTTTATGAAACAGGCTCGTCATAATGTTCGAATACTTTAAAAGAGGATCTCTCCAAATCTCACTAAACTTGTCATTATCCAAAATCGAAAACTTATTTATATTTTCATCTCTTGTAATTCTAATAATTTTTACTCTTTTTGGACAAACATCTAGCAAACCTTTGATAATTTCTTCACTATGAGTCGAAATAAATGCCTGTTGTTTTTCTTTTAATGTTTGTCCAATTATACGTCCCATAATATTTGCCTGTGGCGGATGCAAAAACGATTCGGGTTCATCTATTAAAAAAGTACAATAATAATCCAGCATTAAATACAATAATATACCCGTAAAACTTTTTATACCATCTCCTTGATCTTGCACTTGTGTATACGTGTCCAAAATTTCTGCATATCTTTCCTGCCGTTCCTGTTCATCAGAAAATTCTTCATCAAATTTTACAGCATCACCAATGCACAAAGGTATATCAGAACCATTTAGTATATATGGGATTAGTTCTTTTTTTGAATCAAAAGTTGCTTTAAAGCTATCACTTAACCATTTTCTGTATTTTCTATTAAATGCTGCATAATGGATAGGATGTTTTTTAGGTGCTTTTGATGATATTAGCGGTGCTGGCTCGCTAATTGCAAGACGATTTAAGGTATCCAAATATTTCACAAATAAAGGGCGCGTACCACTAAAATATTTGCCTCTCGAATAGTTCATAATTGAATCACTTGAAAAGCCAAATCCAATACCTTCATAATATTTATATGATCCCATATCAGTTACTGTAGCAATCGTATCTAACAAAATATCTAAATCATAATTATACTTTATAATTTCTATGTCCTTAACAACTATTGTCGGCTTTTTTGTATCACATATTTCATAGATATCTTTTAGTGCTTGGCTCTTCCCCACATTATTTGGTCCTACAAATATTACAATATCATTTTCTTTTATAGATATTTCTTCCTCATTATTTAAAATTAATTTTGAAATATATCCACCATATCGTACAATTGATTCAGTTTCATCGTTTATATTTTCCATTGTACCCTATCCTTTCTTTAAATTACTTTCACCCTTGTATCAGGTGCAAGTAATTTAAATATTTCATCAACGTTAATTTTAGACGGTGAATCTACAAAGCTGCTGTCGCGAAATACTGCGCGGAGCGGTTGGCGTTTTGCAATCTTCTTTATAACACTATCGGGAATGCTGTCATCAAAACAAGCAATTAAATCGCCATCATTATAAGTATGTATTATGCAGTCATCAATTACTTCGTTTGTGTAAGGCATGGAAAGCGGTAATCCCCACTCCAAAAGACAACCAAAGAATAAGTCAAGATCTGTGCGGTCATCTTTGATGTTGGATTCCAATAGTTCAAGCATTGTCTGATTATATTCGTTAGCGGCATAATAGACATCTTTCATATTGCTGTCGTCCAATTTAAAGACGCGAAAGCCACCGTCAAATTCTGCGTCAGGATTTTCTTCCTGAATTTTCTTTGCGGCACGACGGATACGCTCTTTTCCAATTTCACAAATGGTCTGATAACTTGCTTTGTATGCCTCGCTCTTTTCTTCTGTTTTTTCTGGTAGTTGAACCATTATAAATTTTCGGTGTCCGCCGTCTTCTGCATTTAACTGCATTACTGCGTGGGCGGTAGTGGCTGAACCGCTGAAAAAATCAAGGATAATAGAAGTACTATCAAGATTTGCTATTGTCGCAAGTGTTCTTAATAATCTAACAGGCTTAGGACCATCAAATACGCCTATTCCTTCAAAAAGTGCTTTTGTTTCTTGCTTTGCTTCTTGATTATGCCCAGCCTCATCTTGAAACAAAATCGTATTAGGTCGCAATCCTGCTTGAACCTCAGAAAGAAATGTTTTTTTTCGCGGTGTACCACTTCCATCTACACCAAACCAAATCCTATTATCATTAACCAAATCTAAAAAAGTATCCTTGCTACAACTCCAATATCTTCCACTTGGAGGAAATACCTTTCTTCCACTTGGTGTAGTAATTTCATATAGTAAACTTTCTGAACCTGATTTAGCAGACATGATAACCGAAGTCCACGCCCCCCTTGAATCATTATCAGGATTACTATATCCATTAGGCATTTCATTATTTCGAGGAAGTAAACCTATTTTCCAACCATCTTTATTTATTAAAACATTATATTTACTATAACATAAAATGTGATCATGCATTGTCGAAAAATATGTTGCATCATTCGAACGAGAAAATTTCTTTTGCCATATTAAGTTTGATATAAAGTTTTCAACACCAAAAATCTCATCGCATATTTTTCTCAAATTTTCAACCTCATTATCATCAATACTGATAAAAATAACCCCATCTTCACTCAGCAAATTTCTCGCCAACATCAGCCGCGAATAAATCATCGAACACCAGTCCGAATGAAACCGCCCATTTGAATCCGTATTCCGAAACATCCGATTCCCATCCTCATCAAATTCGCCACTCTCATCCGCATATTCACTTGCAGTCATCTTAAAATCATCATTATAAATAAAATCATTTCCCGTATTATATGGCGGATCAATATAAATCATCTTCACTTTTCCAAGATAACTTTCCTGCAAAAGTTTCAATACCTCCAAATTGTCCCCCTCAATATAAAGATTTTCCGTCGTATCCCAATTCACGCTTTCTTCCTTACACGGACGCAGTGTCTTGCGAATCGGTTTATTTGCTTCAACAATTGATGCCTTTTTCCCTACCCACGTAAACTCATAGCACTCGTCACCATCCACAACATCATTCGATAACATTTGACGGAGCATCTCAAAGTTAATCGCTTTCTTGTAAACTTTTTTATCCGAAGTACTCTTCTCCTCATCCAGCATCTCTGTAACACAATTTGGAAAAAGAGACGCTATCTTATCTATATTTTTTTCTGTAATATTATCTGTTTCTAATTTCATTTTTTCCACTTAAAGTTCCTCCAATTCTTTCCTCAACCTCTTAATCTCCATATTCATTTCAACCTGCCTGTTCAATTGTTTCTCCCGTTGTCGTTTTACCGTCAGTTTTTCAATCTGTTTCTCAAGCTGTATTTTCTTCTCAGAACGGTCAATCGCCTCTTCCAAAGTTTCACCCTGCACATTTAGCAGCTTGTCCCCCGCTATCTGTCTGACAAAGTTCTCATAAACTGCATCTATATTCAGCCCCTCTACCCGTAAATGCAGCTTGTCCTCCGCAAGCCATTCCGTATGATAATATCCGCCTACCTTAAACGCATTTCCACTAGATACAACCGCCTCTTTATAGCCAATCCAAGCCTGATATCGATTATTATACACTAACAAAAATAAAATGTGATACGGAATTTCCTTATCAATCTGACGAAGTACCCCCTCATCAAGCTGCGGTCTATTTAACTGAATTTCAAACACCTCAATTTCCGTAACATTTTTCCCTTTTTCAAGATTTATCGTCGAAACTGCAATCTTATTACGCCAATAAATTACACGAACAGCATCCTTCATTTCAATTTTAAATGCAGGCGTTGTTGACAAATTTTCATAGAATTTTTGTTTTGGTATGCGCTTATTAAATTCTGTAGACTTTGGCAAATAAAGCATCCACGATTCCTCCTATTTTACCACAAAAAAGCATATCAGTTCAAAATCATCCAACCCCGAAACCTCCGACATCAAAGCAGATGTGCCTCCGGCTGAAAACAAACTGTCAATATCGCTCTCTTCCTTTACGTCAATAATAGATTTTATCGCATCATTCAGCAATGCGGAATACTTCTTCATATTTCTTCCGTCGTCTGTCTCCTCATTAAATTTTTTATATACTTCTTTTACGGGTTTCGCTTTTCCGCGACAGAGAAGTCTTATATAGTCAAGCAGTTTTTTTGGATTCAAATAATCACAAACCACCGCACCATTCATGTCAACATAAACCATATAAAACGGATGAATGCGGTTTTGATTATCAATATTCACACTGTTATTCACATTTCGCAATACATAAATAACTCCCTCTGGCAGCTCGCCCGTAGCAGGTACAACCGCATGAAGTCCTCTCGGTTTTGTTTGCATGTCAGGGTGCGCTTTCATATACTCCAGTAAGTCAAGGCGAAATTCATTTAAACCCAAATCCATAATGGAAATCCCTTCGGACATTTCTTCAATGTCAACAACTTCCTCCTGCAGGCGTTTTAGCTGCTGCTTTCTATATTCCAAATCGCCTTTTTCTTCTACATTAATCAAGTCATCATCACCCGTGGAAGTCATGACGGATATCTTCATTCTCGTTTCGACACGGCTTTTCAAATTAATATAATCATCCAGTGTCATATCCGGCCAAAAGTTGACAAGCTGAATACAGTCATTCTTACTGCCGATTCGGTCAATTCGTCCAAAACGCTGGATAATGCGCACCGGGTTCCAGTGGATATCATAATTGACAAGAAAATCACAATCCTGTAAATTCTGTCCCTCCGAAATACAATCTGTTGCAATCAGAACATCAATATTATAATCATTATCCGGCATCAGCACCGACTTGCTTTTAGATATTGGCGAAAAACAGGTAAGCACATTATTTAATGTTGCTTTGAATCCCTGTATCGTTGTTTTTCCATCCACCGCGCCTGTTATCAGCGCCGTATTCAAGCCATAGTTCTCTTTTACAAATACACCCACATTTTCATACAAATATTCCGCCGTATCCGAAAAAGCAGAAAAAATTAAAATTTTCCTGTTTTCTTTATTGATCGGACATTCTATTTTGTCAGAAATTAACTCATACAGCGTCTGCAGTTTCGTATCATACTCCGGCGTAATATCCGCCACCATCAGCGTCAGTAATTCCAGCACTTCAAAATCTGCCTTCAATTCATTTCGCCATAATTGATAATCCATGTCCTCAAGATTAATTTTTACCTTTTTCCCAACCTGAAAAAAATCGGTATTTTCATCATCCATATCAAATTCGCTGTCATCCGCCTCATACAAATCAAGTTCAGCACTGCCGCATTTTTCAAAATAATCTATTATTTCCAACGTATCCGTAATGAGTTTCTTGATACGCGACAAGGTAAGATAAAAAGAATATACCGAACTTTCCAATCTTTTCAATAGATTGATACTCATTAATCTCCGAATGCCCTGTTCGCGGCCTTTTTGTGTCAGATTTCGTCCTTTATTGTGCGTCAAGTCCAAATATTTTTCCATTCTACTCGGGAAAATATAATTTGAGGGTGTGTAAATGCATAAGGAAAGCAACATCAGTTGTTCATATATTTCATTGTAATTAATTGCCTCTTTCAATGATGTAAGATTCGGCCGGAGGGAAATCGGCTTTTTTCGGTCGGGAAACCTTCCAATTTCCGCCGTATTATAATATTTTTCAATGTGTTTTCTGGAACGTGCAATTGTCACGCTGTCCAATACTTCAAAAAAGTCAAAATCCAATGTTTTCAGCAGCGCTTCGGTCGTTCTATCCTTTTGTTCCAGTTTGCTCCATGCATTAAAAGCTTTCTGTGCTTGTCTGAATATATCGTCAATGGATTTCTGTGTATTTAACTTACTGTTGATATTTTCCGCCTTTCCTTCATAAGCAATCGCAAGCTGGTTTCTTAAATCCACAAAACGGTTGTTTACAGGCGTGGCAGAAAGCATGAGTACCTTTGTTTTAACACCCGTGCAGATAATTTTATCCATAAGTTTTACATAACGGTTTTCCTGTGTATTGGCATGTGTTCCCGCACCGTTGCGGAAATTATGGGATTCGTCAATTACAACCAAATCATAATTTCCCCAATTTAACCTACCCAAATCAAGACCGTTGGACGTTCCGCCCGTTCTTGATAAGTCCGTATGGAACAATACATCATAATTTAGCCTGTCAGACGCGATTGGATTATTGATATAATTATCCTTATATGTATTCCAGTTTTCCGCCAGTTTTTTGGGACAGAGAACGAGAACAGATTTATTTCTGTTTTCATAATATTTCACAACTGCTAACGCTGTGAATGTTTTACCAAGCCCTACACTATCAGCAAGAATACAGCCATTATATTTTTCAAGCTTATTGATTATGGCAAGCGCTGCGTCTTTTTGAAAATCATAAAGCATACCCCATATCTTGCTTTGTTTGAATCCTGTTGCTTCATTTGGCAGTACATCTTCTGAAATATCTTCAAGGAATTCACAAAATACATGAAAGAGCGTCATAAAATAGATAAACTCTGGAGAATTTTCATTATATGCGGACATTATATTTTCAATCACAACATCTGTAACGTTTTGTAATTTATCGTTGTCATTCCATATTGAATCAAACAATTCCATATATTGTATTGTGTATGGCGATTCAAAACGGTTGATCATATTGTAGCTGTAATTTCCCCGCTCACAGCCAATATCAACCGTCGTAAAACCATTAAGCGGCATATATACGAATTGTTCTTCTTTTGCATCAACCGTCATAAATCCTGCCATATTCTCACCAGTAACATTTGACTTAAATATAGCTTTGTTCCGAATCCATTGCGCACATTCCTTTGCAACAGCCTTTTGTGTCATTTCATTTCTCAATTTTATTTCAAACTCTGTTCCGTATAAACTACTTTCCCGACTCATACGGGGTATGTAAAATTCACGTTTTTCTTTGGATTCCCTTTCTTTTATAAATGTAGGAGATGTAAATATAAAACGAAATTCATCTACACCATCAAACTGATTTTTTAATTCTTTATATGCATATATGGAAAAGCACGCAGCAGCAATAGACACTTTACTGCCTCTTATCATGGTTATTGCCATATCATCGCATGCTATTTTAGAAATATTATCAAATATTTTCATCATTGTCTGTCCTCTTTTGCATTTCTATTTATTTAAGACTTCATTCACCGCTCACCAAACATTAAACATGCCATTTTATTAACTTTCATTATATCATGCCTTCCCCCAATCTGCACTAGCAATCTTTATCAGAACCCCCTATATTCAAAAAAATAACCAAATTTCCCCTCTAACATAAATTTTTTCGTTTCAATTCCCACAAAAAAGAGCTATACTATAATCATAGTTCTATAAAATTCCATCAAAACAGGAGGGTAATCATGAGTGTATATGCAGTGACAGGCGGTTCGAGCGGAATCGGAGCCGCAGCGGTTGAATTATTACGAAAGGACGGTCATACGGTCATCAATATCGACTTAAAGGGCGGCGACATTTGCGCAAACCTTGCGACGCCGGAAGGCAGGCAGGCAGCAATTGACGGGCTTTATGAGAAGTGTCCGGACGGGTTGGACGGTATTATCTGCAACGCAGGCGTTTCGGGCAACTGCGGAAATTATGAACTTGTAATTTCGCTGAATTATTTCGGAACAGTGCGGCTTGCGAGAGGGGTGTATGACCTTTTGAAGAAAAAACACGGCAGTGTCGTTGTTACGGTTTCCAACACGATTTCACAGGGGACAGGCAGAATGGACATCGTGGACCTGCTCAATAATATCGGCGACGAACAGCGTATCTGCAACATTGTAAGCACATTCGATACATCAAACCAAACAGTCGGACAGTCTATGTATATGGCGACAAAATATGCGCTGGCAAGGTGGGTGCGCAGAATTTCTTCTTCATGGGCGGCAAACGGCGTGCGTGTCAATGCGGTTGCTCCCGGAAATGTACGCACGGCGATGACGGACAGCTTGAGCGACGCGGCAAAGTTTGCGGTGAGCGCGCTGCCGATTCCGACGCGGTACGGTTCGGACGCATTGATGGATCCGGCGGAAATCGCAGAATCTATGAAGTTCCTGTTATCCGACGCGGCAAGAGGTGTCAATGGCATTATCCTCTTTACGGACGGCGGAACGGACGCACTGTTGAACTCTGAAAAAGTATATTAATGGAGGACATGAATCATATGAAAGCAATTGAAAAATATATTGATGCATTACAGAAATGCGATAATAAGGGATTGTCGGAATTGTTTACGGTGGAGGGAAGCCTCGCCGACTACTGTCCAAACAGCTCCGGTCACCATGAGTACCATGTTTATGGAAGAGAAGCGATTGACATGTTCTTTAAAAATAAATTTTCGTTCCGCCAGTATCTGATTTCCAACGCGGAGGTCGTAAATGACGAACAGGCAGAATTTATCGCCTCTATCGGCGGTTACAACGTTATGGCAATTGCGACGGTAAGGCGTGTTGATGAAAACGGCTTAATCGAGCGGCTGACTGTAAGACCGAAATAAAATTTTCGCACACAGAAAGGGTAAGGTGGTTATGAAAAGGCTTTTCACGAAAATTTCTTTTGGACATACTTTAAAAAACTACAAAAAGGAAAATCTCCCAAAGGATATTCTCGCCGGAATCATCATAGCCGCCGTGTCCATTCCGATTGCGATGGGATACGCGCAGATTGCAGGGCTTCCTGCGGTCTATGGGCTTTACGGCTCTGTTTTCCCGATTATTTTGTTTGCGCTCTTTTCCACCTCGCCGCAGTTTATCTTTGGCGTTGACGCCGCGCCTGCGGCGCTGATTGGCGGAGCGCTCCTATCCTTTGAAATGGAATCGCAGTCCGCTGAGGCAATGACGGTTGTCCCTGTACTGACTTTTTACGTCGGAGTATGGCTGCTGCTGTTTTTTGTGCTCGGCGCCGGAAAGCTTGTTAATTTTATATCAAAGCCTGTTATGGGCGGCTTTATTTCCGGCGTGTGCTGCACGGTCATTTTAATGCAGGTGCCAAAGCTGTTCGGCGGCACAGCGGGAACGGGGGAGCTGTTTGAGCTTTTAGAGCACATTATCAGCGAGCTGCCCGTGTTTAACCTGCCTTCTCTCATTCTTGGAATCATTACGCTTGTCGTTGTGTTGACATCAAAGCGCATCTGTCCCAAATTTCCAATGGCGGTTGTGATGATTGCTTTGGGCGCGCTTTTTTCTTATTTTGCTCCGATGGAACGTTTGGGCGTTGCCTGTCTTTCGGCTGTCGAAACAGGGCTTCCGCGCTTTTCGTTTCCCAATCTATTTGCCGTTCATTTTACGGACGCAATCGGCGCAAGCCTTTCCGTTGCCGTTGTGATTATGGCGCAGACGCTGCTTGCAGAAAATAACTATGCACTCAAGCGCGGCTATAAGCTCAATGACAATCAGGAAATCCTCGCGTTTTCACTTGGAAATTTTGCGTCCGCGTTAACGGGCTGCTGTCCTGTAAACGGCTCTGTGCCGCGCACGGCGATGAATGACCAGTATGGCGGAAAAACGCAGCTTACGGGCATTATCGCAGGCGTCACCATGATTTTTGTACTGCTTTTTGCGACAGGCTTTATCGGCTATCTGCCTGTCCCCGTCCTTACAGCGGTCGTGATGACGGCGCTGATTGGCGGACTGGAATTTAAGCTTGCGGCAAAATTAAAACGTTCCAGCAAAAGCGAATTTTATATCTTTATGGGTGCGTTTTTTGCGGTACTGGTTTTGGGTACGATAAACGGCGTTCTGGTCGGAATTATCCTCTCATTCACGGCTGTTATTCTGCGCGCCGCCAATCCGCCAAGATGTTTTTTGGGCGTCATTCCCGGGCATGATGACTTTCACGACCTCTCGCAGCTTAACCACGTTTATCCGTTAAAGCATGTCGTTCTCTATCGTTTTACAAGCGATTTGTTTTTTGCAAATGTTGGCATTTTCCAATCGGATATTGAGAAGAGTCTGACCGACGATACGCGCGCCGTCATTGTGGACGCGTCGGGCATCGGAAGCATTGACAGCACTGCGGCTGAACGGCTGATGCTGTTTTATGAATCGCTTGAAAAGCGCAAAATTGCATTTTATCTCACGGAGCATGTGGCGGAATTAAACGACCAAATACGCGCGCTTGGTATTGGCAGCCTGATTCAAAAAGGAGCGGTCCGCCGCACCATCGAAACGGCGCTCGCGGAGCTTGGCATCGAAAAACCCTACCCAATCAAAGGCGCCCATACAAGCTACCGTTCGGTTGCAAAGAAACGCGCGGAAAGCACACTGCATGAATTTATGTGGGCTTACGGTTCGGACTGTGAGGCAGAGCTGGAACGGCAAATCCATAAGCAGATTGAAGAGCTGCAGAAAACCGGCGATATTGAAACCCTCATTCACGGAAGCTGGAACCAGCTTGGCGAAATGGACGAGGACGAATGGCTGGAGCATCTTGAGGCGCATCTTGCGGAAATTGCACGGATTTCCGGCAAAGACGAACATCAGATTGCTTTGGAATTCGAACGGCGCAGAGTCCGCCTTAGTGAAAAAATTGCCCGCGAGCACCCCAATTTGGCAAAACGCTTTATGGAGCGCCGCGAGCTGTTAGACGCGCACTTAAAGGAGCATCGTCCGGATATATATGAAAAAATTATTCGGCTGCGCAGTGAACTGGACGATAACATTTAACTTGTCTGCCACTTAACATGGCTCCCGTTCTCGTCGCGGGTGACAAGCAGTTGGTTGTCGATTTCCTGCTTGAGCTCCGTGACATGCGAGATAATGCCCACAAGCCTTGAACCGCCTGCCATTTCCTTTAAAACCTTTACTGCCTGATTTCTTGAATGGTCGTCGAGGGATCCAAAGCCTTCGTCGATAAACATCATATCTAAATTAAGCGCCGCGGCATTTTGCTGGATTTGGTCCGCCATGCCAAGCGACAGGGCGAGTGCCGCCATAAAGGACTCGCCGCCGGAAAGGGTGCGGATTTCGCGCGTTTTTCCGGTAACCGTGGAGTACACCATTAAATCCAGTCCTTTGTTTTTTCCCTCACCTGCCTTGTCCAAATCCGTCATGCGCAGTTCAAACTGCCCTGCCGACATTTCCTGAAAGCGTCGGTTTGCAGCATGGAGGATTTGCTCCAAATAATATCTCTGAACATATGTTTCCAAATCCATGCGTCCCCCACTCACGGTTCCCGAAAACAGCTTATAAAGTTTTTCCAGTTTTGTATATTCGGACGCGACGGCAGAACAATCTTTGTTGCGCGGTATTAGTTGGTCATACACCTTTTGATTATCCTGGTAAAGTGTTTTTATCCTGTCATAGGTTTCCCTCGCTTTACGGTATGTTTCCTGCGCAAGCTCGTGCGCCTGCTGCAAAACCTCCATGTCGGGACATTCTTTTCCGGCAACTGCTTTTTCGGCGGCATCTTTTAAGCTCTTTGCTGCTGCCTTTTTCTCACCATATCTCTGAACTTCTTTTTGAAATTGCTCTGGCTCGTCTTTGCGGTGTTTTTCGACAAGCTCCTTCCATTCCGGTTCGGATAAATCCCTTTCCCGCATGGCTGCCTCATACGCTTCTTTTTTCCCTATCATATCCGCAATCTGTTTCGGAAGTTCCTGCTCATATTGGCGAAGGGAGGTTTCGGTCTGCGTCTGATTCTTTGCCGCCTTCAATGCATCTTTGGCTGCCTTGTCATATTCCTTTTGTTTCTCATCATGTTTCCTCCGTGCTGCCTGAAGTTCGTTCGTTGCCTCCTGCAAGGACGCGTATTGAAGCCCTTCCTTCAGGCTCTCAATTTCCCGCTCACTGCCCTTTATGTCCGCATTTGCTTCCTCTACTGCCTTATGAAACTGCGTGGTCATTTCGCTAAGCCGTTCCTTTTCTTTTGCCGCATCAGACAATGATTCCTCAAGCTCCTGACGTGCCCGAATGTTGTTCTCTAACACCTTTCCCTCTTTTAAAACGGCTGTTTTCCAGCATTTAAAAATCTCCTCAACCGTTTCCTCCGTTATCTCCTTGCCAGCTTCACTGCCATACACCCTTAAGCTCTCACAAAGCATCAGCTTCTCCAGACTTTCTTCAAATAATTTCTTCTTTTCTTCCCATGCGGTCACAGCGGCATTCGACCGCCCTGCCAAATCAAGCTGTGCTTTATTGAGGCGTTCCACTTCGTTTTTGATTTCCTCTAAGCATTCCTCCGAAATATCCTGCGCGTCCGCCTCAATGCGGCAAGGCTGCGGATGCTCTATTGCGCCGCAAATCGGACAAGGCTTTCCGTCTTCAAGACGGTCAAGAAAATATTTTGCCCGAGAAGCCATATAGCGTTTATTCATCATCTGATAGGTTTCATTTTCCGCCGCATATGCATTCACTGCCCCCGCAAAATCCTCCTGCGCTTTCTGCATTGCGATCTCCCATTTTGCCAGCTCTGACTTTCGCTTTTTCATGTCGGAAACATCTTTCCCAATCCGCTCTGCCTCTGTGTTTTTTCCCTTCCATGCCTCATACGCTGCCTCCGCATTTCCCAATTCAACGGCACGTTTATTCCAGTCTGCTTCCTTTGCCTTTAAGTCTTCCAGCGACTGGCGGGCAGCTTCCTCCGCTTTTTTTGCCTTTTCAAGCTCAGTCATTCTTTTTTGAAGTCCTTCCTCTGCAAGCCTGATTTTGTCAAAGGATTTTTGCGCCTGCGCGACACGCTCCTGAACCTTATTAAAACTACTCTGCTGCACTTCCATCACGGTTTTTGCCTTCCGCTGCGCCGCATCCGCTTCCTTTGCAGCCGCAGTCAGCGCGGGCAGCATGGACTTCCTTTGTTCCATATTGGCGTTGGTTTCCTTTTCCTTCTTCTCCGCCTCCTCATACCGCAGAAACACCGCCTGTATCTCATATGCCGCACGAATATCCCGAATCAGCAATTCCTTGCGTTTCATCGCATCGCTTGTGCGCTCGCACTCCTTTAAGACAGCTTCGGCATCATCCCATTGTGTGAAATATTTCACAAGTTCCTCTGCCCTCGTGTATGCTTCTTTTGCCTTGTCCCGCTGCTCCTCTGATCTATGATAATCCTGCTCAAGACGGTCTTTATTCTCTTCAAGGGCTTTGCAAAGTGTTGCCAGCATTTCCATAAACGGTTCCATATTCGCCAAAGCTCCATTTGTTATCTGACACTTTAATTCCTCCAAACGTGCTGCATTTTCATAATCCGTTGGTATCACCGCACCCAAGACAATAGCACTGCACTCCGCTTTTATGCGTTCATATGTTTTGCCTTTTTCCCCCTTGCGCCGCTCCAGTTCCCGCACAATCTTTTCAAAAATCTCCGTGTGAAACAGTTTTCGGAAAATCTCCTTTTTCTGCTTGGAATCCTCGCGCAGGATTTTCATAAACTCGCCCTGCGCAATCATCGCAATCTGCATAAACTGCGCCTTTGTCAGCCCTACGATTTCCTCTATTTTTCGATTTGTCTCATCCATTGCGTTCGGATATTCCTGCCCGTTTGGCAGAAACAACGACACCTTTTCCGTTTCCGCTTTATCCTTAAGCGTTCCCTTTCCCTCACCTTTTTCCCGTAGTTTTCGGTATGCGGGAATACGTTTTACGGTGTAAATATTCTCTCCCTCCGAAAACTCTAACTCCACAAACGGCTCGACAGAGAGCAACGCATACTGGCTGCGTAGCAGTTCTCCCTTTTTCTCATTTTCAGTAGAACTTGCCTTTCCATACAGCGCAAACACAATTGCGTCAAAAATGGTACTCTTTCCTGCTCCCGTATCGCCTGTAATCAAAAAGAGATTTTGATTGGATTTCGTGAAATCGACCGTCGTCCGCTTTCCGTAGGAACCAAACGCCTCCATCGTCAGTCTGATTGGTTTCATAAGCCCTCTCCCTCCATATCATTAACAGTATTCAAGACGCCTTCAAGAATTTTTTTGTACGCTTCCTCCTCGTCCGCGTCCACCCTCTCCTTTAAAAACGAGCAGCAGAGCGCAAACGGGTCTAAAATCTCTTTCTCCAAAAGCACTGGCTTATAATCCGCCTTCACTTGATTTTCCCTGCGGATTTCCAATAAATTCGGAAATGCAAATCGCAGCCTGTCCTTCATGTCAACCACATCAAAATCTACCTTATCGCACAATACAACTGTCACGTAATCTTCGCATCCCGCCTTCAGGACTTCTTCCAAACTGCCCTTTATTACACGCACCTCACGCAACGGCTTTAGCGGCAGGACGGTTGTCGTAACCGTGCCTTTTTCCGCCATGTCCACCATGATAATCCCTTTTTGCTGCCCCTCCTCGCTGATGGAACACGCAAGCGGCGTACCGCAATAGCGCATGGTTTCACTTCCGACTTTCATTGGCTTATGAATATGTCCTAATGCCGCATAGTCAAACGGATTCAACACATCTGCACATACTTCGTCAATATTACCGACTGTTCTGATTTCAGAATCCATGCGTTCAATTTCGTCTGCCTTTTTTCCTTTTGGCAAATAAAACTGATGGCTGACAATCACGTTACGCTCACCCTCATTGATTGTTTCTCGCCCAATTAACCGGTGCAATGCGTCATTATAGGACAATTGATTACCGTCTTCTCCCTCACCGACAATCGTTCTCACCATAGATGGTTTCACAAACGGAAGCAAATAAAAATTTACCGTTCCATATCTGTCCGTCAAAACCACTTTTTCAATATGCTCCTCCTCCGCCCGCGGCGGCATTCCAATCATATAAAGATTTTGTTTTGCCAAAACACTCCGAAAACAATCCACCCGCTGTGCACTGTCATGATTTCCGCTAATCATCATAATCGTGCTGTGAGGAATTGTTTCTGACAGATGTGTCACAAATTTATCAAACAGTTCTACTGCATCCGCGGATGGAACAGGTCTGTCATATATGTCACCTGCAATCACAACTGCATCCGGCTTTTGCTCTGCTGCCATCTTTATAATCTGATTGAAAATAAATTCCTGATCCGCACCCAAATCACGATTCATTAATTTTAATCCGATATGTAAATCCGATAAATGAAAAAAACGCATGGAAACACCTCTATCCTTTCTGTCATACCTAAAATCAGGTTCACTTCATTATAATAAAAAGCCGGTCTTTTCACAAGAAACACTTTCTAAATCGAAATCACTTTCTTTTCATAATTCCCCCCACCCCCTCATAGAATGTACAAAGCGTCAAAAAAGGAGAATCTTTTCCAAATCATGAAGGATTATATTGAGGAACGAGCCATCAATATTGCTATGTATATTATTGATAATAACACGACTGTGAGGCAGACTGCAAAAGCGTTTGGTGTATCGAAATCAACTGTACATAAGGATGTCACCTCACGCCTGATGCAGGTCAACCCCACGCTTGCAAAACAGGCGCGCGCCGTGCTTGATGTCAATAAATCGGAGCGTCATATCAGAGGCGGACTTGCTACCCGCGAAAAATACCTGCATCGGGCATAAAAGCGAAAAGGACTGTCAAGTGATAGTCCTTTTTTATATTTTGCCCTTGACTCAAGTCCGATTTCGGACTATAATATGCTAAGTACGAAATCGGACTTGAAAGGAAACCTGCACATGACACTTCGCCTTGCACAAAAACAAAATGAATATAACCGCCTGAATAAGGCAATTTCCGAACTCTATCATGACATTTGCGTTCAAATCGGAATATCCGAAAGTGTCTTTGATATTTTTTACGCAATCATTGCCCTGGGCGACGGCTGCTGTCAAAAAGAAATATGTGACTATGCGTTTACGAGCAAGCAGACCATTCATTCCGCCATTCATAAACTGGAAAAGGACGGATTTATTTACCTGAAATCTGGAACGGGACGGGAATTACACATTTTTCTAACGCCAAAGGGCGAACATTTTTCACAGGAAAAAATAGCCCCTATCGTTGCCGCAGAAAATCAAGTCTGTTCACAAATGCAGGAAAAAGAACTTGACAGCCTGCTGTTGCTGACGCAAAAATACTTAGACTGTCTTCGTACTCAGACAAAAGAACTATCTTTTAAGAAAGAAAAGGAACACTATTATGAAAGCTAACGCGAAAATTCAATTATCCGACCATTTCACATATACGCGGCTTTTACGCTTTGTATTTCCATCAATTATCATGATGATTTTTACATCTGTCTACGGCGTGGTGGACGGACTGTTTGTATCTAATTATGTCGGAAAAACACCTTTTGCCGCAGTCAACCTGATTATGCCATTTTTGATGATTATGGGCGCGATCGGCTTTATGTTCGGCACTGGCGGAAGCGCCGTTGTTGCGCAGGCGCTTGGCGAAGGCAAGCCCGATAAGGCAAACGAATATTTCTCCATGATGGTCTATGTCGTCATCGGTTGCGGCATTGTTCTGACCATAATTGGACTGATTGTTTTGCGTCCCATTTCTGCCGCATTTGGCGCAGAAGGTGAAATGCTTGATAACTGCGTTATTTACGGACGTATCATTCTCCTTGCACTGACCGCCTTTATGCTGCAAAACGTCTTCCAAAGCTTTTTGGTCACTGCAGAACGCCCGAAGCTTGGTCTTGCCGTAACCGTTGCGGCTGGTGTTGCCAACATGGTGCTTGATTTTGTTTTTATCGCGGTGTTTCATTGGGGTGTTGTCGGCGCTGCCGCTGCTACGGCAGCGAGCCAAATTATCGGAGGAATTGTGCCTTTGGTTTATTTTTTCCGCCCGAACACAAGCCTCCTCAGACTGGTAAAAACGAAAATCAATGGCGACATTCTGCGGAAAACCTGTATCAACGGCTCCTCGGAGCTGATGACCAATATCTCCCTGTCATTGGTCAATATTTTGTATAATTTCCAGCTTATGCGCTATATCGGAGAAAATGGCATTGCGGCGTATGGCGTGATTATGTATGTAAGTTTTATTTTTAATGCAATTTTTATCGGTTACTCCATCGGCAGCGCACCAATAATCGGTTATCATTACGGCGCAGGAAATCATACGGAATTAAAAGGACTTTTCCGGAAAAGCCTCTGCCTGATTTTGCTTTGGAATATCCTTCTTACCGTTATCGCTATCACAACCGCACAGCCGCTTGCACATATTTTTGTCGGATATGACGCGGGGCTGACTGCACTTACAAGGCGAGGGCTTTGCTTGTTTTCATTATCATTTTTAATATCAGGTGTTAATATTTTTGCTTCTGCCTTCTTCACAGCGCTCGGAAATGGTGTTGTATCTGCCCTGATTTCATTTTTGAGGACATTATTATTTCAGGTTGCAGCAGTAATAATCCTGCCACTCATTTTAGGACTGGATGGCATTTGGCTTGCAATCACTGCAGCAGAACTCCTTGCCCTGATTGTAACAATCTGCTTTTTTGTGAAGCATGGAAAATACTATCATTATGTATAACCGATTTTTAAGAACGGAATCCTGTTTGGGGATTCTGTTTTTTATTAAAATATTTTATTTTTTCGCATCTTTTTTATTGACATTGAATATGATAAGGAGTAGTATTATTGTAAATAGTACATAGTATTCAATACTACTTATAAAGCTTATAAGAACCAAAACAGATTCATGATACAAGAATGGAGGAGATTATGATGCAATTAACAATCCGCGAACCCGGCAGCGCCTTAACCCATTTTATCGCCTGCCTCATGGCAGCAATCGCCGCGTCACCGCTTATTATGAAGGCATCGACCGGTATGGCTACCGCAGCCGTGGCAATTTTTGCAGTCAGCATGATTTTACTGTATGGCGCGAGCGCCTTATATCACAGTGTCAATGTCACAGGAAAAGTCCTCAGCGTGTTTCGCAAAATTGATCATATGATGATATTTGTACTGATTGCCGGTTCCTACACTCCCGTATGCCTGATCGTGCTTGGCGGAAGTATGGGGTATTCCCTGCTTGCCCTTGTATGGGGCGTTGCCATCGCCGGAATGCTCGTCAATATGGTTTGGATTACCTGTCCGAAATGGTTTTCTTCCGCAATTTACATTGCTATGGGATGGATTTGCCTTTTGGTATTTGGAACGCTTTGGAACACGCTTCCCCATGCTGCGTTTGGCTGGCTTCTTGCAGGCGGCGTCATCTATACCATCGGCGGCGTGATTTACGCCCTGAAGCTTCCAATTTTTAATGCGCTTCATAAAAATTTCGGCTCCCATGAAATATTTCATCTTTTCGTAATGGGCGGAAGCATTTGCCACTTTATATTTATGTACTGCTATGTTGCTTAAACAATTTATAATTAATTTACAAAAATGAACCTTTTGCCTATCTTTTATATGCAGGAGGTTTGTTTTTTTATTTATCACCTTTACTTTTCCTACAAAAATTGATAAAATTAGAGTGATAGTTTTTTATTATTCCTTTATTAGAGGAGGTTCACCATTGATTGACACAAAATTTGACATCGCTTATGCGGCAGGGCGGTTTGATCTATCATTAAATATTCTTGACGGCAATCCACATCTATTTAATTTAATGGGGATGGACAGTTACTATTCTCTATATAAAATGCTGTCCGACGATGAGCAAAAGAAAGTTGCCGCAGCCGCTGCTAAATGTCTTGAAACACCCGAACTTCAATGTGACGAATGTGTTCATATCACAGTAAACGATAAATTATGTTGTTATATTCTCACGATGACGCTCTCCCACGAAGGAGATGCATATGATATTCAGCTTGTTAATATGACCAACACCGAAAATCGCGTAAATGAATTGAATCGCAGAATTATTACTGCAAGAGAATACATTGCGATGACAGGTGCGGCAGTTTTTGCATATTATCCTGATACACAGCGTTTTTATTTGTACTATGTAAATCAGCAGCAGAATATCACAATTTTTGATCAGAATTTTGAAGAATGGATTACACAGATGCTTGGGGAAAACCGTATTCCGGAAGAAGATATGGAAGCCTTTCATGCATTCTGTTCTACTCTGCGCAGTGGCAAATCCAGTCAGGATTACACCTTTCACGGCTGCATTATCTCTGATGCAAATATGCTCGAACGATATCGTGTCAGCTTTAAGCCAAAAACATATGAGAACGGAGACTCCGTTGTAATCGGTACATGGTCTATTATTCACGAATCCACAGGCGATATTAACACGGCAATCCTTGAAGAATCATACGTTGACAGTCTGACCGGTCTTCTAAATAAAAAGTCCATTATAAAATACGCAGAGGAAGCACTACAAGGTAAAAACCGTGAACACGTGGCACTGGCAATTATTGACATTGATGACTTTAAGAGCGTTAATGACAATTTCGGACATATGTTCGGCGATAAAGTTATCAAAGCAGTTGCCGGAGTCATTAAAAATGCCATCGGTACAAACGGTGTTGCCGGACGTATTGGCGGTGATGAGTTTTTTATAGTATTTGAAAAGTTCAGCGATGAGCTAGAATTTCGCAATGTGTTGCGTTGCATTAAGACAAACGTGGCAATCCAATATCAGGATCAAATGGAGCGTAAACTAAGCTGTTCCATCGGACTTGCACGCTATGGCATCGGACCTTTTTCCACGACTTACCATGACTTGTTTAAAATTGCAGACCGTTCCCTTTATCTTGCAAAAGTCAAAGGGAAAAACAGATATATTATATACAAGCCGGAGCTTCATGGCGATTTTAACGTGCAAAACGATGAAGATATTATCAATGTGTCAAATACTTTCTATTCAGAAACGGATATTAATGCCCTTCACAACATGCTTACTGACCTGATTGTATATGGCGTTGATTCCATTCCGGAAATTCTTGACTTTTTTGCGCATGTCCTTACCATTAACAGGGTTTCCGTATTTTTAAGCGACAGCGGCGCACCTGCTTACACGAACACACTTCCGGCGGATGTACCTATGGCTGATCCTTCCGTACTTAAAAATATCAAATACCTTTATCTGTTCACAAATAATCTGCTTGCGGTAAGCAACCTTCAGTCACTTGAATTTTCATCACCTGAAGTACATAAGCTGCTTTCCGAAACAGGTGTTGCCTGCTATATGCAGTACATTCTGCGCGACAGAGAAGGGGAAGCTGTGGGGCTCATCTCTGCGGATGTATTTGACCGCAGTTCGGCATTTCCAAAAATTGCGCTCACACTGTTTGACGATATGTGCCGCGTTATGAATGGTGTCTTTTTAAGAGATAATTTAATTTAAAGGAACTGCTTTCTTCCAACACAAAAAAGTGACACGCGTGTCACTTTTTTTATATTTTCCGCTATTGCTCCATCTGTTTGCTTAAAAAACCCGCAGCAGACTGTGCAAGCTTCATTTCCACTTCATTCATCCTGTCCTCCTCGTTCGCGGACAGCAGCACTACCGCACCCATAATGTCGCCCTGCGTAATAATTGGAATAATCACTTCATGCTGATATTCCTCTATCTCGTCGTCCATGACCGCGATGTAGTCCTTATCGTTGCGTGAACTGCACACGATTTCGCGAGAGTTCATCTTTTCCTCAAGTGCCTTGCTCACTGATTTTCCAAGAATCTGCTTGCTTCCTCCGCCTGCCGCCGCAATAAACTGGTCACGATCAGCAATCAATGCCAGGTGTCCTGTCACCTGAGAAAGGCTTTCCGCATACTGCTTTGCAAAGCTCCCCATCTCCCCTACGGGAGAATACTTCCTTAAAATAATCGACCCTTCATGATCGGTAAAAATTTCCAAAGGATCTGACTCCCTTATCCTTAATGTTCTTCTAATTTCTTTTGGTATAACCACGCGTCCTAAATCGTCAATCCTACGCACTATTCCCGTAGCCTTCACCGATATTTCCTCCATTCCAAATCTGTTGTTTCTTGTTGTTTATAATAGTAAACGTAAATGAATGCCGGAAAGTCTTCGGCTCTCGCAAGCATTTCGTTTTACCGTATTGCTAGTATTTGTATATAATGGATTTTTATGCGTAATATTTTAGGTTATCCCAGCTGAAGAAGGTTAATCAGTAAGAGCCACGCTACACCGTAATATGTGACAACGCCTATTAAGTCATTGACCGTAGTAATCAACGGACCTGAAGCAACCGCAGGATCAACATGTATATTTTTGAAAAAAATAGGAACGGTTGTTCCGACTATGCTTGAAATTGTCATCGCCATCAGAAGCGCTGTCCCAGCACAAAGCGAAATTGCAAAAGCATACTGCGGCACATTTCCGCGTATCAGCCACAAGTAAACGCCGATAAATACAAAGGAAAGGATTCCCAGTATCAGCCCATTTGAAAAACCAATGCGCATTTCCCGCAAAACCATCGTAAACTTCTGTTTCGTTTCAAGATTTTCATCCATTAGAAGACGTATTGTAACAGCAAGCGACTGCGTTCCCACATTTCCGGACATTCCAAGTATCACGGATTGAAAGCTCACAATAATCGCAAGCTGTGCAATCACTGGCTCAAACAGGCTCGTAACCGTTGAAACACACATACTCAGCGCCAAAAGCACAATCAGCCAGGGTAATCTTTTTTTAATACTTTCCGTAAGTGTTTCCTCAAGTTCCGCCTCCTCAGTCATACCTGCAAGTCTTGCATAATCCTCACCCAGCTCGTCATCAACTGCTTCCACAATATCCTGCGCCGTAATAACGCCGAGAAGTATATTTTTATCATCAAGGACAGGAATCGAATCCTCCGCATAATCCTTAAGCCGCTCAATGCAGTCTTCTACTGTTTCATGATCACGCACATAAGGAAACGACTGTGTAATCAGTGATTCCAAATCCACATAGTTTCTTGCCACAATCAAGTCCTTCAAATCAATTGCACCATAAAAAGTCTCGTCGTCATCCTTGACGAAGATTGTGGTGATATTGTCGTTTTCCTCTGCCTGCGCAATTAAGGAACGCATTGCCTGTTTTATCGTAAGGCTGCGCCCGATTTCAATAAAATTAGTCGTCATGCGGCTTCCAATCTCATCCTCCTCATAAGACCGGATAAGATTGATATCTTCCTTCGATTCCTCATCAATTAACTCAATGAGCTGATTGGCGATTTCATCATCCATCTCCTCAAGCACATCTACCGCATCATCTGCATCCATGTTTTCAATAATGTCCGCCGCCAGTTCCAGCTCTAACTCCTCAATATATTTCTGCGGATCATCTAAATAGGCAAAAATCTCTGAAACGCGTTCGATGCCAAGGATATGGTAGAGCAATGCCCGCTCACCTTGATTTAATTCGTCCAATGCACTTGCAATATCATTATCATGGTAATTCGTAAGCTCCTCCGCAATATTTTCCGCCGTATTATCACTGCGCAAAAGCGTGACCAGCTCACGGATATAGTCTGGTTCGTTTAAGATTTCGTTTTCCATAAAAAAATCGCCCCCTATTATATACGCCCAAATGGGCATAAACATACTGCAATCGTATCAAGGGCGAATATCACAAGCTTTTCTTTCTATGCACTATACATAAAAATAAAAGAACACTTCTGTTTTGTGTATTCACCCATATTTCGCTGTCCGTAACTGTCACAACTGTCCATACAACAATACACATCCTTTCCATGTTCTTATCTATTCCATATAGTTTATTTTACACCCTGAATTTCATTTTGTATACCGAAAATGTTGCAAAAAATTCCCCATCCAAAACGGATGAGGAATTTCGTTTATTTCTTTTTAAAGTTATATGTCCCGCTTTTCTTTACGTAAAATGTTCTATCGCCCTGATAAACCGTGCTGTCACCATTAACTGTCCATTGTCCTTTACCCAGTTTATAAATCCTACCTTGGCGTAGCTGCTTCTTTCCGTTCGTGGTAATACCATCCCGAACCCATGTTTCCCATACTTCCACTGTATATTTCATGCGGTTGCCTGCCATATCCTCCGCAATAATCACGAACTGATATTCGTCATCTGATGGCTTTAGCACAAATTCAGCGCGATGGTCAGAAACCTTCACTTCCTTGCCGTTAACGGTCACTTTGACGAGATTTTCATCTGTTACTGTTACGGCTTGGCTGCCATAGTAAACCTCGCCGTCCGACACACCGCTAATTACTGGTGCAGTTTTATCCGGCATTTCCGTTGACGGTTCTG
>CAJTSD010000001.1:43397-241840 GCA_910578795.1 uncultured Lachnospiraceae bacterium
ACGGCACTTCCGTCGATGGCTCTGTGGAAGGTTCTTCTGACGGTGCTTCCGTTGATGGCTCCTCTGACGGCACTTCCGTCGATGGCTCTGTGGAAGGTTCTTCTGACGGTGCTTCCGTTGACGGCACTTCCTTCACCCATACAATTGTTTCAAGCCAGTTTCCTGCCATATCTTCCGCCTTAATAATGTATGGCTGCTCCGATGGCTTTAGCACAAAATCGGCACGGTTATCTACAACTGTCTGCAGTTCGTCATTCACCGTAACCTTCAAAAGAAAAGCATCCGTAACTGCCACTGCAGTATCACCGTAATATGTCTGGCCATTCTGCACACCAATAATCAGGGGGTCTGTTCCATCAATGAGAAACTGCAGCGCTTCTGACGGAAATTCCGTTCCGTCCGCCTTCCTTATATAAAGTGTCACATTACTACTCTGTGTAATCGTGACGACATCCGTCCATGCATCTGCCTCCGACAGACGAATCTGATAACCATCCTTTGCCCGCACCGTCACTGTTCCCGTATACCAGCCTTGCGAACCCTGCGGACCGGAAATCTCATACTTGACCTCATCCTCTACAGGAAGCTTATACGCTTGCAGCTTTGCATTTTTCTCATTAAAGTTTCGTCCAATTGTCCCGATGCCATTGGTTGTATTCGTCCATATTTCGCTTGCACTGTTCAGCTGGTATTCAGAACCGTCATATATGAGCTTCCAGCTGTCCGCTTCCACATTGGGAAATACCACGCTATGATAGTTTTCAGCATTGACTGTGACAGTCATTCCCGTACCCTGCCCTTGTGCATCATATACCGGTATCAAATAATCAATACAACTCCAAATCGGTTCCAGTATCGGGTTTTTACATAAGATCTTTGGAGAAGTGCCTGTTCCGTTATTCTCCATATATGCACAGTTAATAAAATTCTGGGTTGTTGCCAGTTTGCTCAGCGCAGATTTCGTATCCGCAATTGACTGCGGTTTTCCGCTGCTGTCTACAGACCATAACCTCCAATTGGTAAGTCTGTAAAATCTGTCATCCCCTTCTCTGCTGTCCAAAATCGCTGCTAAGATTGTTCCTGCCTGCCTATCCAAATCCGCAGAATCAGGCACAACACCATCTTCCATAAAATACAATTTTGAAAGGATATCCGCATCCGATAATAATTCCTGTATCGGCTGCGTTCCTTTATACACCTCAAACTTTATCTGACCCTGTTCCAAGCTTGGATATAAATCATCATTTGTCGGATCTCCCGTAGACTTTACCTGCTCCGTTTCCGCAACTGGCTGCTCCTGCGAATCTGTTTGCACGGCTTCTGTAATCGGCGATTCTTCTGTCACTGTCGACGGCACTGCCTCTGATTCCGCCTCATCTCCCATAAGCTTTGATTCTGTTTCCGCCTGTTCCTCCACAGCCGCTGTCTCGACAGTGGTCTGCGGTTCCACAGCTTCCGATGTTATCGCCGTTTCTTCCGCGGTCGGCTGCCCTTGCGGCAATTCATTCGCAAAAGCCGTACTTACCATCGCAGTCACCATGACAAATGCCATCATCAATGATAATAGTCCTTTTGTTCTCCTATGCATCGATTCCATTCCTCTCTTTTCTATACTATAAACCCTGTCACCATAAACTACAGTGATAAATTACCTATTTTTCAATCCACTGAACGGTTAAACTTTTGTTTACCTTTGTTGAGAAATCATAATCCCACGCACCATTTTCCGTCGGACTAAACTTCGGCTCTGTCGCTTTGTCTCCCTTTTTTACTTTCTGCGTGCCAAACGTAACTCCGTTGTATTGGAAGGTCACCGTGTAATACTGCGTCTTTGTCTTGCCCTTGCTTCCGCCTCCCGATGAGCCCTGTGATGAATTACCCGTGCTTGGTGTCGGATTTTGCGGTTTTGACTGCGGTTCCTGTGGCTGTGATCCCTGCTCCTGCGGTGCGCTTTCCTGCGGCTGTTTTGCTACGCCTTGCTCCTCGGCTGCACTCTCCTGCTGTCTGGGCTGCTCCGTTGATTTTGGCTGCTGTGGCGTCTTTGGCTGTTCTTTCGACTGCGGTGTTTCCTTTGATTCCTCCGCATCCTCCGGCGTCTTTGCATCCGCATCCAACTGCGGCTGTTCGGCATTCTCCTCCTCGTTTGCCTGAGCCTGCTGCTGTGCATCCGGCTGTTTTGCCTGTGCATCCGCATTTGGCGTATCGTTTGGCGTTTCCATGCCAATTTCTTCTATGTAATCCTGTACAATCTGCGGCAGACTCTCATAATCAATCTCTGTCACTGCATTCAATTGTGCGGAAGCAATTGACGTTTCGTCTATAATCAGCTCTTCTCCTGCTTCAACCAAAACTTCTTCATCCAAAACCGTTCCGTCAGGCAAAACAGCTCTCGAGCTGACCGTTCCTTTCAATACCGTCAGCTTTGTTTCCATATCCCCGTTTGCATCCGGCTTTACTTCCACACGGAATATCGTTCCGCGGACAGCCATTATGGAGTTGGGCGTATTGACCTCATAAGAGGCATTCGGTCCAAGCTTATTTTGAATTTCACTTGTGACACTGCCCTGCTTTAAGTCAATGCTCGTTTTCGCGTCTGCCCCATCACCCTCTGCAACGATATCCATCCGCGTATCCTGCTCCGCCAAAAGGTATTTGTCATCATCAAGCTTTAAACGCATACTGCTCTCCAACCCAACTGACACGCTGTCTCCCGACTGCAGCATTAGGTTTTCATACGCCGCCATGTCCCCAACGCGCTCTCTTGTTATCGTTGCGCTGCCATTAACCTGGTACACCATAATCGAGCGATAGGCTTCCTCTTTTCCCCCCATCAATACCACACAGCCCACGGCAACAGCCACCACTGCCGCTAAGACCACGCCAATCACAATTCCAGCTTTCTTTGACATGTTTCATCCTCCATTCTTTTCAAGATTTTTTTCTCGAACTGCTGCCGCTAAAAAATCCACTAAACGGCAATCCAGCTTTCCCTCATCCGCCATTTCCTTTAAAATGCCCAGCGCCTTCTCCTGTGAAACCGGTCTTTTATATGGACGGTCCCATGCCGTAAGCGCATCATATACATCTGCCACCGTAATCATCCGGGTTTCCAGCTCAAGCTCATCTCCCTTAAGATGTCTGGGATAACCGGAACCGTCCAGGAGTTCATGATGTGACGCTGCCCACCTTGGAATATCTTCATAATTTTTGTTGAACCATACCTTGCCCAATATCTTCTCCGTCATAACCACATGATATTCCATCTGCCTGCGGTCATCTTCCGTCAGAGTGCCTTTCCGGATACTCAGACGTTCCTTCTCCCGCTTTGTCAGATAAGCAAGCTCCCCGCCCGCGTCATCCACATAGCGGTGCCCTGCAAGCTCCTGGACACGGTCATAATCTTCATCATCCAAAAATCCTTTGCCGTCTATTCTATGTATAAAGTCCATGCTCTCATGCAGATATGCAATCTGCCGACTGCATTCCGCCTCATGAATCCTGCCTTTCAAACAGTCAATCGTGTAATAAGCCTCCAACAGCCGGAACCGTGTTTCTACCGTCCCAAGCTCCCTGTCCAAACGCGTTGCCCGGTTCATAATTGACAACGGCACAACCATCTTCCCAATATCATGTAGCAGCGCTGCAAGCTCCAGCTTATCTTTGCGGTTCTCATCAAAGTATTCTTCGCACTTCCCCAATGTGTACTGTTTATTCATATATTCAGCAATCATTCCTGCATACTCTGCCACTTTTCTGGTATGGGAGCCATTGTAGGGTGTCCTCTCGTCAATCGCAGTTGACATTGCCTCCACAAAAGAACGCAGCTGCCGCTTAACCTCCTGCACATACTTCAGATTTGTCATTTCAATCGCAGCCTGCGCCCCAAGCGAGCGGATAATAATCTCGTATTCCGCGTCAAACGGTATGACCGTTCCTTTTTCATCCATCGCATTTAAAAGCTGCAATACACCAATCAATTCATCTTCATTATTTTCAATCGGTATAACGAGCAGCGACTGCGTATGATACCCTGTCAGTGCGTCGTATTTTTTCGGTCCCGAAAAATCAAAACGGGTATCATTGTATACATCAGGAATATTAATTATTTCCCGGTGAAGCGCGGCATAAGAACACACATTGCGCTCCGTCATTGAAACAGGAGGCATGTCGTCAATCCGCTCACCTTCCTCACCACGGCTGATATTTTGCGATAACGTCTTCATAATTTTAAAGTGCAGCTTACCGTCTTCAAAAAGGTATAAGGTACTCGCATCACAATGCGTAATGTCCATTCCACTCTCCAAAATAAACGCCAAAAGGTGATCCCGGTTTTTTTCCGTGGAAAGTTTAATTCCAATATTCAGTATTCTCTTTAATTCCGCGTTTGTCGGTTTAAATTTTTCATCTGTCATTACGCCCATAAGTATTCTTGCCCTTTCTGCACTCATTTTTAACCCGTCTACTCTGCAAAGGGATACAGTTTATTCTTTTCCAAATATTCCATCGAACGTCTCTGCCGCTCCAAATCCTTCATCTCAATGAGGACACTCGATTCCACCGCGAACCGGCGCATCTCACTGTCAAAGGCACACCAGTCAATCTGTCCCGTTCCAATCTCCTGATGCAAATCATTCACCCTGTCATTGTCGTTAATATGCATATGGCGGATATATGGCGCCAATGCTTTTACCCATTCTTCTCCCGCAATATTCGTAATTGCCGCATGCGCATAATCAAGGCAGACGCCAAAACGCGGCTCATCCGAAAAACGCTTGGCAAACTGTGCCAAAATATCGGGCGCTTCATCGAACATATTTTCGATAAATATATTCTGTTTCGGATACGTTTGCAGCATTTCACGGAAAAACGCCTCGTTCACCTTCATCCAGTTTTCGAGATATTTCTTATCCCGAAACCCATGCAGCCTGCCTGTGTGAAACACCACTCCGCGCAGTCCCATCTCGTGCGCGATATCCATGGACTGCCTGATCCGTATCTCGGAAACATGTTGTATCAACGGATCCTCGCTGTGAATAATGATATCCAAAAATGCGCCGTGCATCGTATCATTCTTGCGGTCATGCGGCTGACTGCAGTAAAACGAAATCAGCTCTCTCGTTTTCTCTTTGTCATCCAACACCGCAGGATGAAAAAAGTCATTATACTCAAAGGCAGCGTGATAGTCCTCTGCCAATTTCAAAGATTCCGCAATTTTGTTTCTGTCCGGAATCATATATAACTGCTGCATTGTTATTTCACCTCATCCAACTGATATACAAAAACGCCCTGCGTTTTGCCTTTTAGCGGAATTTCACCGACCGCAGTGACCTCCACCCGGTCTTTTACCGCCTCATAAACTTCCTTGCTGATTAAAATCTGTCCCCGTTTGGCATTGCTCTCCAGGCGTGCCGCCGTGTTGATCGTATCGCCAATCGCAGTATAATCCATACGGAAGTCGCATCCAATGTTGCCGACAACCGCGTTCCCACAGTTGACACCGATTCCAAAGCCCACGCTTTTTCCGAAACGTTTTTCAAATTTCTCGGCAATTGCATCCGCACCCGCTTTCATATCGCGCGCCGTGCAGACTGCCTTATAGATATAATCCTCCAAATCAAACGGTGCGTTAAACACTGCCATTGTCGCATCCCCCACAAACTTATCGAGTGTTCCGCCGTTCTGGAAAATCGAATTTGTCGTCAGGCTTAAATATTCATTCAGGATTTCCACAACCTCTTCCGGTTTCAGGCTTTCCGACATCGTCGTAAATCCGCGGATATCCACAAACAGACATGCTATATGACGGTTCTCGCCTCCCAATACCAGCTCAAAATCCTTATCCTTACTGATTTTATCTACAACCTGTGGGGCAACATACTGTTTAAACACATTGACAACCTTCTGCCGCCGCATGACTTCCTGCACATATCCGTAAATTAAATGCACGGCATAAATCAGAAAAAACACTACCGGAAGCAAAACAACCGAAGTCACAAACCCACGCCCATACATCACCTTGGCGAAAATCGGATTTCCTGCCACACACGCAACCGTCAAAACAGTTGCCGGAATAATCTTCATCCGTCTGACCGCTAAATAAAATACCGCTGCTAAAGCTGCCGCCATTACTGCATAAAGTTCCGAAGGCAGCTGCTGCTGTGTTTTCCCTTCTAACAATGCCTCTACAATATTTGCCTGTATTTCCACTCCGTACATCTGTGTTCCGTGGGAAATCGCCGGAATATAGGAATCCTGCATACCTACTGCATACGCGCCCACAAACACAATGCCATCCGCAAAAATTGCCGGATTGACGGTTCCATCCAAAACGTCCGCCATCGAAATGGTACTGTAACAGCCCGTTATGCCGGAATACGAAAAAAGGTACTGATTATTTTGATCCAATACCGGATATTCCACGTCCGCACCGCGGCTCTCCTGATATAACTGATATGCCTGTGAGGCAAGACTGTAATTGCGCTGTCCGTCTGCGTCATCTATATATGCCATCGCACGGCGCACATAACCATCCGCACCTACCAGGGTATTGGCAAATCCCTGATTTGTGGCTTCCCGCAATGCTTCATAAGGCTGAATCACACCGTCAATATGGTACTGGTTTAACGTCATGTGACCATTTTCATCATATTCTGGCTGCTCCTTAAAGCGATAGGACATCGCCGTTACGACGTTTCCCGCCTCTTTACAGGCTTCGGCGAACGCCGCATCACCATCCGCATCACCGTTCTCACTGAAAATAACGTCGAATACAAGTACTGCCGGCTTTGTCTGTGCGTCTTGGTTCAAAATCCGCACCAAATCTGCCGAAAGCTGCCTGCTCCACGACGTAATCGAACCGTATTGACCCAATGTTTTATCATCAATTGCGATGATATAAATATTTTTGTTGGCAACGGACGCCCGTTGACACAATGCGTCCGACACCATGACATCAATGGAATATCCTACCCGTGCCCATGCAGACAATCCTGTCACCAGCGCAATCAACAGCGCCGTCAGGGCAATCCGCAGCGTTTGTTTTTTGGTCACTTTTATCCTGTCCTTTTTCATTCTAAAAATTTAAATTTTTTTAAATATTTACATATTCTTATTTTTATTATAGCAATATATCCCCGAAAATCAAGCGTTCCACCCTGTTTTTGTGCGTATTAACCTAATTTTTACAGTCGTTTTGTGCACTCTAAATCTCACTTAATATTTTATCAACAGAAACGAGCTTCACACAAAGCACAAAAACCCTTGTGGCATCTGCCATTTCCTCTGGCGTAGGGAAGGTCGGGGCAATACGGATATTGGAATCGTCGGGATCAACTCCGTAAGGATATGTTGCACCTGCGCCCGTAAGAACGACACCCAGTGATTTGCATTTCGCAACAATTGCCTTTGCACACCCTGGAATCGCATTGAACGAAATAAAATATCCGCCCCTTGGTTGAATCCAGCTCCCGATTTCAGCACCCGTAAGCTCCTTGTCCAGCGTATTTAAAACAGCCTCAAACTTTGGGCGAAGGATTTCGGCGTGCTTTTTCATATGCGCATTTAACCCGTCTATATTTTTGAAAAACCTTGCATGGCGCAGCTGGTTAATCTTGTCATGACCGATTGTCTGCACTCCCATAAATTTCTGAATATAATCCATATTTTCCTGTGAGGTAGCGATTGCTGACACTCCAGAACCGGGAAAGCTTACCTTCGAAGTTGATGCAAAGATATACACCATATTAGGATTTCCAGCTTTTTCACACTCGTCCAAAATATTTAAAATCTCATCCTGAATGTCATCATAAAGATGATGAATGCAATACGCATTGTCCCAAAATATCCGAAAATCCTCTGCCTTTGGCTTCAGGTTTGCAAAGCGCCGTACCACCTCATCCGAGTATGTTGTTCCTGTGGGATTGGAATACTTTGGCACACACCAGATTCCTTTTACTGCTTCGTCATTATTCACGTACCGCTCCACCAAGTCCATATCCGGACCATCCTCATATAACGGAATATTAATCATTTCAATGCCGAAGGTTTCCGTGATTTTAAAATGTCTGTCATATCCCGGAACCGGGCACAAAAACTTCACCTTATCCAGCTTGCACCACGGTGTCGAACCATTTACGCCCTTTACCATGGAGCGCACTACCGTATCGTACATAATATTCAGGCTCGAGTTGCCGCACACAATGACATTGTCCTTTTTGACGCCAAGCATATCTGCCAGTAACCGTCTGCATTCCCCGATTCCGTCCCAGTCACCGTAATTTCTGGTATCGTTTCCAAGCAGTGTATTCATATCTGCCTGACTGTTAATCACGTCCAGCATGGGCATGGATAACGCCAGCTGTGAAACGCCCGGCTTCCCTCTTGCCATATTGAGAGAGAGCCCCTTGGCTTCCTCTGTCTTAAGTTGTTCCTCCAAGCCTGCTTTTAGTGTCAGCAATTCTTCCCGACTCATGTTCTTGTACGCTTTCATAATATGTCTTCCCCTTTTCCTGTTTATTTTTTCTCTTTATTTTTCTTATTTTATTTAGTCCTCTTCTGATTGCTTCATAATTTTACCATTTTCCGGCTTACGATGCAATATCCAAAGCCGCCTGTATAAAGAATCTGCATAAAAAAATGCCGCCAAAGCGGCATATCCAAAAGCATCATTTAGAATTATTCCCATCCATGATTTCTTCAATATCTGCAAGCGTTTTTGCCACACCATAAAGCATCGGCAAAATCTCCTCGTCGGGCGGCGTTAAATCGGGCACCATGACAGGCTTGCATCCTGCCGCGTATGCGGATTTGATGCCGTTGGGCGAATCTTCCACCGCAATACAGTCCTGCGGTTTTTCGTTAATTTGTTCACAAGCATACAGATATACATCCGGTGCAGGTTTCCCGTTTGGAACCTGCTTTGCACTTACAATTTTGTCAAATTTTTCCTTAATACCGATTCTTTCCAAATGCTGATACGTTAGCTCTATCGGCGTTGCCGTCGCAACTGCCGTTTTAATGCCCTTATTCCGCAAAAATGCCAAAAGCCCATCAATTCCAGGCTTTTTTTCCAAACCGTATTTTGCAAGGCGCTCCGCCACCAGCTTCCGCCGCACCTCACGAATCGCAAAATAGTCAAAGCCCTCCCCGAAGATGTCCTTCATCAGCTTCGAGGCAAGCCTTGCATCCAGGCTGCGAAGAAGGAGCGCGTGCTGCCTTGTAAAATCAAAGCCGGCACTGCGCGCCGCCTCGCACCATGCCGCGTTATAATGTTTTTCCGTGTCAATGAGCACTCCATCCATGTCAAAAATTACTGCTTTTATCATTTTTTCCACTTTCTTATACACGCCTTTTGTGCATATGTTGAAAAATTTCGATATATGATTTTTCAACCTTACAACCCTTATATTTTAATTTGCATACAGGATTTTCTCTTTCGGGACCTCCTGGTTTTGTTGGATAAGATTTAAAAGCGTGATGTAGTTTTTAATCATATCCCTTACCGTAGTTTCCTCGCCCTCCGCAGCTTTATTGTACTGCTGCTTGAGAAAATAAATATAATCATCATGCTCAAGCTTTGGTGAGTAACCGTATAATATTCCGTGCATTTCCGCAAGCTTTTCCAACAGCACATACATCTCCCCCGGATTGAGTGCTGCAAGCTTGATCACAGGCGATGCCATATCGCGCAGCCCCGCCGCCCCCTCACCGGCAAAGGCTGTGTCCTCTAATCTTGATTTCAATGGTCCAAAGCTGAATACACCGCGCACAGGGTCCTCCATTGCATCCTTCGTCACACTGATTATAATCCCGAGGTGTGACGCCTTGCCCTGCAGCGCATCATTGTAAATCGACAACAGCTTATTATAATTGTACTCTCTCCCCACGCGGCTGGGAATTTCATACAATGTCGCAAGCTCATCTACGCATACATAAAGTCCGGTGTATCCTGCCTTTACCACGAAATCGGCAAACAGTTTCACAAAATCGTACCAGTTATCATCCGTTATAATCAGATTCACCCCTAAATCCGTTTTCGCCTCTGTTCTGGTCTTATACTCCCCACAAAGCCAGCGCAGCGCTTTCTTCTGAAGCTCCATATCACCTGTTCTGTGTCCCTTGTAATAAGAAGCAAGCACTTTTCCGAAATCAAAACCGTTTACCCTCTCTTCCATCGAAGAAGTAATTTTGTAGATTTTCTGACTCACTCGCACGTCGAAAACTTCATGTCCCGGCACCAGCCCCTCATACTGTACCACCTCGTTTTCAAGCGTGCTAATCCACTTGTCAAGAATGAGCTGCAATGCTCCATTGTCCGGGCATGCGTGTGTCGCCATGTTTCTGATTAATTCCTTATAGGTAGCAAGTCCCTGTCCCTTGTTTCCGACAAACCGCTTGTCTACCGACAGCTCCACATCTGTCACAACGAAGTTTTTCTCCATCACGTGATTGCGCAACGCGTGCATGAGAAAGGTTTTGCCGCTTCCGTATTTCCCCTCAATAAAACGGACTGCCGCCCCACCCTGCTCAATAATCGAAACGTCCTGCAAAAGCGCCTGAATTTCATTTCTTCTCCCCACAGTAATGTATTCAAGCCCTATTCTTGGAACAACTCCGCCTTTTAAGGAATTTAAAACCGTGGCTGCTGTCGCCCTTGAGATCCCGCTGTCCATACAACCCATTCCTCCTTCTGTGTGAAATTGAAATTTCACACGATCTATGTAAAAAAATTGAAAACTTCAATTCTTTTACCAAATTTAAACAACCCTCAGCTGTGACTGCACAAAGTCTGCGTCAGCCCTGATTCTGTCAAGGTTTTCAAGGCTAAACTCAAATGTCATCTTTTCCTCTTCCCTTTCATGGCTTAGCCGCTCAAATGCCTTCTCAATCATGATTATCCGCTTCTGCTGGCGAATCATCGCAAAAATTCGTTTATGAATCTGCTCCGTACTCTTATCACTGTCCGTCGCATAATCAATCAGCTCAATCATACGTTCCGCATCATACGGATAAAAATCCGTCGCACACATTTTTCCTGCGCCCGCTTCCCCTACCGGAATAAAAACACCCATCGAAAGCTCTCCGTCACACAGGTATGTAATCACCATCGGTCTATGGATGAGCCCCGCGAAAACCTCTGTCAGCAAATCGGGCGAAACTTTGGTTTTGAGCTGAACCTCAAATACGGACATCCCTTTCTCCCGCACGAGCTCCACTACGTTGGTGATGCCTTCCTTATCTACAAGATGATAGCACCATTCTACACTCGCAATCGCACTCTCAAAAATCCGGCGGCATTTTAAATTATCGATTTTATCAAATAAGGTCTTTAAAGGCATTCCCTTCTCGACCTTGTATTGTCTTGGAATATTATAACGTCCCTCGCTCATGAAATCCTCCATTATTATGATTGCTATAAGCTCTGCCAATGCTTATAATTTATCGTTGTAAACATGTTATGTAAATCATTTTAGGCTATTATAATATATTATTCAAAAAATTTCTACAATTCGCGCAATTTTCTTTAAACTTTGTTAAAACTGTCGGACGATACCGTCGTTTCGTGCCAAAAAACGCGCAATATTTTGTCAAATTGACATAAATACTGCGCGTTTTCGTAATTGTTAAGTTATTGGACATCCACGTACTCTTTCCTCACCCATGCTTCAAGACCGTCTTCCCCTGATACAAATATATGATAAAATCCTTTTTCCTCTGACAGAATCGTCACCTTTTGTCCTTCCTTTAGAAGACCGATAACCGCCGCATCTACTGCTGCCCCCTCTCTTGCCTTGAGTGCGTCAGTATTTACTGTTCCCGAAGAGGTTTCTTTAAATTCAATGACATCCATGTTAATATCTGTATTGACAACACCCGTTTCGTCCCCTTCTTCCTCCATATTAAGCTCGTCCATACACTCAAAGCTTATCTGACCCTTTGAAATTGCAATTGTTATTTTATCATTGCTGTTTTCCGTTTTTTCTGTGTCCACGGACGTTGCAGACTTAGACGTTGCAGACGCTGAGGTTGCAAACGCAGCCGTTATGCCAACAATTAAAATAACAGACAACATTATTGTGGTAACAGACGTTTTCTTTATTTTCATAATCGCTATAATCCTTTCTTCAATTGCATTTTTACTAAAATTGTTACAAAGAGGCATCAGACCGCTTTTCCGCGCCTCCATATCAATCAGCATATTTGCATATGTCTTTTTTGACGCTTCCCCGAGACGGCGCACCACGCTTTCATCGCAGGCAAGCTCAATATCGCGCTGCAGCAGGATATACATCACCCACACAAGCGGATTGAACCAATGCACACAGAGTGCCAGCGCAGCAATCAGCTTAAACACGCTGTCATGGCGGCAGATATGCACATACTCATGCAGGAGGACATATTGCAGCTGCTCTGTATTGCCCCAGTCCGTCTTTTTCGGCATTAAAATAACAGGGTGAATAATTCCGTAAGACAGCGGCGCCGCAATGCGGTTGGATTGTCTAACCAAAACAGGGTGCGTTTTCAAATGTGTTTTTTGCCACTGCTCCACAAAAGCATTCTGAATCGGCAGGGAGGTTTGGAATGCAAAACGCCAGTACAGGTAGGAACCCACGAAATACATAGCAATTGTTATCATTCCAACAAACCAAATAATCCATGTTATCGAAATAGCAATTTCAGGACTTGTCGGTTGTTGCTGCAATTTGTCTGTTTGCCCTGTCTGTTCGTGGGGCGCCCATTCAATAACGTATGGTATTTTATTTACAGAAAAAGGCGCAGATACTTTATCCATTGTGGTTTTCCTATAATCAGTATGAACCGCATCTGCTGCACTGCCAAAATTTCCACTGACCAACGTTTTCGGGCTTACCCAAGTATAGACGCTCACTTCGGACGGCACAGAGTACGGAATAAGCAGCCGCAGCAGGACAATGCCCCATAAAATCAAAAACGTTTTTTTCGGCAGCCTGTTAATCGCCGCCGCGCGGATTACTGCAATAACAAGAATCAGGACTGCGCCGGAAAAGGTCATTTGCAATAAATTCATTACTTTTTATCCCCCATTTCTACATAGCCCGATCATTCTTCTAAATTCCCTACAATCTGTCTCAGCTTCTCAATCTGCTCCGCCGAAAGCTTTTTCCTTCCCAGCAAAGCCGCAAACAGCTTATCGGCGGAGCCGTCGTAAATTTTGTTAATCAGCTCGTTTGTTTCCGCCTCCTGCACCGCTTCCTTCGGAATCAGCGCATGGCACATGAAATTTGGTTCAGAACGTTCAATTGCGCCTTTCTTAATGCATCTTTTAATCAACGTATAAGTGGTGTTCATGTTCCAACCGATTTCTTCCTTCAATATGTCCGATATGCGCTTTGCCGTCGTATCCCCCTGCTGCCAAAGTACACTCATAACCTTTAGTTCCGAATCAAAAAGCTTTATGTCCATTTTTGCCTCCAATCTTGTCCGTTAAAAAACTTTGTTGTTTTCAGCGGAACATCTTTAGCACGACTACAGTAGTTTGTGTGGTTTTATAATACCTTCTTTTTGTGTGGTTGTCAATACTACTGTAGTAGTTTGTTCACTTTAGGTGCCCGTGTGCATAAAAAAACAGGAAAACATCCTATTTTCAGTCGTTTTCCTGTTTACTTACGCATTATTCCTTAATTCTGTCAAGTTCTGTAAGATTTACCCCCAAGCTTGATAACGTTACCTTCAATTCAATATACCGTTTATGCATTGCACTCGCTTCCTAATCTGCTATTTCCTGCAACATTTGATATTTATATTATAACAAATGGCTAAAACAGTGTAAAGTCCAACATTTTACCGCCCATTCACATATTCCGCCGCCAACTCCGAAAAACTCTGATATAACTCCATAACCTTCACGGCATTGTCCTCTATAAAGTACAGGAAATAATTTTTATGCGAATAAATAAGAAAATATTTTTCAAACGCTTCGTCCACATCATATATTGTTTTTATCGGTATACCCGTATTAGAAAATACAAGCCGCGTCTCAAAACCGTCTAAAACAGCTAAAAACTGTTTTTTCCCAATCTTTTCCCCACAAAGCTCTATCAATCTGTCTTTTAATGCCACCAGTTTTTCCTGCACTACAGGAGCATAAATAATTTCATACATACTTAAACCCCTAGCGTTTTCCGAAGCTGCGCAGAAGAACTCCCGCCTTCCAACTCCATTCGATGTTCCGATTTTCGCAAATCATCCTTCACCTGTTCCCATGCAGCATCTTTTTTTCTCCGCTTGGAATACTCCAACACATTATCCACATAAACCTCAACCATACGATATTCGTCCTGTGATAAAGTATCTATTTTCTGCGTAAGCTCTGCCGTAATCATAAAATCCCTTCTTTCTTCCATAAATCTTTCTTCATAAATCACCTATTCCTATTATAACAGGACGACAAATAAATTGCATACGTATTGTCGTTTTGAACTTCCCCTACTCATACAACCCCGCCATGTCCTCCAACACCCTATTCGTATGCTCCATCATCAGCTCCGCCTCTTTCTCCACCAGCCCGTACTTTTTATAGCGAAACACAAAATTCGGCGTCCCTTTTGCACTGAACTCCATCGTTCCCTGATAACGCCCCATAAATTCCGGCAGCTTTTCCACATGGACAGGCGCATACGCCTCCATAAAGAACGTAATCTGCCCAACTTTTCCTTTGATTTCCGTCACATACCGCTTATGCGCCGTCACCCTGATTAGTGAAATTTTTATCAAATTCTCCACGGACTTTGGCACATTCCCAAACCGGTCCTTGAGCTCCTTGCGCATATCATCGCACTCCGCCTCATTTTCAAGGCTCGCAATCCGCTTATAAATATCAAGCTTCTGCACCTCGTTCACAATATACGAAGCCGGGATAAACGCGTCCACGTCCATATCCACATACGTGTTGAAATCCTCGTCCGCCGTCTTCACACCCTTGAGCGTTTTCACCGCCTCATTGAGCATCTTGCAGTACAGGTCGTACCCGACCGCCTCCATATGCCCGTGCTGCCGCTCGCCCAAAAGATTTCCCGCACCCCGGATTTCAAGGTCGCGCATCGCAATCTTAAAGCCGCTGCCCAAATCCGTAAACTCCTTAATCGCCTGCAGCCGCTTCTCCGCCACCTCCTTTAGCATCTTATCCTTCTTGTACATCAAAAACGCGTACGCCGTGCGGTTCGACCTGCCTACCCTTCCGCGAAGCTGATAAAGCTGCGAAAGCCCCATATTGTCCGAGTCATGAATAATCATCGTATTCACATTGGAAATATCCAGCCCCGTTTCAATAATCGTCGTCGAAACAAGCACATCAATCTCCCCGTTGATAAACTCAAACATAATCTTCTCCAGCTCATGCTCCTTCATCTGCCCATGCGCAAACGCCACGTTCGCCTCCGGCACAAGCTTTGCAATCCGGTCCGTCACATCATCAATATTATTCACACGGTTGTAGACATAATAAACCTGCCCGCCCCTGGAAAGCTCACGCAAAATCGCCTCTCGCACAAGCTCCTCGTTATACTCCATCACATACGTCTGAATCGGCTGCCGCTCGCCAGGCGCCTCCTCCAAAACGCTCATATCCCGAATCCCCAAAAGGCTCATGTGCAACGTACGCGGAATCGGCGTCGCCGTCAGCGTCAATACGTCCACATCATCTTTCATCTGCTTAATCTTCTCCTTGTGGCGCACACCGAACCGCTGCTCCTCGTCAATAATCAAAAGCCCCAGTTCCTTGTACTTCACGTCCTCCGACAGCAGCCTGTGCGTTCCGATCACAATATCCACCGTTCCTTTTAAAAGACCATATATGGTCTTTTTCATCTCACCCGCCGTCCGAAACCGCGACATCATCTCCACCGTCACCGGAAAATCCTTCATGCGCTGCAAAAACGTATTGTAGTGCTGCTGCGCAAGAATCGTCGTCGGCACAAGATATGCCACCTGCTTTCCGTCCTGCACTGCCTTAAACGCCGCGCGAATCGCAATTTCCGTCTTCCCGTAGCCGACATCGCCGCAAATCAGGCGGTCCATAATGCGCGGACTTTCCATATCACTCTTCGTCGCCTCAATCGCAAGCAGCTGGTCGTCCGTCTCCTCAAACGGAAACATCTCCTCAAACTCCTGCTGCCACACTGTATCCTTGCTGAACACAAAGCCCTGCTTCTTCTGCCGCACCGCATACAGCTCCACCAAGTCCCTTGCAATCTCATTGACCGCAGTCTTCACCCGCGACTTTGTCTTTGCCCACTCCTGCGTGCCAAGCTTGTTGAGCTTCGGCTTCTTTGCCGCGTCCGCCGCCGCATACTTCTGTATAACGTCAAGCCCCGTCGCCAAAATATAAAGGTTGCCGCCGTCACGGTACGCAATCTTGATATAATCCTTTACAACCTTGTCAACCTCAACCTTCTCAATCCCCTTGTAAATGCCCAACCCGTGGTTTTCATGCACCACATAGTCGCCCACCTTGAGGTCGGAAAAGTCCTGTATCTTAACGCCGCCGCTAAAGCTTTTCTTGCGTTTCTTTTTCTTTTGCTGCTTTCCGAAAATATCCGTTTCCGAAATTACCGCAAGCTTTAAATACGGATATTCAAACCCCTTCAGAGCCGAACCGTGATACGTGATAATCTCACCCGGCTGCTGCGCACGCTCACAGTCCTCCGTGTAAAACGCACCAATCCCCTCGTCCATCAAATCGCTGGCAAGTCTTTTTGCGCGCGTTGCGGACGTCGACAACAGCAAAACGCGGAACCCTTTCTTTTTATAAATCTTCAAATCCTTCACAAGCTCCGGAAAGCTGTTATTATAGGAAGAAATATTGCGCGCATTCACCGAAAAACGATTTGCGAACCGCAATCCAAAATTCTTAAACTCCATCGTGGAAAGCGCCAAAACACGCATTCCCTCAAGCCGCGCCATAATCTGCGGCACGCCAAAAAGCACGTCCTGCTGCTTTGGAAGAATATATCCGCCCATCGCCCTGCTCGACATGCTCTCACGAAACTCCAGCTCCACCGCCCGCGCATGCTCCTCCACCCGCAGCGGCTCGTCAATGTAAACGCAGCACTTCCTGTCTGCAAAAAAGTCCGCAAACGACATCGTATTTTCATAAAAATATCCAAGAAAGCTCTCCAAATTGATATAGCTTTGAAACTGCGTCACCTGCTCCTTCAAATCCTGAATATACAGCTCCAGCCGGTGCGCCTCCTCCGGCTTCGTATTCTTGCGAAAATACGCCGCCCGCTCCTTGCAGTCCCGTTCAATCTGATGAAACCCCTTATCAAGACTTTTTTGGGAGAGAATCAGCTCCGTCGCCGGATAAACTGACACATGTGTCATATTTTCCTCAATAGATCGCTGGCTTAAAACGTCAAACGACCGAATCGACTCTACCGTATCGCCCCACAGCTCAATCCGCACCGGATTATCCGCTGTCAAATCAAAAATGTCCACAATTCCGCCGCGTATCGAAAACTGCCCCGCAGCCTCCACCTGATACGATTTTTCATACCCCATTGCCACAAGCTTTCGTGCAAGCGCATTCTCCTCAATCACACTGTCTTTGCTGATTTCAATAATATTCTCCTGAAGCACCGACAGCGGCACCTGATGCGCCATCAACGCGGCAAACGTCGTCACAATCGTAATCGGCGCACCCTCCAAAATACGCCGCTGGACCTCCAGCCGCTCTTTTGAGAGCTGTCTGCCGTGAATGTCCGCCTGATAAAAAATCAAATCCTTTGCCGGATAAAAATAAGAATCACGACAATAAAGCCGGCAGTCTTCCAACAACTCCCGAGCCTTCATATCACTGTATGTCACAATCAGCCGCACGTCGAAATCCGTGCACATTTCCCCCGCGCCAAGACCGAAAACCATATGCAGCTTCTGCGTATCCACACAGCCGCTGATACTTACTTTGCCGTCTGCTGCCGCCAGTCCCTTTACAATCTCTTCGTATTCGCCAAGCTCCTTCAGAGGTGCAAATAATAAATTCACCCGTTCTCCTCCTTGCCCGGTTTTTTATTATAATCATTCATCGCCTTGTCAACCTCTCCTGCCATCATCAGGTTCACCGCGCCGTCAACCTTTTCAAGACTTTCCTTCATCACGCCAAGTTCGTCTTTACTGAAATGCCCAAGCACATAATCCGCAAGGTCATATCCCTTAGGCTTTTCCCCGACGCCAATTTTAATGCGCATAAACACATCATGCCCCAAATGCGCGATAATGTTCTTAATCCCGTTATGACCGCCCGCGCTGCCCTTTTTGCGGATACGAAGCTGTCCCACGTCAAGGCTCACATCGTCATAAATCACAATCAGCTCACTCTCCGCGTCCGCCTTATAATAATCTATGACGGCGCGCACTGCCTCACCACTCAAATTCATATATGTTAAAGGTTTCACAAGCACAACCTTATTTCCGTTGATGACACCCTTGCCAATCAGCGCCTTATGCTTGCAGTCCAAAACACTGATATTGTATTTCTCCGCAAGCGCGTCGATTGCCATAAAACCGATATTGTGCCTTGTGTTCTCATATTCCCTCGTGGGATTTCCAAGACCTACAATAATATTCATCTCTCTGTCTTCCTTTCATTCTGATGAAGAACGCTGTCCTTGCGTTCTTCCTGTGTGAAGTTTTAGATTTTCTTAACTGGCGTCTTTTGCCGGTTTAGAAAATCTCTTCGCACTTTAAATTTGATGCCGAACCACCGCATACTCGTCTCCATTCCTGTAATAAGGGCAGCTTTTATAGTGCCCCTCCATAAAGCGCGCCATATCCGCCTCGCAGTAATAGCACTCATCCTCGTCGTCATACACATTGTACGCACACGTATCGCAGTTTGTGCTTCCCATCATAATCCTCCATTCCTGCCCTGCCCGCCAATTCGGGCGCAGGCTCGCAAAAACTAATCATAACAAAATACCGGGCACCAAACCACTTCATACGGCTCACGGTAAAACACCGAAACGCGCACATCAGCATACTCGTTTTCCTGCGGCTGCACCAAAATGCACTCGTTCCCATCCATATAAACGCCGTAACCGCCCTCGTCATTATAAAAAATACTGAACGCCCCGACCACCGTCTCGAACCTTGCACCCGAAACATGACTGTCATTCAAAACCGTTGAATGCCCCCCCCCGGTATTTGAAACAGCAATAAAATCCGTATGCCCCGAAACCTGTGACGTATCCACGCCAAACCCATCAAGCAGCGCCAAAAACCGCTTATCCTTTATCATATCATGATTTACGATTTCTATCAAAACATCACAGCCTTTATTTTTGACCTCCGCACACCACCGCGCAGGCTCGCCGTCCTCACACAGCTTCGACCACATAATATATTCCCTGGAGAAATCAAACCGCAATGTCTCCTGCGCTTCATCATTTCCAAACACCAGTTCTATTCCGTTTTGTCCGCGCAAATCCAGCGTGCGCCAAAGCATATCGTCCACAAAAATCCGGCAGCTCCCCGAAGCCTCGGCGTCCTCCTCAATCCGCACATTCCCTATGCAGGTATCGACACCCTCCGGCAGGGAGAGCGACTCAAAATATTCCGCCTTTTTGTCCGCACCGCGCACCACCGCATACCGCGCACCGTCTTTCAAGCGTTTTACATCGACCCCGATATACGACAAAAAGTCCACATAATCGCTGTTTTCCAAAAACGCCGTATCATTCACCGCCACCAAAAAATCAGAATTTAAAAAATCCTTATACTGCGCGCTTCGCACAATATAAACATTTGATGTCGCATCCTTCCCCGAAACCAACGCCTCCACGCGCCTGTAATAATCGTCCGTTTCCCGAAGTCTCGCAGCGACAAACGCACGAAAATCCGTTAAACCCTTATCCGCATCCCAATAGCTGCCATCCTCCCAACGCTCCATGTCACGCAGAAACGCCCCCGAGCCGTAAATATCCTCCTCATAGCCGTCAAGCAGCGCATTCAGATTTTCCTCCGACCACAAGTCCTCCCGCAGCTTCCAATACTTCTCAAAAATCAGGCTCCAAATCTCATCGTCCCCGTTTAAAATCAGCGACGGAAGATTTCCAAGCCCCCAAACCGTATTCTGACTGCACGGAATGCCGTATGCCTTGCACATATTTGTTTCCGCGTCGCCCGTCCACTGCAATCCCCATGTAATATCCATATCCCACGGCGTATACAGCGCAATCTCCCTTCCGTCCTTCTTGTGAAACGAAAGAAACATGTTCTTTGCCGACAGACTGTTAATCACACCCACATGGTCAATTCCTTGTATCAGGTTCAGAAACAGATACATATCAACCGCATTGTCAATGTCGATTCCCTCATACATGCGCTCCGCATTGTCCCACTCCGCATGCAGTGCGGCAAAATGCTCCTTCAAAGGCGACCACGCATCATCCGCGTCCTCGTCCGCCTTATATCCGGCAACTCCCACGTCCGGCAGCGACAGCATATAATCCTCACTGTCCCACGTACTCTTTTTATAAAGACGCTCATTTTTTGACGCGTCAATCGAAAGCTGCAAATCATCAATTGGATACCCCAGTGCATACAAGCCCCAATACTCATTATTCAAAAACAGCTCAACATAACGGTATTCCATACCGTTGTCAATCCCAAGCGCATTATCTCCCGCACAGGTATTCTTCCACAATGCCGACGAAAAAACGTTCCTGATTTTCTCCGGGTCATTGTACGCCGCGTACAAAATCCAGTCGTCGTCCTGACGCATTCCCAAAAGCGAAACCTTATTCAGCCGCACATTGTTCCCCAACGACTCTTTCGTAAGCGAAAGCTTATATCCCTTTTTCGGATATGTCCGCGTCGAGCCGCCCCGAATATGCATGGCGCCGTCCGACTGCGTAAGCCGCTGCGCTGCGCCCCTGCTGTTGTCAAACAGCGTCATATGCACCGGCACGTCCTCGTCACCGATTTGCGTATCACTCTCAATATTCATCAAGGGCAGCGTCGTGCAGACAAGTGCATACTCGTGATAAAAAGAGTCATTATATGCAGCCAGACGAAACACCCGCGCCGCCCGCACGTCCTCTTTTGTAATGCGTTCCCCGAGCACCAAAACGCGCACTTCTTCCAAAGCCGTCCGAATCTCCACGCGCGGATTGTACGCACTCCTGCTGCCCTCCTCCAGCGAATAATAAAACGTATCCGAAGACGCGTCAAAAAAGAGCTGCTGTTCGTCAAAAACAAGCGCGTCCAACAGCTCCAGCTCACTCTCTACGCGGCGGCTGTCCGTAATCATGCGGTACTGATCCTCGTCCACGCACAGTTTCTCAAACCGGACAGCTCCCCCCAAAAAACACATCAAATACACTGCCAAAACACCCGAAACAAGCAGCAGCACAATCCCTATTTTTTTCTTCATCACTAACCTTCATTCTATCACGGCATGGAACGATTGATTATTCACGTTTCTTAAATCACGTCCTCACTGTCATATTCAATCACCGAAAACTTTTCAATATTCAATCCTTTTAACCGTTCTGTCAATGCAGCCGGATCTTTTACGGAAAACTCTATTACATAATTCATACCTCTAGCCGTATAATTTCTGCTTTTAATACGGAAACGTGACGTAATTTCTTTAATATTACGCAAAACTTCCATGTCCTCTTCCGGTGCACACTGAAAAACCAATACAAACGGACGTCTTCCAACGGATACATAATTCATCAAAAGCAATACAATCGTCACAACAAGCGAAGTCAGAACCGCAACCTCATAAAGCTGACAGCCACATACAATGCCAATATGAACGGACCACAGCAGATACAACATGTCGACCGGATCTTTTACGGCTGTTCGGAACCTGAGAATTGCCAACGCACCAATCGTTCCCAATGTAATAACAATATTGGACTGTAGACACATCACAATTGTTGCAATAAAAAACGGCAGTATCACAATACAGATATTAAATGACTTATTGTAAAATGCCCGATGGGAAACAACCCTGTAAACAGCAAATTCATACAATGCCACAACTAATACCACAAGCAGCACCGAAATAATCTGTGCCGTTCCCAAAGTCTGATTGGTATAAGAATTAAAAATATTATCAAATGTTCTGTTTAAAATATTCATCTATACGATTCTCCTCATTTCCTGTAATTTTAGTCTTCCCAAATAATATTTGGAAAACGACGATTGTTGTAAATTTTTATTTGTTATAATGCTTTTGATGTACCCCGGTAAAATATCATCAAATTTTACCTCTAATACATGCTCCTTTTTTTCCTGTACCGGATACCGCATAAAATCCCCTGACAAAAAGTTTTCAAAGGAATCCGACACGGAAATATTTTTGTCCAACGTAATTCTGACATTTGCAATTTCCTCCACATAGGCGGACCGCTCATAACTGACAATTGCCTTCGGTTCAAACAGCCTTGTCATGATGTGTACACAAAATTTCTTTACTAAAAGATTATCTGTTTCCCAAAAAAGCTCATCAGCCTTCCCATCCAGTATTTTCTCACACATTTCTCTTGTAATCATTGCACTGTCCTTATGGCAGCGCCCATCCAGTTTTTCCTTGCGCTCCAGTTTTAATAGTTCCGAAGCGTTCCCGTAATACCGTATCCGGTATTTAAACCTTCTTGATACCCCTCCCCCGTTCTCATTCGCGCAGGTATCTTTATAATCGTCAAAATACAGACTGTGTATCTCATAATTTCCTGACTGACCACTGTGATAATCCAAATCCATGACAGCAGCGACCCTGTTTTCAATCACCGCCAAATCCGGCTCCTGAAGACGGTATTTCCACTCATTTCGATAAAGTTTCATTGTTTTTATTCCCACACCTCCAATGTCAGTATGCTTCTAACATAAAAGACTATCACAAATTAAATACCACGTCAAATAAAGCGTAAAAGATTACAAAGGACACCCGCAAACGGATGCCCTTTTACCCACATTTATCTTTATTGAATCAATTCCTACTCTGCCGTTTCCTCGTCAGGCTCCAAAAGTGCCTTTTCATAACTTTCAAGGATTGTCCTCTGAATGGTATCTCTCGTGTTTGAGTTAATGGGATGTGCAATATCTCTGTACTCACCGTCAGCGGATTTCTTGCTCGGCATTGCAATGAAAAGCCCCTTTTCACCCTCGATGACCTTAATATCATGAACTACAAATTCATCATCGAGTGTAATGGATACAACTGCTTTCATCTTGCCTTCTTTTGTAATTTTACGAACGCGAACGTCTGTTATTCTCATTCCTTTGTCCCCCTTTTACAAATCGTTCTCATTATTTGGTATGTGCAGGCTCTACTGCTTACAGAACATATCTCTCGTTTTTCTCGACGACCACCTTAATTCCGGTTTCGCCAACATGGTGAGAATTTGCTCTTATTGTATCGCGACTCTCTACAATACAGTTTTCAATGTGGGTGTTGTCGCCAAGATACACATCATTTAAAATGATGGAGTTTTTAATAGTACAATTATTTCCAACAAAAACTTCTTTAAACAGAATGGAGTTCTCGACTGTTCCATTGATAATACAACCGCTCGAAATCAAACTGTTTTTAACCTGTGCGCCCGGATTATACTTTGCAGGCGGCAAATCATCGACCTTGGAATAAATATCCGGATACTGCTTGAAGAAGTAGTCCCTGATATCCTTCTTTAAAAAGTCCATATTTGTTCCGTAATAATCCTCCACGGTAGCGATATTTCTCCAATATGTCTCAATCTTATATCCGTAAATCCTCTTTAAATCTTTATAACGTATGAGGATGTCCTGAACCAAATCATGCCTTCCCTCTTCGGCGCTCTTCTCGATCAGCTCAATCAGCTGCCGTCTTCGGATTACATAAATACCACAAGACACTGTCTTTGACTTTGCCACCACAGGCTTCTCCTCATATTCCTCGATGCGTCCGTCGTCATTCATCCGTACAACGCCATATCTGTCCACATTGGCATCACTCGGCATCTCCTTTACCACAACGGTAATATCTGCCTTCTTTGCAATATGATACTCCAAAACCTTATTAAAGTCCATCTTATAAACGCAATCGCCGGTCGCAATAACCACATATGGTTCATGGCTTCTCTTTAAAAACAGGAGATTTTGATAAATACTGTCCGCCGTACCCTGATACCAGTTGCTGTTATCCGGTGTCACTGTTGGCGTGAATGTATAAAGCCCTCCCTGCTTTCGTCCGAAATCCCACCACTTTGAAGAACTTAAGTGTTCGTGAAGGCTGCGAGAATTATATTGCGTGATAACCGCCACCTTCTGTATATGGGAGTTTGACATATTACTCAATACGAAATCAATACTTCTATAACTGCCTGCAATCGGCATGGCTGAAATCGCTCTTTTATGGGAAAGCTCTCCCATCCGTCTGCTGTTTCCGCCTGCCAATACGATTCCCAATGCTCTCATATCACTCACCCACCTTTATCAATGTCCTGCCGCTGTCCAAAACACCATTCTCATAATCCTTATCAACTGTTTCCCCAAAGACAACCGAATTCTTTCCGACCTTAACATTTGCGGGAACCGTGGTTTTCTCACCGATTGTCACAAGCCCGCTGTTGTATATATCAGGTCTTGTGTCGTTCTCCTTTTCAGGAATTGTTCCAAGCTGGACATTATCACCGACCTTTGTAAACTCATCAATAATCGCTTTTTCAATCACACATCCGTTTCCGATCTGCGTCTGATTCATAATGATTGAATCGCGCACCACCGTGCCTTCGCCAATCACAACGCCACAGCCGATCACGGAATTATATACCTGTCCGTAAATCTCGGAACCTTCTCCGATAATACAACGCTCAATCACGCTTTTTTCGGAAATATACTGCGGCGGAAGCGCCTCGCTCTTGGTGTAAATCTTCCAATATTCCTCATAAAGGTTAAACTCGGGAACAATGTCGATCAGCTCCATGTTTGCCTCCCAATAAGAGCTTAACGTTCCCACATCCTTCCAATAGCCGTTAAATTCATACGAATACATTGGACTGCCCTTTTCAAAGCAGTAGGGTATGACATGCTTGCCGAAATCAAGCGCGGGCTGGTCTGCCTTGGCAATCAGCGCCTCCTTCAGCGTTTTCCAATTAAATATATAAATTCCCATAGATGCCAAATTGCTCCGCGGGTTTTCAGGTTTCTCCTCAAAGTCAATAATCTTTTTATTTTCATCCGTAATCACGATACCAAAACGCTTTGCCTCCTCAATCGGCACAGGCATAGACGCAATCGTGACTTCCGATCCGTTTTCCTTGTGGAAATCAAGCATCACTTCATAATCCATCTTATAAATATGGTCGCCTGAAAGAATCAGCACATAGTCCGGATGAAAGCTTTCCATGTATTCCAAATTTTGGAAAATCGCATTTGCCGTGCCCGTGTACCATTCACTCTCGCCGCTCTTTTCATATGGAGGAAGGACGGTCACGCCGCCAATATTTCTGTCCAAATCCCAGGGAATACCAATGCCAATATGTGTGTTGAGCTTTAACGGCTGATACTGTGTAAGCACTCCGACTGTGTCAATACCGGAATTGATACAATTGCTTAGGGGAAAATCGATAATTCTGTACTTGCCGCCAAAGGCAACTGCCGGTTTTGCCATTTTTGATGTCAGCACTCCTAGTCTTGAGCCCTGTCCACCCGCCAAAAGCATGGCAATCATTTCTTTTTTAATCATGTTGTCACCCCATTCTGGTAATATCCGACAGCAACAGTTCAGCCTTCGGCTTCCTGTTATAGGCATCGGACAATTCCGCATATACATATTTAAATGGTCTATATCCACGTAAATCTATAGTAGTTTTTACATAAAAGCAGACCGTTTGTTACATTATAACATACAATTTCCACAAATGGAACCCGTTTGTGATTATTTTAACTATTTATTTTTTATCGTAATGCAGTATTAAAGCCAGGAGTTTTCAGAATTTTTATTATTTTTACGAATTATGTCTATCAATTTATTTTTCTATGGAAAAGTAACCGTTTGAGGTGTATGATGTATATTAATAATGTATCAATGAAAGGGAGAAACAGTTTCATGTATCAGATAAATTTTGACAAGCCAATCCATGTGCATTTTATCGGTATCGGCGGCATCAGTATGTCCGGACTTGCGGAAATTTTAATTGACGCCGGATTTACCGTAACAGGTTCTGACGCAAAAAAGTCACCGCTTACACAGCATCTTACGGCAAAGGGCGCTAAAATCAATTATCCGCAGATGGCAAGCAACATCACGGATGATATTGACCTGGTCGTGTATACTGCCGCGATTACAAAGGACAATCCAGAATTTGCGGCGGCGGAAGAAAAAAAATGCTCTATGATTACACGCGCCCAGCTGCTTGGGCAGATTATGAAAAATTATAAAACCCCGATTGCCATCAGCGGGACACATGGTAAGACGACCACTACCTCCATGGTTTCTGAGGTGTTGCTTGCGGCAGACACGGATCCCACCCTCTCAATTGGCGGTATTCTGAAATCAATTGGCGGAAACATCCGTGTAGGACAATCCGAATACTTTGTTACGGAAGCCTGTGAATACACAAACTCCTTCCTGAGTTTTTTCCCACGGATCAGCATAATCCTGAATATTGAAGCGGACCATATGGACTTCTTTAAGGATATTCAGGATATCCGTAATTCTTTCCGGAAGTTTGCTGATATCCTTCCAAACGACGGCTTTCTTATTATTAATAACAATATTGACAATTTAGATGAGCTTACCAAGGGGCTTAACTGCAGCATCATCACTTTTGGCAATGAAAACGCAGACTACGGCTACACGGATGTATCCTACGACACATTCGGACGCGCCTCTTACACCCTTTTGAAAAACGGAACGGACTGCGGACGCGTAACGCTTGGCGTTGTCGGTGAACATAATATTTTAAATTCACTTTCTGTCATCGCGCTGACGGATCTTCTTGGGCTTGATTCTGAAGTGGTTTTAAAAGCACTCTCTGCTTTTTCCGGCACGGACAGACGTTTTGAATTAAAAGGTGAAGTATGCGGTGTGACAATCCTTGACGATTATGCACATCATCCGACTGAAATCCGTGCCACCTTAAAGGCTGCCGCAAACTACCCGCATAAAACGCTTTGGTGCGTATTCCAACCGCATACATACACAAGGACCAAGGCATTTTTAAATGATTTTGCCGAAGCGCTCTCGCTTGCCGACAAGATTGTGCTTACGGATATTTACGCAGCACGCGAAAAAAATACAATCGGTATTTCCTCAAGGGATCTGCTTGCGGAGCTTGAGAAACTTGGTGTGGAATGTTATTATTTTCCTTCCTTTGATGAAATTGAAAACTTTTTATTAAGAAATTGTATCAACGGCGATTTGTTGATAACTATGGGCGCCGGAGATGTCGTAAAAATCGGTGAAAGCCTGATTGGAAATTAGTTATCCACTCTATCCACATTTTTTTAAGCATTCATTGGCAAAAAAGGATGTGGATAGTTTTTATTTTCATCCACAATGAGTGCATGCAAACCATTCGGTCTAAAGGAAACATACACACAGCTTCTTGGAAGCTTTACCTGTTTTTTCCACACTGTCCACATTTTCCACAAGCCCCCTCCACAACCCTATACACAGGCTTTTTGAACGTGTGAAGACTTGCTTTTTTGGACAGGTATGCTACAATACATTTACCTTACGGCACAGGAAACAAATTAAAATTCAGGCAACCCGTTTGTTTCCTATAAGTTATTTAGTATACATTATTTTAGATTGTAAGGAATACCCAGCACAAACCTGCAGACTTTGAAAGGAGTATTGTCATGAATCGAGTCAACATCTATCGCACTGTTGCAAAAGAACAGACATCCGTATCAAATCTCTTTATTGACGAATACATGGCAGATGCAAATGATGCACAATTAAAAATTTACCTTTTTTTAATTCGAATGATGGATGCCAATCTTCCGACAAGCGTTTCCGACATTGCGGACAAATTTAATTATACGGAAAAGGATGTCCTTCGGGCATTGATGTACTGGGAGTCCAGGCAGCTTTTAGCGCTTGATTTTGATGCGGCGCAAAACCTCACAGGAATCAAAGTGCTCTCACTTGGCAATACCTATGAATCATCCCGAACAGCTCCACGCATCACACCGGTTTTATCATTTATTCGTCCGGCTTCCGTGAATGCAAAACAGTCCGTTTCAAAGCATGCTTTCAACACAGACAAACGCCATGACGAAAACCGCCGCGACGGCGTCCGTCATGAGTACTCTCTCGACGAACTGAAACAGTTTAAAAGCAATGAGGATATTGAACAGCTTTTGATGGTAGCAGAACAATATGTGGGAAGACAGCTCACGCATTCCGATATGCAGGTGATTCTCTTTCTTTATGATCAGCTCCACTTTTCTTCCGACTTGATTGATTATCTGCTGCAGCACTGTGTAGAGCGCGGCAAAAAGGATTTTCGGTATATCGAGAAAGTGGCTCTTTCATGGCACGAACAAGGGATTACATCTGCAAAGGACGCACAGAATGCTTCGCGCAAATATGACAAAATTGTTTACACCATTATGAAGTCCCTGGGAAAAACATCCAGTCCAGCCCCAAAGGAGCTTGAATATATTAACAAGTGGACAAAGGAATACGGCTTTTTACTTGATGTCATCCAGGAAGCATGCGACAAAACTGTATTAAATACGGACACGCACCGTTTTGCTTATGCCGACGGTATTCTGAGTAAATGGTATCAGGCAGGCGTACAACATAAAGCTGATATTGCGGCAGCGGACAGTTCGTTTAAAAAAGCATCCGAAACCAAAAAACGCGCGCCCAAAAATGACACGCGTGTCATAAAAAACGGATTCAATAATTTCACGCAGAATGCTTATGATTTTGATCAGCTGGAGCAAACTATTTTAAGCAATTAATAACAACGATTGCAAAGAAAAACAGCACTTTACAATAATGAAACGAGGTTTAAAATGCCACTAACAAACAGTCAGTATGATGCCATTATGCGCTCTTACGAGGAAAAACAGCGTGCGGCAAGATACCGCTTGGAAAAGAACACATCGGAGGTCTATTCCAAAATTCCTTCTTATGAAGAATTGGACAGACAGGCTGCCTCAATTTCCATTGCACATGGGCGCAGGCTTCTTGGCGGCGACCGCAATGCTTTGGAAGAATTAAAGAAAAATTTAAGAGAGCTCTCCGAAAGGAAGGCTTTCTTATTGCGTGAAAACGGGTTTCCCGCAGACTTCCTTACGCCGTCTTATGTGTGTGAAAAATGCCAGGACACCGGTTATGTCGACAATCAAAAATGCAGCTGTTTCCGCGCCGCGGAAGTTGACCTGATTTATGAACAGTCGCACATTAAAGCCCTATTAAAAACCGAAAATTTTGATTTTCTGTGTTATGACTATTATGTCGGTGATGAGCTTGAAAAATTTACAAAAGCTGTGCAAATATGCCAAAATTTTGTGGAAAATTTCCATTTGGACTACCGAAATCTCTTTTTTTATGGTACAGTAGGAACAGGTAAGTCTTTTTTATCCTGCTGCGTTGCAAAAGAGCTGATGGACCGCGGAAATCTAGTCATTTATTTTAGCGCATCACAGCTTTTTGACACGCTTTCGAAAAGCACCTTTGACAAAGACAGCGCCGAAGCGTTGTCCGGTATATCGGAAGATATTTACGAATGCGATTTGCTGATTATAGACGATTTAGGTACAGAGCTTACAAACGCGTTTGTTTCCTCCCGCCTGTTTTCCTGCCTGAACAATCGGCATATGAGAAAAAAGGCAACAATTATCACAACAAATTTATCACTGGGAGAGCTTAGGGATCGATATTCCGACAGAATATTTTCCCGCATCACAAGCAATTACACGGTATGTAAGCTGACCGGTCCCGATATACGCATGAAGAAAAAAACAGCGTCGGCTTCCAAAAACGGGAGCTTGAACAAATAGAAAGTGAGGATATTTCTTATGCCTGTTCGTGAGGAAAAAAGAAACTTAAACACAATACCTGTCGGATCATTGGGTATCGTTCCCCTTAAGGGATGTGAGGAGCTTGGCGACAAAGTGGACAAGTACCTTGTGAAGTGGAGAACCGAGCGAAAAAATGAACATAAAACCTCTCTTGCCTTTGCTGGTTATCAGCGTGATTCTTATATTATACAGGCGAGAGTCCCACGCTTTGGCACAGGTGAAGCAAAGGGAGAAATTTTACAGTCCGTGCGAGGCGACGATCTTTATCTAATCGTAGATGTCACAAACTATAGCATGACCTATTCTCTTTGCGGTCAGGAGAATCATATGTCGCCTGATGACCATTACCAAAATCTAAAACGTATTATTGCCGCTGTCGGCGGAAAAGCAAGACGGATTACCGTAATTATGCCGTTTCTTTATGAAAGCCGCCAACACAAGCGAACTGCAAGGGAATCCCTTGATTGTGCACTTGCATTGCAGGAAATGGTTGATATGGGCGTTGACAATATTATTACTTTTGATGCCCATGATGCCCGTGTGCAGAATGCGATTCCGCTTCATGGATTTGAAACAGTATCGCCCACCTATCAGTTTATCAAGGGACTTTTAAACAATGTGGATGACCTCACAATTGATGCCGATCATATGATGATTATCAGTCCGGATGAGGGGGGAATGCCCCGTGCAATATATATGGCAAATGTGATGGGACTTGACATGGGTATGTTCTATAAACGGCGTGATTATACAAAAATTGTAAACGGCAGAAATCCGATTGTTGCACACGAATTCCTTGGAAGCAATGTTGAAGGAAAAGACGTAATTATTGTTGACGACATGATTTCGTCAGGTGAGAGTGTGCTTGAGGTTGCTGCCGATTTGAAAAAGCGAAAAGTAAACCGTATTTTTGTCGCTTCGACCTTTGGTCTTTTTACAAACGGGTTGGAACGCTTTGATAAGGCTTATGAGGACGGACTGATTTATCGGCTGCTTACCACAAACCTGATTTACCAAAGACCTGAGCTGCTTGAAAAGCCGTGGTATATCAGTTGTGATATGAGTAAATATATCGCCTACATTATTGACACTTTAAACCATGATTCTTCTATCAGTGATTTGCTGAACCCACTTGACAGGATCCATAGTATTATTGAAAAGTATCAAAAGGGTGAATTAAAAGGTTAATCATAAACTGATTAGACCGTACAACTTCTTTTATTTCGTATTGAAGTTGTACGGTCTTGTTTATTTTTTCAGTTAAGATCAATCATCATATCCGTTCGGATTGTTCGACTGCCATCTCCAGCTGTCCGCACACATGTCCTTAATGCCATACTGCGCTGTCCAGCCAAGCTCCTCCTTTGCCTTTGTCGCATCCGCGTAGCATGTCGCAATGTCGCCTGCACGTCTGGGCTTGATTTCATATGGAATCTTTACACCCGTCGCTTCCTCAAAATTCTTCACGATATCCAGCACGCTATACCCCATACCTGTACCAAGATTGTAAATGCAAAGTCCTGCGTTCTCTTCGATCTTCTTAAGCGCCTTTACATGTCCAACGGCAAGGTCTACCACATGAATATAATCTCTTACGCCTGTTCCGTCATGTGTGTCATAATCATTTCCAAATACGCCAAGTTTCTCAAGCTTTCCAACTGCCACCTGTGTGATGTAAGGCATCAGATTATTCGGAATGCCATTCGGATTTTCGCCCATTGTACCGCTCTTGTGCGCACCGATAGGGTTAAAGTAGCGAAGTAAAATAACATTCCACTCGTTATCAGCCTTCTGCATATCCGTCAAAATCTGCTCCAGCATGGACTTTGTCCAGCCATACGGATTGGTACACTGCCCTTTTGGACATTCCTCTGTAATCGGAATAAATGCCGGATCACCATAAACGGTTGCCGATGAGGAGAAGATAATATTTTTACAGTTATGCTTTCTCATCACATCAACAAGTGTGAGTGTTCCAGAAATATTATTACTATAATATTCCCACGGCTTTTGCACGGACTCACCGACTGCCTTTAAGCCTGCAAAATGAATGCATGAATCAATGCGTTCCTTTTGGAAAATGTCCTCAAGCGCCTCTCTGTCACGAATGTCCGCCCTGTAGAAGGTAACAGGCTTTCCTGTAATCTTCTCCACACGCTGCAAGGACTTCTCACTTGCATTGGAAAGATTATCAAGCACAACCACGTCATAACCTGCATTCTGCAGCTCCACAACTGTGTGACTGCCGATAAAACCTGCTCCGCCTGTAACTAAAATTGCCATAATCGAATACCTCCGTTTTCCCTAATATGTTAAAATATTATCATATTCCGTATAATGTTATCATATCGCTTTTCGCTTTTTGTTTCAAGTAATTTTTGTAGATATCCGATACATGTTTTTTAATGCATGTTTTCTATCTGTTATTGCATCTTTTCGGTAAAAGTTAAATTACTTCACATAAAATCCCGCAAGCTTCATCTCCGCATCAAATGTCAGTGTATAAACGACACTCGTATTTGTGTATGACACACTCACCTGAACCATTGCAAACAGCTTGCTGCCCTGCTTTGCCTCAGAGATATACATTTGTCCAAATGACTGCAGTTGCCCGAAATCCTCCGTCACGAGCTGCGACTTCGAGAGCTGAAGCGTCGGCGCATTCAGCACCGTCTTCATGTCTTCCGTCATATATGCAACAACTGCTTCGTACTCATCGTCACTATATAACGTTATGATGTCCTCTGCCGCCGCCCGGACTTGTTCCTCATTAAAAACCGTACTATTTCCAATATCGCTCCACTTTGGCATGTTCCAGTAAATCAGCACGCCCACAACGCCAAGCACCGCAATGACAATCCCCCATATTTTGATTGTCTTTTCGCGCTTTGCTGCTTTCTGTTCATTCTTGTCAAAATTATCATTATAATGATTTGCGTAGTCCCAAGGAATGCCCAATTTTGCGAGCACGTCTTCCAGTTTTTCACCTGACGCAACTTTGCCGTTAATTTCAGACAAAAGCTTGTCTTGAATCTCCTTCTTTTTTGCCGTCCGGCATTTTAGCAGCTTTGACACTTCTTTTACATATTTTTCCGCTGTCATGATTACAACGATGCTCCTTTCCGACCATTCTCCCTATATTTTTCGTTTTCTTTTTATAGTATTACGCGGGATTTACAAAGTCAAGCAGTTTTCATCATGATGCACGCCACCATATGATTTGTCAATAACTTATCAATACCACCGCGTCATGGGAAGCTCATTGTTTACACCATTGGAAAGCAGAATCTGGTGCAAATCCACAATGCCGTTTTGAAATACCGCGGCACATGCGCACAAATACAGCTCCCACATCCGCGCAAACCGCTCATCAAACATGGAAACGACCTCACGCCTATGCTCCTGAAACGATTTGTTCCAGCATAAAAGCGTTTTTGTATAATGCCTGCGAAGGCTCTCCACATCAAGCGTATAAAACCCAAGCTCTCCTGCAATGCCAACAAGCTCCCTAAGACTTGGAATGACTCCGCCGGGGAAAATATATTTTTTAATCCATGCGTCGCCCGGATATTCCTTCAATGCGCTGATAAAATGCAATAGAAACAATCCGCCCGGCTTTAACACGGACTGCGCGCAGCGCATAAATTCCTCATAACATCCCCGTCCTACGTGCTCCACCATTCCGACGCTCACAATCCTGTCAAAGCAGGTTCCGTATTTCGGCAGTTCCCTGTAATCCAAAAGCTCCACTGTCAGAACACCTTCTAACCCTTCCGCTTTGATGCGTTCCTCAAACCGCTTTTTCTGCTCGGCGCTCAATGTGATTCCCACGCCGTGCACCTTGTATTTCTTTGCCGCCTCAACCAGCAAAAATCCCCAGCCGCAGCCGATATCACACAAAGTCATGCCTTCGTGAAGGTCCAGTTTTTCCAAAATGCGATCCACCTTGCGGCACTGCGCCTCATAGAGCGTTGTGTTCTCCTGCTCGAAGTAGCCGCAGGAATAACTCATCGTTTCATCTAGCCACATTTTATAGAAATCATTTCCAATGTCGTAATGCGCGGAAACTTCCTTTTTTTGATTCGCCTTTGATGTTGACGTAAAAATGAGTTTTTTCAGTTTCTTGTGATCTGTACTGAATTTCCCAAGCTGTCCCAAAAACAAATTTAATGCCTGATACAAATCTCCCTCGACTTCAATGTCCCCGTCCATATACCCTTCTCCAAGCGCGAGGGAAGTGCTTGTGATAAGCTGCGTGGCGGGAGGCACTTTATGAAAGACAACCGAAAATTTTGGCATACCGTCGCCAATCTTATGGTGTTCGCCGTGGAGCGTCATTTCAAACGGGCAGGCATCAAACCGCTCCATAAATGTAATAAATTCCTTTTCCATCAATGACATGTGCATACTCCTTTTTGATTTTTATTTCTAGTATTTCCCAATTCTTGAATTGTATAATCAAATATGCGAGATTTCTTCCCCTGCTTGCGCGCCGCCATATTGAATAAAAAACACAAGCCCGAAAGCCTGCGTTTTTGTTTCGTATGTTGTATTTTGCAACAATATAAATATGACACACGTGTCACTTTACTGCTGCTGCCGTATTACGCCGCAGCCAATCTTTTCTCCGGCATTTCCGGACGGCTGTGTCATAAAATCGTCCGGCATTCTGTGAATAACGACACTTCTGCCGATAATATCAGGAATGATAAAGCGTTTGTCGTAAAATGCAAGCCACGCATAACCCTGATTTGCCATAATCGGCACCATGTCGCCTGCATGGTTCGGATGCTCCTCGTTGGTCGGATTGTAGTGGTCTCCCGTCTTGTCAAACGGCAGTGTGCAATCCCCGTTTTCATGAATATGCATTGCATAAAAATCCGATGAAAACTGCATTGCGATGTTGGGCATTCCGAAAATTTCCGCCTCAATCAAAACGCCAGAATACGGCGTCTGGAAGAATTTTACGATACCGCTAATCTGCGGGTTCTCCGCATTTCCTCTAATCCATGCTATCGCCTCGGGTTTTCCATTTCTAAGAATATCCGTAAAGATCATTCCGGGTGTTACGTCTGTCATTGTGTCATGACCTCCGGTTTTGTTTTATAGTATCATATGCATGTGAAAAAAATCTGATAATGAGTAAAAATATATCCGGTAATAGCATCCTTTCGTTTACAATCTTATTTTGGTACATGAAATTTTAGGCTCATATATGTATACAAATTCTCACATATCTTTAGAATCTCTTTTGCACTTTTTCCTCGTAATATTGTTTCTACAAACAATTCTACAACCTGATTATTATATTCAACCGTTGTATAATTCCCTTCTTTCTGAATCGTATCCCTTAAAAACTTTACCATTTGCGTAGACTTTCGCTCTACAGAATTTAAACAAAACATATCAATATGATGCCTTAAAAATTCATCTTCCTTTTCAGAGTAATGTTCCTTTTTACTGGGCACATATGTATTATTCAAAACGTCATATTGCAGTTTTAATTCTCTTTCTTCATCTATCCCGATGTCCTTCGCATTCACTCCCAACGGCTGCATTAAAAACTGAGCGTTTCTCCGTTTTAAATACGCTCTTTTCAACTGTTGATATGCCTTACATGGTTTCTTACAAAATCCCTTTCCACAGCCTGCCTCTTTTTTAAAGATTTCTACATCCTGAATATCAGGACACCTTTGTTTTTCCCCTGTTCTTTTATATCTGTCATTACATTGTGGACAAATCCAAGGCTGAGTCCCCCGCACCCACAAAATAAATCAATGATTTTATTCTTCATCTTCAAATAACTCCTTGATTGCATCCGCAATGCACCTGGCCATTAAGGGAGGCACTGCATTTCCCACCTGAAGGTATTGTTCTGTCATAATACCTTCAAACACAAAATTGTCTGGAAAGGATTGTAGTCTTGCAGCCTCTCTTACAGTCGGCAACCTATGAAAAATAGGATGATAATAATTACTATGCTGATTGCCTGCATCTATAGTGACTGAAAAATCATCCTCCTTCAGTCGCTTGTATGCTGATGAATGGCGGTTTTTCCTTCCAGAATTTGTGGTACGAGTCGTTTCCCATAATTCTTCCGGAACATCACGCCAGTTGCCGCCTTGCGGAACGTAAGATATTCTCTTCTGCTGGATTTCTGCAGGATAATGAATATCATGATTCGCTATCATATTATTCTTCACCCGAAGGTATGTGCGGTATGGCGTATCTGGTGCCATATGCAATTCTCGAAATTCAGAAGAAGTTCCCTCAAACTGATAAAGTTCGCCGATAGCATCTTTCACCGTGATTGCCATGTCACTTTTCAATATTCGAGTCATATCGAACTTCTCACCCTTTGTAATGATAAAGAAGTTTCTTAACCTTTTTTGCGGAACGCCATAATCTGATGCATCCAAGACAGCATTGGTAACACTATATCCACGCTCTGTGAATATTTCCGTAATCCTATCCTTCGCATAGCCACCATCTTTTGTGATGATTTGCGGGACATTCTCAATCACAACAGCTCGCGGTTGCGCCAACTCGACAAATTTTACAAATTCAAAGAACAGTTTGTTCCTGGGATCATCCAACTCAACATAGTTTTTATTCGCATTAGAAAACCCCTGGCATGGAGGTCCTCCGATTATCACATCTATGTCTTGAATGTTTCCTATCCGTGATAGGATATCATCCTTATCTATCGTCAAAATGTCAGCGCATATAGCCTTTGTTTTTCTAAAATTTCTTCTATATGTTTTTATTGCGGCCTGGTTAAAATCGATTCCGGCAATAGGGTCAAAGCCACTCATCTTAAAGCCTAAACTCAATCCTCCGCACCCGCAAAATAAATCTATAAACTTAGGTTTCTTCATCTTAGGTATCCACCTCATTGTCAATTTGTTCACTGATATCGAAATCAATCTCATTGCGTTTGCAATAGTCATCAATTAGTTTCATGGTTTTCAAGTTCGGCCTTGCTTTACCAGTTTCCCAACGATTGATTGTTGCAAAGGAGACACCTATTTCTTTCGCAAAATCTTCTTGTGTCAGAAACGCTTTCCTGCGAATCCTTTTAATGTCCTCTGAAAAACTCATTTATAAAACCTCACTGTCATGTGACTAACATTCATATAACAATTCTATAACATTATACCATATTCTAGCACGCATTTTAATAACATTTGAAGATTTCTCTGTGAACATTTCAGGAACGAAATCGCACAGAATTGTGCAGAGTGCCCCTGCACACCCTCGTAACGATACCCCTTGCAAATCGTTACGGGACAAGACTTTTCGTTATGTGCGTGTGCAAGCCCGACCAGTCTGCACACCCCGTACCGCCGCGCAAGAGGTAGCTCCGTTGCCGGAAGGCAAAAAAATAAACCCTCTGCACACCCCTCGGTGTGAGAAAGGCGATAATTCCTATGTATTCAAAACGCCCTAACGAAAACGGGCAGAAATCCTTGTATCAATCACGCAACTGCCTCATCCAAGAGAATACCGCTTGCAGGTTCCAATATATTCACAATCATTTTGACCAATGACTTCGGCGTAAAGAATACACCATCATCCGAGGCTATATTTTTCGCAAATTTGTTTAAGAAATATTCATAGATACGACCAATAACATCGCCTCCCACCTCATCAAGAGCATTGTTATTAAATATTCTGAGAAGTTCTCCAAGTAAATCATCCGAAAAATCCGTATAGCTTTTTGGAAGAACGCCCGAAAGCTGTGCGCTTTGCTGCTCTACAAGTTCCATCGCGTTATTTACGACTTCTCCAAGACTTCCCATAATCTCACCGGATATGTTTTTCAATCCAAGAGAAGCTACATTCTCAGGCAAATTTACCAGCCAATGATACTGTGCCATTTGGGGAAGATATAAGGCGCTTTTTGCAGTAAAATCCTTTGCTTCAACCGGCATCTTGCGCCCATTTCTCATAGGTCTGTTGTTTAACAGTTCTTCTTCCACCAGTTTGAATCTGCTATAAGCATATCTTAAGAACAGCAAGCCAAGCACCGGCATACAATACTGATTGGAAGTCAGCTTTGAACCGGCTCTAAGCAAATCGGCAGACTCCCATAAATCGCTTTCCAGTTTTTTGATACTTCTATTATTCATTATGGTACTTCCTTCTAAAAGAACTTTATCCTCTAATTTTTACATATATTTACTATTTATTATATCAAAGCCCCTACATTGTTTCAATTATTTCTTTAAACGCTCCTACTCCACTTTTCCTGTCATTATAATAGCCAAACAAATAGGAGCAGTCCTCGCTGCTCCCATCCTTGTAAACATCATCTCCTACATCTCCACCACCCGATCCGCCAACGCAATCGTCGACGGTCTGTGCGCAATCATAATAATCGTCATCTGCCGCTGCAGCTTTTTCATCGCGTCATTCACAAGCTGCTCCGACTCGTTATCCAGCGCGGAGGTTGCCTCGTCGAGCAGCAGAATCGGCGCGCCCTTTAAAATCGCCCGCGCAATCGCAATGCGCTGTCTCTGACCACCGGAAAGACGACCGCCCCGCTCGCCTGCCTCGGTGTCGTATCCGTTCTCCAAATTTATGATAAAATCATGCGCGTTTGCAAGCCTTGCCGCCTCCATTATCTCCTCATCTGTCGCGTCCAGCCTGCCCATGCGGATATTTTCCTTGATGCTGCCGTAAAACAGATACGGCTCCTGTGGCACGTAAGCAATCTTTTGTCTCCACTCTTTTTTCGTCATGTCCGACACGCTCTTTCCGTCAATGCAGATGACGCCGTTTTGAATCGGATACAATCCCAAAAGCAGCTTGGAAACCGTCGTCTTTCCACAGCCCGACGCGCCCGTAATCGCCACGCACTCGCCCTTTTTGATGTCCATATTAAAATGATGAAGCAAAAGCCCTTCCGCTTCCTGTTTTTCAATCGGGCAACTCGTACGCCGGGCATCGTCATCCTTCATTTGGATGCCCGTGTACATATAGGAAAAGTCAACCCCGCGCATACTGACCGCCGCATCTAATCCAACGCCGTCCGCTGCCTGCAATCCGCCCATATGCTGCGGTTCCCGCTCCTCCTCCAAAAAGTCAAAAATATTCTGCGCATACGCAAGGTAAGAAACCAACTGCGGAAAGTACTGCCCCACCTGCAAAAATTGAAAGGAAAAGCTGCCATACAACGTATAAATCGCAGCGAGCGCTCCAAGTGTTGTGTATCCCCTCTGCACAAAATAAATGCCAAGCAGCAGAAACGCAAGCAGACACAAAAGGTCACAACCGCAGGCATTGCTCTCCAAAAAAGCTGAAAGCCGAATGACACGTTTTGATTTTCTGACATAGGTGTCATTTTTCTCAAGGTATGCGTCAACGGTTTCCCTGCCCGCCCTGTACATCCTTGCCTGCTCGATTCCCTGCAGCAAGTCTGACAGCCGCTGCGTCATGCCACTGTTGATATCAGACAGTGCACGTGCCGCCTTGCGCAACGGATCTGTGACTACCATGTCAATCGCGAACGTAACACAGTTTACCGCAATCAGGCAAAGTGTAAGCTGCCAGCTTAAGCAAAACATCGGCACAAGAAACACCAGCACCTGTAAAAACGGCATCAGCGTGCGGCGCAGTCTTGAACCGTAAATGTCGCCCATACGCCCCAAATCGTAAGAAACCTTTGACATGATTTCGCCACTGTGGTGCGTTTCGTAATAAGAATACGGAAGCTTCATCTCCAAATCAAGCACTTTTTCATAGAGCACACCGTAAACGCGCTTTGCCTCAACATTATAAATAACGGCAAAGATGCGGTAAAGCGCAAGCGAAACCGCACCGCCCGCCACAATCGCAGCAATTGTTGCGCCAAGCCGTTTCATGTCCCCCGTAGGCGCGATATCAACCACGCTTTTCATCAGAAGCGCCGAAAACACCTCGAACATTGCAAATGTCACACTCATCATCACAATTGCAAAAAGATATAAAATTCCCCGCTTTCCCATGACACGCATTGTCCGCAAAAACAGCTTCCATGTATTGATACTCTTTTTCATGTTAACAACCATGCTCCCTTCTCAGTCTGCGAATTCCTGACAACGAAAAGCGTAAGCTTTTTGTTGTATGAAATCCCCAAGCACAATATTTGCAAAACGAATAAATTCGTTTGTGAAAAATTTATTTTTCACACTACCTCCATTACACTTCGTTTGTATAATTTTGCGTATACGCCGTTTGCCGCAAGCAGCGCCGCGTGTGTTCCATGCTCCGCGATTTTCCCGCCGCTCACCACATAAATGCAGTCGGCATTCTGTACCGTAGAAAGCCTGTGCGCTATGGTAATGCAGGTGCGACCCTTCATGACATTGGAAAGCGCCTTCTGAATCAGCTCCTCCGTCTCCACGTCAACCGCCGAGGTCGGCTCGTCCAACAGCAAAACAGGCGCATTCTTCAAAATGGCACGTGCAATGGAAATCCGCTGCTTCTGTCCGCCCGAGAGCATCGCCCCGCGCTCTCCCACAAGCGTCTGATACCCCTGCGGAAGCGTCATGATAAAGTCATGAATCTGCGCCTTTTTACATGCCTCCACAAGTTCCTCATGCGAAGCCGCTCTGTTTCCGTATGCGATATTTTCCTCGATCGTTGTCGGAAAAAGAAAGACATTCTGTGATACCAGCGCCAAGCGCTCCCTTGCCGCTTGGATATCCCACGCGCCAATCTCCCGCCCGTAAAGCCTGTAGCTGCCGCTCTGCGCCCGATAAAACGCACAGAGCAAATGGAACACCGTGCTCTTTCCGCCGCCCGATTCGCCCACAAGCGCAATGTTCTCTCCTGCCCTGACACACAAATCAAATCCGTTTAGGATCTGCGTCTCCTGTGTATACCCAAAGCAGATATCCTGCAATGAAATTATGACATCTGTGTCATTTTCTCCCTCTGTCCACGTCCCGCCCGCCTCGTCAGGCGTGTTTAAAATCTCCTCAATACGGCGAATACATACGATACTTCCCGTTATTTCCACAAAGTTAAAGGGGACTCCCACAAACGCATCCACTAACCGCCCAAGCGTCACCACAAACGCAATCAGCCCGCCGATGCTGAGCGCGCCGCGCCCCACAAGCACAACGGAATATACGGCGCAGATAATGTTCGGCATCCACTGCACCATTTTCCGCACCAGCATCGCAGTATTGGTAACGCGCGTACGTTTTTCCTCATTGTCAACCAAGTCCGCAGCCGCCTCGTGCATCCGCTGCCCAAAATGCTCCTCAAGCCCGAAGCTTCTCAGCACAAGGATTCCGCTTAAAACGTCCTGCGCGATTCCCGTCATCACATCGGATTTGGCGCGGTATGTACCTGTCAGCGCGGTCATTTTTTTGACCAGCTTTGCCGCTATCCAAAAGACAAGCGGATAGGTCACAAGCATAAGCAAAAGCAGCCCGCGGTTCAGACTTCCCACATAATCGGAATAGATAACCACTCCTGCCACACCCATGATAATCTGCGGAACGCCATAGGATAAAAGGTTTTCCGCCTCCGCCATGTCGGCGTTCAGCTTATTGATGACCGTCGCTGAGTTTTCGTTTTTCAGATACGTATATTCCACGCGGTAAAGCTTTTCCACCACGCGCTTTCGATACGCGCCCAACACCTTCACGCAGTAAACGCCAAACAGATACTGTTTAATAAATGCCAGCACAAATCCCGCAAGCACCAGCACGATAAATTCGGCGGCAAAGGCTTTCAACACAACCTCCTTACCGCCAAGCATATCGTCAATCACCTGACTGATAACGCTGTTCCCCCGCACAACGGCAAGGTGCAGCAGGCAGGCACAGACCGTCCCGCCAAGCAAAAAGCAGGCGTATTTTATCATAGCTCTTAAAAAATAGTGTTTTTGTCGTTTCATTTATATATACTATACTCCTTTCTCCTCTCATATCTCTATCCGCTTCGCTCGGCGCTGGTATAATGTCTGTCGACATTATACCATATTTACTTCGTAATTATGGTACGTTTATGCCCATTCGGGCTAGTATAATGTCTGTCGACATTATACCATCCGCAGTGCCCATTCGGAAAATCAAAGATTTTCCTCATTCACGGGCTTCGCCCTATCAAAATGAAATCTGACAAATATGCCTGCAAGCAGTCAATTTGTCAGATTTCATTTTGGCACTGCTCATTGCTCTCGCGTACATTATACCACATAAAAGAATAAATTTCTTTCAAATTATTGCAGAATGCATTGACTTTTTTACGATTATAAGTCATTTTTATTAATAGTTCAATCTTTTCACACAAGGAGGTTTAACAAATGCCGCTACCGCTTTTACCGCAACAGGACTTTTATATCGCACACCGCATTCTGCCCGCCGACTACGCAATGCCTGCATTGGAGGCGGCGAACGACCATTATGGAATGGGTTATATCATCTCGGGCGACCGTTTTGTCATCACGCCAAAGCAATCCTATTATCACCGTAAGGGCGAGCTTGGCATAATGCCGCCCTACGTCTATCACAAAACCATGCCGCTCGCACCCGAGGCGAATATCCCCTATGAAGGGATTCTTATCAAGTTCTCCCCGAAATTTGTGGAGCCGTTTACTGCCTGCGTCGGGCAGTCTGTCTTTGATGAGATTTGCTCACGGGTATCGAAATTCCTCCCCGAAGACAGTGAAAAAATCCTTGCACACCTTATGAAAATGCTGGAAATTTACAAGGACGATTTTCCGCAGAAAAACGCCCTTCTTCAATATATGCTCTATGAACTTTTACTAAACGTGCTGCGTCTGCGCCTTGACGGCAACGGTTCGATTCCGCACAACGCCACCCTGACACCGCCAATTCTTGACGCAATTTTCTACATGGAGCAAAATTACGCAAAGAACCCTTCCTTAGAGGAAACGGCTGCCGTTGCCGGCTATTCGCCCGCCTATTTTTCCAAACTGTTTCAGGCGCAGCTTGGCAAATCCTACTCGGACTATTCTGCAGTGATCAAGCTAAAACATGTGCAGCATTTACTGCTGTCCACCGACAAAAGCATCACGGAAATCGCCCTCGATACGGGATATCGTCATGTCAGCAATTTGAGCGAGCAGTTTAAAAAACTGACAGGCGTGTCACCTTTGCAGTATCGAAATTTGCAAAATGCAGGTACCGACATACCTAATACAAAGTCAAATACCTCGCAACAAGCCACGAAGCATCAAAACTGAAGCGCAGCAAGTTACGAGGTACTTGACCCTCGCGGGAATAAGAGCCAGCATTACGGTTTCTTATTTGGGGATTGAGATTGTCCTCCACGCAATTTTGTTTTCTTCCGCGTCCATTCCCTGCGTTACGCCAAGCGCCGCCCTGTTTTTCTCCACACGTGCCCACGCCTCGTCGCTTGTAAGGAAACGAATACCCATGCGTGCTTCATTGTCCTTAATGTAATCCGTTACAATTTTGCGCTCTGCCTCTGTCACATCATCTAAAATGTAATAGGAATATATTGTTTCCCCGTTCATCTCATATTCACAAAATTCTGCCGGAAATGCGTCATTGTCGCTTGAATCCCAAACCTCATAACAAGAACTCATACCATACAACCCCTGCCCCGTTTCGATGTGGCAGTCATAAACCTTATGATAAACGCCGTCTGCGCCGATGATTCCCTCCCACACATAATGGCTCGCTGCGCCGCCGCTGCCGCCGCCAAACACATAACCGTTTTGGTAAAGCGTATTTTCACTGCGTGCCCACGAGTCAGCCGCGTATATCAAGGAAACCGCTCCATCTTTATAATCAAACACCATTGTAAGGTCGCTGTCATCATCCGATGCGTAAATATTCACGCCGTACGCACGCAGCGCAAGCTGTTTTTTGCCGTCGCTGCCGCAGTCAATCAATGCGTACTCCATGCGCCCGATGCTGCCCGCGCCCCTATTTTCAGTTATTTCTTTGGAAATCCGTTCGTACAGCTCCGATAAGAAAAGACCATCCTTCTCCTCCTTTGCCGCGCTGTCCGTTATCGTGCCGCCAATGTAGGAAATATCGGTGTAACAGTTATTTGCAATTTTTGCGGTGCGTTTTCCCGTAAGAAATGCTTCATACGCCGCCACTTCCGCGCCTTCCTGCGTTTCCTCGAACAAATTTGTGACACTTGTGTCATTTTTTGGCATATCCCCGGAATCCGCTTTCGGCAACCGGCATATGCCATTTGAAGCATATCTGTTATCTTCAAAATCCTCAACATACCAGTCACTCACATAAATCGTCCCGTCCTCGTCCCAGTCAAACAAAAACACGGCATTTCCAACTCCGTCCGCAATGCTCCCTGCATACAGATATTCATATCCGGTAAGATACTGTCTGCCATCCTGTTCCAACAGCGCAAGCGTATGATATCCTCTGCAGTTTGCACCGCCGCCCCAGTCCTCGTCGTCCTCTGGAATATTCATTAAAATCGTATCATTCAGATAAGGGCAGGATATTCTGTAGACATTGTTTTCATTATCCCGCTCCACATCAACAGAAAGCCCAATGTCATAGTCGTAGTCCTCGTCGGTAAAATCCGTAGGCAGTTCCATGCGTTCGATTGCTTTGTCCTTATATTTTATTAAAAATTTCTGACAGTCTCCCGCACCGCCGCAGCCCGTTCCCTGCACGCAAAAAACAATCTCCGTATTCCCGTCGCCGTCAATATCCGCCCCAAAATCGCCGAAAATGCTGCCAAAACTATAGCAGCAGAAGTCATCATAAATAGGATACGGTGTTTCGTCATCGTTCATAAAAAGATAAAGACAGCCGTCCGCGTAGCTGTCGGAGTCTTCGGTATCCTCGTAGAGGCAGACAATCATGTCTGTTTTGCCGTTATGGTCATAATCATTTATCACGGCTCCGGTAAGACATGTATTTTCTTTTTCCAGGATTTTACTGTCCGTTATTTTTTGGTATAATTCGCCTGCATCTGCGTCCGAAAGGTTGTAGAAAGCAGCCGCCATTTCATGAAACCGGCTTTCAGACAGAACGAAGCGTTCTTCCGGTTCCGTAGCAGGTTCTGTGTCGAATGAAATGGTCGGTACGGATTCTGTTGAAGCTACATCTGCTATATCTTTTTTATTTTGACATGCGGCAGTTGACAGAATCAACATGCCGACGTATAGTGTGAGCACAATTTTTGATTTCATTTGAATATTCCCCTTATATATGTGTATACTTTATCTTTTTGTTAATTTTTTAGCATGATTTGCAAAGCTGATACGATTTTATTAACCTAAATATACTACAGGAATGCATATTTTTTGCATACTTTTAGAGCGTTATAAGGTGAATTTTAGAAATTTAATCCCACTTTATTTCATCATGTGCACCCTTATATTGCCAATACGTAAACGGTAGTCATTTTTGATCAAAATAATTCTGACATTTTTTCATACAGCGTTCCATAACTTAAAGTTCATTCGCATCATTTCCTTTATTCTATTTTCTTCATTCGTTGAAATTTTGTCATGCAGTATAACACTTTATGATGTGATTATAAAACAGAAATGCATATTTTTTGCATACTATGGTTTTAAAAATAAAATAACATTAAACCAGTCCTCCAAAAGAACTAAAATCAAGTGGTAAAAAGCATATCATTACCACCTGACTAATCCTTTTAGATTCCATTTTAATTATTGTTAAAATATTGTTATTCTCCCTCTCTCAAGTCCATTATCAAATCCCCCAAATTTGACCCCACTTCGTCCTTTAGTTGTTGAATATCACTACAAAATGCTTTAACATTTCGAATAGCAGTATCCACTTTATCAATCAAAGACACTGCATTGTAATGACTTTTACAATATCCCTTCAACAATTTCCTTAATTCATGCTCCGTGTATCTTCTTTTTGCCGTTACCTTGGGATTTTCCAACAGCTTATCCCGCTCCAAGTCCAACACCTCATCAAAGTGCAGTAAAAGCTAAAACTCAAAGCATGGATTTGTAACATAAAAGTCAAACCCTTTTTCCTTACATTTTTCCAATACATATTGGTACTGATTGTTCTCCTGCTCTGCCAAAAAACTTTCCTTATCCCGATCCACAATCAGGCAGATTTTGTCAAATCCTTCCGCAAATGTTATAACACTCGTCTTAATAATCTCCGAAATATCTGCAACAATATTGGCGATTTCCGATTCCTGATTAAGATACGCAATAATCGACTTACAATCCTCTTCTAAATCCGACACCACAGCAGACAATGGTTTTTGCAATACATTCTTGCACCCATCTTGCATTAATTTCCAAACAGCGTCCGCCTGCACTCTGCTTGTCGTCAATATTTTTTCATCATAGAAATAATCCATAATACGGTTCAAAAGAGATTCATGTGTAATCCGCCCTGTTTTATCCTCTTCTAAGTTCTCAATTACTCTATCCAAAATCTTTTTCGGATTACTCCAGCCATCCTCGCTATAACTTCTTATTATCGGGACTAATTCAATCAGCGGATTGATTCCAACGTCCTCTCTTCTTGCTTTTAATGCGTCAAAATATAATACCTCCGTGCCCGCACCTTCATATACAAGAAAAACTTTTCGATTGGTTTCGTCTGACTTCAGTGCTTTCGTACGCTCAGCAAACGTCCCGCGCTCCCTCATTCATTATGCCTCCTTAATCGGAAATATCGTACTGAATACCGGAACTCCTCCGTAGCGCCCCTCTAAGTATGCTTTGTCAATCTTTTGGTCAAATCTTGCATTGTATTCTTCCAAAGAATAAATGTCACTTTCTCCACCTTTGCGTTTATTGACAAACCAAACTTCATCTCTGCGCAGTAAATCAAAATCCAATAATCTTGATTCGTGCGTTGTGACAATCAGTTGGATATTTTTTCGTTCCGCTAACTTCAAAAACGTTTCCACAAATTTATACGTCAGGCTCGGGTGCAGACATCGGTCCAATTCGTCAAGAATGTAAGTTTTTCCTTCTTCTGAAAGTAAAATCTCCAATAAATCCAGTATCCTTACAGTTCCATCGGATTCTTCCGATAATTCAAAAAGAACATTATTTTTATTATGGGAAAATTTTATTGTCTTAAAGGTAATCTCCTCATCACTGTCAATTGATATAATGAATAAATTCTTTCTAGTACGCAAAATATGAGAAATTCTTTTCACTTTACGACTGCGTTTCATATAATCCGCATCTTTATTCAGAACCAAAAGCAATTCTTCCCGCCCTTTCTTTGGCATATTAGAAAGTGCCTGTTCATCTGGAACATCCACAATTTGAAAATCTGCAATCCCTGTTCCAAACGCAGCAATCATATTACATATTTCCTCAATATTATCCTTCTCTGCCATATAAGAATAACTTGATATTAAATCATCCGGAAAATTAACATTCAAGCAATCAGCAAACCACCGATAAACATCCTGCAAAATCACCGCACGCTCATAATTCTGATAAAAATTCTTCTTGTTTTTATTCATAATTGACAAAAACAAAGCCCCCGTATCATCTTGAATATCCTCAGCATACAGTTCTAATTTCTCCGTCAATCCTTTTGTCTTCAAACCCCCGCCAAATTCATAAATACCATTCTCAATATCCCTACTAAAAACCAGTTTTTCCTTATTATCAGGCATCAGTTCAATCAACCACTCCGATAAAAATTCCCCTTTATTCAAAACCACTTCAAACCCATAAGCGTAATACTGGTCCTTTAACTTGATTTCCACTTCAAAATAACTTGGCTTCTTCTTATTTTCTTCCTCTATTTTGCAGTACATATCCGCACAGCCGCTTGGCAGTCCTGATTCCACGGTAGATTTCATAAAATCGATAGCCTTTACCAAATTGGATTTTCCCGATGCATTTGCACCATACACTGCAGCAAACTTCAACAGCTTCAATTTTCCGTCATCCAATACATGCTCTTTCTTACTCCGCACTTTTCCCGCAATCATGGAAAACTCTTCTGATGTTTCATCTTCCTTTGCATGAAAGGAAAGAAAATTTTTCACCTTAAACCGAATCAACATAATTCAATCTCCAATCAATCTCTTTTCCTTATTTTACGTGTTTTTTTCACTTTCGTCAATTTATTTCACAATAATTTTGCACTATTTTTTACTATTTATACGTATTTTTCACAAATTATTTGTTTATTCTATTAATTTTTAATGTAAAAAAGCCCCACAAGCACCCTTTCCAATCGGACGTGCCCATGGGACCTTTCATCATCAATATCTTACAAATCTTTGCAAATCACCAACAACCAACCCTAGCAAACTCCTTGTGCTAACATCGCATTGACAACCTTCTCAAACCCTGCAATATTCGCACCCGCAACATAGTTGCCTTCCATGCCGTATCTCTTTGCCGCGTCGTCAATATTATGATAAATATTTACCATAATACCCTTCAGCTTCGCGTCAACCTCCTCAAAGCTCCAGCTCAGGCGCTCGCTGTTCTGTGACATCTCCAATGCAGATGTCGCAACGCCGCCCGCATTTGCAGCCTTACCGCCGACAAACCATACGCCGTTTGCCTGCAGATACTCTGTCGCATCAATTGTAGTCGGCATATTTGCGCCCTCGCATACGCACTTACAACCGTTTGCAACCAACTGCTTTGCATCGTCAAGCAAAAGCTCGTTCTGTGTCGCACAAGGAAGTGCAATATCACACTTAATCTGCCATACGCCGCGACCCTCATGATACTGTGCACTCGGTCTTGCTGCAGCATACTCTGTCAGTCTTGCCCTCTTAACTTCCTTAACTTCTTTCAAAAGCGCTACGTCAATTCCTTCCGGATCATAAATCCAACCCGTAGAATCCGAACAGGTAACAACCTTAGCGCCCATCTGCTGTGCCTTCTGTGTTGCATAAATCGCAACGTTTCCTGCACCGGAAACAACAACCGTCTTGCCTTCCATAGACTCACCGTGGCACTTAATCAGCTCCTCTGTCAGATACAAAAGACCATATCCTGTCGCCTCCGTACGGGCAAGTGAACCGCCGTATGTAAGTCCCTTACCAGTAAGTACGCCCTCGAACATTCCCTTAATTCTCTTGTACTGACCAAACATAAAGCCAATCTCTCTTGCGCCCGTTCCGATGTCACCAGCCGGAACGTCAACGTCAGCGCCGATATACTTGGAAAGCTCTGTCATAAAGCTTTGGCAGAATGCCATAATCTCTCTGTCCGACTTGCCCTTCGGGTCGAAATCAGAACCGCCCTTGCCGCCGCCGATTGGAAGGCTTGTCAGGGAATTCTTAAAAATCTGCTCAAAGCCCAAAAACTTAATAATACCCAAATTTACGGAAGGGTGTAAACGAAGTCCTCCCTTGTACGGTCCGATTGCGTTGTTAAACTGTACGCGGAACCCTCTGTTTACTTGAACCTGTCCCTTGTCGTCCACCCAGGGAACGCGGAACATAATCTGACGGTCCGGCTCCGTGATGCGCTCTAAAATCGCATTCTTTCTGTAAAGCTCCTCGTTTGCCTCAACAACAGGTCTTAAAGAATTGAGAACCTCCGTAACCGCCTGTAAAAACTCCGGCTCGCTAGCATTTTTCTGCTTTACGAGCTCTAATACCTCATCAACGTAAGACATCTGATAATCCTCCTTATGTTTATAAAAAGTGTATTTTTATTTCTTTGTTTCAACACTGTAGTGCATTAAACTCAACACTCATATTATAGTAGAAATTTTTTTCCAGTACAACAAAAAGTTGCTTCGTGAATGAATTTTGTTAAATTTACCAAAATAAATTGTCATAAATCACAAATTTCGGTAGTATTTCAGGTAAATGCTATGCGTTATAGCGCATGAACTGTCCTACCATAATGCACACTATGCTCTAACAGACCCATATCAGTTCTATATTTCGTATTTTGACAAATACTGCTGATACAACAGGTCAAATGCGCTTCCCTCGTCCTTTGCAAGGCTGTCCACATATTCGTGCGCATACGTATCATTTTCATAAAACTGCATAACACCGATTGCAAGATTGGAACAATGGTCTGCGATACGTTCATAATTGTTTGTAATATCAGAAAGCACAAACCCCAATTCAGCCGTACATTTTCCTTTTCTCAAACGCTTCGTATGGCGCTTTTTCATATCCTTTTGAATACGGTCAATCGCCTCCTCGAACGGTTCTATCTGTCTTGCGGCCTCCAAATCTTCTTCCTTAAAAATCCGCACAGATTCACTTACAATATCAATAACAGCACGTGAAAAGACCTTAAGCTCCTCCGATGCCTTATTCGAAAAATGCTGCTCCTTTTTATTCATACTGCGTGCCAGCTCTCCAATGTTCATGGCATGATCCGCAATACGCTCCAAATCTCCGATTCCATGAAGGAGCATATTCAGCTTCATCGTATCGCTTTCCGTCAAATTTCTTGCCGAAAGTTTTACAAGATATCCGCCCACTACGTCATCATACCGGTCAATCAGCCGTTCCCTCTGCTCAATCTGCTTCACAGCCTGCTTGTCATAATCAAAAATAACCCCCATTGCCTCATTGACATTTTCTACCACAAGGTCTGCCATCTTAAAGACACACGAGTTTGTCTGCTCTAACGCAAAAGAAGGCGTCGCCAAAAGACGTTCGTCCATTCGTGCAAAAAGCTCGTCCTCTTCTTTTCTTGCGGTTTCCTCGCTGTCTGGTTTTATCAGGACAAACGACAGCCGTTCCAGCTGTTTTGCAAACGGTAAGAGCACAATCGTTGCCAACAAGTTAAATCCCGTATGGACAAACGCAATCCCCGCACTGTTTGCAGCCTCGGCTAAAAAGTCAAATTGCAACACAAAATTGAGCATATAAAAGACCAGCATAAAAACAACCACGCCAATCACGTTAAACATTAAATGAATGGTCGCTGCGCGCTTTGCATTTTTCCCTGCTCCCACACCCGACATCATTGCCGTCACACAGGTTCCGATATTCTGCCCTAAAATAATCGGCACGGCTGCTCCATACGTCACGGTACCCGTAGCGCAAAGTGCCTGTAAAATTCCGACGGACGCCGAAGAGGACTGGATTACCGCCGTCAGAACCGCACCCATAAGCAATCCTAAAAGCGGATTTTCAAACATAGTAAAGAGTCTTGTAAACGATGGAATTTCACTAAGCGGCTTCATAGCATCCGACATAGCGCTCATTCCTGTCATAAGAATTGCAAATCCGACTAAAATGCCGCCAATATCACGCTTTCTTGGACTTTTTATAAAAATGATAAACACTACGCCGATGATTGCCATCACTGGTGAAAATGAGGTCGGCTTTATCATTTGCAGCAGAAAGCTGTCCCCCTCAAGTCCCGTCAGACTCAGCAGCCAGGACGTAATGGTCGTACCGACGTTCGCCCCCATAATCACCCCGATTGCCTGCGAGAGTTTCATAATTCCCGAATTAACAAAACCGACCACCATAACAGTCGTCGCCGATGACGACTGAATCACCGCCGTCACGCCCGCGCCCAAAAGCACTGCTTTCCACCGACTGTCCGTCATGCGCTCCAAAATGCGCTCCAATTTCCCACCCGAAAGTTTTTCCAGTCCCTCGCTCAACATGTGCATTCCATACAAAAACAACGCAAGACCGCCAATCATCGCAAGTAAGTCAAAAAAGTCCATAACACATCTCCTCTTCTATTATTTTTTTCGGTTTCCATAAAATTATTCAAGCAGTGCCTCTGTTTACTGCATCCGTACGTTTCCAAATCAGCCATATAGCCGCCAAACACGCCGCAACAGCTATCACGCAAAACCATGCGGTTTGGCAGAACACAGGCAAGAGCCCTACGACAACTGACATGGAATTGTATAACATATGCATCACAATGCTTGGCAATACACTTTTGCTTTTTATTGCTACAAAGCCAAGCACAGCGCCAACAGGAAGCACATAAATACCCTGAACCCAGTTCATATGAAAAATTCCGAACAAAACTGCCTGTATAATAATCACTGCCGGAACAGAAAAATACCGTTGCAGATTTTTCAAAATCAGACCACGCATAATGCACTCTTCAGAAATCGGCGCAAGAAGCACTGCCGCCAAAAACATCATCATCACGTTGTCCCCGAACGCCATATCCATCATTTCATTGTATGCCTCCATTGTATCAGGACTAATCAAACCAATCACATCCGCAATCAGAAGTGCAAGAAAATACAGTCCGACCGTTGCAATGACAAACATCAAAGCATTCTTCTCGGTCAGCACCTTTTCCCGAAGATATTGCTTTTCGTGCTGCGGCTTTTTGCGTCCATAAAATATCCAGTAGAAAAACAATGCAACAGCTGCCGACACTGCCGTGGCAATTACGGTGATATTTGCCATGAAAATATCGTCCTGTATAGTTTCGTTCATTTTTTGCATAACATAGGCGACATCTCCCGGTGCCTCTATCGCATACTGAACCGCTGGTCCAATCATCATTACGACTGCCACAACGAACTGCACACCAATCGCAAACATCAAAATCACAAAGCTCAACACAATTCCGCCGAAAATTTTACCTACAACGGTTGGTTTTTTCTTATCATCCATTTTTACCCTACTCCTTTCATCATCTGTGTATTTTATGTGAAAAATTTCACATTATGGTCCGTCACAAATGTTTCTCCTCTATTGTTCCATCCCTTATTCTACGTCATAACGCTCAAATTTACAATATCATTATTGCCGGCGCTCACAGTCGAAATGATTCCTGTTACCGGAACGAAGCAACCTTACACAGATTACAAATCCTGATTGATGCGCACGTTATTTTGTGATATACTGTTATTCTGATATAATTTGTAATTATTTGTAATGGAAATGGAGATATTTTATGCTAAGGAACCGTGACATCTTAGAGCTGAAACGCCGTTTCAAAAAGGAAGGCTGTACCATCACGCGCATGTGCGGCTGTTATGTTGATTCGAATAAAAATAAAATTGTTGAGTTAAATGAAACTTTCCTAAATTTGGATGATGCCGAATTTTATAAATACTTGGACATTGCCAAGAAAGCGCTTTCTGGTACCATCGGCAACAATCTGCTGGAACTTAAATTTGAAAAAAACGAAGAGGAAAGCGGAGGAAAGCAGCAGTATCTGCTCGGACTGCGCGAAAGCGGTCTGAAAAATCCCGAGCTGATTGAACATTTGTACGATATGATTATTGAAAATTATGATTATGTCGGAAACTACCTGATTTTAATCTTCCATGATGCTTATGACGTAATGACAAAGACAAATGATGACTTGAAAATTGACGAGTCGGAGGAAGTTTTTGATTACCTTCTATGCGCCATCTGCCCTGTCAACCTCTCCAAGCCGGGACTTGGCTACCGCGAGGACGAAAACCGCATTGGCGTGCGCATTCAGGACAGGGTGGTCGGAATGCCTGACGTAGGATTTCTGTTCCCGTCGTTTGCGGAGCGTTCTGCCGATGTCCATTCGCTTACATACTATGTGCGTGATGCAAAAGATTCACACAGGGATTTTATTGAAACGGCCCTTGGCTGCGGTGCAAAGCGCACGGCGACTGAGGAGCAGAACGCGTTCGGCAGTATTGTCAAAACCGCCATTGCTCCGATTATCGAAGACAGCGACGGTATGCTGATTGATATTCAGCAAAAGTTGAACGACATCGTGGAAGAGCATGAGGCTGCGATGGAGGACTTGGTCATAATTGACCCTGAAGAACTGACGCTGACTGCCGAAATGATTAAAGATGTGCTTGCTGACAGCGAAATTCCCGACGCCACCGTCGCACTGATACAAAACCATATCACGCAGGAGTTTAGCGACCAGCCGCCTGTGGTGCGAAATCTTGTCAATGAGAAGGCGATTGAGAAAAACAATAAAGAAAAGAAGGAAGTAAAGCTGCTGGAAGAGGTTGCCACATTAAAGCAGGAGCTAAACGACACCAAACAGGAAAATCTTGAAAAGACGGAGCAAATCGAAACGCTTGTAAAAATGGAGGCGCCGCTTGACCCTGAAGAAGCAAAAAACTGGGCGGAGGTCTTTCTGCGCATGAAGCCCGATAAAGCGCAACAGGTCAAAGCGCAGACCATAGACGGTCAGAAGTATCTGCTGATACCGATGGAAGAACATGAACACATTAATTTAAACGGAGTGGAAACTACGGTGTAGATTGTTACACCGTAGTTTCCGTTTCAAGCTCCTCTATCATATGTTCCCACTCGTCACAACCCTTCATGTACGCAAGGCTTTCATCGTTTTTTAAGGCGTCAAGCAAATTCTTCTTTATTTTATTATAGAATGACTGCTCAAACTGCCTAAAGTCTAAATGCTCAAATAAGAATGTTTTTGCATAATCTTCTATTGTTTCTATATTAGACAGCATTTCTCTTAAAATCTGAATGGTTTCCCCTACATTCTTTTGGCTGACAGCAAAGTCAAGATACCCTGACACCTCCTTATATCTGCCCATCTCAAATGTTCTTGCCATTTCGCTTAGTTTGTCCAAATACATTTTTGCCTTCACATAATCCTTTTTCTCCATCGAAAATAAATAAAATACATTCAAAACCTGATTTAAAATCTGGTATCCCGAAAACAGCAATTGTTCATATAGCTTACATGCCTCCTCTTCCATTCCCTTATGCCTGTAAATTTCCGCCTGCTTTAGTTTTCGAATCGGATCGTCCTCGGAAAAATACTGCAAATACGTTTCCGCCTTATCATACTCTCCTTTTCTGACATAAAATCCAAACAAGGAATCCGCCGCATTCTTTTTAATCTGCAGATCCTCATCCTCCAGTACCATTTGATAATAGCGGTTAATCCGATCCAAATACTGCTCCGCATTTTCTACTTTTTTTCTCAAGCGTCCAACATCCAAAACAAGTGCAACCTGCCAAATCAGCTGATTACAATTCGGATACTCATGCAGGATAGCTTCCGCCCACCGAAAAACATCGTCGTATTCTTCCGCCTCCAGCTTTGCATCAAGTTCCTTAATAATATTGTTGATTTCCTCCGTGGAAAGCTCCTCATGAAACGACAGCAGTTCGTCCAGCGAAATACCCAGCAATCGGGCAATCGGAGCAAGTAACTGAATATCCGGCTGAGAAACGCCGTTCTCCCACTTATTGACGGCAGGCGTCGTAACGCCCAGTCTGTTCGCCATCTCCTCCTGCGTCATGCCGTTCTGTTTCCGATAAGTTCTGATTACAGTTCCAATCTGCACGATATTTTCCTCCATATTCCTCTGTAAAATTGCAACAGCCTGCAAAAGCTTTCGTTTCCTATAGCATAGCAAATCTTATAAAATATCACAATTGATTATATATTAAATAATATTTAAAATTATTAACGGATACTCAAGTTCCTTTTCCGGCAAAAAACACCCACATACAGCCAAAACCGTATGTGGGTGTTTTTATTTTTTTACAGCTTTTCCACGCCAATCACGACCTTCTCGCCGTTTACATTCCATTCCTTCGTGTTTCCGCCGTTTTCATACAAAATCGCATTCGCAAGGACCTTCTCGCCAATCGCGTCCGCATTCTTCTTTACCACATCGGCAATCCTGTCATTTCCGCTGATGTAAACATTGATATGGTCCATCACCTCAAAATCCGAATCCTTACGCATTGTCTGAATCTTGCTGATAACCTCGTAAACAAAGCCTTCCTCAATCAGCTCGTCCGTCAGATTGGTGTCAAGCACAACCGTCACCGTGTTGTCCGCCTCCGTGACATAGCCTTCCTTCTGCGAAATGTCAATCAGCAAATCCTCCTCCGCAAGCCGAACTTCTGTTCCGTTTACGTCAAACACGATAACACCGTTTGCTTTCAGTTCATCCATCGCCGCGTTTCCGTCAATCGTAGAAAGCTTCTCCTTAATCCCGCCAAGCTGCTTGCCGTATTTCGGACCAACCGTCTTAAGCTGCGGCTTAAACGTGTACGTCGTGAACTCCCGCACATCTTCCGTAAACACAACCTTCTTGACATTCAGCTCGTCCTCGATAATCTCCTGATAAAACGCACCAAGTGTAAATGGAGCCTTGATAAACATCGTGCTGATTGGCTGTCTGTTCTTGATGTTCGCCGTATTCCTGCACGCACGCCCCATCACAACCGTCTTTAAGAGCGCTTCCATATCCTCCTCAAGCTGCTTGTCAATCAGCTTCTCGTCAACCGTCGGAAAATCGCACAAATGCACGCTTTCCGGTGCAGACGAATCAATGCTGCACACAAGGTTTCTGTAAATATCCTCCGTCATAAACGGAATCATCGGCGCTGCCGCCTTGGAAATCGTCACAAGCGCAGTATAAAGCGTCATATATGCATTAATCTTATCCTGTTCCATGCCCTTTGCCCAAAAGCGTTCCCGGCTGCGTCTTACATACCAGTTGCTCATCTCGTCCACAAACTCCTGCAACGCTCTTGCCGCCTCAGGAATGCGGTAATTCTCAAGGTTGCTGTCAACCTCGCCGACCACCGTGTTCAGCTTTGACAAAAGCCATTTATCCATAACCGGAAGCTTGTCGTACTCCAACGTATATTTCGTCGCATCAAACTGGTCAATATTCGCATAAAGCACAAAGAACGCGTAGGTATTCCACAACGTACCCATAAACTTCCGCTGTCCCTCCTGTACCGCCTTTCCATGGAAACGGTTCGGCAGCCACGGAGCCGAATTAATGTAAAAATACCAGCGAATCGCGTCCGCACCATACGTCTCAAGCGCCTCAAACGGGTCAACCGCGTTGCCCTTCGACTTGCTCATCTTCTGCCCGTTCTCGTCCTGCACATGACCAAGCACAATGACGTTCTCATACGGCGACTTGTTAAACAAAAGTGTAGACTCCGCCATCAGCGAATAGAACCACCCGCGCGTCTGATCAACCGCCTCCGAGATAAACTGCGCCGGAAACTGCTGCTCAAACAGCTCCTTGTTCTCAAACGGATAATGGTGCTGTGCAAACGGCATTGCACCCGAATCAAACCAACAGTCAATCACCTCGGGAACCCTGTGCATATCCTTCCCACAGTCAGGACACTGAAACGTCACTTCATCAATGTAAGGTCTGTGCAGCTCCACTTTCGCCGCGTCGGGATTTCCACTTCTCTCGGCAAGCTCCTGCCTGCTGCCGATACACTCCTGATGACCGCACTCGCACTCCCACACATTGAGCGGCGTGCCCCAGTATCGGTTCCTTGAAATACCCCAGTCCTGTATATTCTCAAGCCAGTCGCCAAACCGCCCTTTACCAATCGACTCCGGAATCCAGTTCACCGTATTGTTATTGCGAACCAAATCCTCCTTTACCGCCGTCATCTTGATAAACCACGACTCACGCGCATAGTAAATCAGCGGCGTATCGCAGCGCCAGCAGTGCGGATAATCATGCTCAAACTTCGGCGCGTCAAACAGCAGTCCCTTGTCCTCCAAATCCTTCAAAATCATCGGATCCGCCTTCTTGACAAACACGCCCGCATACGACGTTTCCTCCGTCATCTCGCCCTTGCCGTTCACAAGCTGCACAAACGGAAGATCGTACTTCCTGCCGACATTTGCATCGTCCTCACCAAACGCAGGCGCAATATGCACGATACCCGTACCGTCCGTCATGGTAACATAATTGTCGCACGTGATAAAATGCGCCTTCTTATGCTGCTTCTCGATAATCCCTGCCGCAAAATCAAACAGCGGCACATACTCCTTGCGCTCTAAATCCGTACCCTTGTACGTTTCCAAAACCTCATACGCCTTGTCGCCCTCATTCTCGGCAAGCTTACCAAGCACCTTGTCCAAAAGCGCCTCCGCCATATAATACGTATAGCCGTCAGCCGCCTTCACCTTGCAGTATGTTTCATCAGGGTTCACGCAAAGCGCCACATTGGAAGGCAGCGTCCACGGGGTGGTTGTCCATGCAAGGAAATACGCATCCTCACCGACCACCTGAAACCGCACCACCGCCGAGCGCTCCTTAACGGTCTTGTACCCCTGCGCAACCTCCTGTGAAGAAAGCGGCGTCCCGCAGCGCGGGCAGTACGGCACAATCTTAAAGCCCTTGTACAGGAGCTTTTTATTCCAAATCTCCTTTAACGCCCACCACTCCGACTCGATAAAATCATCATGATACGTGACATAAGGATCGTCCATGTCCGCCCAAAAACCAACGGTTCCGGAAAAATCCTCCCACATACCTTTATATTTCCAAACGGATTCCTTACACTTCTTGATAAACGGCTCCATACCGTACTCTTCAATCTGCTCTTTGCCGTTTAAGCCAAGCAGCTTCTCCACCTCCAGCTCCACCGGAAGTCCGTGCGTATCCCAGCCTGCCTTTCGCGGCACCATATAACCTTTCATGGTCCGGTAACGGGGAATCATGTCCTTGATAACGCGCGTCAGCACATGTCCGATATGCGGCTTTCCGTTCGCCGTCGGCGGTCCGTCGTAAAATGTGTAGGTTTCGCCCTGCTTACGGCTTTCCATACTCTTTCTGAAAATATCGTTGTCCTTCCAAAACTTCTCGACCTCTTTCTCGCGGTCTACGAAATTCATGTTTGTTGAAACTTTTTGATACATTGTTATTTGTCTCCACCTTTCTCTTGATTCATTTTCATCTCAAAACGATTCCGTATGTTCATAGCTACTTCATTTCTATTATTTTAACAGCCTGCTTTTTCCGGGATAAAAGCATTATCACTGCAATTGCCGCCACTGCAATCATCGAGCAAATATCCGCCGCTTTATAAGACGGCGGGATTTCATATGTCACTGTCACACTCCCCTGATACCCGCCTGGAAGCATTACCCTGACAACATTGTTTTCACCGTCCACAATTTTGAGCGGGATGCCATTCGTGCCATATGCCGCATAGTTTTTATAATTGATAATCGGAAACTCTATCCATGCATCATCTGCTCCGTCCACAGTTTCGCATTTCATTATAGCACACTTTCCGTCCCTTGTGTAGTCCCCGATTGCCCATGCATTATTTGTATAAACCTGCCCATCAAACAAGTCAATTTCCGTGTCCGCCCTGACATATTCGCCATTTACAAGCGAAAAACTGTCGATCCCTGCCGCATCATACTTTTCCACATAACTACGCTCCTGTATCACACCGCTGAACATCTGCGCTGTTGTCACAATCAGCAATACCAGCAGCGCAAGCTCCGTGCGCTCCCGTTTTCCCTCCTCGATTTTTACAAGAAGCATACACAAAAGCAGCGACAAAAACACCTGCGCAATCGGCAGAAAACGCCATGGAAACTGAATTTTGCTAATCCATCCCATAAACGGCACATGGTTAATCATAAAATTCCACGGAAACAGGTTAGAGGACATCCAAAGCAATAAAACTGACATAAGTGTCATAAATTTTATCCTCTTATCCCGATATCTCATGCAGCCATAAATGCCGCCAAAAAGCGCTGTCATCAATACAATACCTGGTGTAATCGCCATCCTGTCGCCAATATTTTTTCCAGACGCACCAAACGCCTTTTGATAAAGCATAAAATACTGACTGACATACGCACCCTTCCCCTGTATCAGATTTGCCACCGTCTCCTCACTGTCATTCAGGACCTCAACCGGAACATTTTTAGAATAATCAATAAACGGCACCAGGAAAAACAGATTGACCGCAATTGTCATCACGACAGCTAACGCAAATACCATCAGTGTCTTTCTGCGCAGCGTCTTTTTTATCATCACAATGCAGACAAATGCAATCATAATCGAAACAGTCGCAACGCTAATCAGATGGGTCTGCACAAGCCCCGTCATTCCAACTGCCAACAACAGGGCATTTTTCATATGATTCCGAAATTCCAACGTATTTTCCGTATAAATCTGATATACCGCCAAAAACACCAACGGCAGAAACAAAATAGCAGAGTATTCCCCCACCGCAAGCCTTACATACACATTGGTCAAACGGTATGTTGCAAAGCTATACGCTACCGTCCCCAAAAGCGCTGCCCTGTTGTTTTTTACAATCTTATGAAAACAGCCATACGAAACAAGAACCGTGCCAAGATTAATCAGAAACAAGTACGCTTTATAGGACTGTGTAACGGAAAAACCAACTATCCGAAGCAACGCCGGTATATAAAGCAAAATATCTCCATAATAAATAGAAACCGGATAACCATACCCCTCCATCCAGTTCGACTGCATACGCACCGGAAAAATACCAGAACGCAGTCCTTCCGCAAGTCCCTCAATCCGAAGCAGATGGAACGCTCCGTCATGTCCCATACACATGCCCTGCGTCATCTCCGGCACGCAGCTTAGAACGGTAATCGCCGCAAGTGCTGCAAGCGTATATTGATTCTGTTTGATTTTTTGCCGGAGCAGGTAGCATGCGGTAAGAACAATCACCGTTAAAAATGCAACGAATGCGCTTGTCTTAATTCCTATCGTATTTTCAGTAATTGTAATACCATATACCTTGAGCGCTCCAATCCCGTTATATTTTACCCTTAACTCAAAATCGTCAACATCATCCTTTATCCTGATATTAAAACGCTTGTGTGTACTGTGTTCCTTCAAAATAATATCACTTGACACCACGTAGTCCGCAAATTTGTTGCTATGAACATCCATCCTGCATTCATAGTCCGTATCATAGTCAATCTCCACTGTATAGTATCCCTTGCCAAGTGTCATATATGGTCCATAAAGGGCATAATCCGAATTACCGTCAAAATCATAGTAATCGACAATATATTTATTTCCCTCCTCATCCGTATGCATACTGCCTGACATTTCATCCAAATTGATTTCCATGCGATAAGCCCAAAAATGATTCAGCCTCACGGCTGTCACTGCTGCAATCGCGATACATAACAATACGGCACCAATCATTACTGTCTTATTATTCACGTACTGTTTTATCTTTTCCATTTCTGTTCCTTCTTTTTCTGTCCCCATTCCTAAAATACCCACATATTCCAGTATACGGGAAAAGCGGATAAATTACAATAACTTATCCGCCCTACTGCCCTTATCCCTATAAAATTTTCAAATCCTTTTTACGGGTTACATCCCACTGATTGCCAGCTTGATATTCCAATCACCGGAAGCGCAAACTGCGTGTATGCTGCCGACTGCGGCGTATCAATATACTTATATACCTCACACATCTTCTTTGGCGTACTGATAATACCATTTGCATCACAGTTATAAATGCCGCACGCAATTTTATCAGATGTCTTTTCATAGAGATTGTCTACTGCCCTGTGCACAATAAAGCCCTTTATGTGCGGATTTCTCTCCGCAAGCTTGTACGCATACGCAAAAGACGCTGCCTGCGTTGCCTCATCAGAACCCAGTGAATTAAACAAAATCTCTGATATGATAATATATCTCACCTGCCCGTTCGGTGCAAGGAGGGAAGGCTGTGCCATATAATTTGTAAACACATCCATATTCTGCGGATTAATCATTCTTGTATTTGCATCATTACTAATCAGATGCAGTGCCTTATAGTTTGATGGCATATCCCAAAATTTCGGTGTCGTAAGCGGCACCGGATGCGGATGCCATGCTACGCCCCAATCGATGTTACCATGTGACGCAACATCCACATTAAACGCGTCAATAAATTTCTTTGCACCGTATTGATTTGCCGTTCCGTCTTCCCATGTCCATCTTTGGTCAATACAGGTAAGCACTCTTGCGTTTGCGTTTTGCGCCTTAATTGCATTATAACATACGCGGAATGCCTTTTCATACTCCAGCGCGAAGCCTGTCACATTGTAATTTCCTGCAAAATACCACGGATTATTATTATTAACCTCGTTTCCGATAATCCAGTTCGTAATCAGACCCGTTGCAGGATTGCTATAGCGCTGAGTGAGAAATGCCATAAGCGCCTCAATTGATTCTGCACCAAGCTGCTCGTCCATATTAAAGGCATAATGACGGTAACCGGCAACTCTTGCTGCAGGTTTTACTGTAAGCGCTGTCGCCGCATTGTAATAGTTTACGATATTCATCGTCACTTCTACCTTTTGTGCCGCAAAAAGCTGCATTACCATATCATATTCCGACACGACCTGCTTATTAAAGCTATAGGGCTTTCCGTTATATGTAAAAGAAACGCCTTCTCCGGGTGTGAAAAAACGGTCAATTGCAAGCTCATAGCTCGCATGCTGTACACCGAGCTCCGGAAGCACCATGATGGACGAGTTGTCCGCTGTGATGCCCTTAATCGATAACGGCACCGGATTGATTGCCGTATATACGGCTCCGGCTTCCGGATTTGTAATATAAAACTCCTGGCTCACTGCCGTATATGCACCGCCTGCTTTTGCCGCTACTACAAATCTTGAACACAGTTTGGAATTGACTGTGTTTTTATCAAGCGTTGTTGTAAAAGTAACTGTCGGAGCATTTGCTGCCGTCGCACAAAAATCAACCCTTCCCGCAATGGAATTCTGATAGGGTTTCAGCTCAAACAGATACAGGTTTCCGTCTTCACTTGCCACGCCGGATGTTGTTGCCGTGACCGTAATCTGATTTGCACCGCTGATAATGCACTGTGTAATCGTTGCCGTTCCAGCCGCAAACGCCGTCACTGACATGACGCATACGAGCATCATGCAAAGCGCCGCCCAAAGCGTTAGTTTCTTTTTCATGAAATACCTCCCATAATTAAATTAAATTTGATGACTTGGTACGGAATATTATATCATTTTAAAAATCAAATTACAATATATTTAGCATGTCATTTAATATACGTCACAAATGCATTTCCATTCTGCCAAAACAAATTGGTGGCATCATTCATTCCTACCTTATATACGGTACCTGTTTCAGGATTCATTACAACGACATTCAGCTCATTAAAACCAATCAGCAGCATTGCTCTGCCATCTTCCAGATTCACGAGCACTGGAATATCCTTATTTGTATAATAAAGAATTGCGTCAAGGCTCACGCCGCGAAGCTCCAGCACCTTGGCACCATTTAAATTCTCCTCAAGAATCTGTTTCACACTGCTGCCGCGTTCCAGCATGGGCTGTACATTTTTCACCACGCCTTCAAATTCCAAAATCGTTTCCAGACACGTCGCAAGTTCACTGTTATTCTCCTCTGCCTGTCTTCCCGTTATCGCCAATATCTGATTCCTCGTACTGCGCGAGGTCTTTTTCCAAACATAGTCACCTTTTTCATCCACCACCGTACCATTTATTGTATATGCAAGTTTGATTGCATCCGCCTCATGTGTAAAGGTTCCGTCTATCCCATATTTTCCATAAACATAATAACGGCTTATGGGATGCTCTATTTCTATTTTCATCTCCCTGGATCCCTCAAACATTAACAGCAACGGTATCGTGTGTTTGAGCTTCCTGGGCTCTACCACATTCTTCAGGACAATCTGCACAATGTTCTCATAACTCTGCGTCGCAACGACCTCCGAAGAATTGTATCCCGTTTCCTCCATCATATTATTGACAATCTGATCTGGCTCACACTCTTCATAGCTGCCTGTTTCCGCATTCTTCCGCATTCTTGTAAGCGTAATCAGATTATCCTCTATGACCGCACCCGTAACAAAGATTCCATTGTGCTCATATGTTTTTAAAACTTCCCCTTGTTCATCCTGAATATACACCGCATGCATTAAAAAGGTCACCGCACCTGAAACATCCACTTCGATATCGTCATATTTTGCCACACCGTAAATCAAATCCTCATTAATAAAGCCAAGTGGTAAAAGCCTGCTGTTTCCCTGTGCCTTGATTTCGCCCGTAACCCCCGTATTCAAATTCATGCGGATTAACTGCGTACAATCATATGCATCGGCGGAATTCTGCCACACAAGCATTTTATCACTCCCCGATACCTGAAAACTGCCCTGCTGGAGATTTTCCGCAACCACACTGCTTGTGCGCTCTACCAAATTCATTGCCAAAATAACACCGTCGAGGTAAATATAAAAGACACCGCTTTTATTCATATAGGAAAGCTGGTCAATATCTGTTTTCAGTATTGCAAACGATTTATCATAAGGGAGAAACATCAGTTCTTCCACCGTATTAAGCATACCGTTGTACTCATATATTTCAACACCCATATTGCCCTCATGGCTGCCTCTGTTCATATAACCGTATACAATAAAAATAACATTTCCCGTTTCATCAACATTCAAAATCTTAATGCCATGGCTGTCATAGCTGCTGCGCGGGTCCTCTCCATCATAAAAGCTGAACAGGTATGCCATTTTCTTATCAACAGAATGGTAACAGAAAAGCTGGTTTTCATTGGTAAACGCAAGATTCAGTCCACCATCGCTTTCCATCATACTGACATCACTGTTCCGAATGCCAAGCATGATTTTATTGCTCGCATAGACATCCGCCTCAGGGTCAAACAGCTGGTTCATGCTGCGTTCATAATCAAGCAGATAAATCCGATCCTGGGTATATCTGATTCGGAAAAATTCTACAACATTATACGTATAATTTTCCCTGTTCCATGAATTGGTCCCAGAGGTCTGCACCCTGTAATAAAGTTTTACGGACGCGGTGCTCTCATCAATTTCGCTTATCATAATCTGCGGCTCTGTCACTTTCTTCACCCGTAAATCCGCCCATGTCACCTGATTCAGACTACAATGAATATCTACATAGCTGAGTGACGTATTGTCACCTTTTGCATTTGACTCGAGATATGTCACAAGATCATTCGCCTGTTCCTTGTCAAATGTTTTTTCATGAAAATCCTTTACAAATACAAGCTTCTCTACCGTGTGGTATTCTGTACCGTCAATAATGCGCGTATAATAGCGCACCGTCTCTCCTCCGGTTTCCAACATCAGTATCCAGTTATACTCCACACCCGTTTCAATCAAATCCTTGATTGTCACAGTCGCGTTGATCTGATCCGCATCTTCGGTATAGTTTTCAACCGATGTGCTCTCCACAAGCCTCTCTCCGTCAATGCTGCGCACCTCAAATGATATTTTATCAATTGTGTTTCCATATTTATCAATTGTGAATCCCAGCGTTCTTCCCTCACCGAGCGGCGTAATGGTATCCCTGAAAAAGCTTCCGTTCAGCTCTTGTCTTAGTCCGTGCATATAATTATGAGAAATACCGTTTGTTGTGATATGCACCAACGGAAGTGATGCTTTCTCCATAACTGCCGTCATTTCCTCGTTTCCCTTATTGTATATGCTGCTGCTCACAAAAAGAGTAAGAATAAAAACAACAAAGCAGACGATCATTTTACTGATAGCGTTTTTCATTCTATATCCATGCTCCCTTCAAGGTCTGCCTGTTTCACATTTAAAAGAGTTTCAAGCATGGGACTGACATGCAGGAATTCTTCAAGGTCGTCAAGCTGCGCTGCCCCCGCCATATATCGCATCCGTTCCTTTTTTACCGCTCTGATTAACAGATTTTTCGGTGTGTTTTCCATATCAATAAATTCAAGCAGTTGTGTTTCATATCCCTGATTTTCCAAAAGGTTTGCACGAATTGCGTCAGTTATAAGCGCTGCCATTCGTTCCTTTACGATGCCGTATTTTAAAACCGGCGCAAGTGCGGGACACTGAATCTGTCTGTTCAGTTCATGCTGGCAGCAGGGAACAGACAATATTACTTTGGCGCCCCAGCCCACTGCCTTTGCAAGCGCATAATCAGTAGCCGTATCACAGGCATGAAGCGTTACTACCATATCCACCTGTTGCTCTCCTTCATACGTACTGATATCTCCTACCAAAAATTTTAACCCGTCATATCCAAATTTATCCGCAAGTGCCTGGCACGATTCAATAACATCTTTTTTTAAGTCAAGCCCGATGACAAGAATATTATATTGGTTCATTACCTTAAGATAATAATATAACGCAAAAGTCAGATAGGATTTACCGCAGCCAAAATCAATGATACGAAGCGTCTGTCCTTCCTCATATGCGAGTGCCGGTAAAATATCACGGACAAACTCAAGGTATCTGTTAATTTGGCGGAATTTGTCATATTTTGCCTTCACAATCCTTCCCTCTGGCGTCTGCACGCCAAGTTCCACCAAAAACGGGACCGGTACATCCTGTGGAAGGATATACTGCTTTTCCTTATTGTGCGTAAAAGCAGATGTGTCTGTTGGACAAAAATCCGAAGCGGACTGTGCAATCATTTTTTCTTTGATTGTAAGCTTTCCCTTTCTGCTCACCAATACCGTAAGACTATGCCTGTCCGTTTTTGCCTCAAGCTGCTTAAAATCATTTTCCATCGCATCTGCCACGAAATCCGCAAGACTGCCTGCTTCGAGATTTTTGTGAAAAACCTTTGTACCTGCAAAGCATTCTGCCTGATAGAACAATTCCCCTTTCTTAACCACAGGACGAATTTTAAGCCGTTGTATTTTTTCTCTGTCACGTGGATTACTTGCGGTCATGGACAGAATTGTTTCGTTGTTTTCTATATATTTATTGATTGCTTTCTTGAGATGATCCATAAAAACCCCCATTCTTGCCAATATCTCCCCCGTTCTATCCCGTCTGTCTATCACTATTATAGGGGAATGAATGCAAATTAACAATATCTATTCTGTTTCATTTTCCAAGCCATATCAAAAAAGGACACTCCGTTATCCGAAGTGTCCCCTGTCAGTCACTTATTTTATTTCCGCTCCGCCATCAGCCTCTCTACCTCCGCAGCCTCTGGCATCACGCGCAGCGCGCCCTTCCTCGTCGTGATAATCGATGCCGCCGCATTTGCAAACATCAGCATCTTGCGCAGCTTTTCTTCATCAAATCCGTCAATCCCGTACTCCAAAACATGATACAGACAGCACCCGCCAAACGTATCGCCCGCGCCCGTCGTCTCAATCGTGTTCTCCTGTAAAAACGGCGCCGCTTCCACGCGCAAGTCCTTATAATACGCGCGGCTCCCGTCCTTCCCCATCGAAAGCATAATGAGCGGAATATCATATTCGCTGCGCAGCTTGGCAATTCCCGCGTCAAAGTCCTCCTCACCCGTAAACCAGCGGATTTCGTTGTCGGAAATCTTCAAAATATCACACTGCGAAAGACCGTATGCAACCTGTTCCTTCGCCTCGTCAAGCGACTTCCAAAGCGGCTCCCTTAAATTCGGGTCAAATGACACAAGCGCGCCGCTCTCCTTTGCAATCCGGATTGCCGTCTTTGTCGCTTTGCGCACCTCCTCATGCGTCATGGAAAGTGTGCCAAAATGGAAAATCCGCGTATCCTTGAGCAAATCCGCATTCAGTTCTTCTTCCCGCAGCATCATGTCCGCGCCGGGATTACGGTAAAACGAGAAATCCCTGTCCCCGTCCGCAAACGTTTCCACAAACGCAAGCGTCGTGCGCACGTCCGCGTCCATAATCAGGCTGGAAACATCAATTCCTGTTTCCTCAAGCACCGCCTTTAAACGTTTCCCAAAAATATCCTGCCCGACTTTACCGATAAACGCCGTCTTTTTCCCTGCTTTGTTTAACATGGACAGCACATTGCAGGGCGCACCGCCCGGATTCGCTTCATAGACCGGGTTGCCTTGAACGCTTGTTCCGTTCTCCGTAAAATCAATCAGCAACTCTCCCAACGCCACCACATCAAATGTTTTCATATGCAGCCGTCTCCTCACTTTCCGGCGTTTCACCGCCTGTCATTTATCATTGCCCACACAAGTCAATATCTGTCATCTGGTTTATTTCTCGCGGAAGTAATAAAAACCATACGCCGGTATTGTAACCTCCTGCAGCTTCATCTGCTGACCTGAAATCAAATCCTCATACACATCGTCCTTCTGACTAATCCGCGCTTTTTTCTCAAACTCACTGAAATTAAACAGACCGATGATTTTCTCTCCATCAAAATACCTGCCGATACACAGCACCGCCGTATCACCCGTCTCAATCGTCCACGTATCCGCATTTGACACAAACGCCTTTTCCTTTTTGCGAATTTCGACAAGCTGATCCAAGCGTGCAAACAGCTTTCCTTCCACCGTATCAGGGTCGGAAACGTTCTTTGCAAGCGTCCAGTTCATTGCGCCGCGGTGAATATAGCGCGAATCCGCCGCCTTGTTCGGATTGTCCTTATAAGTGTAATCATTCACCTGCCCGATTTCGTCCCCGCTATAGAGTACGGGAATGCCAGACTGTATAAACATATACGCGTGCAGCATCACGTCCAGTCCGATTGCTCGCTCCATCGCCTCGTCATTCTGCTCAAATCCCGCCTTCTCAATACCGCACATTGACGCCGTCGTCCCGCAGAACCGTGCATCGCCCGTCACGGGGTCAACGTTGTAAAGCTCGCCCCGGCTGTTGCTCTCGCCCGCAAAGCCTTGGAAATAATCGTTTAAGTACTGCTTATGCGAACGCTGCTCAAAACCTTCCATATGTAACGTGTCATAGTCAAGCCCCCAGCCGATGTCATCGTGGCAGCGCAGATAATTCAAAAAGACATAATCTTTTGGAAGCGCATTCACAATGTCAAGCTGTTTTTTCAAAAGCCGCACGTCGCGCGTCGCAACCGTGTGCCATGTTGTCGCCATTGTCGTTACATTGTAAAGCATATGGCACTCCGGCTTTTCCACCGTCCCGAAATACGGCACAACCTTCTCCGGCTCCATGACAACCTCACCCAAAAGCAATACCGACGGACAGACAATCTCGCCAATCATGCGCATCATGCGTACAATCGTGTGCACCTGCGCCAAATTACGGCATTGCGTGTTCAGTTCCTTCCAAATATAAGGTACCGCATCAATGCGGATAATGTCAATTCCCTTGTTTGTCAAATACAAAAAGTTGTACATCATTTCGTTAAACACGCGCGGATTTTTGTAATTCAAATCCCACTGATACGGATAAAACGTCGTCATCACGTAATGCTTAATATCGTCAAGCCATGTAAAATTGCCCGGCGCTGTCGTCGGGAACACCTGCGGCACGGTCTTTTCATACTGCGACGGAATGTCGGGATTGTCATAGAAAAAGTAACGGCTCATGTACTCGCCTTCGCCCGCGCGCGCACGTTTCGCCCATTCATGGTCCTCCGATGTGTGGTTCATCACGAAATCCATGCAGACGTTTATCCCCTTCTTGTGGCACGCCGTCGTCAGACGCTCCAAATCCTCCATTGTTCCAAGCTTTTCCTGCACCTTGCGGAAATCCGACACCGCATACCCGCCGTCGGAACGCCCTTCGGTTGTGTCCAAAAACGGCATTAAATGAATATAATTAACTTTGCAGTGCTCGATATAGTCCAATTTGGACTGCACGCCTTTTAGGTTTCCTGCAAAATTGTCGATGTAAAACATCATGCCAAGCATGTCATTCTGACGGTACCAGTCCTTGTCCGTTTCACGCTTTTTGTCCAAACGCTTTAAAGCCGCACTGCGCTCCGTGTAAAAGCGCTCCATGTTATCGCACAGCTCCGCAAACATGGAACTGTTATCATAAAGCTCCATATAAAGCCACCGCAGCTCATCAAAATGACGCGCAAACCGCTCCTGATATGTCTGCTGCTCTGCCGCCCCTTTATTTTTCACTGTTTTTGCCATATGTTACCTCATTTCCTCAATTTCTTAGATTTATCTTATCATAAAACAAGACTGACACCAACCAGGTCAGCGCCAGTCCCATTTTTAAAAGATTCTTATTTCACTGCACCTGACGTTACACCTTCTACGATATAGCGTTGTAAGAACATATACAGTATCAAAATCGGCAGCATTGCCAGCAACAGGGCTGCCATAACCAAACCAATATCCGTCGAATACGTTCCGTAAAATACCTGTGTGGCGATAGGAATCGTATACAATTCCTTCTTTGCCAGTACAAGGCTCGGAAGAAGATAATCGTTCCAAAATGCCATCGCGTCAATAATTGCCACCGTCGCAATCGTCGGCTTTAACAGTGGGAACACAATCTTCCAGTATGTCTGCCAGCGGGTACATCCGTCAATCGTTGCCGCCTCCTCAAGCGCAATCGGCACATTTGTGAAAATCGCGCCGTGGAACATAAAGGTCGCCATTGACAGGGAAAATCCCACATGCATGAAAATCAAGGTTGCGCGGTGATTTAAAATATCCAGCACACCGCCGTAAAGCGATACCAGCGGAACCATCAAAACCTGGAACGGAATAACCATTGACGCAATCATCAGACCAAACAGCGCGCCGCACGCTTTCCATTTATTACGTACAATCACAAATGCTGTCATGGACGCGAGCAGAATCGTGAAAATCGTCGAGAAAATCGTGATGCATGCTGAGTTTCCAAACGAGCGCCAAAAGTTCATTTTGCGCATTGCCTCGGGGAAATTATCCAGCGTAAAGCCGTGCTCTCCAATCAATGCCAACGGATTTGTCGTGATGTCCGCCTTCGTCTTAAAGACGTTAATGATGACCAAAATAAACGGAAATATGAAACAGATAAACAATATAATCAAAATCGCAATTTCTACCGCATGGCTGATTTTTCGCCTGCGCGCAGCTTTTTCATTTAAATCATCCATTATGCTGACACCTCCGCTTTCTTACCAATGTATACCTGAAGGACGCCTACGACTGCACAGACTATGAACAAAATCAGCGCCTCCGCCTGACCGGTACCATAATTTTTGTAGGTAAATGCCTGATTGTACACATGCATTGCCGCCATAACGGAGCTGTTGAACGGCTCGCCCTTTGTCAGCGACAGGTTCACATCGTACACCATAAAGCATCTTGTAATCGTCAAAAACAGACATTGTACAAATGAAGAAACCATGAGCGGAACGGAAATGTGAATAATGGACTGCATATTCGTGCAACCGTCAATTCTTGCCGCCTCGAGCACATCCGCCGAAACGCTCATAAATCCCGCTACGTAAATCAACATCATGTAGCCTGCGTATTGCCATACCGAAACGATAATCAGACAAAGCATTGCGCCATTCGTAGTGGCAAGCCATGAGGTTGAGAGTGCGCCGATAGAAAGGCTTTCGCCCAGTGCAACGAACGCACGGTTAAACACGAACTTCCATATGTAACCAAGAACGATACCGCCAATCAGGTTTGGAACGAAAAATCCGGCGCGGAAAAAGTTCTGTCCTTTTACACCGCTCGTTACCAAGAAGGCGAGGATAAAAGCAACAACATTGACCAAAATCACGGCGATTACGGAATAAATCATCGTTCTGCCCAGTGCCTGCCAATATGCGCCGTCTGCGAACGTCGCCACGTAATTTGCAAATCCGACAAAAGGTTTTTGTGTGGAAATACCGTCCCAGCTTGTAAAGGTCAGATATAAACCGTAGATAAACGGTACGATTACGACAGCGGCAAACACAGCCGTCGTCACTCCTGCAAACATCAGAAACTGTTTGCATTTGTAGGACATAGAATTGGTGTCCATAACATCATTTCCCCCTTCCTTTGTTACTGTTCACTTCGTTCCAGTAACAGGTAAAAATCCATGCAAAATTCACTTCGTGAATTTTTAATCACCTTCGGTGATGGATTTTTACTTGTATGCGTTACGCTTTCTTACGGACTTAGCAGTAAATGCTAAGTCCTGACCAAGCAATATATTTAAACCTTATTCCCGCTGTCAAAACGGAAAGTATTCCTTTTGACAGCAGATGTTTGCTTTTATTAAAACAATATTCAGTTTTTCCTTAATGTTCTACCGGAGCTGTTGATGACCAGTATTTTTCGATGTCCGCCGCAAATACCGCACGGTCTGACTGGTCTGCAAGATACTTCTGGAATGCTGCGCCGCAGATTGAGAAGTGATCATCGGGAAGGAAATTATAGTTATCAATCAGTTTTCCTTCGTCCGCATATTTCTTTACGGATTTTGACAATGGATCGAGTGCGCTTGCATCAATGTTGCTGTATGCCGGAACAAGTGCGCACTTCTCTGTCAAAAATGCATTTCCGTCTTCCTCAAATACAAGCCAGTTTAAGAAATCCTTTGCTGCCTGGCGCTGTTCCTCAGAAGTATTTTCTGATGAGTCAATGAAGAAATATTTTGAACCGCCGCCGACTAATTTCTCGTTTGAGCCGTCGTCCGTATTCTGCGGTACCGGCATTAAGCCCATGTTCTCGGAATAGTCATATGCGTTAATCATCGACCAGTCCCAGTTACCGCCGAACATAAATGCGATTTCGCCTTCTGCAAGCTTCTGCTCAGAAACCTCACGCTCTGCCGCTACCGGAGAAGATGCCGCGTAGTTGTGCTGCTTTAATGCATCAAAGGTATCCATCATGGCATTCCATTTGCTGTTGTTTACAACATCCGCCGTACCTGCGTGCAATGCGCTTATGTATGCGTCCACGTCGGGCTGCTGCTCATATGTTTCTGTCAGGAAATGACCAGCCAAAGACCAGTCCTCTTTCATGATGCCTGTCGGCGCTGTCATACCGCCTGCAACAAGCTGCTCTAACAAACCGTTAAATGCATCAAGTGTCTTGTAATCGTCCGGATTAAAGGCTGAACCCGTGATTGCCTCAATCGCCTCCGCGTTGTAAATCACGCCTCTCGCCTCTACACATACCGGAAAACCTACTACTTTTCCGTCTACGGAAATCGCGTAATCCGTATTCTTTACCCAGTCCTGATCGCTTAAATCAGCCGCATGCTCCGCTGCAAGGGAGTATACATCCTTTGCGTCCACCATTGAAAGGGTGTACGGATCGTTTGCTGAGTAGCGTGTCGCAAGATGTGCCGAAACGGTATCGCTTGAATAGTAAACCTCTACGTCAACACCTTTTTGTGCACTGTACTCCTTCGCCATCTCCTCGAACTGGTCCTGAACCTCGATTTTCGAGTTGAAAATGGTGATTGCCACGTTTCCGCTGCCGGAACCTCCGCCGCTTGTGCTCGCACTGCTGTCTCCGCTTCCGCCGCATGCCGTAAGAGATGCGGTCATCGCTGTTACAAGCGCCATTGCAAGCAATTTGTTTGCTCGTAGTTTCTTTCTCATATTTTTTTCTTCCTTTTAAATCATCAAGATTTTATATTTCGTTTATTTTTTATGAGCAAAGCATATCACTTTTCCGAAAACATGTCAATCGATTATCATATTTTTCGGCATTGTGACAAAATAACTGCCTGTCTTTTGTTTATTATATGCCCGTTCTTTGTGTAATATGACGATAATATCCATTGTTTTTTCACTTTTGGCATGATTTGCCTGTATGTTTATCCATTATTATATTTTGCAGAATCATATCTTTGCGGAATTTTTCAAAATCCGAAACACGGCGAGGATTACTCCCAAATAAAGCCTGCCTACCATATCGGCATTCTGAATTTTTCTCCGTTTCCCGATTATCCTGAATTTTATGCCACGTATAAAATAATGAATGGAAAAAACACTATATTTATAATGACAACTTTACGTTGAATGTGTTAGACTTAACTCAGACAGAACTGGCAACGGACGAGGATATGCGGAAACGTATAGCTGTTTTCACCGAAACCATTATCCTCATAAGTGATGGGAAGGAGTTTTCACATGAATAAAATTTTCCGTTCGGACAACCCCTTTTGGATCGGAATGGGCAGCATCTTTGATTTGTTTGTCCTAAACCTGCTTTGGCTTTTATGCTGTTTACCGATTGTCACAATCGGTCCTGCCACTGCCGCGTTTTATTACGCGATGATCAATCTTGTGCGCGGCGAAGAAACGTATTTATCAAAGGACTTTTTTCACTCATTTCGTCAGAACTTAAAGCAGGGGATTTTTCTTGGCGTTCCGCTGACAGCAATCGGCGCCTTTCTGCTGTTGGATATTTCCATGTGTTATCATGCCGGAACGGGCATTTATACTTTTTTTATGGTATTTTTCGCAGTGCTTTTCCTGATTTGGCTGTTTATCGCCCTTTACGCCTTTGCACTGCTTGCCAAATTCGAGAAAAAAAATAAAGACCTTGTTATTTGGGCGTTTGTTCTCTCCATAAGAAACCTCGGGCGAACGCTTCTTATGGTGTTTGCACTGGCATTGGGACTTTGGGCGTGCCACCTGCTGCCGGGTTTGATTTTTATTGTGTTTGGACTTGTTTGCCGTTTTCAGACCGGTATGCTGTTAAAAATTTTAAACCCCTACCTGCCCGACCCGTATACGGAAGAGGAGTTCAAGCCATTGTCATTTCTTTCGGAGCATGAGGAGGACGATTCGCATGAAGAAAAATAAAAATCCGCATCTCAAAAATACATCGTCTCTGCGAGCGGAGCTTGGGCAGGATTTGAATACGCTCAAGCGGCTTGACACACGCGGAAAGCTTCAGTTTTTGTGGGATTATTATCGATGGCGCTTTCTCGTCTGCGTCTGTGTTGTCGTGATTGTCGGCATGTTCGCCCATATGCTTTGGGAAGGGCAAAAGCCCTGCAGGCTGCGCGTGTGCGTCGTGCTCAACACAGAGGACGACTGCGGCGCGTGGTTTCGCAAATTTACGCAGGAATTAAAAAGCGACGGGAAAGAAGGAGATGTTGACGTCAATCAGGACCAGCCCTTTGATTATGACAATCGATACTACTATCTCTATGAAGTAGAAGTCATGACGACGATTTCTTCCAAACGAATGGACGTTGCGATTTGCGGCGCGGACATGTACCGCTATCTGCTTGCGCTAAACGCCTGCCTTCCTTTGGATACGGCGCTCTCAGAGGATTTGGTTTCCTATCTTTCAGAAAAGGAAATGCTCTGTTTTGACACGGCAAACCTGACAGAAGATGAAAATGGGAATGTGGATTTAAACGATGGAATTGACGGATATTTTGCGATTAATTTATCGGAAACGGAATTTGAAAAGACCTATAATCAGACCAATGAAAAGAAAGAACCGCTTTATGCGGTGATAATTGCCAATACGCAGCATCTTGCGGATAGTGTGGCATTGATACAGGCGTTAGCGGCACCCTGATGCCGCTAATACCTTTGTTGTTTTTAACAGGTATGCTCTTCTTGCAGTTTTTCAATTATGCAGCTATGCGGCTTGTTTTCATTGCTTTTATCATAGTTTATCCCAACGAGCAGAATTTCACCGTTGTATTCTTCCAGTGCCTGCGTGTACTGACAATCCTTAATCTGCCGGATTGCCGTGTTTGCGTTTTTGTCATATTTGAGTTCAACTACGATTGCCGGTGTTTTTGTGTGGGGCAACGGGAGGAAAACAATGTCTGCGAAACCGCGACCTGTAGGCAGTTCCCGAACCATTTTGTAATCCTTTCTCGCACTGTAGTATGCAAGACCAACCGCACAGCTAAGCGAGGCCGGTTTCGACATAATCCATGTCATACCGTTTGCAAAGTTCCTTTACCTCCGACTCCTGCCGTTCCCGCATCACGCAGTCCCACTCGTCAATCAGGAAGATAAACTGTCTATCCGTTTCCACAAAAATTTCCCGCAATGCGGCGGCTAATCCTATCCCCTCTCTGTCGAAATACATTCCATATGCTTTTCGAAGCTCCCGAAGCACCTCCTGCTCCAAGTATTCCGTTACTTTTCCCGAAGCTGCTTCGATTAAAAACTGCTGCATATTCAGATAAATCACGTCATATTTGTTCAAATGCTCCGCAAAGGATGAATCCTGTTCAAGCCGATATCCTGCAAACAACCCCCTTGAATCACAGCCGCAGCTATAATAAGCAGCAAGCATCTTAAGTGTCATGGATTTCCCAAAACGACGCGGTCTGCTCACACAGATAAATTTTTCTTCCGTATTAATAACCTCATTCGTACACACAATCAAATTTGTTTTGTCTACATAAATCCTAGAACGAATCGACTCCCCAAAGCCTTTATTCCCCGGATTCAGATAAATTCCTATGCCTACACATCCAATCTTTCTTCTGCCCTTTTACTTTCTTTTCTTCCCCAAAAATGATTATTATATTGTTTATCTTATCATAAGTTTCCACCTGCTTCAACGTATCTCTTCCCAATACCGCAAAAAAGGGAAAGCACTTACATTGAGGAAAAATTATCGGAATGCACCATGATTTCTTTTCCACCAATGCCTGTAAAGATTTTTTCCTTAGAAGCGTTTGCATATGAAATGCCTGAAACGTATTTGTTCCTTTCTCAGTGACATATTTCCTCTGCACAGGCACGTGCAGCGAAGCTACTAATTTCCTTACGTGCAAACCTTGGGAGTCGCTATAAAGTTCGTCGATAGCTACGCCTAAGTGGACTTTCACCACAGAACACGAGCATGCCCGTCATACTCAAAAAACGGAACAGAAATTTGAAATCCTGTTCCGTAATATTTTTGTAATTTTATCAGTTTATCCTGACACCCTTTTAGAAATCAACTGTCACAGGGCACGGACATTATGCCAAATACTTCACAAGCTTCTGATAAAATCCCATCTCCTTATCCTTAAAAGCCTGCAACGCTGCGTTGTATTTCGGCTGATCTGCATCTTCCAAATGAGACAACGCTGTCTTGGCAAATTCCAGCGCACATTCAGCGGTATCTCCACAGAGCCTAGTGCTCTCACCGCTTATCACTGCAGACATATACTGCTTTAGATACTCGGACGGATACTGCAGCACACCCTGCTCATCAATCCCTAATCCATCTGTCCCGGCTTCCTCTGCAGCTTTTTCCCATGCCTGTCTCACAGACTCCGGCATCTGCTTCCAAAATTCTGATTGAATTGTTTCATAATTCATCGCCGCCTTCAGCTCATCTGCACCTTTGTCGCCATTGAGATAGCTTTCCCAAAAGGACTGGTCACTCATGTAAAAAGCAAATTCAGAACCCAGGCTGCGCGCCTTCTCAAGCATCTCCTGCGAAACCTCCATATGCCAACCGGCGCTTTCGTTCAGATGATTCACATATGTAATCTCTCCATTGCCGTCAAACAGCATCTGCGCATAACCGCCGTCCAAATCCTGTACATAAGTCACATTGTCCACTGGAACCAATGTATTCGCATCTATGCGATGCATTTCAACTTCCTTGGGCATCCCATACGCTTCAAGCAGGCGTACCAGCTTATTTCCGTCTGCCACCTGTCCGTAAAGCTTTGACTCCATACATGTCCTTTTTTCTTCCTCAACCATCGTGAGCCAATCGCGTTTCTGATTAAGGCTTTCTGACTGACCGGAAGCTGCTTCCGACAGCGAGTCTTGAACATATGCATTCAAAGTGTCCCAACTGCTCTTGGCACCTTCTGTTTTCTTTTCGTGTGCATCCGCGTAACTACACAGTGCAAACATCTCCATGTCTGACGCAGCATTGACATCAATTTCATCAATATTGATGATAAACTCCTGCTTTCTTTGGTCTGCGCCCTCCGCAATCACTTTTATGAGTGGCGAATCTGTTGAAAAATTATCATCATACACGGCTTTCAATCCATAGCCTGCCCCTGTCCTTGCATCCTTGAACGAAACGCTTGCCAATATACGCTCGTCCTCCCCAACATTGCCCGGCGCCATACTGTAAGTCCGACCTGCCAGTCCGGATTCCTTGTGGTTCTTTATATAGGCTTTGTACTCCTGATAACTAAATGTGACGTTGTTTACTACCGACATCAATATACCTGCCTTTCCCATATCAATATACTTTTTTCAGATGCGCAATTTGACGAAGTCTTTCGTTATTTTACGTATCTTTATATCGTCATTTGTCTGCAAAAATTTAGTAATATTCCTGTTAATGAAGTGCACAGGATGGATTATTACTATATGGAAGTGGTCTTTCATCAATTGTTCCGTCTCGTTCTACAGCAAACCAATTTACCCTGTCTGAATGAGCATGCCCCGGTGCGGGTTCACCTGAAATCTCAATATAATATGTAGTCACAGTTGGCACAAAATGAAAGATTGATTGTCCTGATACTTTTTCTGGAGCTTCCAAATATTTCCATGTACCATTTGAAGTCTGATAATACAGACGCATATCTCTGATTTGATCTGACCATACATTCTTTAACGCAGCTACATAACGATATCCTGTTCTTACATTTACTTTAAACCAATCCACATCATCTTTCGTTTCAAGATGAGTATAAGTATAATAACAATTAAAATGTCCTAAATATTCACCATCTCTATGTTCAATTTTTGTTGTCTTGGAATAGGGATATGCAGTCTCTATTATATCATTATCTTCATATACTCCTGATGAAGCATAAGCTTGTATATTACCCTCTTCACTTGCTAAAGCTATTTTCTCCAATTCAGCCACTTTTTCTCTTGGAACCACTCTGCCTATCACATCACCGCTATTACATTCAGTTGTACACGAAGCATGAGCAGTCATACCCATTAGCAATGTCATAGATACAACAATACACAACAATTTTTTCCTCATATTTTACGTCCTTCTTATTAAAATACATTTTATAATCCTACCGTCAACATAGCATTATCTACTTTCTTTGACGATATCATTAGTATAATCTACCATTCGCATGAAATAAAGTGACAAAACCATGTCAAAAGAGTGTCAAAAAGGTGCCAAAATCGTGTCAGATTTCGTTAATATATTCTTTAAATTCACCCTCAGAAAGAAACGCTCCCATCTTCTTTAGCGCATTTTTCTGTATCCGTTTAAAGGTCCGCTCGGAATATCTAAATTCCGTTCCGACTTGTTCTTCATACATTTTTTCTATTTCACTCCACTTAATCTTTTCAATTAAATGCCATGATACTATTTTCCTCTCATCCTCCTTCAAAATCTCCAATGCAGACTCTATGATTTGTATTTTTATGACAATTTGGGAATACTCTTCACGATTATCCACATTGTGAGAATAATTTTGAATTTTATCCAAAATATCTTTTCTTGCTTTCAATTCAGAATATGATTTCAAAAGACGCTTAACTTAACAACCCCTTTCTCTACCTGCGGGTTTGAGCATTTCGCACAAAACCACAGGTAAATAGTTATCTTAATCCTTTGTTCAATAATGCCCCTTATAAAATACGACAGTTTTCATATAATCTATTAGTGCGGACATACAGTATAAGATACTGTTCTTACCAAGTCACCATAAAATTCATGTCCGCATCTAGTACATCTCTGACCAGCATAGTAATCCATCTTACACCCGCCTTTACCATCTTTTTCATGATTTACAACAGTTCCAGAAACATATGTATGGCTACAGGATCTATACATTTGATCTGCATCTGTATGCACATCATAGTATACTTCACCCTCATCACTCACAAAAAATATAACATCCCCGGCATTCACATAGTCTTCATATGCGTCATATTTTACATCTAATTCCGTACGCCCATCTTGTTCCCAATTGTCATACCAAATAGAAGCATCTACTTTCTCGTAAGGTCTGTCAAGATACCAAATATGCCTCTCCTCATACGCACAAACCGTCAGTGATGATGCAAATACTGCCGCCGCAAGTATCAACATCCCCATTGCTTTACTCATTATTCCATACTTATTACCTGTTTTTTTCATTCTTTTCATATACGCTATCCTTTCTTTTAACTGTTTTCTACTCATGTTTAAGCCTGTAATCGGAATTTTTCCGCCTTCCTGTATTTCTGCAGTATGAATCAGAAAAAGGATATATTCTCCTGTTTCTTCTATACTTTTATCAGCAATCACCTGATTATCGCAATACAGCTCCGCCGTCATATTCCAGCGGTACAACAGATAATAAACCAGCAGATTATAAAAATTCAACAATACCACAACCGCCAAAATTACTTTCATGATATTATCCTTTGCGCGGATATGCCCCAGCTCATGACGCAACACGTCCTCCAGTCTGTTTTGCTTCCAAACGCTTTTGGGAAGAATAATGCTTCCATGCAATAACCCGATTGTAATCGACGATTTGAGACCTGCGCACAGATATACTTTGGCGTTTACAGATCTTTTTCGTTCTTTTTCCAGCTGTTTTACAACAGTCTCTCCTTGTTTGTACCATTCCACCCCTTTCATCATTTGACCATATACGATAAAGTATCTCCTCATGAAAATCACAAGCCCTCCTGTCCCAAGCAAGATGCTGACAAAAATAAGAAGATAGGTCGGCGCATTTGATACATACACGCCGCTTGGATACACAAAGACCGTATAATGAAGCATGTTTTGAATGGCATCATTTTTTTGAAACCATGCTTCATGACAGAAATATTTGTTTAGCACCTCTATATATTCTGATTTGAACCGCGCAAGCGGCACAAGAAAAAGCAGGATATTGATTATTAAATACACCTTATGCCAAAGTACGGACATATGCCGCTTTGTCCAAAAACAAGACAGCAGATAAACAACCGTCGCAGCACTTCCCGTCAGACTCATTGTATGCAGCAGCGTCATGCTATTCCTCCTCCTGTATAAACTCCCTCTCCACCATCGCTTTTAAACCTTCCTCATCCTGTCTGTCAATCCCCCATCCCCCTGTAAGCGCCGACAAAAAGGAACGCAGGATAGATTCGATTTCTCCCTGTTTCATCCGCCGAAATCAGTCCCTTGTCCGACAGCCGTCTGATAAATTTTCCATGTTAATCCTCCGTTTCTTCTCTCTAAATTATTTTATTAATTTCATTGTACTACACACATGAAATACTATAAAGAAAAGATGGTTTTTTGACATAAAAAACCGCCCGACAGTATTCCTGTCCGAGCGATTTTTGTCTTATAGATTTCTCCTCAGGTCGTTTCCCGTTCTATCAGACAGACGGGCAAAACGGTTCGTTTCGGTACTAATTTCCCAGAAACAGCGTCGTGGAGCAGGTTAACTGCAATCTCCGCCATTTCCTTTACCGGCTGATGAATGGTTGTAAGCTGCGGTGTTGTCAGCGAAGCAATATTGACATCATCAAAACCGATTATTTTCATTTGGTCAGGCACTGAAATTCCAAGCTTACGGCATACCTGCAATGCCTGCGCCGCCATCACGTCACTGCTTAAAAACATGCCATCCGTTTCATGATACTTTCGCAGCACACTCTCCAGCAGCTCATCGTATTTCATATTGTTGTACTGCTCTTCCTCCGTGGAAAGCTCTACAAACGCAATATTTTCTCTTTGACAGACCTCCCGGAAACCCTCCGTACGCATATCCGCGGGCATGTGGATTGTCCCAATTGTACCGATATGCAGCAGATTTTTACAACCGCACGCAATCAGCTTCTGCGCCGCCAGCTCTCCGCCCTGCTTGTTGTCACATTCCACACAGGCGGTCCCGTTATCGAGAAAACGCTCCATTGTAATCACGGGAATATCGACTTTCTCAAACACCTTTGTATCCACCGTGCCGCTGCACAGAATCAGCCCCGCCGCCCGGTTTCCCGTACAGATGTCAATATATTCTTTCTCCTTTTCCTGTATACTCTGCGAGTTGCAGAGTAAAATTTTATACCCTTTTTTATACGCCTGCTTTTCCAAATTACTAATCGTTTCCGCAAAGTACGGATGCTTGATATGCGGCACAATCAGTCCGATTGTATTTGTGCTCTTACCGTGCAGCGAACGCGCCACCTCATTCGGGCGATAGTTCAGCTTTTCCATCGCTTCGTCTACCTTTTCCCGCGCATTGCTGCTGATATATCCGCGATTATTCAGGATACGGGACACTGTGCCGACGGTCAGCCCCGCCTCCCTCGCAACATCCTTTAAAGTCGCCATATGTCTCTCCATTTCTATTGTACAATCTTATGGAAACGCTGATTAAAGCGTTTCCCGCGCCGGATTCGCGCTGCGAAGCAGCAATTTCGCTTGCAAATCCGTGCGCATCCTGCGGAGCATCTAAGGAAACGATGATTTAATCAGCGTTTCCTTAGATACAAGTCATTTTTGTTACAAAAATTTACGTATTGCTGCCTTCTATATAATATACAAGGTTTTCGGCAAACGCTGCCTCATTGGGGATTTTAATCTGCACGGCTGTGTCTTTTAGAACAAATGTTCCAAGCTGCACGCCGCCGTCAAAAAAGACTTCCAAAATCCGGTCATCAACGACAAAAAGAAATTCCTGATACCTGCAGCCAATTTGGTACTGCTCTGCGTCAACGCAAAATGTGCCGTTTTCAGGATTGTAGGTAACAGCACTGCCGTTCAGCTCCCATGTAAAGCTCCCTTGATAATCTTCCTTTGCACGCATTTTGAGCACGGCTGCCTTTTTATCCTTGCCAAATGACAGCATCTTTTCGCCCGACACGCTGTCGTATGCAGTCTGTTTTGCCTGCTGCATCAGTTCTCTGACGGGCTTTTGTACTATTATATACCCATTCTCCGTGTTCTTGCAAGTCAGTTCTACGGGCAGTCCATATGCCCCTGTAAACAGTCTGCCGTCGTTATCCAAACGCAGCCACGGAATAGAGATTGTGCGGTCCGCAACGCCAAAATACGTCTGTGCCGCATATGGTATTTTATTAACATACGCCTTGCGCTGTTTCCCCTGAACCTTAAAATGAAATCCGTCGAACTCTCCCGGATAATAAAACCCGTCCGCAGTCCAAAAAAACCAGCACATTTCGCCTGTATCGGACGTCAGGCGGAGCAAATCGGGACACTCCCATGCGTCGTCCAATGTAAAGCGGTCTGACTGCTCCCACTGCTGCAAATCCTGCGATCGGAAAATTGCAAAGTCATTTCCCTCCAAAAACAACACCATGATATATGCCCGCGTTTCTTCGTGCCAGTATACTTTGGGGTCTCTGTTTTCCTTCTCAATCGTGGGCAGACACGGTGTCTCCATTTTAACCAATGTCTTCCCGCCGTCAAGACTGTACGCGATTTTCTGCGTAAACGCCAACCCCTTACTCCACGCATTTGAGCCGCCTGCGGCAGTGTAGAAAAACAGGAGTGCATCGGTTGGAAGTCCCAGCAAAGAATGTTCGTTTGATATTGCGCACCCGGAAAACATCGTACCGCTCTCATCCGGAAACAGGACCGTGTCCTGCTGCTGCCAGTGCAGCAGATCCGTGCTTGTCGCATGTCCCCAGCTCATATTTTCCCATACTGTGTTGAACGGATTGTACTGGAAATACAAGTGGTATGTGCCGTCTGCATAAATCATTCCGTTCGGATCGTTCGTCCAGCCGGTATTTGCGGCAAAGTGGATTAACGGGCGCGGGCATTGATTTTTTTGTCCATCAAAGTCCGCCCTTTCTGCATTTTGGATAGCATCCATAAAAACCTGCGGCGCGTCGGCGCTAAAAACAAGCTGTTCGCCCAAATATGCCTCTATTGGTATTTCGGCATAATAGTCGCAAGGATACTGCTGTGCATCAGCGTCCATGTCCGCAACGGGTACCATAAATTCATGGATTTTTTTGCGGTATGCCTCTTCATCCTCCAAAAATATAGTGACCTTTGTTTCTGTTTTTCCCACGCAAATTGGCAGAAATATGTATGGTTTTGTAATTTCTAATTTTCTTTCCATCGTTGATACCTCTCTTAATTTCGTATTATGGCAGAATTGTGCGCCTATATGTCAATCGATTGTTATACTATTATTTATGAGTGTATCATAGTTTTTTTTATTTGACTATATGTCAAATCAAACAATTTTTTTTCGGAAATAAAAACAAATACACCAAAAGTTTAGCGGCATAAAACAGCGGCAAATCCGTATCATGGATTTACCGCTGTTTCCTGTGATTTTATTTATTATTCTTCCGCTTCCTCTGCTTCTAATAAAGGACAAAAAATCTCTTCATCTCCTAAAGAAATCACAATATAAACCGGTTCTGTACCTTGAGCGACTTCATCCGGCAGTTGAAAGAACAGTTCTCCGTCCATGGAAACTCCGGGATTTAAGGTTTCAGACATCAAATTGCTTTTTAAAGTCAACCCGTCAGAAACCTCATAATAATTCTCATGCGAAGAATCGGTAAGTCGAACAAGCGGATCCTCCGCAATCGTGTAGACTATCGGAAGAAATGTATTTTGCTTCGAGCCGATATTTGTAATGGTAAATCGCGCTCTGACAATCTGACATCCCGCCTCTGATGCTGTGTATATGAAACTGCCTTCTTCAAAGCTTTCTACAATTTCACAATCATGATATGTAATCTCCCAACCGCCCATAGAAACGGGTTCCTCCGCTTGAAAATACGGATAATCCGTAATCATCGAAGCATATGCATCAGGGGTATTGATGTTTTGATACATAAAATACAACTGATCTGCCTGCGGCAGCTTGGAATATTCGGAAGTGTCATTCACCGCCGAAGTCAAAGACGATTCCATTATCGTTCCCAAATGCCTAAGAAAACTGCGCGTTTCTGCATTATACAGGTCAATTGACGTCCCGGAATACGCTTCCTGTCTTTCAGTAGCATTTTTCATATCCATTTTTTTCGAATCCCCGCTTTCGTAAGAAGGCGTTAGAACGAGATAATAATCGGCATTCTTCAAAGACGTCGGATACGCCTCTTGCGGCAGTCCCAACATGAAATCTCCTATAATGCGCAAAGCCGTGGGGGAACCTTCGTATTCTCTCGCGTATGGGTTGCGATAAAAAGCGACAACCTTTTTCCCCTCTAAATCAATCGTTTCCGGCAGAGGTTCCTCACCCGCATCAGACTTAAAATGCAGTTTTTCAGTAACGGTAGGCGCCAGATTTGTGGTATAATAAGCGTCTTCCCCTAATTCTGACGGCGTCCGAAAAGACTGCTCACCATACGCCGCCTCCCATTCGGGCAGCATCGTGCCGCGCAAAAAATTAATATATACAAGCGCATCGTCCGCCGTTTTTATTGTCAGACAATAGGGATCCTCGCTGTTGTAAAGATAATTGGATATCCAATCGTCGGCATCCCATTCATCAAAGTATCCCACTGCTTTCAGATCGTTCGCATAAGTCGGCAGCTTGTCCGGGTGTGCTTCCACCCAGTTCTCAACCGCAAGCCGTAGTTCGCTTTCATAAACAACATGATCCGGCATATTGCCCACAAGCTTGGCAAGCGCACGCCCGTCTAATTGTTCCGCAGCTTCAAACAGCGCGTCAAAACAGCCCTTAACATGAAACGATGTGTCAAATACCTCCCAGATTTGTTCTTCGTTGGTAATTGCTTTGGCAAGAAAGCTTTCTGCATAGGAAGAGGCATTTGCGCCACCCTGACGGTCAATTTCGCATAACAGGACGGTCGCCTGAAATTGTTGAAACAGCGTACTGTCGGCAGAGGAAGCTTCCGCCTGCAGCGCTGCAACATCAATATTGGCTGCTTCCGCTTCCACATAAGCTTCCAAATCATCAGCTCCTTGCGCCGCCGACCAACACGCTTCAGTGGCGGTCGTACTTTGACTTTGGCAGGCTGACAGTGCGAAGAGCATCATGCCGAGTATTACAATCAATCCTTTTCTTTTCATATTGTTTTTTCCTTTGCATTTTAATAATATTTTTATTATACTTCATGGGAAAATTGATGTCAATGTAAGGGAATCTCTTGTAGCAGAACGGAAATGACGGTATAATAAAAGTGACCAAAATTGTTATGTAATGATGAAGGTACAAAACGGTTCCTTATTTTTGCTTTATTGAGCAGATCAGAAATGGAGGAAGATTATGGCTTTCTGTCTGAATACAAACTCTGCCTTAATTTTATATCAGGATCTTGTAAACAGCGAATACTTTGTTGATAAATCTGCAATCATTGAACACATCAGCAAACGGATTCGGACAAGCACAAAATATGTCTGCGTTACAAAACCGCGGCGGTTCGGGAAAACATCTGTTCTGAATATGTTGGGAGCGTATTATTGCAGGGCGCATGACGCGAAGGAATTGTTTGAAGGTTCTGCCATTAGCCAAAGAAAATCATATACTGTTCATTTAAACCGCTATAATGTCATCAACCTGTGCCTGAATGAAATCCCACTTGACCGGAGTCGTTATGAGGATTACATTGCACGGTTTAACAACGTAATTATCAGTGATATACAGGAAAGTTACCCTGCACTTAAGAACAAAACCTTTGAAAAGGCATCTGATGCGCTTATTGCCACAGGGGATGAGTTTATCTTCATTATTGACGAGTGGGATTATATTTTCAGCCATGAATTATATCCGGAACATCACGGAGATTTTTTGGAGTTTCTGCGAAATCTGCTCAAAGACAGACCTTACGTCGCGCTTACGTATATGACGGGAGTTTTGCCAATTAAAAAATACAGTACAGGTTCGGCATTGAATATGTTTGATGAGTACACCATGCTTAAAGACCATATCTTTGGGGAGTATTTCGGTTTTTTGGAACGCGAAGTAGAGGCGTTATGTCAAAAACAGAAAAAGGTGCCGCTTGATGACATCCGCGATTGGTATAACGGTTATCTATCCTCAACCGGAGGGAGGATTTACAACCCGCGTTCTGTTGTGCTGGCGTTGATGAACGGATACTGTCAAAGCTACTGGACGCGGACGGGGAAAATGGATGAAGTGCTGTTTTTCTTAAAATACAATATCGGCGAGGTGCGGGATGATGTGGTGAAAATGGTAAATGGCTCGTCGGTTTGGATTGATATTGAAAAGGAGTTTAGCGCAGGGCAGGAGCAGATTTCCAGTCGGAAAGACATTTATTCCGCAATGATTATTTATGGTCTGCTCTCTTACAGTGACGGGGAACTGCGTATTCCGAACAAGGAACTGATGATTGAATTTGAAAACGCATTGGAGGATGACGAATTTGGATATGTTGCGCAGCTTGTCCGCAATTCGGGCGCGGTGCTTGAGGCAACGCTAAACAAAAACGGAGATCTCGTGGCATCTTACCTCCACGACATCCACAACAGCGAGCTTCCGATTTTAAAATACAACGACGAAAACAGCCTCTCCTGCGTGGTGACACTTGCTTATCTTTCGGCAAGAAATAAATATAAGGTTGAGCGGGAAGAAAGCATGAGAAGAAGTTCTAAAGACGTTTCGCCATTGGACGAAACGCCAAGAACTTCTAAATCTCATGCAGGCAAGGGCTTTGTGGATTTAATCTTTTATCCGCGGCGCAAAAACCTGCCGGGGATTGTTTTGGAACTCAAGGCTGATAAGACACCCGCGGACGCGATTGCGCAGATTAGGGAGAAGGAATATTGCGAAAAACTGCGAAAAGAAAATGTCACGCGCATTCTTGCCGTCGGAATTAATTATGATACAAAGAAGAAAGAACATCAGTGTGTGATTGAGGAACTCGGCTGATTTTTTCCCACATATCGAACATCTGTCAGCGTGCTGATACATTATCTTTAAATATCTGTATGCAATGCATGCATAGAAGGCAGCAGTGGACTATCTAATAACCCCTCTGCTGCCTTCGCTATTCTTTATCACGCATTTTCGCAAACTACACTACCATCTGCGGTGTTTCCCACAAATTCAGCTTTGTTCCAATTCCTTTTTCCAGCGCGTTGCGGTACACCATCGTCCCCCACGCCACGTCCTCCGTGGGCATTCCGCCGACCGAATAAACCACAATCTCACCATCTTTGCGATGCACCGGAATCTTCCCGACCAGCACATCGCCCAAATCGTCAATCTGCTCCGCCGTCATCTTCCCTTCCGCAATCAAATCCTCCACCCGCACCGCAGGAATTGGTATCGTATGGTACGCGTTCGGGTGCATTTCCTCCTCCCACGCCTCATAAAGCTTAATATTATCCGTCACCGTCCGTGCGCGGTTCATCAGAAAATCATCATCAAAGCGCAGCGCCGCGGTTGATTCAATGATTGCCCCCGGTTTTATCCACGCCTCGTCAATATATGGGTAAAGGCTCGGATCACCCGTCGGCGAGGACGTTGACACGGACACGATATCCGAGCCGCGCACTGCCTCCTCAATGCTGTCCACCGCATACACCTCCACGCCCGCATATTCCTCTTTGACATGCTCCATAAATGTGTGAAGAGACTCCGCACTTCTGCCCTTCACCTTCACGGTCTTTAACGACGGGCGCACTGCCATTGCCGCCGCAAGCGCGGTTTTGCTCATGACACCCGGACCAACAATCCCAATCGTATCCGCGTCCTCTCTTGCAAAATATTTGAATCCGACACCTGGAACGGCGCCTGTTCTATATGCCGAAAGGATGTTCGCGGACATAAACGCAAGTGGCGCGCCTGTGTCCTTGTCGTTTAAAATCAGCATCAAAATCGAGCGCGGCAGTCCTTTTTCGCGGTTTTCGGCGTTGGAGCCGTACCACTTCATTCCTGCCATGTCAAACTTTCCGCCAAGATACGCGGGCATTGCCATAAACCGCCTGTCTGGTCCATCAAGAGGCATCTCCGGAAATTCAGATTTTTCGGGAAACATCACCATGCATCCGTGCGAATTGCCGTTGTGTCCGCCCATGCGGTAATCGCCGATTTTCATCAGCTTGAACATCTCCTCCATCGCCTCCACGCAGCCCTTCATGTCCTTCACACCCGCGGCAATCATATCGTCCTCACTTAAATATAAAAAATCGATTCTTGGGTAACTCATTGTCTTATCCTCCTAATGCGTTCTTTTATCCTTCAAATTTAATCGCAAACATTTGTTCCATTTTTATGCTATGACTTTTTTCGATGCCGCCCTCTGTTTGTGCGGTTTTTGGTGCGCTGCCAAATACAGGGAGTTTTCCATTGCCATCACCTCATGCACGGGAATTGCCTGAAACATTGGGCGCTTTAATTTCAATTTGCACCACAACGCCGCATAAACTACAAGTGCCAAAAAGATGATGCCGTCAATCAGAAAAATCAGATTCCGCGTCGCAGGATTGCCGTCAATATTCCAAATCATAAAGACATTTCCTGCCACCGCAACCAAGGGGATCACAGGTCCGAGCGGCACTTTAAAGGTCCGTGGCGCCTTGGGCAGCCTTTTTCGGAAAATCAGCACGTTGATGTCCGCAATTACGTACGAAACCATCCAAAAGACAATCGCAACCAAAATCAGAAACGACAGCGAATCGCTTGTTGAGAGTCCTGTCGCATTGATCAGCATCATCACCGCGCCAATCATCAGCACGCCCACATAATAGGCGCCGTGTTTATTCTTTTTCAGAAAAACCGACGGCATTAAGTTGATTTTTGCCATGCCCGCACACATGTACGAAAGAAAGCTGATTGCTGAATTGACGGTGCTGATGACGGCAAAAACCGAAACCAAAATCATCCAAAGCGATCCTGCCCTTCCAAGCAGCGCATTGCCGTACAGAATATGCGGCGACGGGCTTTGCGCCAAATCGTGCAGTGCCACATACCGCCCCATTCCGATGACGACGACAATCTGCATTCCCAAAATAATTAAAAGGCTTAGCACCATGCCAAGCGGCACGTTCCTGCGCTCGTTTTTCACATTTTTTGAAATCGGTATCACAAACTCGCTGCCGATAAACAGGAAGAATGCCAAGCCAAGCAGCGCAAAGCAGTCCGAAAACGATCCCGCGCGGTTTGTCGCCTGCTCGATTGATTCTCCCGTTCCCAAGCCGAATGTCCCGAGCAGTCCCATGATGACGAGTGAAACAATCAGCCCGTACGCCACAAAATTCTGTATTTTGGCAAACATATCCACTCCGAGCAGGTTTGCCGTAACGAGCACTGCGAGCAACAGCAGGCAGAACACGCTTGAGGGCACTCCTGTATCAAACACTGTGTTTATCGCGTTTCCGAACATCGCGCATTCCACTGAGCCCGCAATTGACTGGCACACGATGTATCCACCCACCATTGTGACAATTGTGACAAACGGTCCGAGCCCTGCAAGCGTGTACTGCGCAAGTCCGCCCGTGAGGTTTGGCATGACTGCGTTGAGCTCCGCCATACACAATGCCGTGCAGATGTTAATCAGACATGCGAGCGCCATTGACACGATAAAGCCTGTTCCCAAAATGCCCGTTCCCTGCCCCAGTGACATCAGACAACTTGTCGCGACAATCAGCCCGACGCCCGTCGAAATGACGCTTGGCAGTCCTAATTTTTTCTCTTCCATAATAGTTCTCCTCTCTTTCTCCCGTGCGGAGAATGTAAACGGAACTTGTTCAGTTTACATTCTCTTGCGTGAAACTTAGAAGTTCTTTGCGAAACATCCTCTGCTGTAAGCATTAGAACTTCTTTTCACGCTGCTTACTGCAACGCCTCTGTCCCTTCCTCGCCTGTCCTTACACGGATTACGTTGGAGAGCGGCGTGACGAAAATTTTCCCGTCACCGATATGCCCTGTGTAAAGTTCCCGTTTAATGGTGTCGATGACCTTGTCAAGCGCCTCGTCCTCGACCGCAATGATAATCATCTGTTTCGGAAGCAGTTCCATTTCGTCGTTTTGCTGCGCCTCATACTCAAACGTGCCGTTCTGCACGCCGCACCCGATTGCCTGCACAACCGTCATTCCGCTCACGCCATGCCTGCTGAGCGCCGCCTTTAATCCGTCAAGCTTGTTCATTGATGTAATGACTTCAATTTTTGAAAATCCCATAATAATAATCATGCTCCTTTCTCAGTCTGCGAATTTGTGCCCTAAGCACAAATTTGCCGTGTGAAAAATTTATTTTTCACACTGTTCTTCTCCTCGTATTGTTATCGCATCAAAACGAAAAAAGCGCCCGACATTTCTGTCAGACGCCTTCGTCCTTGTTTTTATTCCCCTATTGTATTGTTTTCTCCGTCCGTTTCATTGTATAAATCGGTACTGCCGTTTCTTTTATCACTCCCTTTTCGGAAAAATATTCCTGCTGTATGCATTTGGGCGATGCTGCATCGTTTTGCATCATTCCTGATTTTATGCCTGCTTAACAGCCCTGTAAACAGGAATTTATCTATTTCTTTTGAATTCATCCATATTCTTTTTACAAGCATATGCTTCCATTAGTTTTTCATCTTCCCAAGTCCATTGCTTTTCAACTTCTATCTTTTGAATAGTTTCTTCTTGTGTTGGCTCTGCCGGAAAAATACTACACGGATATTGCTCACAGTATCCACAATGTATAATCCCTTTTTCTATTACGCACTTTCGGGTTTCACACAACGGACTAAATAAAACTGCGTCTTCTTTTTCACAACAACAACCATCACATATAGTTGTGTTTGGGTCAGGTTCAAAGCCTTTCCATATTTTTTTCCATACATTACAAATTTCAGTACGTCTATCTTCTTTTTCGACATTAGGACGATATATCAAACATAAATCACATCGCATGCCACATTTAGAAAATATCTTCTCCATTGTATATCTCCTCAAATCCCGATTTATCATTAAATTAAGTCTAACACACCTCCCCCGCTGAAAGCAATCTCTCCTATGTCCGTTCCCACAACAAACGCACAATTTATCTTATTTACCTGCCAACATCATTCCCTTGAACGCCCATGTGCGGAAAAAGCGCCGTATCCGTTATCCGTTCCTGATACTGCCGCCGCTCGACCATACGCAGGTAGTTTTTCGGCGTAATCCCCGCATAGCGTCTGAAATCGCGGATAAACTGCGGCTGGTCATAATACCCGAGCGCCACTGCCGCATCCGTCATCTTGTCAGGTGCACCGTAATTTAAAAACTCCAACGCCCGCTGAAACTGAATGATTTTGCAGAAGGTTTTGGGCGAAAAACCCATTTTTTCGAGGAACACCTTATTGAGATACCGCTCGGAATACCCCGTGCGCTCCCCTAGTTCCGACACCTTGATTTTTCCGTCTGTATCGTAAACCATCTGTTTGACCGTCAGCACAAGCTCCGTTTTTCCATACGGCTTTTCGCTCTTGCGCTCCGCCTTCGTGTATGCGTCCAAAAAGACGCGAATCCGCTGATAAAAATCCGTTTCCATGCCAAGCTGCCTAAGCCAGCCCTTATCGCCCTTCACCAACGGCTCCAACGCAACGCATCTGTCAAACAGCGCCTTCATGGTCACGTTTAACAGCGCAGGCGACACGCCCGGCATCAGCCGCACACCAAAGACTTCCCGCGATATTCGCCCCTGTTCCACCTTGTAGGCAGTCGGCGTTCCCCGCGCAAAGCCCTGCATTTTTCCGCTGTCATATGCAAAAAACAGGTCGATGCAGCCGTCGGGCACTAGACGGATTTTATCGGATTTTTCGCGGCGGTATGTATAAAAATGCGAAATGCCCTGCCGCAGATACACCTCCTGAAAAAAATCCTCCGTGTCAAACACCAAATACGGCTGCGTCGGTTTTAGTTTGTCTTTTTTCCAAATCATAACCATTATATCCTGCAAGTTTGCGCCTGCGCAAACTTGCCTAATGAAATTTCACTATATTTTAGCATGGAACCTATCGTAGCGCAAGTCGTGCAAATCCACGTCCGTCCGCCCCGTCGTAATCAGTTCGGCAAGCTGATGTGCCGCGGCAGGCGCGATGCCAAATCCGTGTCCCGTAAAGCCACACGCTAAGATAAGCCCCGGAACCTCGCCGACCTTGCCAAGCACGGGCACGCCGTCCGCGCACTTGTCCATCCACCCCGCCCAAGTCCGCACAATCTTCGCGTCCGCAAGGTTCGGGAAATATTTGATAATGCCCCGACAGATACAGGGTGCCGTCTTTGCGTAGCAAACTGGTGTTCCATTGTCCTTTGTAAAGTCCTCAAGTCCTGACGAGCCGCCGAACACAAACGAGCCGTGCTTTGTCTGATGCCCGTAGAAATCCGCCTCCGCCGTGCCAAGCATTTGGTCAAACATCTGCGGCTGCGCCTCGGTCACGAGCGCCTCGAGCATTGCGGACTGCATCGGAATATCAATTCCGACCGTTTCCGCGATTTTGCGGCTTGCATATCCTGCCGCAAGCACAACCGTTTCGCCTTCATATACATTGCCCGACGCACAGATTACTTTTCGCAGCACGCCCTTTATCTTTTTCAATTCCACAACCTGTTCCCCCGTGATAAACCGCGCACCAAGCTTCCGTGCCGTCTTGTAATAGCCAAGCGTCGTCGTGAGCGGGTTCGCGTGACCATCCGTCGGGCACCAGCTTGCACAGGTAACTTCCTCAGAAAGATACGGATTGATGCGTCGCACCTCGTCCCCGTCAATCATGCGCACGTCCAAACCGACCTTAACGGCGCGCTCTGTCAGTCCCGTCAAAATCTCCCGATGTTTTTCGGTCTTTCCAAGACGCAGGTTGCCGTCCTGATGATATTCACAATCCGTTTCCAGCTCCTCCGAAAGCGTCTTCCAAAAATGTCTGATTCCGTACATCACAAGCGGCAATTCGCGCGGATCGCGTCCCGACTGTCTGACACCGCCGCCGTTTCTTGACGAGCCGCCGTTTCCGATATGGTCCGAGCCCTCAAGGCAGAGAACGCTGATGCCCTTTTTTACCAAATAATAGCTGACTGCACATCCGATAATCCCGCCGCCGATTACAATGACCTCCGCCGTTTTACTCATCGTCCTGCCCCTCCTTTGTCTCGTTTGCTTCGTTTGCAAATATGCGCATCTCAATCGGACGCATCGGCGCCCTGCTTGTCGCAGGCTCCAGTTCCGCAGGTGGTACGCCCAATTCGCGCGCCACAATCGCCTTGACCAGCTTCGCGCAGGTCTGCCCCTGACAAAGCCCCATGCCCGTCCGCAGATACCGCCTGATTTCTGTCATTGTCCACATGCCCTCGTGCACCGCTTTTCGGATTTCACCTTTTGTAATCTCCTCGCAGCGGCATATCAGCATATCATCGTCAGGGCTTGGAACAAACGGCGCAAGTTCCCTTGATCTGTCATTTACTGTATTCATTGCATTACGCCCCCCTCACATTTTTCAAATGCTTTCAACATCGTAGGTTTGAAAAACCTTGCCTTCATGGCAAATGCCTTCGGTACCCGCATGGTGAGCAGGTGCGTCTTGTCATATGCCTTCGCGCTTTTCACCGACACGACCGCCGCCTCGCACACCCGTTTGCCGTCGCGTCCAAGCGCAACACCCATTGTCCCTTCCGCAGGCAGCGGCAGAAATTCATACGGAATCGTCACGGTCGCCGTGCCGTCGCCGCAGTCCTCGTCCACCAAAAAGATTGCCTGCCCCGAACAGCTTGCGACGCACATTCCGCAGTTGATGCAGTCCGCATCTGCGACCGCAATCGGCAGCGACGTGATATTCGAGCCAATCGAAATGCAGCCTTTCGGGCACGCGTCCTGACAGGGATTGCATGGAATATTCTGCGTACACTCGATAACGGGGTGAACTCCCGTTCTGTGCGTCACACCGGGGAACCGCGCTACCTCGTCGTCCGCGACATAGCCGTTTTTTAACAGGTTGGCAGATATTGCAATGCCTTCCTCGGTTTCCGCAATTGCCTTTCCCCTGTTCTTCGGCGCAAACATGCCCTGCCGCAGTCCGTCCAGCGCGGTGTTCAAATCCGCAAGTGCAGCGTCGCGCTCCTGCGTTTCCAAATAGCCCAAATAGTGCGCGGCAGCAATTCCTGCCATGCGCCCTTCAATCATCGCCGAGCTTGCCTCCTCAATGCCCGACACATCGCCTGCCGCAAAAATGCCCGCAACAGAGGTCATGCCAACCGCGTCGCAAATTGGCGTCTGACCGCCGCGTTTTGGGTTGTCCTCCATTTGACAGCCTGCCATTTTCAATAGCTGTGACATGGGGGAAAGTCCGACCGCAAGACAAATCGTGTCCACGTCGAAATGCTTTTCCGTACCTGCGATAAACGTAAAATTGCTGTCCACTTCCGCGATTGTGACACCTGTCACGCACTCATCACCCTCTGCCGCAACGATTGTGTGCGACAGGTAAAAGGGAACACCTGTCCTTGCAACCTTTGACGCGTGAACGCCGTATCCGCCGACGCGCGGCGCAGCGTCCACAAGCGCGACAACCTCGCAGCCGCACTGCAAAAGCTGAAAGGAAACCACAAGACCGACGTTTCCTGAGCCAAGCATCAACACCCGTTTCCCTGGGAGAATGCCGTGCAGGTTCATCATGGTCTGTGCCGCACCCGCGCCGATAACCCCCGGCAAGGTCCAGCCCGGGAATGTCACCATGTTTTCCGACGCGCCTGTTGCGACAATGATGGCGTCGCCTTTATAATGATGGACTTCGGTTCCGATTTTTACCACGATTTCCTTGTCCTGATATAGCCCGATCACCGTGGCATTCAGCTGCACCTGTACGCCTGCCGCGTCCGCTTCGTCAAGAAGCTGTCTGCCGATCACAAACCCGCGGACCTTTGCCTGATGCTCCTTGGAGCCGAAAAATTTATGGATTTGCTTAAATAGCTGTCCGCCCGGCTTTTCGTTTTCATCAAATACTACTACCGCAAGCCCCCGCCGCGCCGCCGTGGTCGCCGCCGACAGCCCCGCGGGACCTGCACCTATAATGATTAAATCGTATCGTTTCATTTGTTATTCCCCATTTCTGCAAATTTCAGATTTTCTTAGCTGATGTCTTTTATCAGCTTAGAAAATCTTTACACGTTCGTTCCATATTGTGTCTGCACGTTCATGCCTGCTTTCAGCGGCGTGATACAGGTCCGCACATTCGGCACGCCGTCAACGACCATTACACAGTCAGTGCACCTGCCAATCGCACAAAACACGCCGCGCGGCTTGTGCTCCTTTTTCGTGTAGCGGTGAACCATCAGCCCTGCTGCCTTGAGCGCGACGGCAATCGGTTCTCCCTCAAAGCCTTCCAGTTCCTTCCCGTCAAACGTGAACTTGACAGGCTGTCCTTTCTCTAAAACCCCGAGTATCGGGTGTTCGGCAATTCGCTCTCCCATTGTATATTCTCCCTTTCCTATCTTAGTCGTGCTCCACGCACCATGCGCGCCTTTGCGGCATTTTTCCTCTGCATGGGGTTGTACAATCGAGTAGGGGAACGACCTTTTCCACTACTCGCCGCGCGCACCATGCGCCGCTTTTGCGGCATTTTTCCTCTGCATGGAGCTGCGCATAAAAAGCGCCCAAACCGACAGTATTTTTTCTGTCAGTTTGGACGCCTTTGTCCGTTTCCTGATATAGAGATTGTATGCGTTCTTCGCCCATAAAAATTGTAAAAATCGGAACTACCGTGCCGACACGTTCCTATCCGGTACCATCCACGACGTTTTACACAACCGCCTCCACAATGGTTTTATTTCCGATTTTGACCTCATGCACGCCGATTTTCTTATTCTTATTAAAATTAAAGCTGAGCATATAGCCTTTGTCCTTGTGATAATAGTCCAAATAATCGGTAAGCTGCTCCTCGCCCCGTTCGTTGTACTCCTCGCCGTGCCAGATTTTCAACTCAACAATAAACTGCTCGCCGCGATAATCAACGATAACGTCCGTGCGCCTTGCGTCCCTTGTCTGCGCCTCAAGATAGTAGTTTCCTGTGCCGTTGATAATGGGCTTTAGATAGAGCAGGAAAAATTTCCGTCCGTATTGCTCGACAAATCTGGCATCTTTTTTACTACAGACTTCCGTAAAATAATCAACAAATTTTTTCAGAACCAAATCCATGTCAAGCATTTGATTTTTGATAAATCCAATCCGGTCAATCCCGCCCTGCGAATATGCGTCACTCCCTGATTCCTCCGCCATAAACAAATTCAGCAGGCACATCTCAAACATACGGTTCGCAATTGCCACATGCCCGTTTTCTTTCTTAAGAAACCCGAACATAACGCCCAAGCTGATAGACTTCTGTTCAGGGCTGTACGTAATCTGCTTGCCGCGGTATATAATGTCCTCTAGCATGGTGCGGAGGTCCTGATATTGGTCTAGCTGTTTGACCATGCTTTCAAAGAGGAGAGGGCTTTTCTTTAATATACTGTTTACCGCCTTCGCAACGCCTTCCTTCGACCATGCTTCGCCCAAATCACCATATACGCCATCTTCGATAAAGTCCTCGTCAATACATTTACAGATAAAAGAAACAAGGACAGGATAGCCGCAAGTATACTGATAAATTTCCTCTGCGATTTCCGATATATTCATTCCGGTATGATAGTCCGCCTCATATTCCTCCAGCATTGTTGCAATTTGGAATGCTGAAAAATTCCTGCATATTCCGCTTAAGCATAGAAACAAATCCTTTAGGCTGTTGTCGCTTTTTTGGACAAACTCCGTCAGCGGCTGCAATAGCAGTTCCCCGCCGCTCACCTCATCCATTTTCAGCGTATCAATAAGCATTTCCGCAAACGAACATGCAAAGGTCTGCGAATCGGCAAAATCCTCGGTTCCAATCTGTTGGAAATCCAATGACAGGACAATGTAATCCTCCTTCAGGTATGTTTCCAAAGCACGCAGCGTCGTTGTCTTTCCGTATTGCCGCCCGCGGTTAATCACAAAATAACTTCCTTAATCGACATAATCTTCCTTAATTTTCTTTAGCCGGTCATCAAGCCTTACCATATAATGCCTCTGCGGACTGCATGAGCCTGTTATATTAAATCTGCGTTTCATTGCTTATCCTCCAATTATGCTATTACTATGAATTTATTTTACCATTGTATCAAATATATGTAAACAAAGAACCCTCCCTGTTAATTTTTTCACGTTCACAAATCGTTCATATTTTCTTGAAAAATTATTCAATAAAAAAACATTGTTTAGACATTTTAATTCATTATACTAACATCATAAGGCGAAACACAAAAGCGCCTGACTGACAAACGATAATAATACTTAATTAATAACTTTTTCATAATAAATGCCAAGTAGTCAACAGATTACTTGGCATCCTCCCTTTTTGGGACAAAAATTTTCTCCATTCAAACCGCAAGGTTTATGAATTTTTTACAAATTTTTAAGAAATCCGCATTTTTACTTGCATACTTATGAAAAAACATGTATAAATATAATATAAAAGAATATTCCACAGAAGACGCAGCGACGCGCCGATTATGGAATATTCTTTTTTTGTGAAACACAGGTTCCAAAACGACAAAAGGAGGAAAATTCCTCTGCTCCTACATAAGCAGTCGCATTTTCCTTCGGAAAACAAGGAGGAATTTAAATTTATGCTTGATTTAATTGCAAACGTAAACGGCGCCATAAACAACGTGGTGTGGGGCATTCCCATGCTTGTCCTGATTATCGGTACCGGTATTTATCTGACGGTGCGCACAAAGTTTTTCCAGCTGACGCGTGCAGGTCATGTCAGTGCAAACACCATTGGCGGCGTGTTCAAAAAAGGGCACAGTGTTAAAAATTCCAGTGAAAAGGCGTCCATTTCACAGTTTCAGGCGCTCTGTACGGCGCTTGCCGCAACCATTGGCGTCGGCAATATCGCAGGTGTGGCTGCCGCAATTGCAGCAGGCGGACCGGGAACAATTTTTTGGATGTGGCTTTCGGCATTCTTTGGAATGATGACAAATTACTCGGAAAATGTGCTTGGTATTTATTATAGAAGAAAGAACAGTCACGGCGAGTGGTGCGGGGGTGCGATGTATTATCTGCGCGACGGTCTCGGCTCCAAGAACGGCTGCTCGGTGATTGGTAAGGTTCTTGCCGTTTTGTTCTCGCTGTTTTGCGTGCTCGCGTCGTTCGGTATCGGAAATATGAGTCAGGTCAACACGATTTCGAGCAACATTACGTCCGTATTCAAGATTGAGGCGCTCAACCGCACACTGATGTTCGGTTCTACGAAGATTAACCTCTATGCGCTGATTGTCGGCATTGTTCTGATGATACTTGCAGGTCTTGTCGTGGTTGGCGGTATCAAGCGCATCGCCCAGGTAACGGAAAAGGTTGTTCCATTTATGGCATGTGCATACATTCTTGGTACACTTGTGATTTTCGTTGTCAATATCGGAAAAGTCGGTGAGGTATTTGCGTCCATCTTTTCCTTCGCATTTGGTTTTCGCGCGCTTGGCGGTGCGGCAATTGGTCTTGCAGTGAAAAACGCGGTGACCTGGGGCTTTAAGCGCGGCGTGTTCTCAAACGAAGCGGGACTTGGTTCCTCCGTAATGGTACACTCTGCGTCCAACGTCGTGGAGCCCGTAAAACAGGGAATGTGGGGAATTTTTGAGGTTTTCGCGGACACGATTGTTGTTTGTACGCTCACGGCATTCTCAATTCTCTCAACGGGATTAATCGACTTACATACAGGGGAAATGCTTTCCGCAAACGAGCAGACTGCACTTGTGAGCGAGGCGTTTGGAACCGTATTTAACTTTGGCAATATCAATGTGGGCGGTATTTTTATTGCCATCGCCGTGCTGCTTTTTGCATTTTCGACGGTGCTTGGCTGGAGCTACTATGGCACCAAAGCGTGGGAATTTTTATTCGGCACCAAAGCGACAATTATCTATAAGGTTGTTTTCGTGGTATTTATCGTGTTTGGCGCAACGATGAACCTTGACCTCGCATGGGATATTTCGGATACGTTCAACGGTCTGATGGCGCTGCCCAACCTGATTGGCGTGCTGGTGCTTTCGGGAACGGTAATCAAGATTACGAACAACTACGTGGCGCGTATTTTTAAGGGTTCAAAGGAAAAACCGATGATTTCCGCATTTGAGGATATTCAGAAAGAACAGGAAATCAAGCTTGCACAGGAACAGGATTCATAAAAAATTCATAAAATTGAAAAATGCGCAGCGTGTCTGAACCGCTGCGCAATTATTTATTGTCATTCTTAAACATATGTTTGATTATTCAATTTCTTCCGTATTCACCATCATGTCAAATATCGTTTCTTCCACAACCTTAACACACAGCTCCACATCTTTGTTAATTTCCATTCCCCAAAAGCGAATGACCGTCCACCCCATAAACAGCAGCCGTTTATTCACTTCCTCGTCGCGCTCGCGGTTTCTCGAAATTTTATTCACCCAAAACGCGGCATTACTTCCGCGCTCCAATCGGGGTTTGAGTACCTCCCAGTCTTTTCCGTGAAAAAATTCACTGTCACAAAAAATTGCCAGTTTATATTTTGTCAGGGCAATGTCCGGTTTGCCTGGAAGTGTGGAAACATTTTTCCGATAGCGGTACCCTTTATGCCACAATGCCTTGCGCAGTTTTATTTCAATACTAGTATCTTTGCCTTTGATATTCTGCATGTTTTTGCGGCGCTGTTCTTTTGTCAGTCTGTCCATATCAAACCCTCAATTCCTGTCAAAGCCTGAAAATTTCATTTCACAGTTCTTTCCCAACGCTAATCAGCCCCCTCCGGTACGCCAAAAGCAGCAGCTCCAAATCATTGATGGTGTCAAGGATTACCTTGCCGTTGTCCGTATCCTTCACCATGACGCGGTCGCTCTCCGTTTCAAAGAAGTTCGAGGTTGACTCAATGTCCTTGTTCTCCGCAAGCACCTTTGCAACGCTCTCAAAGGGCTGGTGCGCTTTCAGCCGCATTCCATGTGAGTTGTATATCAGCGTATAGCCCGCGATACCCGTCGTTTTCTGGTACGCGCGGCAGAACCCGCCGTCAATCACGATTAAACGGTTATTTGCCTTAAGCGGCGACTCGCCTTTTGCCACCTTAATCGGCGTGTGTCCGTTGATAATGTGGGAAATCGAGCTGTCCAAGCCGAACTCGTGCAGGATTTTGCGGCAGTATTTTTCCTGCTGATAAAAGCTGTAATACGGATTTTTCGGCTCGTCGTAGGTCGATTTGTCAACCACAAACGTCCGCTCAAAGGTCTTCATATTTCTTCCGGAAAGCGGCGATTTCTTACCGCACCACAAATACCACATAAAGTCATTGTTTGACTGGTCGTAGGTGTCGAAAAATGCGCGCCTTGCGATTTTACAGGCATAATCCATGTACTCCTTGCCGCGGTACATCGTGTCTCCAATGCGCATTCCGTCAAAATCGCCGTTTTCGTCCATCGGAATACAACCGTGAAACAGCAGATTACCGTTATAACACAAATAAATGTTTCCCTTTTCATATAGAAAACGGACATGTTTTTTCAGCATATGACTGTTCATAAATGCAGTGCGCAGGTCATCGATTACGTCCTGCTCCTCATTTGTAAGCACGTATGCATTATCCCTGTCAACGGTCGGAAAATACGTGTCATTCAACTCATACTCTCTGTCGCCGATTTTCACCACGCCGCGCTCCAAATCCATTTTATCCAAAAGCAGCCTGTCGTTCATGTCGTACTCGGGGTGGCGCATGATAATCTGCCCCTCAAGCTTGAACAAAATCACGGAAATCGCCTTTGTCGCCGCGTCCATCGGCGCAAGCCCGGGGTAGGTGTGCTCCGCAAAAAGCGCCAAAACACGCAGGCTGATTGCGTAGGAATTTTCAAGAATTTCGATGCTGTTATAGCGGATATTGTTGCGCAGGATATTGGCAATACACGCCTCGTTTCCGCACGCTGCGCCCATCCACAAAATATCATGGTTACCCCATTCAATGTCAACAGAATGGTGCCGAATCAGCAAATCCATAATCTTATCCGCCTTCGGTCCTCTGTCGTAAATATCGCCGACAATGTGCAGCCTGTCAACCGCAAGCCGCTTAATCAGACGACACAGCGCCCCGATAAACGCGTCGGCGCTGTCGATATCAATAATGGTTTCGATGATCTTCTCATGATAAACAAGCTGATTGTTGTCCTCGTCAGGCTGCGCGTGCAGCAGCTCATCAATAATAAAGCTGAACTCTGCGGGGATTGCCTTGCGCACTTTCGAACGTGTGTACTTTGACGAAAGAAGCTTTGCAAGCTCCGTGAGATTCTTGAGGTTTGTCTTGTACCAATAAGGCGTCATGATATTCTGCCGCTTTAAAAGCTTGATTTTTTCCTCCGGATAATATACCAAGGTGCATATTTCCTGCCTGTCCTGTGCCGAAAGGCGCTCCGAAAACAGCAGGTCCACTTTCTCCTTAATAACACCTGCCGCATTGTTTAAAATATGATAAAATGCCTCGTATTCGCCATGAATATCGCTCATAAAGTGCTCTGTGCCCTTTGGCAGGTTTAAAATTGCCTTGAGGTTAATGATTTCCCGGCACACTGACGGTATCGAAGGATATTTCTCCGCCAGCAGCCTTAAATATCTCAGTTTTTCATCCATAAGCTGATTTAACAGTCTGTCCTGCTCCATTGCATGTCCTCCCTTGGAATTTGTAGATTTATTTATAGTGTATCATTTTCACCGTGTTCAAACAAGAGGGCTGTCAAAAGAGGTACTTTAAAAACACGCACCATGCATTTATCTCATACATGGTGCGCGCTTCTTTTATAATCGTTTGCGATAATCCAAACTGAACTTATCTACCAAACTGGCAGTCATTGTTGCCTGACGCTGTTGTCCACATCTCAAGCATGTTAATCGGGTCGTTAAAGTCCGCAAGCCAGCCATTACGTGCAATGTCATAATTGCCCGCTTTTCTCTCGTTCAAAAATACATTCCAGTCTACCGTCTTGATTGTCATGTTAATTCCGATAAAGCCGAAATCCTGCTGCAGCGCCTCTGCGATTGCCACGTGTGTTGTGGTATCGTTTGTGAGATACTCAAACGAAATCGGTGTAGAATCAGAAAGTACGCCGTCGTCTGTAAACTCATAGCCTGCAAACTTTAAGAGCTCGATTGCCTCCTCAACGTTCTCATCAAGCGCCTCAGGATCATAGTAGCCTGCCGTCGCCTCGTTCGGATACGTATATGCGTCGTCGTTCTCCTTGAAGATACCGCCGTTACCGTCAGCCATTCCTGTCGGAACAAATGTATTTGCCGGCTTCTGTCCTGTCTGTCCGATATTCTCCGCAATGTAGTCACGGTCAACCAAAAGTGCAAACGCACGTCTCATCGCATTTGCCTGTGCAGGCGTCTTATCTGCAAAGAGGTCGCTCTTTACGTTAAAGCCTACATAGTATGTTCCGATTTGGTCAATCGTATGGAATTCCGGATTGCCTAAAAGTGTCTGAATTTCGTCTGTCGGAATGGTATCCGCTACAAAGTCAAGGTCTCCTGCATTGTATGCCGCAAAAACTGCCGTATCGTCTGCGCTCAGCATGAACTGAAGCTTTTCAATCTTCACTTCGTCCGCTCTGTGATAGTTCGGATTCTTTACATATGTCATAGACTCGTCATGTGTCCAAGATTCCAAAGTATACGCACCGTTTGAAACAAAGCCTGCCTCCTGGCACCATGCGCCGGGATTTGTCTGCCAATCCGCCGCTGCCTCTACCTCGCTCTGCTTTACGGGATAGTAAGCAGGGAATGCACAAAGGTCAAGGAAGTACGGACAGGGAGCAACCAGTTCCACCGTGATAGACTGCGCATCTTCGCTTGCCGTTACTGCAAGCGTACCGTCATCGTTGTGCTTGATTGCGTCAAACATGTAGAAATAGTCTGCTGCTGTTTCCTCTGCAACAACACGGTTCCATGCATAAACAAAATCATTTGCATTTAATTCGGAACCGTCTGACCACTTTAAGTCAGGGAGCAAATTAAAGGTATATGTCAAGCCGTCGTCGCTAACCGTATAATCCGCAGCAAGGTCGGGAACAACATTCGCATCCTCATCATAGGTGAAAAGACCTGAAAAGCTGTTTACCGCAAGACACGCACCGTCAACCGTTGTATTCAGCGCGGGATCAAGCTTATCCGGCTCTGACGCCTGATTTAGCCGAAGCGTATCACCCTCTGTCTCCGCAAACATCCAATACTTAAATCCGTAAGCATTTGCATACGTTCCTGACACATAAGGTTTCTGTAAATACATTACATTGTAGTAATAAATCGGCAGGATTGCGCCTGTCTCCATAATCATATCCTCAGCCTTGTGCATCAGCGCCTCGCGCTCCACAAAGTCTGTCGTTGTTCTGATTTCATTGATTAATTCGTCATATTCACCCCAGTTTGCAGGGTCTACTGCGTTCTCTGCGTCTACCGCCGCGTCCGCTGAATCTGCATCTCCCGCCGCATTGTCCGCGCTTGGTTCCGCTCCGTCCTGTGCCTGCGTTTCTGCCGGCGTATCTACTGCATTGTCAGCCGCAGGCGCATCATTTGAGCCGCATGCTGTCAATGACCCCATTGCCATCGCAAGTGCAAGGCAAAGAGCCAATACCTGTTTCTTTTTCATAATACTGTGTTTCCTCCTTTAAAATTTTTAAACCTAAAAAACAGATTTGATCTATATTCACACTCCCTGTTCGGCACAAACCGCGAGGAAGATGTCAATATCCTAATTCATAAAAACACGTTACATTGTTAAAATACTAACGATTATGACATGCCACCATATGTCCGCCGCCCTTATCCGTAAGCGTCGGGCAAACCTCCGCGCACTTGTCTGTCGCAAAACGGCACCTCGTACGGAACGCACAGCCTGTCGGCATATTCATCGGACTCGGCACATCGCCGGAAAGCACAATTCTTTGACTCTGCTTTGCCTGAATCGGGTCAGGAATGGGCACGGCACTCAAAAGCGATTCCGTGTACGGATGAATGGGATGCTCGTACACCTCGTCCGCATCGCCAATCTCCACAACCTTTCCAAGATACATCACTGCAATTCTGTTGGAAATATGTCTTACCACCAGCAAATCATGGGCGATAAACAGATACGCCACGCCAAGCTTTGCCTGCAAATCCTCAAACATATTGATAACCTGCGCCTGAATGGAAACGTCAAGCGCACTTACCGCCTCGTCACAGACGATAAACTGCGGCTTTACCGCCAAGGCACGCGCAATTCCGATACGCTGCCTCTGACCGCCCGAAAATTCGTGCGCATAGCGCGTCGCATGCTCGGCATTCAGACCCACAAGCTCCATCAGCGCCAGTATCTTTTCACGGCGCTCATTTTTATTGGAATACATTTTATGTACGTCAAGCGGCTCCCCGATAATATCCTCCACCGTCATACGCGGATTTAAGGAAGAATACGGGTCCTGAAACACCATCTGCATGTTTTTGCGGTGCTCCGCCATGTTTTTTGCCGTAATCTCTTCACCGTTAAACTTCACTGTACCCGAAGTCGGCTCATAAAGCCGCAAAAGCGTACGACCAACCGTCGTCTTTCCGCAGCCTGACTCTCCTACAAGTCCCAGTGTTTCACCCGGCTTAATGTTAAACGTAACACCGTCTACCGCTTTGAGGGGCGTCGTTTTGAAAAATCCTGTCTTAATGGGGAAGTACTGCTTTAAGTCCTCCACCTCAATCAAATATTCACTGCTCATGACTGTACCTCCTCTGCGCCAAGCGTTCCATTCTTTAATTTCTTAAACGCAAGCCAGCACGACGCGAAATGTCCGTCAGGCATCTGCACCTGCGGCGGAACTTCTGTCAGGCAGATTTTCATCGCCTCGTCACAGCGCGTACAAAATGCGCAGCCTTTTGGCATATTCAAAAGATTAATCGGCGTACCCGCAATCGGAACAAGCCGCTCTTTGCTGCCGTCCGCCTTCGGAACGGAGCGCAAAAGCCCTTTCGTGTACTCATGCCCCGGACGGTAGAAAATATCTTCCGCCGTTCCGCGCTCACACACGCGCCCGCCGTACATCACAATAATTTCGTCACACATATCCGCAATCACGCCCAAATCATGCGTTACCATGATAATTGCCATACCAAGCTTTTTCTGCAGTTCCTGCATCAATTCCAAAATCTGCGCCTGAATGGTCACATCAAGCGCCGTCGTCGGCTCGTCCGCAATCAGAATATCCGGCTCACACGCAAGCGCCATCGCAATCATCACACGCTGCCGCATACCGCCCGACAACTCATGCGGATATTGACGGATACGCTTTTCGGGCTCGTTTACGCCCACAAGTTCAAGCATTTCAACCGCACGCGCTTTCGCCTGCTCTTTATTTTTATCCGTGTGGAGCAAAATCGCCTCCATCAACTGGTTTCCTATCGTAAATACAGGGTTTAAGCTTGTCATCGGGTCCTGAAAAATAATGCTGCAGCACTTACCCCTGAAATTTTTCATCTGCTTTTTGTCATATTTTGTGATGTCCTCACCGCGATAGAGCACCTCGCCACTCACAATACGCCCTGTTGACGCCAAAATCTGCATAATTGAGTACGCCGTAACACTCTTTCCCGAACCGGACTCCCCTACAATACCGAGGATTTTTCCAGGCGCCAAATTAAAGTTCACGCCGTTTACCGCCCGTACTTCTCCCGAATCCGTAAAAAATGATGTATGTAAATCTTTTACCTGTAAAATATATTCTTCGCTCATTTTAACACCAGTCCCCCATTCTGCCAACAACCCGCAAATTGGGGCGTCAGCACAAATTTGTCGGTTGAAAAATCTCTGATTTTTCAACCTATGCTCCTTTCAAAGCCTGTACGTTTCTTATTTCTTGAGTTTCGGATCAAACGCATCACGCAAGCCGTCACCGAGCAGGTTGAGCGAAAGCACAATCAGACAGATAACAACTGCCGGAAATATCAGCTTGTACGGGTAGCTCTGAAGCCCTTCCCTTGCCGTATTCGCAAGACTTCCAAGCGACGGCATCGGCGCCTGTACGCCAAGACCGATAAAGCTTAGATAACTCTCCGTAAAGATTGCCGACGGAATCTGCAGCGCGGTCGAAATAATGATAACGCTGATGCAATTTGGAATAATATGCTTTGCGATAATCCTGCCGCTCTTTGCGCCTGTAGCCTTTGCCGCAAGCACATATTCGTTATTCTTAATCGTCAGAATCTGTCCGCGCACCAAACGCGACATACTCACCCAATATAAAAGACCATACACGATAAACAGTGAAATCATGTTTACACCGAGGCTTTGGAACGATGTGCCCTCTAGCTTTTCGGCAAGCGTTTCGTTCAAAACCACCGATAACAGAATAATGACAAGCATGTCCGGCAGCGAGTAAATAATATCAACAATACGCTGCATGATCAAATCGACCTTGCCGCCCATGTACCCCGAAATACTACCATAGAGCAAACCGATAATCAACACCAAAATACTGGCAAACAATCCGACCGCAAGCGATACCCTCGTACCGTATACGACACGGATAAAATAGTCGCGGCACTGCGCGTCTGTTCCCATAATATGCGGAAAGACCTCACCGCCCTCCGCGATATATTCCAACTCATTCTCCGAATACTCAAACGGCTTTAAATTCTTCGCCGTCTTGTCACGCTTACCGTTGACACTGATAATCTGCGAATAACTGTACGGCACAATATGCGGCGCGACAATAATCACGCTCATAATGAGAATCAATACAATAATACTGCCCACGGCAAGCGGATTTTTCATGAGCTTTTTCATACCGTCCTTAAAAAACGTGGTTGACTCGCTCATGACGTCCTGCTGTTTTTTCTCCTCGTCCGTCGCTTTTTCAAAAACGGAATCGTCGAAATTAAATTTCGATAAATCGACCTGTGCACTCAGCACATTTCTTTTTAGTGCATTCTGTTCTGCCATTTCTACAAACTTACTCCTTTCACGCGAACCAATATGCATAAACCTTTAGAAGCTCTTAGGCTGCGTCTAACTCGAATTTATTCGATTTACAGCCTTAGTGTTTCTTAATGTTTTTTAGTCCAGCTTAATTCTCGGATCAACAATACTGTAAACAATATCCGTAATCAAATTCATCGTCACCATGATAATCGCAAGGAACATCGTCGTTCCCATAATCATTGTATAATCACGGTTTGTTATGCTTGAAACAAATTTTGTTCCAAGTCCGCCGATTGTGAAAATATTCTCAACCACAAGACTGCCTATCAATATGTACGCAAGCATCGGTCCAAAGTAAGTAATGACCGGAATCACCGCATTTCTGAGCGCATGCTTGAAAATGACCTTCCAGCCTGCCACGCCCTTTGCATTCGCCGTGCGGACGTAGTCCTGACCAAGCGCGTCAAGCATGCTTGTCTTTGTCAGACGCGTAATATATGCCATCGGATAAAGCGCAAGCGCAATTACGGGAAGGACATAATGCGTCCTGTCCGGATCAAACACGGGCGACCATTTTAATATGATACAGAAAACATATAACAGCAGCGTCGCAAGCACAAAGCTTGGAACTGCGGTAAAAAGCGTGGTGATAAACACAATGAAACGGTCTATGAATGTGTTTCTTTTCAGCGCCGCAATACTGCCTAAGATTAAGCCGACAATCGCTGCCGTTACCGCCGCCATTCCGCCGAGCTTCGCAGAAATGGGAAAGGACTCACCGATTACCGTGGAAATGCTTCTTCCGGTCTTTAAAGAAACGCCTAAATCTCCGTGAAGGAAATTTTTGATATAGATAATGAACTGCTCTCCGACTGGCTTATCAAGGTTATAACGCGCCTCCAAAACCTTCTTAACCGCCTCACTCGGCGCTTTCTCCGAAGCGAACGGTCCGCCAGGGATTGCATTCATGGTAAAGAACGTAATCGCAGCAATAATAAACACTGTAGCAACTGCGAGAATGACTCGTTTGACGATGTATCTTAACATCAGTTTTCACTCCTATCTTTTCGTTTTTTTAGCATAGCCTTTTTATAAATGTATCTATGCACTGTACATCTGTATACTGCAAATGCACACCTTGTTACTGTTCACTTTGTTCCAGTAACAGGTAAAAATCCTTGCAGAAATTGCAAAACGAACAAATTCGTTACGCAAATGGATTTTTACTTGAATACGTTACGTTTTCTTACAGACTTAGCAGTAAATGCTAAGTCTTATATGAACAATATTTGCACACCTTCTTTACTGTTATGCCATAGTAAAGTGAAAATACCGTGCTAAAAAACGCGATATTCTTTTTTATATTAGACGAATTAAAAAAATTTGTCAATATTGCGCACCGTAAAGAAACTGACAATTTCTGCATGTTCAGGCAGTTATCATGACATGATATGCATATTATCCATGCATTTTTTGTATTCTTACTTATTTTAATAGCTATTCTATACAAAAATTTATCATAATTTTTATCAATATTTTATTATCTTTATTTAGTATTGACAAGTCTTGTCATATGTATTATTGTATTAGTGTACTATTACTCTAATACATCGTTATAAGGAGATGAAAATATGGCATGGGAATTAAATTCTGACCGCCCAATCTATGCACAAATACTGGAAAAGCTTCAGGTGCGGATTGTGTGCGGAATATACAGACCGGGAGAGTGGCTTCCAAGCGTCCGGGATTTGGCTGCTGAAGCAAGTGTCAACCCAAATACCATGCAGCGCGCTTTTTCAGAGCTTGAGCGCAGCGGGCTTGTCATCACGCAGCGCAATATGGGACGCGTGGTCACGCAGGATACACAAATGATTGAGGCTGCGAAGCGCAAAATGGCAGTCGCGCAGACTGAGAGTTTTTTTGCGAATATGCGACAGCTTGGTTTTTCCGACAGTGAAATTGTTTCGCTGGTAAACAGTTATACAAATGATGCCAATAATGCAAATCATGCAGTTGTTTCCAAATAAAGGTAAGAGGGGGATAGTGTGAAATTAAAATTTCACACAGCAAATTTGTGCCTACGCCCAAATTTGCAGACTATGATAAAAATGGAGGATTATTATGAACGAACAATACACAACCGCAGCGCCGCTTTTGCAGATTAACGATTTATGTAAGCGTTATCCCAATATGGGAAATTATATGTCGGTGTTCCATATGAACCTGACCATTCCGCGGGGGCGGATTATCGGGCTGCTTGGACCAAACGGGTGCGGAAAGACGACTTTGATTAAAATGATTAACGGACTGCTTGCACCGACGAGCGGGGCAGTATACATTAACGGAATGTTTCCGGGAGCAGAGAGTAAGCGTGTGATTTCATACCTGCCGGAGCGTACTTATCTTGAAAACGGCATGAAGGTGCACCAAATGATTGATTATTTTGCCGATTTTTACGAGGATTTCGCAAAGGAAAAGGCATATTCCATGTTGGAATCGCTTGGTATCAGTCCGGAGGCAAGGCTTAAGACACTTTCAAAGGGTACAAAGGAAAAGGTTCAGTTAATCCTTGTGATGAGCCGCAATGCCGAGCTTTATATTCTCGACGAGCCGATTGCGGGCGTGGACCCTGCGGCGAGGGATTATATTCTGCGCACGATTATTACAAATTACAATCCGAACTCGACCATTATTTTATCCACACACCTGATTTCCGATATAGAGAACGTGCTCGACGATGTTATCTTTATGAAAAACGGTTCCCTGATGCTTTACACCTCAGTGGACGCAATCAGAAGTCAGCAGAATAAGTCTGTGGACGCTTATTTCAGGGAGGTATATGCATGTTAGGAAAATTAATGAAATACGAATGGAGAGGGCTTCGTTTTCCGCTTTTGATTATGCTTGGGATTTTGGGCATTGCAACGCTGCTGACATGTCTTTTGATTTTTACGATTAATCCCAAATTTGACAACGTTGCCTCAGGACTTTCCGTGATGTCGCTTATCCTTTCCATTATGCTTTACTATTTTGGCATTATCGGCTGTTCCGTTGGGACAATGTTGATTATTGCGATACGGTTTTATAAGACAACTTATACCGACCAAGGGTATCTGACGCACACGCTTCCCGTGGAAACGAAAACACTTCTTGCGGCGAAGACGATTATGGCTGTTTTGTGTTATCTGCTTATGCTTTTGGGCATTGCTGCAACACTGCTGATTATTATTGGCGCAATTTATACGCATATCCGCAATCTTTCGGCTTATGACGGCGTTTTCTTGGATTGGCAGATTGGCGAATTATTCTCGGAGCTGTCTGAAGGTTTCAGGGAGGAATATGGGATTTCGTTTGGCGCGTTTGTTACATTTTACACTGTTTTTATGATAGTTGCCTGCATTTCGGCGATTATGACGGTGCTTGGGTGCGTGTCGCTTGGACAGCTTTATACAAAGCACCGCATTATCGGCGCAATTATTGCTTATTTTGCGGTGATGAGTGTGCAACAGTTTATTTCGTACTTAGCTATGCTGCCGACGTATTCGCGCATGATTCGGGCGGAAGCGCTTTCGGAGACCATTCCGATGTTTGAGATTATTTCACCGACGATGATTATTTCGCTGCTTTGGGCGGTGGCAGTTTCCATTATTATGCATATTGTAAATTTGCATATGATGACGAAACGGTTGAACTTGGAGTAAAACAGTTTGGAACGATTCTGTTTCAAATTTTGATTATGAGAGGAGGATTTCCATGAGTACTTTGGATGCAACTGTTTCCATGTTGGAGGCAATGTCGGAGGAGGCAAGAATTAAGGTTATGGAATATACGCAAAGGCTGTTTACTTCCGAAAGACTTGCAAATCCGTTTGTTCCAGTCAGTCAGGAGCAGCTTCTTTCTGACCTTGCCCAATCGCGTCAGCAGATTAATGACGGAGAGGGGCTTGATATGGAAGATGCATTAAACGAGATGGGAAAACAGCATGGATTCATTTAATGTAATCATCTCTCCAAAAGCACTGTCCCAACTGAACAGCTATATTGATTATTTACAATACACTTTGCTGAATGACCAAGCCGCTTTTGAGGTGTGGAAAGATGCCGTAGAAACAAGGGAACGGCTTGCAAGCATTGCTGGAAGCCTGAAACTTTGTAACCATTCCGTATTAAAAAAGAATGGTTACCGTTCCATCAACTTTTTGCGTCACCGCTATCTTATGCTTTATCGGATAGAAGGCTCAAATGTTTATGTAGATGCCATATATCATCAGCTTCAGGATTATGAAAAAAACTTTATAGATACATTCAATCAATAATTTCACAAAAAACGCAAGCCATGAGACTTGCGTTTTTATTTTGTAATCATTTTAAAAGGCACCGCTCCAAATCACGTTATTGTCAGCGGCGGTGATTTTGAAGGTTATGGTTTTGATGCCTCTATAGCCACCTTTGGGGCTGCCTTTGATTAAAATCAAGGCGGTTCCTTTTTCAGTATTGTTATAGCAGCCGATAACTTCGTAGTCTCTGCCTTCGATCAGGTAAGTCTTTGTGTTTCCTGTTGTTGTGTAGAGTCTGACTTCGGGACGAATTGGTTCTCCGGTGTACGGCTGTGGGGCGATTTTGTCGGCTTTTGTTTTTGCCAGGTCTTTTACGCTGTCTGCGTCGCGGACGAGGTAGGTGGCGCTTAGGGTGCCGCTATAGCCGCTTTTTTCGGTTGCTGTCACTGTCACGCGGAGTTCGGTGCCGTTTGCGACGGTGTCTTTTTTGCCGATTTCCTGGTCTGTGGCGGCGTCGGTGTAGCGGACGGTGTAGTCGGTGTTTTGTTTGAGCTGTCTGCCATCAAGGTCATAGACCTTTGGCGCGGAGTAATAGGCGCTGCCTTTCTTTTTGGCGTTGTACGGCTTATCGGTAACTGCAATGGTCAACAAATTTAGATTTTGTCTGCCAATGCTGTAGGTTTTTGTGACGGTTCCGCTATAGTTCCCGATGCCGCTGATGATGACAACAGGCTGTTTTGTGCTGCTTTCAGGGTATACTGCGGTGTTGTTTTTGTATTTCAGTCTGTAGTCAATGTTTTCCCGCAGGGTATGGGCTGTCCCGTTGTATGTATGCGTGATTACGGGCTTGGGCTTTGCGCCGCCTTTTGCATAGGGTGCGGCGGCAGGCAGTTGGATTGTGACTGTGCTTTCCCCGTTGTCTTCTCCTGCCAAAAGGTCGAATCTGCCGATAACATAGGTCGCTTTTAAGGTGCCGCTATAACCTTTTTTGGGGTTGCCCGTAATGGTTATGGCAGCTTTTCCCGGTTTTGTATTGTTGGTATAGCAGGCAGTGTACGCGTCGGCGGGAATCTGTTTCCCTGTGCCGTTTTTACCTGTAAAAACTGCAATGCTTGGGGTTATCGGCGCTCCCGTGTAGGGGTAGGATTTTTCCAAGCCTGTGATGGAGCACTTTTTCAAGTCGGTCCCCGTGATGGAAATGGGAATGCGTTTTTCACCTGCGTATACGCTTGCCTGTGTCGGTTCAATGATGAGCGTTGCCGCGCCAACGGCGTCGGTGTTTTCCGTTCGGACGGTGTAGTCCTTGCCCTGTGTAAGGGTTGTTTTGCCGACTTTTACGGTGAGGTTTGCCAAATCGGTTTCCAGCTTTGTATACGGTTCCGTATTCTGCTTTGTATCCTGATACGGATAGCTTTTGGCAAGTCCTGTCACCTTTGCGCTATTTAGAAGCAGTGTGCCCTTGGGCTTCACATGAAATTTGCGCGTGATGCTGCCCATGTAATTTCCGGTTCCGCTGATTGTGATGTCGTAGCCGTCCGCCGAGGCTGACGTGATGTTTGTGTCATAGGAAAGGGTGTAGTCTTTCTTTTCCTTTAATTTTTTCCCGTTCCATGTGACGGTTACCTGCGGTTTCAGTTTTTTGCCTGTCGCAATGGCAGTCGATACGGTGGCGGAAACGGCGTTTTGCGGTTCCTTGCCGAGGTCAATTCTTTCTATTATAAAGGTCTGCGTTGCCTTCCCCTTGTAGTTGCCTTTGCCTGACACGGTAAGCTGCGCGGTGCCTGCGTTTTTGTTGTTTTTGTAGGAAATGGTGTACTCTGTTTTTTCCTGTAAAAGCGTGCTGTTGTGGTACACCTTGATACTGTCCTGCGTCACTGCGCTTCCCGTGTAGGGTACGGAATGCCGTAAGCCGCTTATCCAAAGACCTTTGTGTGTTTCCTCGGGCGTTTTTACGGGAATGGGTTCTGTATAAGTATAGCCGCAGCGTTTGCAGGTGTAGCGTATCTCGCCTTCTTCCTCGGCGGTCGGCTCTTTTATGGTTTCGCTTTCGTAGTCGTGTCCGAGCGCGGGAAGCTTTTCGCCGTCCTTGATTTTGTCGCCACAGGCTTTGCAGTAGGTGTCGCCGCTGTAGCCGTCGTGTTCGCAGTCAGGCTGTAGCGCGTCCCGCAGTTCGGTGTCGGTGTGGGCGCAGTTAATTTTTGCGATGGTAATGGTCTGCGTGGTTGTCTCGTAGTTGTCTTTGTCCGCGCCTGTATAGACTGCCATTGCGGTGACGGAAGTTCCTACTACAAGTATTTTTTCTTTGTCTGTGTCCTGCCACTGCCAGTTTTCGGGGAGCGGCACGTCGCCTACGGTTTTACGGCTTTCGGATACGGTCATGGTTTCAGCGGGCAGGCTTTGCGGCTTTGCGGCTTTTCTGACCGTGACACTGACCGCCGCGTCCTGCTCTGATTTTGCGTAATTCTCCCCTTCCAAAAGGGATACTTTTATGACGGCGGTTCCCGCATTTTTAATGGAAACCGTTCCGTTGTCCGTCACAGTTATGACACTTGTGTCAGTTATTGGTTTGCCTGTTGTGTCTTTGCTGTCGGTTATCTGATAGGTAATTTTTCCATTGCTTTCCGTCGTGCAGCTAAGTTGGAAATCGGCATCGCCGTAGGTTTTTATGACACTTGTGTCAGTTATTTGGAGCGTTGGCACAGCCTTTGTGATTTCTGCGGCGGTCGATACGGTTATTGCAGAAAGCGTATAATTTGCCACGTCAACGCCCAAAAGCGCAATGCCGTCCGCAATTACTAGCCGCGCGTTCTTTACATCCGCGCTGTTATAGGCATAGCGCTGCGCTGTCGCGGACACATCATCGCCGTCACAAACCCCGTTCAGTTGAATAGAAAGTCCGTCGGGTGCGGCTGTCGTGCCGTCATAGGGTTTTGTTATCACACTGCCGCAGCCCACGATAATCGGCGTCACGGGCTTGGGGGCGATGGGGAACTGCATTGTTTTTTCGATGTTGCCTGTGTTTTTGTCTGATGCGCCTTTTATGGTAACGGAGGCGGTTCCTGCGTCTGTGTTGTCGGTGTAGTCTAGGGTGTAGTCGTCAAGCGCGGTCAGTTCTTCGCCGTCGCGTGTCACGGTGACAGCGGGCGTGTGAGGGGTTTTGTCATAGACAAGTTCCTGTGCGCCGTTTAGGGTGATTTCAACGGTGGAGCCACAGATGCAGGTTCCTGTCTGTGTTGTCTCATTGCCTTTGTAGTCGTAAGTGCAGGGCACGGCGGTTTCGGTGAGGGCGCAGGCTTTGCAGGTTTGGTTGTGCGTGCCTGTGTTTGTGATATGCTCTACGCTCCAAACATGGTCGGTGCAGGGGTTGATGGTGACGGTTTTATTTAAAGGGGCCATTTGTAAAGTGCCGAAAGCTATGCTTTTCAAGCCTTCCGTTATGGGCTGATTACCGCGGAAATAAGCATACTTTTCGTTCTTTGTATTGTCCAAAAGGTCAAGAAGGTTCAAAGGAGTATCCTGTTCTGCCTCCCAATACATTCCAGCGCTATTTGAGGTATAGGTTCCGCCCGACAGGGCTATATCCGCATTTACACCCCAAATATACAAACCGTACCCGTCTCCCCTTACTTCCACGTTTCCTGAAATCTTTAAGGATGTAGCATCTTGAACATAAATACCAGTATTTCTCCCGATAATGGTGCCGCCTTGAATGTCTGCGGTTCCCACCACATAAATACCGAAATTTCCTCCCGTGATTGTCCCGCTGCCGGTAATTGTCAAGTTTTCCCCTGTGCCAATGTAAATTGCAGTTGCATTGGAAGAAATGGTATGCCTGTTCAGTTCCAGTGTAAAGCTGTTTCCTGTTTGGTCGGACTGTATCGGAAGGTCAAGAAATGCAAATTTGCCGCTTTCAACAGTTCCTTCCACGTCGCGCAGCAGCGTTATGGTTGCGCCGTTGTTTTCCGCCGCGAAGGCATCGGGCAGTTTTCCTGCGTAGCGTATCGTTTTGTCGGGCAGGGTAATTTTTGCGTCGGCGGTGATTGTCACGTCAAAATCCGCTTGTGCGTCCGTCATGGTTTCGGTTCCGATGAACTTGACGGTGAGGGACGTTTTTTTGTTGAGCAGGTCGCTCAAGCTGTCGCTTGGCAGAAGGGTTGTGTCCGCCTGCATGGTGTATGTGCCGCTGCTGTCGGCGGTTGCGGGCGCGGATAGCTGCGTGTTGCCGTAAAAGACTGCCATTTCGCCTGCTGTCGGGGCAGTCGGAGTTTGCGCGGACTTTGTCTTGGCGTTTTTTGCTTTATTGTTTTTTGCGTCAGCAGTTTTTGTATCATAACCGTCGGCGGCTTGGTATGCGGGGGTGGCTTTGACGGTGATGGTGTCGCCGTAGGCAAAGGTGTCGGCGGGGGTTATGCCGTCTGCTTTGTATGTATTGACCTTTTCAGTCAACGCCATAGCAGCTTTTGCGATTGTTATTTCTTTGGATAAAGTCGTGTTGTCAGACTGGCGGGTGTATTTCACCGTGCAGGTTAATTCGTCGGCACTCCAGTCATAGTCCGTTGTCCAGTCGGTTTCGTTATAGTCTACGCTAAAGTCTTTGCCGCAGACGGGGATTGTTTCGGGGACGGTGATGATGTCCTTTATTTTTTCTTTTATGCCTTCCTGCCAGTACAGGTCGTCGGGGACGGTGATGGCGTCGGCGTTCATGTCCATTTTGAAGGCGCCGTCTCCGCTTAGGGTGCCGCTGCCTTTTAGGGATTTGGGCGAGGCTATGTTGATTGTGCCGTTGTTGATCAGGGTGACGCCTTCGGGGAGGGTGAGGGCTGCGCCTTCAGGGATTTGTATGGTTTCGCTTTCGGCTATGGTACGGTTTTCGGGAAGTGTGGCATCGCCGTATATTTTGTATTTGGTAGGGATATCGTCCGTTTTGTCAAAATACGACGCCATAATGCCTGTTACTTTGCTTTTATCATCAACTGCGATTTCGTCGGTCATCGCACGGATTGTGTACAGATGCGGGGTTTCTGTCGTGATGGTCGAGTTTGTGATTTCGGCTTTGTCGCAGTGCATTCCCATAAAGCCGCCGTTCATTGTGACGGTTGAATCAGTGATATATGCGTTGTGTGTCACGGGCGGATTAGGCGGATTACTTGTCGTGTATTTCATGTAAATGCACAGACCGTCGGAGTTCGGGTTGGTGACGGTTACGGTGCTGTCCGTTATTGTCATGTTTTGGTGCATATAAATGCCGCAGGTTGCGTCAGGGGTTGTGTTGGTCACAGTCAGTTTACTGTTGTTTTTTACAATAAGGGAACCATCGTTAATATACAAATAGGATAACTCACCATTGCATTGTACGTTTAGTTCGGCGTTATCAATTGTAAGGTCTTTATTTATCATAACATGTTGAACAGTGTCAAAACTTACACGGACGCCGTCCTTTATGATGACGTTTTGAGGCAGGAAAAAACCGCCGCTTTCGATGCTCTTAAATGAAAGCGTTGCACCTGTTTCACCCGTAATTGTAAGGGTTTCAGGGTAAGGTAATCCAAAATAAAATCTTCCGCTTGTTTGGACGATATTGTCACCTTTTAGATAGATAGTCAGGTCGTTACCGTCTCTTGTGCGAATAAAATCAACGTCTGTGTCCGTGAAACGGAAATTGTCGAGTGTCAGGGTGTCGCTTTGGCTTTGGCGGTCGTAGGTCCAACCGTCGCCTGATGTGGACCCGGTGATTTCAGTACCGCAAAAAGTCATGATAACGTTGTCTGCAGTTGCTTTAACGTCAGCATTTTTATCATTGATTTCGCTGATGGTTTCAGTGGCGCTTTCAATTTCGACAGTAGAGTGTTCCTGTTCTTGCAAAGGCTCGCTTCTATCTTCCTCTTGTTCCTGTGTCTGCGAAAAAGCCTGCTCTTCCTCCCGATGCTCCTGCGTTGGCGTCGTGAGTGCAATGTCTGTATCTGCTTCTGTTGTTTCAGACATTTGTATTTCGTCAGATGCAGTCTCATCATTTGCCTGCATTGCTTCTGCTTGCTCGTTCACCTCTAACGGTTCCGTAGTTTTGGTCGATTGAAATTTCACATCAGCTTCGGGGACATCGTCTCCCTCCGCCGCGTGTGCCGTTATTGAAAATATATTTGTATGAATTTGCACGTCCCACGCGGGCGTAATGCATAGCAATATTAATGATAACAATATTGCTATAAAATGATATATTTTCTTTTTACGTTTTTGAGTCATATTTTTGTCCTCCATCTTTATTTCAGCTTGCAAAATTTTTTGTAATATCCATAACTTATTAAATTTTTATAAAAATCACAAGACTTTTGGCAGGAACGTCAATTTTTTGGCAAGAACGTCAAATAATTTTGCGTTAACAGAAAAAAAGAATAAATTTTCTCGAACAAAATTTCGAAAATCACCTTGGCGTTTCTTGCAGGAGATGTTATAGTATATTCTCACGAACAAATGAGCAATTGAATAATAAACGCGAAATTGGTATAATGAAGGAGTACAAATGACAAAAATAAAACAGACTATAGGAAAATTCTTCAAAAAACTATCTATACGGCGAAAATACACCTTTATGAGCATCAGGCAACCTATAATCCAAATGTGCCCATTCGGGGACTTGTCTATTTCTCGAGGTTATATGAGGCGTATATTAAGGAAAACAGTCTGAACATTTATGGGCGGACGCTCGTACCGCTTCCGACGCCGAAATATATTATTTTTTACAACGGGAAGGATAAACAGCCCGACATACAGGAGTTTCGCCTTTCAGACGCGTTTACCGAAAAGGACGGCTCCACGCCTGCATTGGAGTGCGTCGCTACAATGCTCAATATCCACTACGAACATAATATGGAGCTTCTGGATAAATGCAAACGGCTCCATGACTACGCGTATTTTGTCGGGGAAGTAAACGGGAATATTGGCAAAGGTTACTCATTGGAGAAAGCCGTGGAACCGGCTATGGATAAGTGTGAGGATAATGATGTCCTTACGGATATTATTGGCAAACATAGAAGTGAGGTGTTTCATATGTTGTTATTTGATAAAAAGCTTTATGAGCAGGGACTCCGGGAAGAAGGCAGAGAGGAAGGCAAACTGACAGAGCGGGCAGAGGTCATTATTGAACTTCTTGAAGACATTGGCGAACCGTCAGACACTCTCAAAGATATCATCATGGAGCAAACCGATATGCAGACCTTGCGGGAGTGGTTTAAAGTTGCAAGGAGAGCGCATTCAATAGAACACTTTGAAGAGCAAATCGGTTTCGTCAGCCGCCGGTAGTCATTATAAAATACTACACAACAAATTTTTTACGAAAATGAGGTGAACCTGATTGAAGATTGCCTTAGTAGATGACGAACAAACCTGTTTGGACGAGTTGGCGCAGCTTTGCCATGATTTCGGTGCGCAAAACAACTATCTGATTGAAACCGTCCCGTTCACAAACGCCGAAGCCTTCTTGGACGCTTTCGACCGCGGCAGTTTTTCCGTTGTCTTTATGGACATCTATCTGAACGATATGAACGGCATCACTGCCGCGCTCAGAATGCGCAGCTTAGATCCCCGGTGTGTCCTCGTGTTTGTGACCTCCAGTGCGGATTTTATGCCGGAAGCCTTTTCCTGCCATGCCTTTGAATATGTCACCAAACCGTTTTCCCCACAGCGGATAGATGCCGTCCTGCAAGATGTATCCACATTACTGCCAATGTCTTCAAAATATGTAGAAGTGCCTAGTGACCGCAAAACCGTTTCCCTATTTCTCCATGAAATTATATCTGTCATAACGGATGCTCACTATATTCACATCAGCCTGATGAACGGCACCTGCGTCAAAAGCCGAATGACACTGACAGCATTTCTGCAGCTTACGGAAAACGACGCACGCTTTATTACTGTCAACAAAGGTGTTGCCGTAAATGCCGAATACATTACGGATTTTGGGAATAGCTGCTGCATTTTGGAAAACGGAAGGTATTTTCCAATCCGCGTACGTGACCGCCTGAAAATTGAGCAGGCAATACAGGACTATCATTTCAACAGCATACGCCGGCGCCAAGCGGCACACCGCCGCGCACCATAGTCCTGCCGATGCAAAAGGAGGAAATTTTATTTATGAATACCCGCACATGGCAATCCGCACTGATACAGCTTCTTGTCTTAATCCCTGCGGCAGCATCCTGCTATCTCCCCGCAAAAAATCAAATGAAATATTCTCCTTTAAAAACAATTCTCATATGCGCAGCGGCAATCATTCCTTACATTTTGGCTGCCTCATGGCTTTATGTGGCATTTTGGTTTGACACCAACTATATGCTCATGCTTTTCCTGCCCCTGTTTTTTTTCCTATACCGCGCCACGCTGAATATAGACCTGTCAAAAGCCCTTGCGATTTATGTCGGTGTCTGTACTGTACAATCATTTCCGGCACAGTTTGCCTATGCATTTGATGCTCACCTCAATCCGACATCAGGCGCTGCCAATCTCTCTGTCGAAGCCGCAATGTTCCAACTAGGGTTTGCATGCCTCATGCCGATTTTATTTGCTTACCCCTCCCGTCATCAGTTTACATGGGCAATTGACCAATTGGATTTTCCAAAGGTATGGTACTCCACCGTGATGCTCTCCGGTATTTTTCTCGTTCTGAATATATCGTTCATTCCACACTCCTACAGCACCCTTTGGGCAGGGCGGCTTTCCTACCTCTTTCCGCTTATGGAGCTGTGTGCCCTTGCGCTTCTCATCGTGATCTACATACTGTTTTATCGCGCTGCAACCATCATATTAGAACACGCAAAACTAAAGGAACGCGCCCAGCTTCTTGAAATGCAGTCCCATCAGTATTATGCACTGCAAAATTACATGAAACTGACAACGCGGCTGCGCCACGATTTCCGCCATTCCGTATATCTGCTTGCCTCTCTTGCGGAAAAAGGCGATCTTGACAGCATACGGACGCACCTGAATGCATACGAAATACGGCTCGTGGAAAATACACCCGCAACCTACTGCGCAAATGCCGCTCTCAATGCCCTGTTTGGTTATTATCATGAAATGGCTGTATCTGCCGGAATTAATACGGACTGGAATATTTCGCTGCCGGAACCGCTGACGGTTTCCGAGCTTGACATGGCAGCGTTATTTGGAAATCTGATGGAAAATGCCATTGCTGCCTGTATTAGCGTACCAAAAGAAAAACGCTATTTCTCCCTGACATCAGAAATCCGCCATGGAAACAGTCTGTATATTGTTTCTACAAACAGCTTTGACGGATCGGTCAGAAAAGCAAAAGACGGCTACCATTCCACCAAACACAGCGGAACAGGAACCGGTCTTGTTTCCATCTCTGCCATCGCGGAAAAATACGGCGGTTCTACGCACGCATCCAACAATGAACAGGAATTTTTTGTCGATGTGGTTTTAAAGCTATAAAATCAGCGTACGATAATGTCCATTGCCTCCTTATCGTCAAAAAGCTCCACTTTGGTATGCTTTCCTCCGAACTCTCCGTCGAGCGTCCATGCGATTGCATCCTCCGACTCAAATACAATTTTGTTTGTTTTAAAATTGTACATATATTTTGTATCAATATCCGCAATTGCAAGCGCCGCCAAGATGGAATTAAGCTCCATTGGATTTTTGGGAACCTTTATCAATGTGACCTCGAATAATCCGTCATTTAAATCAATTCCACCCTTAAACACGTTTCCGGCAATGCTCTTAAAGCCGCCTATCGAATGTGAGTTTGTTACCATTCCATAAATAAAATCGCCCTCAATTACCTTTTCCTCGCCGTTTTCTGACACATATGTCACTTTTAGCGCATAGGATTTGATATTTGCGAGCTGCTTGACACCCTCCAAAATGTATGCCATATGCCCCAGCATATTCTTCATTTCCTGCGGCGTTCCGTAGGAAACTTCCGTAAACAGTCCAAACGCCGCAATATAAACAAACACATCCCTGTTAAAGCGCCCGACATCACACGCGAATACATTGCCTGCTGCAATCACTTCCGCTGCCTTTTTCATCGTACCCGGAATTTTCAGACTCCGCGCAAAATCGTTGGTGCTTCCTGCCGGAATGTATCCGATTGTCGTCTTAAATCCTGACTGTATCATACCGGTCACAATCTCATCCAGCGTACCGTCACCGCCGCTGCACACAATCAATACATAGTCCTTGTCACGCTCCCGCATCACGCGCTCTGCATCACCGCGGCTCTGTGTGGGATATGCCGTAACCTCGTAATCCGCCTTCACAAGAATATCCAATATCTCCAAAAGATGATTTTTAATCAGTCCCTTTCCTGAATGGGGATTTAATATAAACAATGCTTTCTTACTCATTTTATAACCTTACTTTCCCGAAAGCCTGATAATCTTAATTTTCAGCCTTACCTCGTATTCTGTCTGCCAATTCACTAAGTTTTCTGAGCCTATGGTTTACTCCTGATTTCCCTACGGAAGGTACAAGAAATCCGCCAAGCTCCTTTAATGTCGAATCCGGATATTCGAGCCTGATTTGCGCCATTTGCCGCAGATTTTCGCTCAAGTTATCAAAGCCGTAATGATCCTTGATATATTGGATATCCTCTATCTGTTTATTTGCCGCACTGACCGTCTTTGAGATATTGGCAGTCTCACAGTTTACCTGCCTGTTAATTGAATTGCGCATATCCTTTAAAATCCGCAGATTTTCCAAATTCATTAAACAGTTATGCGCTCCCATTACATTTAATAACCTGACAATATCTTCGCTCTCCTTAATATATACAATCGTGTAGCGTTTTCTTTTTACTGTCTTTGCCGTAATCTCATATTTTTGCATCGTATCAATCAGTCTTTGAGCACGGCTTTCATCCTCGCAGACAAACTCCAAATGATATCCTTTTTCGGGATTACTCATAGAGCCTGTCTCCAAAAATGCATCCCGCAGAAACGCTCTTGCGGAGTTTTGGGTAAACGTCTTGTTCTCCAGCTCTTTTTTGATTTCTCCTGAAAATGACATAATTACTCTCCATTGGACCCTATTTAGCCAAGCGTATCGCGGTGGCGTAAAGTTAATCCGTAATCGCCTTTGTCCTTAAGCCGATTGTAAAGCTCTCCCGCAAGCGTCACGCTTCGATGCTGTCCACCTGTACAACCTATGGCAATAACAAGCTGGTATTTTCCTTCCTTAATATAATTCGGAATCAAAAACCGAATCATATCTGTTAGCTTGTCTATGAACTCATGCGCCTCGGAATATCCCATTACATAATCCTGAACTTCCTTTTCAAGTCCCGTCTTTTTTTTCAACTCATCAATATAAAACGGGTTGGGCAGAAACCGCACATCAAACACCAGGTCGGCATCCTGCGGAATACCATACTTAAATCCAAAGGACATAATATTTACCATAAGACTATTGTATGCCTGACCACTCACAAAAATTCTGTCAAGCTCTGTTTTCAGCTCCCTTGTCAGCAGATTCGTCGTATCAATGACGTAATCCGCCACTTTCCTAATACTGTCAAGCAATTCCCGTTCACGCCGGATACCACTCATCAAATCTCCATCAGTTGAAAGTGGATGAATACGCCTTGTTTCCTTATACCGCTTTAACAGCACATTATCCGATGCCTCAAGAAATAAAATTTCAAATGCATAATTCAGCCGAAGTCGTATAATCAGCTGATTTACGTCCTCAAAGGACTGATCCGCCCTGACATCCAATCCCAACGCCACCTTTTGAATCCCATTATCCGGCATTGCAAGCAGCTCCATAAATTTTTCAATCAAAGGCACAGGCATATTGTCAGCACAGTAAAAACCCGCATCCTCAAGCATTTTCATCGCTGTCGATTTTCCGCCCCCGCTCATACCTGTCACAATTACAAACCGCATCTGAAATCAGACCTGCCTTTCCATTGGTATATATTTTTATCATTCATCAAACTCACCCAAACAGATTACCTCTGTTTCAAGAGTAACACCCAATCTGTCCCTCACTCTTTTTTGCACTTCCCGAATTAACTTATAAATATCAGCGGATGTGGCATTTCCTCTATTGATTACAAAACCACAGTGCTTTTGTGAAACCTGTGCACCGCCGACACAAAATCCCCTTAATCCTGCATCCTGTATCAGCTTGGCTGCAAAATACCCATTTGGACGCTTAAAGGTTGAACCTGCACTTGGATATTCAAGCGGCTGTTTTTCACGTCTCCTTGCCGCTAAATCATTCATTTTATTTCTGATATCCGAGGGAATACCCTTTTGGAGTTCTATTAAAGCCTCAAGGACAATAAAGCGTTCTTCCTTTAAAAGACTATGACGATACGCAAAATGCATTTCCTCCACATTCTTTTGGACGATTCTGCCCTCATAATCCAACAGTGTCACACGCTTTACCACCTGACGCATTTCACCATCATAAGCGCCTGCATTCATCACAACCGCTCCGCCTAAGCTTCCTGGTATGCCTGCCGCAAACTCAAAGCCACTCAGGGAATTGTCCAACGCCACCCTCGCAATCTGTGAAAGTGTTGCCGCCGAACCGCAAATAATCGTATTCCCTTCTACTTTTATGTGATCAAACCCCTTGGTAAGATGCAGCACCACGCCACGAATTCCCTTATCACTCACAAGAAGATTACTCCCGTTTCCAATCAGGTAAAACGGTTCTCCCTTTAGCAGCTCTAATGCCTTTTTCAATTCCCCAATATCGGAAGGTTCTGCAAAAATATCAGCCGCACCACCTGTCCTAAAAGTTGTGTGCAGTGACATCGGTTCCTTTGTAGAAACGCGTCCTCCTATAAGAACGCAAGACAATTCATGGACTAATTCTTTTTTCAACGAATCTAACCTCTGCAATCATTTATTTTGTTTGACAAATCTATAACAATCATCCAAGCACAAGCTTCGCCGCACCGTAAATACCTGCGTCATTACCAAGTGTGGCAAGCTTAAACACAGCATTCCGGCAGGCATGAAACGTATACTTTTGATAATTTTTGACAATATATTGGAACAAAATATCGCCTGCCTTCGACACGCCGCCGCCAATCACAAATACTTCCGGATTCACAACCGCCGCAATTGACGCAAACCCTTTGCCAAGATACGCTCCAAACTCCTCCGCAATTTCGCAGGCAATTTTATCACCATCCTTGACCGCGTCAAAAACTGCCTTTGCACTGAGCGTTCCCTCAGCCTGCGCATCCCTTAGCACGCTCTCTTCCTTTGAAGCCGCAAGCCTGCGCTTTGCAAGGCGTACCATTCCGGTCGCGGACCCATACTGCTCAAAGCATCCGTGATTTCCACATCCGCATGTGTCCGGCTCACCATCCTCGATATGCATATGTCCAATTTCACCGCCCGCACCCTTCGAGCCCGTAACAATCTTCCCGTTTGTAATAATTCCGCCGCCGATACCCGTTCCAAGCGTGGCAAGCACAATGTCCTTATAGCCCATACCACCGCCGCGCCACATTTCGCCAAGCGCCGCCACATTGGCGTCATTCCCCGCCTTCACGGGAAGCCCCAAAAGCGTTCCGAATGTTTCATTGATATTAAACACGCCCCAGCCGAGATTCACTGCGCGATAAATCATTCCACTATCGTCAACCGGACCTGGCACACCGATTCCCACACCAATTACTTCATCTTTGGCAATTCCACGTTCCTTCATTTTTGCCAGCACCGCATCCGCAATATCCGAGAGAATATTCTCTCCTCCATTCTCTGTTCTTGTGGGAATTTCCCACTTTTCAAGAATATCCCCCTCCGGCGAAAAAAGCCCGATTTTTGCTGTTGTTCCGCCTAAATCTACTCCAAAACAATATTTGCCCATAAATTTAATCCTCCGTTTACATTTCATCTTCCCTCGGCTTCAACAGCGAATTCTGTACACGCTGGTAAAGCTCCTGTGCTGCATTGTAGCCCATTTTCTTCTGACGATGGTTGACCGCTGCTGACTCACATATAATTGCAAGGTTTCTACCCGGTCTGATTGGAATATTATGGCAGACCACCTTATTCCCAAGATATTCCGTATAATTCTCCTCAAGCCCAAGACGGTCATAGTTCTTCTCTTTGTCCCAGTCCTCCAGCCGTATGACAAGATTAATATTAGTAGTGTCCATAACGCTCTGCACACCGTAAAGCGTCTTTACGTCTATTATACCTATGCCGCGCAACTCAATAAAATGTCTTGTAATATCAGGCGCCGTGCCGACCAACGTGTCATCACTCACCTTCCTGATTTCCACTACGTCATCCGACACAAGTCTGTGACCACGCTTAATCAGTTCCAGTGCAGCCTCACTCTTACCAATACCGCTCTCACCCGTAATCAGCACACCTTCACCGTATACATCAACTAAAACGCCATGCACGGAAATGCACGGAGCCAGCTCAACATTAAGCCAACGGATAATCTCTGCCATAAACGCTGACGTCGGCTTGCTCGTTTTTAAAAGAGCAACGTTGTTTTTCATCGCAATTTCAACAAAAAGCGGATCCGGCATCAGGTTTCTGCAAAAAATAATACATGGTGTTTTTTCCGAAATGACACGCGGGTAAACCTCCTTCTTTTTCTCGTCACTGATATGCTCCATATAAGAGTATTCCACAAAACCGATAATCTGCGGTCTTGTTTCCTCAAAATGTTCAAAATACCCCGAAAGCTGGAGCGCAGGACGGTTAATATCCGGCTGGTGGATTTTAATGCTCGAAACATCAATCTCAGGAGTGAGATTAGTGAGCTTGAGCTTTTCGATTACTCGTTCAATGCTTACACTTGACATGTTAATAACCTTACCTTTCCATTGTCTGTGAAAATTTTTCTACTCATTTGCCTTTATTCTAACACATTATCGTCAGGGGTGCTATGTCTTTTTTCAGGTAATGATACCGCCGCAGCCTAAAACCGCGGATACGTCGCAAGCGTGTGAAATGCCAGGTCAATCGTAGGATTATTCACCCTGTCAACCACGGATTTTACCAGTCTCCTGCCCATTTCCTCAATACGCACGTCTACCGTAACAATATCATTTTTGAAAAAATCAGACTCCAGTGTATTGTTAAAGCCTGTGATTACGGTATTTTTCACCGCCTGTGCATCACGCTGGAGCAGTGCGAGCGCCACATGCTTTGCCACATCGTCATCCTCACAAACAATGGCGTCAGGAATGTACGGCATATTGTTTACAATTTCCTCTGTCACTGCATAGCTGAAGCTTTCCTGGTTCAGAGGACGTGTGTATTGTATCCGCGCATCAAGTTGTATCTTGTTTTGATTGCAAGCATTTAAAAAACCAAGATATCTTGCCTGAATCATACGTGACCCTTCTGCATAACCGATATATCCCAATCTCTGGCAGCCCTTTTGCAAAATAATATAATTGGTCAGACGGTTCATGGAATAAAAGCCTTCCATATTCATAATATCTCCAAGCTCAATATATTCCTGTGCATTTACGGGCGTATTAAAAAATGTCATTGGAAGCTTCGCCCTGCTGACGCCTTTCACGAACTTAATCGGAAATATACAAAGAAATATAATCCCTTTTACATCATCTGCAATCAGCCGCAGCGTTTCACTGCCGTCCTTGTCATTCTCATCAACCACATGCAGCTGCATACGGTATCCCTCATCATTGACTGCACTGCTAATCCCCGCAAGCGCCCTTGTCCAAAATACAGACTGCATATGATTAAAAAGTACGAGGATTGTGCCTGTATTTACTTTTCTATGAATACTTTTAACTTCCTCCAAAAGGTTTTTGTCCAGCTTTGCATATCCCATCTGCCACGCCTTTTGCACCACCGCCTGCTTCGTCTGCGGGGATACAAGACCTCCGTTGAGTGCCTTTGCAACTGTATTCCGGCTCAAACCCATCTGTGCCGCAATATCCTGTATTGTCACCTTTTTCATCTGTAACCTGCCGCTCCTTCCCTTTCTGATATCCTTGTTTTCATAAAATTTATTGACATCCTTCAAAAAGCAATAAAATTTTCAGAAATTACCAATAATTTTTTGGTAACTATATACATTATCATGTTGATTACTTCTATTTACAGTATAAGTACTGCTCAATTATTTGTCAATTTTTGTAAGCAATTTTTACAATTTAAATCTTCTATATCCCCTTTTTTGCACACAAAAAAAGACTGCCCATTCACGGCAGCCCTTATCTTACCATAATTTTTCATCTGCTGCGCCTAATCTGCTCAGATTACCTGGCGTCTGATTCCAGCCAAAACTGCGGGTTCTGTCTGATCATCACTAAGCCCGATAAAGAACGGGATTCTTATCCGACCTGACCATAAATCTGACCATAAAACGCTGACAGGCTGTCCATATATCTTCTTTTTGTGTCCATAGAAGGATGCACATACCGGTTCAATGTAATCTGCACATCGGAATGTCCCAGCATTTCGCTTAGGCTCTTCACATCCATGCCGTCTTCAATACAGTTTGTGGAAAAGGTATGACGCAGAATATGAAAATTTGTATCAGCCAAAACTGCCTCTTTTAATATTTTCTTAAAATGGTACTGCATCGTTCTCGGCTCCATTGGTTTATCTCCGCCGAATATATATTCTTTGCTGTTGCGAAACTTTACGAGCAGCTCCAACAATGCAGAAGACAACGGGATCTCCCGTACGGAATGTTCACTTTTGGGCGGTGTTTCCATCAGGATTGTTTTTGTCCTGTGTCCCTCCGTGTAAAGGCGTTGTACCGTCCGGTTTACCCCAAGAATTTTATTTTCAAAATCGATGTCTGTCCATTTCAACGCACACAGCTCTCCAAGTCTAAGCCCTGTGAACAACACCAGCAGCACTGCCAATTTAAACAGATTCATTTTATGGTAAAGAATAGCAATCAGCTGTTTCTGCTCACCTTTTGAAAGCACATTGACAGGTTTATTACGTGTTCTGGAATCAGGAATTTGCAAGGGGGCAATTGTCAGGCAATATCTGACAGATGCATACTTTAAGACCTGTTTCAATACGCCATAAATGCTTTTTTGCACACTGTCCGATAAAATTTCTGAACGTTTTTCCCGGGAAAGTCTTTCCTTTACAAAAGAATCTGTCATTTGGGACAATGCCGCATCTTTGAAGATTTTCTCAACATATTTTTGATAAATGAGATTGTATTTTATATAAGTTGAATGCTTCCTTTTTTCCTGAACCTGTGCAAGCCACCCTTGTGCGGCTTCTATAAAGGCAATATCCCCCGCATCATGGTTTTCGCCTTTTTCAGACTGACCTTTTAAAAGATTTTTCTTTGTGGTCAGCTTTTCCCGTACATCTTCATACGTTCTTCCATAAACGGAACAATAAACCTGTTTCCCTTTTTCTGCACTGTATACAGAATAACGCCCCTCCCAGCGTCCATCTTTTCTTTTCCTAATGTTTTCACCATGCCTTGCCATAAATCACCGTTCCTTTCTTTTCATAAGACCCTACGGTCTATGACCCCCAAAATGACCATAAAAAGTCTTTGCCTTTCTTTTTTTTAATTTTATAATGTTAAAATTTTATATGCTTTTTTAGCGTATCAGAAATTTTATTCCATTTTTTACAAAAAACAGAAAAAGAGTTGTCAACTCTTATGAAATATGATAAAGTAAGAATGATTTTAGATTTTTTATGGCATTTTATGACTGTTTTTGTTTCGCAGATTTAGGGAATCTGCGATAGCGCAAATGAACTATAAAAACCACAAAAAAAGCCGGACGCTGCAACGTCCGGTTTTTTCTATGAATTTCCAAAATATAAATACAGTAATGTGTTCTTTAATTCACGGCAACACGATAAAATTCGCTCTCCGAATACAACCCGTCAATCTCCTTACGAAAAAGCAGATACGCTACCGCGTCCGTGTCTATAATCCTGTCATTCGCATAAGTTTCACAATAAATTTCCTTATTGTCCGCACCGTATCCTCCCGCGCCACCGTTGCACAAATACGAATAAACCGTACCATCCTTTAGCTGCACACCCGCAAGCGGCGGCGCCTCCACGTATCCCGTGCTTTCAATCGGATTGCCGTCCTGGTCAAATCCCGTTTCCGTGCGCTCCTGATAGGGAAAATGATGCTCCACGTGCATGGAAATCGGCGAAATCTCTGCATACACCACTGTTGCACCCGTGTCGCCAAGCGGCTCATTCAGATGATACTCCTTTGTGCTGTCCGTTCCCTGCAAATTCCAACGAAAGCTCCATGTTCCACGCACCTCATTCTCCCGTTCATACAGTGCCTTGGAAACCGTGCCTAAATTCTCAAGCTCCACACAGACTTCCTTATTTAAAAAATACCCCTTCTTGCCATTGTAAAGCGTAATCAGACATTCCAGGCTGCCATCCTCCTGCACGTAGCGCGCAAAGCTGCCCGGCGCATCATAATCAATCGGCGAACCATCCGCATAGACCACCCTTCCCTCCGGTCCTGTCACCAAGCCGTCATAAAAACTGGCGCCCAGCATATTATAATCCGTGCCGCCATCCACCGTGATATTGATATTTTCAAAACATGGCTCGTCATAATTCCCCTGCGCATCTTTTGGCAAATCATATCCTTCGACGCGAAAGCTTAAATGTGCAAAATAATTATCGGTAATGCTCTGCTGCGCCGTCACAGTAACGCCGTTTTGCGTTTCGCTCTGCATGGCAAAAGCGACTGCACTTTCCTCCTCCAGTTCTTCCTTCTGTTCCTGCGATATCCGCAAACTGTCTGAAAGCCCTTTGCTCCAGTTCCGATATGCCGCAAATACCGTAACACCGCCTAAAGCGAGCACCGCCGCAGCGATAAGCGCTGTCATTCCCCGTTTTCTCATACGCGGTTTTCTCCTGTTTTTTATTTTCGGTTCTGCCTGGCGTATCTGGTCAAACGCCATGTTTGCCTTTTGCTGCACGATTTCAGGTATTACGATGTCGGACTGTAAAACGCGCATTGTATCACGCTCGTTCATAATTTCCGCCTCCTTCCAAACTTTTAGCCAGTTTTTCACGTCCCCTTGCAAGCCTGCTTCGAACCGTGCTCTCAGGCAATTCGAGCATTTTGCCGATTTGCGCCGTGTCAAACCCTTCCACATAATAAAGCACCATCACAAGCCTGTGCTTTTCATCCAATACCTCCAGCGCAGCTTTCCACTCCACATTTTCATAAGTCGTGTCAACTACCGCCTGCTCCGGCAACTCCTCCACCAAAGAAATACCGCTTTGCGTTCTGATAATGTCCTTACATTTGTTAATCAGAATGCGCGTCATCCAGGTCCGAAAAAAATTTGGATTCTTCAGCTGCCATAGCTTTTCCCAGCAGGTCAGAATGGTATCGGATATGGCATCCGCCGCATCCTCATCGTTGTGCAGAATGGCTCTTGCCGTTTTATACATATTTTGAAGCTGCGATTGCATCAGCCGTGTAAATGCATCCGCGTTGCCGTCTTTTGCTTCAAGGATTAATGTTTTCATCTTGGTTTCCTGCATCTCCCTTCTACATTTGTGCGCACAAAAAGCATTTTCTTTATGCTTCCGTACATTAGACGGTATTCCAATACATCACGTCCCATTTGCTTCCAAGTTATTTAAATGCAATTAAATAACTTATGCTTTTTAAAATAAAAAAGAGCTGCTTTTTCTAGGCAACCCTTTTTTATGCAATTGAATAATATGTGATATTTTATTATATCCATGTTTTAATTTATTTCATAACAAGCTTTCACAACATGTGTCATTCATATTTTCATTACCAATTCCGCATTTATTATAAATGAAATATTTCCTTCATTTTCCAAGTGCATTTTTTCAACTTCTAATAACAATATATGATATTCCCTTGTATTTTCAAGCATTCTTATTCCACAATCCATCCAAACAGAAATTTCATTTTTTGTAATCACAATACTTTTGCACTTTTATCCAATGCATTTTACCTGCACATTTTAAATAATGTATGTTATTTTTCTCCTGTCATTCCTTTTTCATGAAGCAGACTCATTTTAAGCTCATAGTAATCTGGTGTCATATCCATATAATGCACATGTGGATTAATAAACCGCTGCTCCTCCTGCCAAATTTCTTCGCTCAGCTGTTTTTTCACATAGTCGCGGATTTGCTCCAGCGTAGGGAGCTCATACACTCTCTTGCCGTTTTCAAAGATCTTGACCTGCAAAGACTTTGCGGTACAGTTTGTAAACTTCAAATTTCTCCACGGCATTTGCGGATCCACAAAACGGAACTCTCCGTTCATATCAATGACCTCATCAGCTTTTGCAAGAAGGTCCGCTTTTGCTTTTCCATTTTGATCATAAATCCGATATACCTTTTTCAATCCCGGATTTGTGATTTTTTCTACAGTCCCCGAAATCTTAATACGTGGCACAAACATGCCGTTTTCCTCAACTGCAGCAATTTTATAAACCGCCCCAAGCAGTGCAAGCGTATCATCGGAATAATCACTTGTCGCTCCCGTAATCAGACGCTCACCTACGCCGTAACTGTCGATGCACGCCTTCTGTGTATTCAGAGAAGAGATTGTATGCTCGTCCAAACTGTTTGACACAATAATCTTGCAGTCCTGAAGCCCTGCCTCATCAAGCATTTTCCGCACCTTAATTGACTGGTACGCCAAGTCGCCGCTGTCGATACGAATCCCTTTGAGACGCTTTCCCATCGGTTCCAAAATCTCATGTGCAACGCGGATTGCGTTCGGAATGCCAGACTGCATGGTATCATAGGTATCTACCAAAAGCACGGTATTGTCAGGATAGTTTATGGCATAATTTTTGAACGCCTCATACTCATCCTGATAATACATTACCCAGCTATGCGCCATCGTTCCGCTTACCGGAATGCCAAACATCTGTCCCGCAAGAACGGTTGCTGTTCCTGCCGCACCGCCTATGTAAGAAGCTCTTGCGCCGTATACCGCCGCATCCATATTGTGTGCGCGCCTTGCGCCAAAATCCGACACAAGCTTTCCTGCCGCAGCTTTCACAATACGTGCCGTCTTTGTCGCCACAAGCGACTGGTGATTGACCTGCGCAAGAATTGCCGTTTCGACAATCTGCGCATCAATTAAAGGCGCTACAATTGTCATAATTGGCTCATTCGGGTACATGATGGTACCCTCCGGAAAAGAATAGATATCTCCATGAAACTTAAAATTTTTTAAATAATCCAAAAACGCGTCCGTAAAAGTGTTAAGGGAACGCAGATATGCCACGTCCTCTTCCGAAAAGTGGAGGTTTTCAACATATTCCACAATCTGCTCAAGCCCCGCAAAAATTGCAAAACCGCCTCTGTCAGGATTTTTCCTATAAAACACATCAAACGCCACCCGCGATTCCATATCACCGTCATTAAAGTAGCCGTTTGCCATCGTAAGCTCGTACAAGTCCATTACCATTGTAAGGTTTCTTTTATCCGCCTGTTTCATCATTGTTTCTGTTTCCTTTCCGTTATCATGAATACCCTTTTTATAATCGTTCAGCCTGAAAATTTCCTTAATTCTGATTATAACAGATTTCTTTGGTTTTTACACCCTAAAATTTTTGTCCTTTTCGAATCACAAAATGATACAAAAAAGGATATATCCTCTAACAGAATATATCCTTGCTTTCTATAACAATGTCTTACTTTTTCCACAGATTATATCTGTGCGTTAATAAACGCTTTCAGCTTCTCTTTTGACTGAAATCCTACGCTTCTGTCAGCAACCTCACCATTTTTAAAAATAACAAGTGCAGGGATATTTTGGATACCATACTTTAACGCAAGCTCGTCATTCGCGTCAACGTCCGCATTAAAAAAATCAACCGTTCCGGCAAAATCCCCGGAAACCTCCTCCAGCACTGGTGCAAGCATCTTGCATGGTCCACACCATGTTGCAGAAAAATCCACCAGCGCAAGACTGCTTCCCAATGCTTCGCTCATATTGTTGTTTTCAATCTTCTTTACCATATTTAACCTCCGTTTTCCTTATGCCAACTGCTTGTCCATAGTATGTGCACTTTATCTCAAACGCATTACGATAACATGTGTTATTCTGATATCACCCCAAGATCTCCCAAATCCTCTGGTGCCCCGACAGAAGTATCCGCATTCTCAGCCTTTCCCTCGGGATCATATTCCTGCTTTTCTTCCTCATCCCCCCAAAGGGAATCATACTCTTCTTTCTTCTTGTCCTTCATCTTGTTGAGCAATGCAAGATTTTTTGCCGCCAAATACAACTCCATGCTATAATCCATGACTTTTTTCTCGTCTGTTGCCGGCACACGTGCGCCCTTTCCGATACGCCGCGCCGTTTCCATGATTTTCCCCATCTCCAATGCGGCATCCTCCATTGCATCCTTCTGCTGTTTGGAAACCTCCGCGTTAAAAACAGATACATACTGCTGTGTCAGTCTGTCAAGCACTTCCTGGTTTTCATCAAATTTCTCATTTAATGCGCCGATGGTCAGCTCTAAAGTCGCCGCCTCATTTGCATAAACCTCCCGCTTTTCGGAATCAAACGCTGTCTTGACCTTTTTATCAAGCTCTTCCTTTTTCTTTACAAGCTTTCTGCGTCGGTCTATAATCGTTGCCCGCTGCGCGCGGTACAGTTTTTGTGCTTCCTGGACCTTCATATCATCACATCCTTTTGAAACGCTCCCACTATCCCTGTGTTACCGTTACTTGTTCCCCGGCTGTTTCCTCAAGCTTCTTTTCGTCTTCCTCCGGCTGCTCCTCTGGGTCAAATAATTCAAGCAATTCTCCGATTTCTTTTTCTTCCTCCTCGTCCTGATTCTCTTCGGATTCTACAGAATCGATATCATTGCGCTCATCAATCAAGTCTTTTACTTCATCCTCAAGCTCCTGTGATGCCTCGTCCAGCTTACCCTGCGACGCCTCATGAAAAGCAGCGTCCACCGCTGACTGAATCATACTGTTTCTCGTTTCCTCCATGCCCTGAAGCGGGTTCATTGCAAGGTGATCACTTTTGCATTCCTTCGCGTCCTTAATCATCTGCAAGCCGCGCCGTCTGTAATCCGCTAAATCACTGTCTGACTTCATCAATGTTTGATAACGGTCCAAAGCAGCTTCTTTTTCCGCCTGCGTGTATTTTGCGCCACCAAGGAGGATTTCCAGCTCCACCTGTGCCTTCGGCGCCATTTTTAAGCCATAGCTCATTACCGCTTCCCGTTTTTCGTCATCTGAAATTGTCTCGTCCGCCAAAAGCGCTTTTAAACTATCCGATTCCATAGACGCCTTCTGCTCAATTTCATCTGCCCGTGCAAGATTTTGAAGCCCTTCCTCATACAATGCGTTAATCGAGCCTACAACACCCAGTTCCCGCTTCATGGAAGACGTCACAAACCGCGACGCAGAATTATGAATCATATCGCTCACACTGTTTTGCGTTTCACCGCCATCACTGCTGCCTTCTTCTGAACTTCCGCCCTCGCGCTCCTCTTCCGCCTTCTCGGACGCCTCGATGCTCTTTAACATAATCAGTAAATCACGGTTATTTTCATCAATTTCATCCTGCAGCTCCGATGACTGCGTTGCCATCTGCTGTGCCTCTTTCGCCTTCTTTTGATTCGCTTCCATCTGCTTTTGCTTTTGGTCCTGCATTTCGCGAATCAGGCTTTGTTTTTTCTCAATGGTGGTCAAATCCTCCCCAGGCATATTCGCCTTTTGCATAGACTTAATCGCCTTATCGATTTCCTCAATCAGAGTCAAATATTCACTCTGCGTTTCATCTGCATACTCTGACTGCTTCTGCTGACGCAGCATCATTTTTTCTGCCTTCAGACTCTGCGCGCTCTTTCCCGAACTCCCGTTCGATTGTTCGTTTAACCTTCTTCCCTCTTTTGAAATCGTAACCTTACACTGCGGTCCGTCAAAAGCATTGCCCGGCATCTGCGCAGACTGATGCTTTGGCTGACTTGCCCTTCCGACTACTACGTTGATATTATTTTGTGTTACCATTTGAATTTGCATAAGACATCCCACCCCATTCCTTTAAACGTTTTCGCAATTCCGTTTGCTTCCATAATCTGACAATACTAATATCAATAAAAACTGTACTTTATATTTATATCGGCAAAATGTCTGAAATTTTTAATCCATCTCTTCCATAATCTCTGGCAGCTTCTCAAATTCCGGCAGGATATAATCCGGATTTTTTGCTTCGCCAAACCCATATGACGCATACACAAACGGAATGCCCGCCACCCGCGCCGACTCCTCGTCGCCCGCAGTGTCACCGACATAAACCGCCCGTGTCACGCCATTTCGCCTCATAATGAGCTTGTTATTCTCACCCTTTGGCAAAAGATTGTTCCCCCAGCACTCAATATCGTCAAAACACTTTTCCAGCCTGTGCGCCTTGAGAAAGCTCTCAATATACCCCTGCTGGCAGTTGCTGACCACAAAAAGCTTATAATTCTTTTTCAGCGCCAAAAGAGTTTCCTCAAGCTTCGGATACAAAATTCCGCCATGCTCACTTAGATACCGGTTCTCCAGCTCACAGCACTCATCCAGCAGAATCTGCTGCTCTTTTTGTGTCGTATTGGGGAACAGCCTTTCTCCAATCTCTGTCATCGGCAGCCCCAAACAGCCGCTTAACTCCTCCTGCGAAATCGGCTCTGTGCGGCATTCCGGATGATTTGCCACCACCTGATTCCATGTCTTTAAAATCCCGTCTACCGCATCCCACATCGTTCCATCCAAATCAAATATGATTGCTTCTGCTTTCATTTCTATAACTGTGCTCCCTCCTTAGCATGCAAGTTTGGGCTTTGCAGCCCAAACTTGCCCAATGAAACATCGCTTTTCATTGTATTTCCGCTCCCGAAGGCATCGGCTTCTCCGCAGTCATCAGCGCAAGGTTCCCCTCCGCATCCTCCGCGCATAAAAGCATTCCCTCCGACAGTACACCCGCCAGCTTCGCAGGCTTCAGGTTCACAAGTACCATCACTTTTTTACCAACCATTTCCTCCGGCGTGTAATATGCCTTAATGCCCGATACAATCTGCTTCACCTGCGAACCGATTTTTACCTGGCTGCAAAGCAGTTTTTTCGACTTTGGCACCGCCTCACACGCAATAATCTCACCCATCTGAAACTGCATTTTGGCAAAATCATCATACGTAATTTCATCCTTTGGCTCTATATCAATAGCAGCGTCACTGCCGCCGTCTATATTTATGACATCTGTGTCATTTTTCTGCGTCGCGCTGCCATCCGACGCCGCCTTTTGTTTCGCGGCAATCACCTCGACCTTTGCATCAACCTCTTTCGGATTAAGACGTGCAAACAAAATCTCAGGCGAATCCGTAACCTTTGTACCTGATTCATAAATCCCAAACGTCTTTGTTGAATCAAAATCACGGATCGCGCTGTTGAACTGCTTCATAATCCTTGCCGCTGTTTCCGGCATAAACGGCTCAAGCAATCCTGCGCCAATTGATATACTTTCCACAAGATTATACAGTACCGTCGCAAGTCTGTCCTTCTTTGCATCATCCTTTGCAAGCACCCACGGCTCTGTTTCATCGATATACTTATTGCAGCGCTTAAACAGATTAAAAATTTCCGTCAGTGCATCGGCAACACGCAGACTATCCATTTTTGCTTCCACCTTATCATACGTGCCCGTTACGACTGCCTTTAATTCCTCATCTACCTCCTCTGCAGCGCCCTTGTCCGAAACAATGCCTCCAAAATATTGATTACTCATGGAAATCGTTCTGTTGACAAGATTTCCAAGTGTATTTGCAAGGTCGGAATTTAGCCGCTCTACCATCAAATCCCACGTAATCGAACCGTCATTTTCAAATGGCATCTCATGCAGCACAAAATAGCGCACTGCATCCACGCCAAAAACCTCCGCAAGGTCATCCGCATACATAATATTTCCCTTTGACTTGCTCATCTTATCATTATTCTGCAACAGCCAAGGATGCCCAAAAATTTGATGCGGCAGCTCCTCGCCTAGCGCCATCAGGAAAATCGGCCAGTAAATCGTGTGGAACCGGATAATATCCTTTCCTATTAAATGCAAATCAGCAGGCCAAAGCTTTGCAAACTGCTCCGTGCTGTTTCCATCCGCATCATAACCGATGCCTGTGATATAGTTTGTCAGCGCGTCAAGCCAAACATAAACAACATGTTTATTGTCGAAATCTACCGGAATGCCCCACTTAAACGAAGTACGCGACACGCACAGATCCTGTAGACCCGGAAGAAGGAAATTGTTCATCATTTCGTTTTTCCTTGAAACCGGCTGGATAAATTCAGGGTGCTTGTTAATATGGTCAATCAGTCTGTCGGCATACTTGCTCATCTTAAAGAAATATGCCTCCTCCTTTGCAGGCTTTACCTCGCGTCCACAATCCGGACATTTTCCGTCCTTTAACTGGGATTCCGTCCAAAACGATTCACAGGGCGTACAGTAAAGCCCTTCGTACGCTCCCTTATAAATATCGCCCTGATCATAAAGGCGCTTGAAAATCTTCTGCACCTGTTTTTCATGAAAGTCGTCCGTCGTGCGGATAAACTTATCATAAGAAATGTTAAGCATATCACACAGCCCTTTGATAACACCTGCTACATCATCAACAAATGCCTTCGGCGTCACCCCTGCCTCTGCCGCCTTCAACTCAATTTTTTGTCCATGCTCGTCCGTTCCCGTTTGGAAAAAGACATCGTAACCATCTTTTCTTTTATACCGTGCAATGCTGTCTGCAAGCACAATTTCATAATTGTTCCCAATATGCGGCTTGCCCGATGTGTAGGCAATCGCTGTTGTAATGTAGTATTTCCCTTTATTCTGCATAAATTTCCATCGCCTTTCTTTATTTTCCTCATTAATGCCCATTTTATCATATAACAGAAGGGTTTGTAATTTCCTTTAAAGTAAGGTATACTCCATCATTTCATACAATAGCCTTGAACCTTCTGCAATCTCCACAGGAAGCAGCGCCCTTGCCACACATTTCGTTTCCTCCGACGCGTCATCCTCCCGTTTCAAATACGCATAATCTCCATCAAGACTGTCCACCGTGTAATAAATCTTGTCCAACAGCATACGAATACCCTTTATGCCAAAACAGCTTTTACTGCCGCAGCAATTTTCTCATCCTTGCAGTTTGCAAAGAAATATTCCTGAAACTTCTCACCGCTTAACGCGCCCTTACAAAGCTCTTTGTCAAGCTTTGGCAGAATATCACAAAGATCCGCATGTGTCACGGTCTTTACTTCGTCAAGGATTTTCTTGTTTCTCTGCTCCGGCACAACGCGCTCCTTTGGATATCCGCCGCCGCCCGGTGCACAAAACAGCTTTTCAAAGATATATTCCAAATTCAGTTCCCCGCCCCATCCGAAGTTTTCGGCAAATGGAAGCGCCACGCAGTTTCCGTCATTGACCTGTGAAAACAGATATGCGTCAAGCGGTGACTCGATATGTCCGCACAGCACCTTGGGAAATGCATTGCAGGCAAGCATTGCGCCTTCACCTGTTCCGCATCCTGTGATAACAAAATCTGCCGCTTTGGAATTTAATAAAACTGCTGCAAGGATACCGTTCTGTACATATGTTAGCTGGTGCTCATCCTCCGCCGTATACATGCCATAGTTAAATACTTCATGCCCCATCGGCTCCACAACCTTCTTGAGTGTTTCACAAATCATGGCATTTTTTGCAGCCTGACTATTTTCATTGATTAATGCGATTTTCATTTTTAAATCTTCCTTTCCGTTTGATAAGTGTTTTTGCGGTTTATATCCGCCAATATCTTAAGTATAGCACTAACCCCCCTAGAAATACCATCTTTTATTCAATTTTTCTCATTCATTTTTCCCATAAAGCATCTGTTGAATTTTTAAATATCTGTTGAATTTACATAATAGTGTTATTTTTTGGAATACTTTATAAAAATTCTCACGACTTTTATTCTTTTTTGTGAATTTTATACATTTTTAATTGCATTCATCGTTTATTTGAGATATAGTTAATATATAAGATACGTTTTGCTAATCAATACAGTCAGCAGGGGGGGTATGAATATTGATCGCAAGGAAAAATGATTACTCATCAGAATTGATAAAAGAAATGAATACCGCACTTTCCTTTGTAGCCGCCTCCACGAAAACCGAGCGTATCTCCCAAGAGGAATACGACCAACTGGTTGAACCCTACAAGGAAGCAATGACACGCCTTGAGGTTCGCATGAACGGTTTGAATGAAGATTACAGAAAAAAATACCGCGACTACCCAATACATAATATACAGGCTCGCATCAAAAGCAGAAAGAGCATTGAGAAGAAATTATTGTTCCGAAATCTTCCGGTTACGGCATACACGGCAAAAGACAATTTGACAGACATTGCGGGAATCCGCGTAATCTGCTATTTCGTTGAAGATATTTTCAGTATCCTTTCTTTAGTAAGAACGCAGACTGATTTGTTGATTCTAAAGGAAAGTGACTATATCCATTATCCGAAAAGCAGCGGATATAAAAGCTACCATATGGTACTTGGCGTACCGGTATACCGCATTGAAGGAATGCAATATTATCCTGTGGAAATCCAGTTCCGCACGCTTGCGATGGATTTATGGGCAAGTATGGAGCACCGCATCTGTTACAAGGGGGAAACCTCCGAGGAAACAACCGATGCGTTCCAAAATTATTCTACCGAGCTTTCCGAGATGGAGCGGCGTATGAAGCATCTGCTCGATGAGGCACGCAGGGATAATCCACAGGAACCGATACTTTAAATTTGTATATTAGCAGCTTTTTCTCCTTTCTGAAAGGCAGACCACACTACTTGGTCTGCCTTTTATCCTGCCACATCAGGGCATGTCGTTATATGGCAGGTCTTGATGTGATATGTATTGCGATATTACAGTCTGCAATAAACTGGTAATTCGCTTCAAGTCCGTATTCAATCGATATGTTTATATCGTCCTGTGTTTCTTCCGTTCTGATTTTTTTCGTATCAAGCGCAACCAAAATATTTCCAAAGGGAGTATGGTAATCCGCCATTGTTTTCTTACCCTCGGAAAACACCATCTGCACATTCACAGGACCTTTCTTGGAAATAATAAATTCCCTGTCCCTTAACCTTATCAGATTTTTGATAGCGCCTGCGAACCCGTCCACAAGCTCCTCATATACGATAAAATGCCCCTCATTTCTATAATAATATCTGCCAGGACAAATCGTTTCTATGCTGTCAAGTTCCTCGTCGCTTGCCGTTTCCCTTACATCAGCGTCTGCAAACTGCAGCCCCTTTACCGACACCAGTACATCTTTTGTCATAATACCCCCTCAGTTCCTGCCAAACAACTCCGCAATCCCGAACTTAAACTCCAGCCTTGGATTCTCGATGCCGTCTGTTTTATTGTTATAAAAATACAACTCCATAAACTCCTGTGCTTCTTCGCGGTCCAGTTCATTTCCTTCCTCATCAAAAATGCATCCGCCTGCCACATCAATAAATATCTCCGGAGAGAGCGCACCAATCCAAAGCACTACCCCAAGCATCAATATCAAATTACGCACCTGTCCATACCTCCTATATCCGTGTGTTCAAACCCATTCGGGCATATATAAAGTATGGACAGCTTTTAACGGTTTATTCGCTATCGTTGTTTTTTTCACCTTTTTCAAGCTGCAGCTGCCTGATGATAGCCTCTTCCTGATTATCGATATGCTTTTTCACCACGCTCGCAGCCGCTTTTTTATCCTTGATCCGGATACATTTGTACATCTCCTTATGCTCCTGTACAAGCATGTCATGCTGACTGTCATCCTTGATATACTCAAAACGGTACCGGTACATTTGCTCGGATAAGTTGTTTACAAGCTGAATTAACCGCTGATTTCCTGTTGACATCACGATAATATCATGAAATGCCACATCTGCCTCTGCGATTTTTCTCGTATCCTTTGTCTTTGTTGCCTCTTCAAAACACTCGCATGCCTCACAAAGAAGTTCCAGCTCCCCCTGTCCCATGCGTTCACATGCCAACTCTATCGCAAGCACATCAAGCGCGCTGCGCACTTCAAGTACATCTTTTAAACTTTTCCATGAAATCTGCGCGACCTCCGCACCTCTGCGCGGTATCATAATCACAAGACCTTCCAGCTCAAGTCTTCTGATTGCTTCTCTTATGGGCGTACGGCTTACACCAAGCTTATTTGCAAGATGTATTTCCATCAGTCTTTCGCCCGGCTTCAATTTCCCTGTAAGAATTTCCTGCCTCAGCGTATTAAACACCACATCCCGAAGCGGCAAATACTCGTCGTCCATAATCATGCTCATACAAATAAATCCTCCTCGTTTTTCTTATTCCTACTGATTGTAAAATGTCGTAACATGAATTTGCGCATAAACCCCTTTTTGTTCCAGTGTCCTGCGCACATACTCTGCTGCATTAGAGGCTGTCGCAACATCCTGAAACACACCGAAGATACTCGGTCCGCTCCCGCTCATCATTGCACCCAATGCACCGTTTCCTGTCAGCATTTTCTTAATATCCGTAATAATTGGAAATTCCGCTTCTGTAACACTTTCCATCACATTTTCCATGCGTTGTGTAATGCCCGCCAAATCACTGTCCTCCAATGCCCTTACCATACCGTCAATATCAGGGTGTGTTTTCATTTCGCTCAAATCAAGACTCTGATACACCTTTCCTGTTGATACCATAATCGGCGGCTTTACCACCACGATATCCGCATGAGGCGGCTTCGGCAGCGGTGTAAGTTTTTCACCGATTCCCTCTGCAAGCGCCGTACCACCCATAATACAGAAGGGAATATCTGCACCAAGCGGCAGCGCAATCTCCATCAGTTCTTTTTTGCTCCTGCCAAGCGCAAACATCTCGTTCATGGCTAGCATTATGCCTGCTGCGTCCGTGCTGCCTCCTGCCATTCCTGCTGCCACGGGAATATTCTTTTTCAGGCTTATTTCAATTCCCTGCTCGATATGGTAACGTTCCCGCATCAGCTTTGCCGCTTTATAAATTAAATTATCCTCAAGCTTTCCGAGGTTATCCACGCTGTTAATCAGCAGGACAATATCCGGTTCCAGCCTTTTCTTCAGGAACAGTTCATCATATAAATCTATGGTCTGCATAATCATTTTTACTTCATGGTAGCCGTTTTCAAGCCGTCTGCATACATCTAACCCTAAGTTTATTTTAGCCCTTGCCTTATAATTCAAAGAATCCATACTGCTCCCCTTTTTGTATTTTTTTAAGAACAATTTATTTGATTATACCGAAAAAACCCCACTTAGTCAACTACCCAAAGGCTTACCTGATTTTCGTAATGATGCTTTTTAAACATTGTTCTATAAATATTATCAAGCGATTGGAACAAAATGCCCGTTTCCTGTTTCTCCCTTGAATTTTGGGCAAACTGATACAACAGGATGCTATATGTCACACCAAATAGCCGCGAACCAAGCATTGTGCCCTGGCAGCCATTATTTTCGTAAAACGCAATTCTGCGCTCGCGAATCCTGCGTTCCTGTTCGTTTTCGGCAAAGTCAATGTTTTCGGATTCAATAAAAAATCCCTCAAGTCCTGGGTATTTTTGTTTCAGGGCATCTTCTATTAAAATAAAGAAATGATGTCCGACACCTGTACCACGGTGTTGTTTGATGACGGCAAGGTAATCAAGAAGCCCGTAAGGCTGCCCTTCGGCGACAATAAAGACTGCATAGGCACGCAATTCACTGTTTTCGTAAAGTCCGAATGCACTGCTCAGTCCTGTTTCCATTGTGTATACCATCCGCTCAAGCGGTTTTAATTCATCTGCCGGAAAGTCGTCTGTCATGTAGGTTTGGTAAATCATTGTGAATTCCTTAACATTCAATTCTTTGAGGTACATTGTTCTTCCATTTCCTTTCTTTATCAAAAATACATAAATATAATAAAAATATATATCACAATCACAACATTACGGATATGTTGTAGTATAAACTATTTAAACGCAGCTTACAACAAACACAGGGCAGAAGTTTTTACTTCTGCCCTGTTCACCCGTGCTTAATGAATGACAAACGTTTTTGCAACGGTACCGGAATAATTTCCGATTCCTGTAATTGTAACATGTGCCTCATTTGTCGGTCGTGTATTGTTGTCATAGGTAACAATATAATCCCTGTTCACTTTCAGGTTTCTGCCGTTTACACGGACATTCAGCTTCGGTTTTACAGGTTTTCCCTTGTAGGTCTGAACTTTAATGTCTTTTACGCCTGCTGCCGTAATGCGTCCTGTGGTAATTGTAAACTTCAATGTCTGCGATTTCTTTCCAACGCCCTTCAAAGATGCATTAAAACCTTTTTCCTTAATTGTGGCAGTCGGTGCATTTTTCGCTGACAGACTCGCTACATTTTTGTTGTTGCTGAATTTTACAGTGTAAGCCGCGCCACGCTTCACATCAACTTCCATACCAAGATCTTTGTATACAAAGCTGATCGCAGGCTGCACCTTGCTTCCGGTGTATTCAACCGGATTGACTGTAATCACAAAATCATCCAGTTTCACATCTTTTACTGTAAATACGTTGTTGCAAAGAACCGTTCCACTGTAATTTCCTTTTCCTTTAATGACTGCGGATGCAATAGAACCTGCCTTTAAGCTGTTTTTGTATGAAATCGAGTAATCCGTGCCTTTAATAAGCAGCTTCTTTGAACCGTTTCCGTTAATAACATAGACATTCAGTTCCGGTTTCCATTCGTAACCCGTGTATGGAAGGTAACGTTTGCCATCTGTTCCAACCCGCTTTTCTTCCTTGGAGAGTATGGTTTCTTCTTTTGGCTCCCATACAATCTCTCCCTCTTTAAACGTGCTGGTTTTGTCATCATATCTGCCGTTTGCAGGAAGCGGCTTCTTTTTAATCGTAAACGTAATCTTTCTGGTTCCGGCATACTCGCCTATTCCCGTGATTTTAACTGTCGCTTTTCCGACCTTAACGTTTGTCTTATTGCCGTCTTCATCACTATAGCTTACTGTGTAGTCTTCGTCGCACGTCAATGATTTACCAAGCGCCTTATTGTACAACAGCGACTTCAGATCCGAATCATTCAAAGGAATCTCGTTTCCGGTATAGACCTTCTGTGACGGAGTTGTCACCTTTATTGCAGAGGATGAAATCAAGTGATTTTTGTCAACAACCCTGAATTCTTCCGTCCGAGTGCCTTTGTAACCGTTATCGCCCTGAATCGTGACTATATAAGTGCCTGCATTCTGCATCTTGGGAAGCCTTGTCTTTTGTTCACCCTTCTTGTCGTAGACCGCTTTTCCGTTCTCATCAACAATCTCCGTAATGACATAGTGCTTGTTCAGGGATAACGTCTTCGATCCGATTCTTACCTGAACCTTCGGCGTCTTTCCCTGTGCAATTGAATCAATTGTAACCTTCACGTCATTATCATTGATATCCTTCTCGGAAATGTCAAACGTCTTTTCCACAGTACCTGTGTAATTGCCTTTTCCGGTAATCTTTACCAGCGGTTTCTTATCTGAACGTGTACTGATATTGACATTATTCCTGTAAGAAAGTGTGTAATCCCTGCCCTTCTGCAATACCTTATTGCCAATCTTTACTGTCACATTGGGTGTTACCTTGCTTCCCGTATACGCTCCTCCAACAACGGAAATGCTGGCTTTTTTATCAATCGGGCTTTTTTCAATCTTAAACTTCTGCTTAAATGAGCCTTTAATCTTCGTGCTGCTGTCCGCTGCAATGACATACATCGTTACATTGCCGGCATTGATATTCTGACCTTTCTCAAACTCAACTGTATAATCAACGTCCTGCTCCGCATCCAAAACCTTTCCGTTTTTGTCAGTCAGCTTGCTGATAACCGGTTCAATTTCCTCTCCGGTATAGTAATAAATTTCACTTAATACAGCCTTCGCCTTTGCAATGTCAGTCTTTGTATCTGCAATGTCAAAGTATAGTGTTCTCTGTCCGGTAAACCTGGTACCTTTTGCCTGAATCGTAATCTCTGCTCTTCCGACATTCTTATTGTTTCTGTACGATACCTTATAATCATCGTTTGTCAGCTTATAGCCAAAATAGCTTAATGTAAGATTCAGCTCGATGTTCTTGCCCGTATACTCCATCGGTGTTTCTGGTATTCCTTCTACAAGTACATCCTCGCTGTTAATCGCAACCGCTTTATCGAATATTTGTTCGAAAACAGCATCTACCGTAACAACATCTCCTGGCATTGCAAAGCTTGCCAGCATGGTTTCCTTGTTCTCGCTTCTGTCATACGTAAGAACCGCCGTCTTTGTTTCCGCGTCATAAGCTGCGAGCTTTTCTGCATTGACTGCATCCTTCAGGCTGTCTGCCGCTTCCAATCCGGTAACCTTCAGCTGTGATAAATAATATCCGTTCTCCGGTCTTGCCGTGATGCGTACAATCTCACCGCTGTCTGCTTCCATGCTGCTGACGTTGACCGTACCATGTGCAGCGCTTCCCACATTCACGCCGTACTTGCCGTACAGATACATGTCGTCAATCGTTCCCCAAGCGCCGCCGACCGTGGATTCAATTTCCATTCCGACAATCAACGTATCTCCTGTGGAAACCTTGATGTTCTTAATTTCCGGATTCACCCAGTTGAGCCATCCGTTTAACCCACATGTCTGCTCATACCGCGTTTCTTTTCCGTCTGTATCTTTTACAATAACATATAAAACCTGCTCATCCTTTGAAGATGCGCCATTACCCTGAATAAATCCGCCAGCCGTATAGGTTCCCGGTTTCAGATCTGTCACAGTCTGCTCTATTGTAAAGTGAATCTCTTCCTGACACCAGAAATGCATACCATTCGCACCGGTATGCGGATCCTCTGCCCGCACTTCAAAATGACCGATGCTGGAATCCATCACATAATCCGCAGGCTTATCAAGCAGTGTTTTTATCCACGGCTCCTGTCCGTCCTCAAAACCTCTGTTTATAAGGATATTGCTGGTAGAAAGCACTTCGAGCTGCAGCATGATGTCATATGTTTCCGTCTTTGTTTCCGGCGCACCGTCTACAATGTAATATTCACATGTCGCAATACCGTCAATTTCATAAATTGCCGCCTTATCCGTATTGATTAGCGGTACCTGTTTTTCATCCCATTTTACCTTGATTGACTTCAAGTGCGGATTACCGCCTTCATCGGTACTCTTTGTGCCATCGTTAAAGGTAACGACCACGTCTTTACCGTCCGGCAGAACAACAGGTTCACCTACATTAATTCCCTTTGTTCCTGTCCATTCAATTTTTGCTTCTACACTGGCAATCTCATTCTTTCTGTCTGTCGCAACCGCTCCTGTGCGGATATATTTGTAAGCCTTTGCCGTTGCAAGCGCTTGACCGTTAAAGTCAAACCATGCCTGATTATCAACCGCACTTCCGCCGTACCATCTTCCAGCGTCAATCGGGTCGTATTCCGCAGAATAGCTTGACGCCCAGCCTGAACCGTATTTTTCCCATGCGTCCTTATTTTTGTTATACAGACCTTGGTCAAGTGTCTTTGCGTTGTATGCATAGTACGGAGAAACCCATGCAGGCTCCCAGTAGAATACACCGATTGCCGGATTTCCGGCTGCAGCGCCATTGACCAAATTCACTGCATTTACGACATCGCGCATCTCGTCCGCCTGTCCCTGGACAGAAACCGGATACTGCAATGTCTGTGTTAATCTCGGTGCAGTATTTTCATGACCATCGCCGTCATCCCATGTTGTCACCCATGATGTTTCTGCAACCATCACTTTTTTGCCGTATGTATTGGCTATGTTCGTTAATACCGAAGTCAGATTTTCCGTTGTTCCATGCCAAAACGGATAGTAAGAAGCCGCAAATACATCGTAGTCCACTCCATGGCTTGCTGCATTTGCTGCATATCCGGCAAACGCACTGGAAGAAGGATCTGCAAAATGCAGCGCTACAAGGCAGTTCTCGTCAAATTCGCGGACGCCTTTGCTTCCGGCATTGAAAATCCTCGCCATTTTGTCCCAGCCTTTTTCGCCGCAGACAGCATTGTTGGTTTCATTTCCGACCTGTACCATTCCGACATCAACGCCTGCAGCCCTTAAAGCCCTCAGGCTGTCGCGCGTATACGCGTAAACCGCTTCCTCTTTCTCTTCAATCGTGTAATGTTCCCAAGCCTTAGGTGCATCCTGTTTTGAAGGATCTGCCCAAAAATCTGAGTAGTGGAAGTCAATCAGAACTCGCATACCTGCCTTTGTTGCAAGGCGTCCGATTATCTTTGCTTTTTCCAGGTCATTATTTCCACCGCCGTATCCATTACCGTTTCCGTCATATGGATCGTTCCAAATACGGATACGGACCCAGTTCGTTCCGCCATCGTGCAGCAATTCAAAGAAACCTTCATCTGATAATGCTTTTCCGTCCTCATCCTTGAAAACCGTTCCGCTTTCCTTAAGGGAAAGGTAGGAAGAAAGGTCTGCACCCATGATAAAATCATCCGCTACGGCTACAGGCGCAACCTTGATTTCCGCTCTTTCCCATGTGCTGGGAACAAGCTCTGCCATTGCGATTGTCAAATCGTCATATGCTGTCTGAATTTCCTCGTTTGTCGCACCTTCCTTTGCCATGACTGCTTCTGCAGCAGTAATTTTTTCAAGGAAGAGATTCCATTTTCCTCCATCACTTTCACTGTCATGGTAATACTTGTTTTCGCCTGTTTCTTCCGCTTTCAGATCCTCATCACGAAGTTTTACTGCCGTATCAACCAAGGTTTTCAGATCTTCCATCGTAATCAGTCTGGAATCAGACAGCTGACCGTCTTTATAGTAAATGTAACCTCGAAAGACAGGTGTCAGGTCAATGCTGTATTCGTCCGCAGCCGGACCATTAAGCAGACCTTTTACCCATGTATAGCCGCTGTTTTCCTTGACGTACAGGTCGCCTATTTTATCGGATGCATTCTGTGTATCGGGCACGTTGAATGTCAGGTAATACCAATTGTTCATGGTATCCGGGGTCATATGATAATACTTGTTATTCCATTCATCCGTGTAATCTTCCGTAAGGGTAACAATTTCCCCACTGCTCTCATCTACAGTCGTGAGCGCGTTTGCCAGCGCAATTGCCGGTATTCCGGTATCACTGTATACGTAGAACGTTACGTTGCGCATAACTGCAACCGCTTTGTCTTTGCCTAAGTAGTATTTTCCGTTTTTCACTGCATAGGCGGTTTCCCCGTTATTTAAAACAGGATAATTTGTTCCGTCAACGGAATAGGTTGCTACTGCGGTAGCAGGATCACTCTTTTTATGGATTTCAAATCCGGGCCAGTTTTCAGCCGGAGTGGGCACGAAAACCATAGGAATACTGTACCATCCGTGATATCCTTCCACTGCCGTCATAATGTATGTATCGCCTTCATTCCATACGTTCCAGTCCGTATACTTTTCTGCTGTGGAATAAGACTGGTCGCCGCCCCAAAAAACAAGTCCAAGCTGGTCGTCTTTCTCAATGCTGTCATTGTAATAGTAGAACATGACAGCGGATGTCTTTTCTTCCATACCTTTTACGGCGGAAGAAAGCGCCTGGTAAGCATCCGTAATTTTATCGCTTGTGTAATCGTCTGCCTTTGTGTCCTCACTGCTCTCACATTCGCTTACGACTGCCTGTGCCTGTGTGATTGCATCCTGAAATGCCTTCCAGGAAGCCTCTGTATAGTTTTCTTCGCCTTTTTCTTTGACTGCGGTAACGTCCTCTGATGCCAAAAGGTCTTTTAACATCTTTAAGGTAACGCCATCCGCAAGCTCGATAGATTCATAAAATCTGCCGTTTCTATAGTAAATGCTGCCGCCAAATACCGGTCTGAAATCAACCGTCGTTGTATCTGTTCCCGGATCCTTGTTCAGGAATTTTGTTACAAGCGTGTAAGCTGCATTTGCATAACTGTAAAGTCCACAGATCTCATCGTCTGCCGATGCGCAGAACGCCAGTTCATACCAGTTCTCATGATCGGAAACGGCTGTCATCTGATAATAATAGATGCCGTTTTCACTGGCTGACTGCGTAAGGGTTATGATTGCTCCGTCCGTTTCGTTAATTGCTGCAAGCGCTTTTTGGGAACCAAGTGCAGGGGTTCCTTCGCTGTCATATACATATACTGTGACGTTGCGCAACGCTGCGTTTACGTCGTCTTCCCCTTCGTAAAGCTTAGTGTTTTCCCCATAAGACTTTACGGCATAGGGTTTTTTGTCGTTTTCCTTGTTAAAGAATTTTGCATATACGGCGCTGTTGCCTCCGTTGTTATTGCTCGCCTCGCTGCCGCACTGATATGCTGACGCCGAAGCGTCCTGAACAAATACCTGGAAGTTTGCATTGTCTTCTACACTGCCTTTGAAGGTCAGCGGAATTGTATACCAGCCGGAATAGTCGGAAGGGGTCATCTCGTAAACAGGCTGTGTTCCCCATGCTTTCCAGGATGCGGTTGGCGCCGTTGAAGAAATGTTATCATGTTCACTCCATTGGTAAATGCCAACGCCCTTACCGTTTGTATCGCCTGCATAATAATAGAAGTCTATTGTAACGGATACTTCTTTCTGTTGTAAGCCTTCTGTTGCTTCATTTAAAGCATTGTAAGCATCCGTAATTGTAGTCGAGCCTTCTTCATCCATGTAGGTGTCGTCTTTGTCCGTTAACGATGCTGTCAACTCCTGTGCTGCTTTGAGAGCCGTGTCAAAAGCAGTCCATGAGTCCTCTGTGTAGTCGTCCTGTACTTTGGTTTCTGCTTCTGTGATTAAATCCTTTAGCATCCCCAGCGAAATTCCATCCGCTGCTTCAATGGATTCATAGAAAGTACCATTCTTATAGTATGCATTTCCATTAAAAACATCTGTTATTGTACTGTTTGTGAATGCTTTCACAAGGGTATATTCATTATCAAGATAAGCATATATCGCACAGCACTCATCTCCTTCATTTGCTGTCTCAGGAACAGAAAATGTTAATGAATACCAGTCTGTTTTTCCTGTAACGGGTGTCATCTCATAATAATATGCAGCGTTACGGGTTGCCTTTTGTTCCAGTTTGCTGATGGTCCCTGTTTCGTCTACTGCGAAAATCTCTGAGGCTGTTCCTATAACGGGCACACCCTGTTCCGCTTCGCTGCGGACGTATAGGGTGACGTTGCGCATTACTGTACTGATGTCATCCGTATCATAAAGCTTATTGGTACTGCCATATTTTTTAACAGCATAGGAATCTACATTGCCTGAAATTAATTCGGCATATATTTCCGTTTCCCCTGCTGTATTCTCGCATTTAAATGCCGGATCGCTTGAACCTGCTTCCAAATCGGATTCCTTAAAAATCTGGAAGCCATCTTCTACCCCTTTGTTTGCAAAAATAAGTGTAATGGAATACCAGCCGGAATAATTCTCTACGGCATCCAACAGATAAATGTCCGCAGTCCAGTCTGACGAAATTGCCCAGCTTTCCGGATTAGGATTCCCTGCAACAGAGATATTGTTTCCCCAATGATAAAGTCCTACTTTTTTGCTGTCAGTATCGCCTGCATAATAGTATAATGTTGCCGTGACATCTGCTACTACCAAAGCGTCCTTTGCTGTTTCAAGTGCTGTGTATGCGCCGTCAATTGCATCATAGTCTGTTGAAGGTTCATTAATCAGTCCTTCCGCAGTTGCAAGCGCTTCGGCAAATGCAGCCCAGCCTTCTTTGTAATCTTCCTCTTTATACTCCTTTACTTCATCGTACAGAGCTTTCAGATCATCTAATGTTTTAGCAGTGAAAACAGACAAATTTATATTGTCCAAATTCAGCGATTGCTCTGCATCTGCTAACCCTATTGTTCCTTCCACCGAAACAACAATATCTCCTGCATTTTCAGGTACTTCAAAAACAGAACTAACTGAACGCCATGTACTCCAGCCAGTGCCTTCTCCTAATTCTACTTTTGCCAATTCGTTCGCAGATGCATCCTTTACGATCAAGGAAACATTCCCTGCAACATGTACACCTGCCACATCCGCTGAAATCGTATACATTCCCGATGCAGTACCTGTAAGCGTTTGACTAATGGAAATCTGCTGATCTGTTGTGCCTGAAGCTACCCACCAGGATACAAAGTTTCCTTTTTGAGCATCTGCATCGCTGCCTGTCTTGTAAGAAAAAGCACTCCAATCAACATCCCAGTCTGCGGGTTTATATTCGTTGCTTGAATCAGCTTCTTCAAAATCTCCATTGTTCAAGAGATTATCATTGTTTTGCTTAGAGGCGTTATCTGCCCTATTATCTGTATCCGCAGCCCGCTTTTCCTCATTACTGCTTTTTTCTTTATCAGACTCTTTTTCCTCTGTTTCAGTTTCAACCGTTTCTGTTTCCGTCGCAGTCGTCCCAGTTTCAACTGTTTCTGTTTCCGCCTCGCTTTCCTTACTTTCCGAAGAAGCTTCTTCGGTTTCTTCCGTTTTGGAAACACTTGAGGACATCGTTTCTTCCGTTTCCGGAGCCGAAGTTTTTTCTTCCGCAGACGTTTCTTCGGGTGCTTCCTCGGAAATTTCCTCAGAAGTTTCCGTCTCGTCAGGCTGTGCCGCATAAGCAGTCAGCTCCGGTACTGATAAGCTGGTCAGTATCATTGCCGCACTCAAAATTGCGCACAGACTTTTTTGGATGTACTGTCTCACTTTTTTTCTCATGCTCGTAATCTACTCCTTTCCTCGTTTGAACCTTTCTTCATGAGGTTCGTTTTTTTGTGCATAACTTGCACAATTTTTAATATTAATGTGTATATATTATAAATTTTTTATAAAAAAGTTTCCACCACTTTATTTTATCTTGCGTGAAACTGCACGGTTTTTGGGGGTTTTTACTTTATATACGGACATCTTACCCAAATAATCCCTCTGTTTCTGACACTTACTATACAAAAATCCGAGTACTATTAACAGTTCCCGTTAATAGCACTCGGCTTTTTGAAGTATTTGTTGTAAATTATATATTAATCATCTTCAATCATTGACTGAAAAATATCCTTTAATGCCTGAATGTTTTTATTGTCCGGCGACTCTTCCAATGCCTTTTCAAGCCATCCTAAGGCAAGCCGGATAAACCCTTGAAACTGTTTATTTGTCATTCCCATATCTGTTACCATCCTTTCACCGCCTTTTTGATTTATACAATTGTTGAATCCTCAAGCACCTCCGGCTTATATTCCGGATACTTCACTTCAAACGGGAGCCCGCGCTGCAAAATAACCTGCTTCAAAAACATATTCACCGCTTCCGATAAATTAAGCCCTAATCCCTCCAAAAGCTCCACTGCCTGCTTTTTCGTTGTTTCCTCAATTCTAATTTGTGTTGGCGTTGTCGTCATACAGTGCACCGCCTTTTCTTCTGATTTTGCTACAAATGGTCTACACTGTCAACGCCTCAAACGACTCATAACCTCAAACATCTTATTCATATCCACCGGCTTTGCCAAATGCTCATTCATTCCGGCATCCTTTGCCATTGTGACGTCCTCCTCAAATGCATTCGCCGACAGCGCGATAATCGGCACAGTCTTTGCATCTGAGCGATCCAAACCGCGAATCACACGGGTCGCCTCATATCCGCTCATAACCGGCATCATCAAATCCATAAGCACGCAGTCAAACGTTCCCGGAGCCGACTGCGCAAACACATCCACGGCAGCTTTTCCGTCGTTTGCGGTTACCACCTCTGCGCCCGCATCTTTAAGCATAAACTCTACAATTTCACAGTTAATCTCATTGTCCTCCACCAAAAGGACACGCATTCCCGCGATATTGCGCTGTAAATTCTGCTCCTCATCCGCAGGCTGCACGCTGTGCGTTTCATCAATCCGAATCGGCAGCATAATCCGGACCACGCTGCCTTTGCCAAGCTGACTTTCGATCTCAATCGTTCCCTTCATTCGGTCTGTCAGCTTTTTCACAATGGACATGCCAAGCCCGGTGCCGTTGTAGTGCGTTCTTGCGCCTTGCTGCTCCTGCGTAAACAGTTCAAAAATATGATTCTTAAACTCCTCTTCCATACCGATTCCGGTATCCTCAATCACAAACCGGTAAGTCGCAATTCCATCCTGACACCCCGTTTCCTTCACCCGGACAGAAACGGAGCCTTGAGGACGGTTATATTTGATGGCGTTATCAATCACATTCATCACAATCTGCCTCAGGTGCAGCGGATTGCCAATCAGCCTGTCATGCTGCAGGTCAACCTCCTCGAGCGCCAGCCGGACACCCTTCTCCTCCGCCTTGACGGACAATATCGTGATGCAGTCGTCCAATGCCTCATGAAGGTCAAACGCTTCCTCAACCTCTGCAAGTCTTCCGCTATCCAGCTTACTGACCTGAAGCACATCGTTCACCAGCGACAGCAGATGCTGGGTTGAAACACGGATTTTTTTCCGGCACGCCTTCTGCTGCTCCAAATCATTTTGGATTTTTTCCATAATTGACAGCATTCCCAAAATACCGTTAATCGGCGTGCGCAAATCATGTGACATATGGGAAAGAAATTCGCTTTTTGCCGAGTTGGCACGCCGCACCTTCTCCAAAAGCTCCATAATTGTCTGATCCTGTTTCTTCTTCGTCACCATAATTTCCGTAATGTCCTGATGGTATCCGTTCAGGCTGACACCTGATTTTTCAAAGGTCTTGTCAGGGACGCCGCCGCAGCGGACATATATTTTCCCCCATTCAGGGTGGTGCCACGGATAAATAACCTCCGAACGTCCGGTTTCCAGCATCTCTTTTACTGAATCCTGCACCATTTCCACATAATCCGGCTCAACATTATCAAACCAATGACGGTAACACTCCTCCGGTCCAATGTCGTCCGATACGCCCAAAAGAATCCGCATCGTCCGGTCTGCATACATTCTCGGCTGGCACCCGTCCTCCATCTCAATCGTCCAAATTCCGGTCCTTGCACCCTCTAAAATATCCTCCAGGCTCTGCCGTGCCTCCAGCTTATATTTCTCTTCCTGCTCCACCACAGCATTGACGTCCCGCAAGGCAAAAATCGCCCAATGCTCTTCCTGTGTCTTTTCCGTTGAGGAAAAATGAATCTCCATATGATTCAATCCAATAACACTGTCTTTTACCTGATAGCAGACAAAAAACTTCTTCTTTGTCATAAGCTGCGCAAGTACGTAGTCCTTATCTGTCACGACGCGAAGCCGCTCCTGGTCCCGGGGATCCACAAAACGGGATATATACTGCTCCATAGCCTTCTCATAACCGTACGCAAACTGAACAGCCCAATCCATGCTCCGCAGTTCGCTGTTGCGGTATATCTCGCACTCGCCTGTATCAAAATTCACCATATAAATCCCCAAATAATCCACGCTAAGCGCATGGAGAACGTTATAGCTTCTCTTTTGAAGCTCGCGAACCAAATTGCGCTGTTTTAGAGAAGACACAATAAAATATGCCGCCGTCTGAAGCATATTTGACGCATATTCCAAAGACTTTACAGGCGGATTATCCACACCGTAAAATCCTATAATCTTTTCTCCATTATAAAGAGGAACCACCACAAGAGAATGAATGTTCTGCCGCTTCAGGTTTTCATATTGAAGGGGGTCACTCTCCCTGATGTCTTCCAAACGCTCAATGACAATATGCCTGCCAATCCTAAAATTCTGATACCAGGACGCACACACCTCTGGGGGAACATTCTGAAGATTTTCCTTTTCCGGTTCCACCCCATCGGCAACCCACTCATACGTATTGTCGTCGCCGCCGGACGCGTTCTGTTCAAATATATAAGTCCGCTCCCCGTTCAGCGCCTTTCCCAAATGCTCGAGCAGCACCTCCAGCGTACGGTCCGGAATCTCCTCCTGCAGGGCAACGCGAAGACCCTCATTGATAACGGTCTCCAAATTTTGAACGCTCTTCATATCATTATGCTGCTTACAGCTCTCATCAGCCAAAGCGGCTTTGCCAGTCTGTTCAAAAAGCTTATCTGAATAATTCATATGCCTGCCCCCCATATAAATTCTGCCGCAAAAATCAGCAATATCCGTATTATATTACCATATGCCCCCAATTGCGTCAATACAGGGCACAAAGGCAAAACCAGACTTCCCCGAAATCCTTATGCAAGTCGACATTTGACCCGTTACATGCAGAAAAAATGTACACAAAAAAGTTTTCCCTTGTCAAAAATGCCATAAGACAAAAAACAAGGGAAAACGACTTCTTACTGAATATCCGCAAAAATTCCTTTCACCGCCGGATACACTTTCCTAAACTTCTGATACCGCTCCTCATACCGCTTTGCAATCTCTGCGTCAGGCTCTATCGTATCTACCACCTTCACAAGACGGTCCGCCGCTTCCTGAACCGACGCATATTCCCCACATGCCACAGCCGCAAGAATGGCTCCGCCGTATCCCGGTCCTTCCTCACTCTCGATTATATCCAAACGAATATTCAAAACATTCGCAAAAATCTTTTTCCAAAGCGGGCTTTTCGCACCGCCGCCGCAGATTTTTGATGCCTGAATGTCAATCCCAAGGCTCTTCGCCACCTCAAACGAATCACGGATTGCAAACGCAACGCCCTCCAAAACCGCCTGATACAAATCCGCTCTTGAAGAGTCCATCGTCATGCCGATAAACGTTCCCCTCGCATTCGCGTCATTGTGCGGTGAACGCTCGCCCATCAAATAAGGAAGAAAATAAACATGATTATTTCCCAGCTTTTCATCGGTAATCGGCTCCTGCTCCTTTGCAAAATCCGTCGTCTGTAAGATTTCTTCCATCCACCACTTATTGCAGGACGCCGCGCTCAGCATACAGCCCATCAGATGATAACTGCCGTCCGCGTGCGCAAACGAATGCAGCGCATTGTTTTTATCCACGCCAAATGTCCTGTTGGAAATAAAAATCGTGCCGCTCGTTCCAAGTGAAATATTGCATCTTGCATCGCCGACCGTTCCGGTTCCGATTGCCGCCGCGGCATTATCGCCTGCGCCTGCCGCAACCTTAACGCCTTCCGAAAAACCAAGCTCCTTTGCAACATCCGGCTTTAACGTTCCGACAACCTCATAGCTCTCATAAATCTTTGCAAGCTGCGACTCTCTGATACCGCAAATTGCAATCATTTCCTTCGACCAGCGCTTGTGCTCCACATCAAACAAAAGCATACCGGACGCATCCGACACATCGGTACAGAAGCTGCCCGTCAGCATATACGCGATATAGTCCTTGGGCAGCATAATCTTTTCTATTTTCGCAAAATTCTCAGGCTCATTATTTTTTACCCACAGAATCTTCGGTGCGGTAAAGCCCGTGAATGCGATATTGGCAGTATACTTCGAAAGCTTATCCTTCCCGATTTCATTGTTCAGATAATCCGTTTCTGCCTGCGTCCTGCCGTCGTTCCAAAGGATTGCCGGACGAATCACATTGTCGTCCTTATCCAAAATGACAAGCCCGTGCATCTGACCGCCAAAACTGATACCTGCAATTTTGGTCTTGTCAAACTCGCGTGTCAAAAGCTTCAAGCCCTCTTTCACCGCGCACCACCAGTCCTCGGGCTTTTGCTCGCTCCAGCCCGGATTGGGGAAATAAAGGGGATACTCCTTTGACACAACATTCACAATCTTTCCGTTTCCCTCCATCAAAAGAAGCTTCACCGCCGAGGTTCCCAAATCAACACCTATGTAATACATACCGCACCCGTCCTTTCATTATTGAATTTTTCCGCTATTGATATTATAACTATAGCATCGTGCACGAGCACGGTCAAGGAAAATCTCACAAATACATACAGTCAAATACCTCGCAGCAAGCTGCAAGGTATTTGACCCTCGCGGCAGTCGTCAAATGTCTGCAAGCAGCCACTTGACTCATTGCTCGCGGGAATAAAGGAACCTAAAAATTTTTTATGACCGCCAATCCCTATGATGCAGCGCACCTTCCAACTGCATATGGGGAAATCCCTGCTGTCTAAGCGCCTCATACAAAACAATGCTCACGCTGTTTGATAAATTCAGGCTGCGAATCTTATCCAGCATCGGTATCCGAATGCAGGTATCCTCATAATCCACAAGAATTTCCTCCGGTATCCCTGCGCTCTCCCTGCCAAACATGATAAAATCATGTTCCCCAAATGAAGCCTCCGAATAAACTTTTCTTGCCTTCGTCGTCGCCATCCAAAGCTTCGCGTCAGGATTGTCCGTAAAATTCTTTTCTAAAAATTCCTCAAAATTCATATACCTGCGCACATCTAAGTGCTCCCAGTAATCCATTCCCGCGCGGCGCAGCTCCTTGCCTGTCAGCCGGAAGCCAAGCGGCTCTATCAGGTGCAGCACGGTCCCCGTCGCAACACAGGTTCGCCCGATATTCCCCGTATTTGCCGGAATCTCCGGCTGATGCAGTACAATGTTCATATTATGCTCCCTGCGCATTGCGCAGCTTCGTGACAAACCGCTCCAAACGCCCAATCGCAATCTTGAGCTTCTCCAGCGAATACGCATACGAAATACGCAAAAAGCCCTCGCCGCAGTCGCCAAACGCCGTGCCCGGCACAACCGCCACCTTCTCCGCATCCAAGAATTTCATGGCAAACTCATCGCTCGTCATGCCAAATTCCTTGATGCACGGAAATATGTAAAACGCCCCAAACGGCTCAAAGCACGAAAGCCCCATCTCCTGAAACGCATGTACCAAAAACCGCCTTCTCTGATTGTAGGACTCCCGCATCTTCTGCACGTCCTCATCGCCGTTTCGCATCGCGTCAATCGCCGCATACTGCGAAGTCGTCGGCGCACACATAATACAAAACTGGTGTATCTTGTACATCTGTTCGATGATATGTGCCGGCGCGCACGCATATCCAAGCCGCCAGCCCGTCATCGCGTGGGATTTCGAAAAGCCGTTAATCAAAACCGTGCGCTCCCACATGCCGTCAATATTTGCAATCGACACATGCTTCTCCGTATAGCAAAGCTCCGAATAAATCTCGTCGGAAAGCACGAATAAATCGTGCTTTTTAATGACCTCGGCAATTGCCTCCAAATCCTTGCGCTCCATAATCGCACCCGTAGGATTGTTTGGGAACGGCAAAATCAAAATCTTCGTCTTATCCGTAATCGCGTCCTCAAGCTCCTGTGCAGTTAGTCTGAACTGATTCTCGTTTTTCAGCTCAATAATCACAGGCTTTGCGCCCGCAAGCACGGCACACGGCTCATAGGAAACATAGCTTGGCTGCGGAATCAGCACCTCATCGCCCGGGTCAACCATCGCGCGAAGCGCAATGTCAATCGCCTCCGAACCGCCGACCGTCACAAGAATTTCCTCTCTCGCGTCATAGCTTAAATCATATCTTCTCTTTAAATATTTGCCAATCTCCTCCCGAAGCTCCACAAGTCCCGCATTCGAGGTATAAAAAGTGCGTCCCTTTTCCAGCGAATAAATACCCTCATCGCGGATATGCCACGGCGTTTCAAAATCCGGCTCGCCCACACCGAGGGAAATCACGTCAGGGTCGTTCATTTCGCTTACAATATCAAAAAACTTGCGGATGCCCGAAGGCTTTATTTGTGTGATTGTACTTGATAATGGATTTCTCATGGTGTTATCTGCATCCTTTCATCCGTTTCTTTCTTTCCAAGAATTGTGCCGTGGTCCTTGTATTTCTTTAAAATAAAGTGCGTTGCCGTGCTGATGACAGCCTCCAATGTAGAAAGCTTTTCCGACACAAAACGCGATACTTCCTTGAGCGATTTTCCCTCAATCGTCACGAGAAGGTCATAACCGCCCGAAATCAGATAGACTGCATGAACCTCCGGGTATTTGTAAATGCGCTCCGCCACGCTGTCAAAACCGTTCCCGCGCTGCGGCGTCACACGCACTTCAATGAGCGCGTTCACCTTCTCCACATCCGTCTTTTCCCAGTCAATCAGCGTATGGTAGCCGCAGATTACGCCCTCCTGCTCCATTTTAGCCATTTCATTGATAATTGTCACTTCATCGACGCCGAGAATAATTGCAAGCTCCTTCAAATCAATTCTGCTGTTTTTTTCTATAATTGCTAAAATTTGTTCTCTCATTTTATTAACTGTTCTCCTTTCGATTTTTCTCTTCATAATACTTATATAGTTCATCGCCCCGCACAGGCTCAAGAAATCTGATTTCGTCCGCATGACGGATAATCCTGTCATTTCCCTGCGTAATTTTTCCAATCACAGACGAAACAATTCCGCTCTCCGCAAGCGCTTCCACGAAAGCACCTCCATTTGGACACGTAATCAGCAGGCTTCCTGCCGCCATCAGTTCATAGGGGTTTCGGTCAAAATATTCGCATACCTCAATGGTTTCCTGCCTTACGGGTATGCTGCATAAGTCTGCGACCAGTCCGACACCGTTCCTTGCAGCCAGCTCCCAAAGTCCGCCGAAAATTCCGCCCTCGCGCACTGCCTGCATATCACTTGCGCCGGACTTCACGGCGGTTGCCGCCTCCGGAATGACGGATAAATACCTGAAAAAGCCTGCTGCCTCGTCTACAATGTCCGCCGGATAGCGCGCCCTTAGTTCCTCCTGACTGCTCCTTGCAATCAGCGCGGTTCCTTCCAGTCCAATCCACTTCGTCATCACAATGTCATCACCCGGTTCTGCCCCCCGCATCCGGACCGGATTGCGGCACTCCATATGAATCGTACAATTTGCAGTTTCCATGCAAATCCACGGCAAAGCCTGCACGCTTACGTTGATGGGCAAAACTCCCAGCGCATCTGCCCTTTGCGCCATTTCCGCAAGCATATCGCGCACCTTGATTTCACGCAGCTTTTCCGGAACAAAAAGCGTAATGTAAGCATATGCCTGACGTTCCGCGCATAAGCCCCCGCACCTTGACACAATGCTGTTTAGCGCCGCTTCAAAAGCACGCAGTACGGCATTTTTTCCGCCTGCCGATGCCTGAGCACATACAAATCCAGTTTCAATCGCATTCGTATCCCCCTCATCCGCACAAGGGAAAAAAGCGCAGAAATCCCCTCTCTCTGCGCCATTGTAACTATTTTTAGTTTGCGTTGAATTAATCACCTTCACGACCGAACGCTCATAAATGTCTTCGTTCAGTTTTCCGTAGTTCATACTAAAAGATCCCCTTATATCGAATATATGTTTACGGTTCTGCCTGCTGTTGTGCTTCCAGCTGTGCCTGCTGCTGCTGTTGCAGTGCCTGATAATAAGCCTCCAAATCCGCCTGCTGCTGTGCCGCCGCCGCAATCTCTGCCTTTATAGCCGCTGCCTCCGCTTTGCATGTGTCAATGCTTCCTGACGCAATCGCCGCCTGCATCCGTGCTGCGTGCACGGGATTATCTGTACTTGTTCCCACCGTAGCCGTTCGCGGGGAAACCTTATATGTGCTCTTATTAATGACATCCCGACTCACTTCAACGCCGTTCTCCTCAACAACCTTCCAAAGCTGTGCCGTATAGCCGATATGCGCGGACTGTACGTCAATATAGCCAATTCCCTGACCGGGCGCTTCCGTAATTACCTCATGGTCAGGACGCGTAACGGACAATGTTTCACTCTCGTAGCGTACCTTATGTCCGGGATCCCGTTCCTCCACACCATATATTGTAAACGTAATCTGCTTATTTTCCGTATGCCCTTCTATATAAACCGGATTGCTTAAATTATTGACAAACTTGAAATCCTTGCCGGATGATTCTGCGATTGCCGCGTCCATGGACGGTTCTACATATGCCACAATCATCGAGTGGTTGTTCCTTTCCGTCACTTCGAACTCCGACAAAAGCACCGCATTGTAAAGGGTTGTCGAAACCTGACAGATACCACCGCCCAAGCTCTCCACAACCTTTCCGTTCAGATAAGAGCCAGCCGGAAAATAACCGTTCTCTTCCGTAAAGGGCTTAATTGCCTCATAGGTCGAAAATTCATCACCCGGATAAAGGATTGTGGAATTAATCAGCCTGCATCCATTCTCTACATTTTTACATCTTGCAGCGCTGCTTGTTGAATAGCTTGTTGAAAACGTTCCCAACACATCTGTCAGCTTGGAAAGCTCCTCTGCGCTACCCCTTGGCTCTGTTACGTCTATCACCAAATCGATTGCCGCATCCTGATAATCCCACTCACTCGAGGTCAGATACTCCGCGATTGCCAACAGTGATTCTTCGATATTAACAGCCTCACCCGTCTGACCCTCCTCAATCTGAAAAGAACCGTCAACACGCGTCATTGTCGCATTTTTAGCAGGAATATCGTATTCTGTACACTGCTCCTCAAGCACCGCCTTCACGGCACTCTCATCAAGTGACAATTCAAGGTCATAAACCTTATTCCCCTTCTTCAAATCCTGTATTGCAATATAACGTTTGATAAAATTTCCCTTTTTTCCAACCGACGCCGCCTCTTCCAGCGCATCTGTATTCTCCCATTTTAGTCCAAGCTCACCGGCAGTTACTGCCACATAACAGTTACCTGCAACGCCAAGTGTCACATTTTTGCTTTTGAGCCCTTCCACGAATTGGCTGACCGCCTGCGTCGCCTCATCAACAGTCATACCCGAAAGATCCACATCGCCAATGTAAACACCGCTCAGTATGGTATCATTCTCCTCCCTCGCCTGTACCGCAGCCGCATCAAAACTGCACACAAATGCAAGCATCAATGCAAACATCCACAGAATCCTGAAAATTTTTTTCATATCACTAACCATGCCTTTCCCAAATTAATTATCCGAATGGCTTGTAATTTACATAACTTATGTATTATAATATCAGATAGTATTCTAATACCCCACAACACTTGCAACTAAGGGTACTACCATACAGAGCACTAAAATAACCGCAATGACAGCCGCGATTGTACGTTGAGTTTTTTTATTATTCATGTTCATCATGTGCTGCTCACCCCTTTTCTGAAAGGATATTATATATGAATTTTTTTATCATTACAAGCTTTTTAGCGTTCTCAATTGTATTTTTTTTCGCACGTAAACGCACAACGCACATTGAAGAAGCGCGCGACCGCGAATTTTGGGAACGGGAGGAACGTGCCAATTTTGTAAGGCGTAAGCCCCTTGACAACCTAAACTACATCACGATTCCCGAGCATCTGCTCAATATGAAGCCTTCCTCCACAACCGAGGCACTGGATGCCTGTATCCGTGATTTAAACGACTTGTCCCACTACCAAATTGTAAATCTTACAGGATATACCAATACCGATTTGAAGCTCGAATATGGTACTGCTAATATTACTATATTAAGTGACTTTGATTTACATTACACAAATCTTGTGACACTTTTGCAAAAACTTGCAGAGCTGCTCCATGAGAACGGTGAAGACACGCTCGCTGCTGCCACACTTGAGTTTGCAGTGTCAACAGGAACCGATGTAAGCAAGTCCTATTATTTGTTAGCCGATTTGTACCTGGAAGCCGGTACGCCGGAAAAAATCTGCAATCTGATTGACCATGCCCAAACTATCAACTCCATGATTAAAGACACAATCGTCCAAAGGTTGACAGAAGTTTATCAATAAGCCGGCTCGCTTCGTTCTTTGTCAGTCTCTTTAAATCCGTACTTTCTGTTGTCACATTCATGACTGGATTTAATATAACACTGTCCTTTTCATCCACATACGTTTCAAGGCGGTACTGTTTTGCCAGCTTAAGCAAAAGCCCGTACTGCTTTGGCGTAACCGGACCTTCTTTTTTGACACTGTATACCAGGTTTCCCGGCAAAAACAGGTCTGCTTCCTGATCGGCAAAATCCCTCACAAACCTTTGGTACAGCTCATGTGTGGCAATCGCGTCATTCAACGCCCTGTGTGCCTGTAAATGGATTTGATAATGCTCACACAAAAAACCGAGGTTTCTGCTCTCGAGGTCAGCAAGAAAACGTCTTGCGAGCTTCAGCGTATCAATCCCTTTGCGGTCAAATGTCTTCTTTTGGTTCACTGCTGCCTTTTTTATAAACGAATAGTCAAAAATCAGATTATGTCCCAATAGGATATCATCACCGGCAAACTGAATGAACGAGTCCAGCACATCTTCGATATAAGGCGCATTTGCAACGTCCGTATCATAAATTCCCGTAAGCTCTGTAATCCGTTCCGGAAGACCTTTTCCCGGATTGACAAACGTTGAAAATGTATCGGTTACCTCTGCGTCCCGCACCTTTGCAGCGCCGATTTCTATAATCTTTTCATATTTTGGATTTAGTCCTGTCGTTTCTATGTCAAAAACAACATAGTTCATTGGTATCTGCATCATTATAATTTACTCTTATATTCCGTATCAAGATAAATCAGGTTCATCTCGTAATCCTGTTTGTTTTTCTGGTTTATAGTAGAAAGAATCAGTCCCGCAAAAAATGCCTGCATGGATGCAAGATAAACAAAACAGCAGACAATCAGTGTCGGAAATCTGTCCACAAATCCTGTCGAAAAATATTCCCCCAAAACAGGTGCAAGGAATGCCGTCGAAAGCAATGCAAGCAATACTGCTATCCATGTAAAAAATTTGAGCGGCTTATAATTTTTGTATAACTTTACAATGGTCAGCAGCACCTTCATCCCATCCGAATACGTGTTCAGTTTCGACACGCTGCCCTCAGGTCTGTCGCGGTACTGAATAATCACATTTTCCACATGCATGTTTTTATCAATTGCATGAATACTCATTTCCGTTTCAATTTCAAATCCCTTCGAGAGCACCGGAAACGATTTCACAAACTGATAGCTAAATGCGCGGTAGCCTGTCATAATATCGCGGATATCGCTTTTAAACATACTGTTAATCGCGCCGCGTACCAGCGAGTTTCCAAAATTATGAAACGGGCGTTTATTTTCTTCAAAATAAGAAGACGAAAGCCTGTCCCCCACTACCATATCGGCATTGCGCTCCAAAACAGCCTCACAGAGCTTTGGCGCTTCCTCCGCAGGATAGGTGTCATCACCGTCCGTCATGATATAGCACTTTGCATCAATCTCGCGGAACATCCGTCTTATAACATTCCCCTTTCCCTGCCGATACTCATATCGAACAGTTGCTCCCGCTCTTTTTGCAATCTCGTCTGTGCCATCTTTCGAATTATTATCATAAACATAAATCGTGGCATTTGGCAGAGCGTTCTTAAAATCCGTAACCACCTTTTCAATTGTCTTGCTTTCGTTATAACACGGTATCAGCACCGCTATTTCATCCATGTTGCTGTCTCCTTTATTCTAATATTATTTTTCCTTTTTCTTCTTTTTCCAATTTATTCCGGATGCGCAGTTCTTTAAAAAAGGTTTTGAGGAGCGCTGCGCACTCCTCCTCCATGACACCACGCACTGTTTCCACCTGATGATTAAATTCAGGCATATTGAGAATATTTAAAATACTGCCCGCGCACCCTGCCTTCGGATTCATACACGCCATTACCACGCGCGGAATACGTGCCTGCACAATCGCTCCGGCACACATCTGACATGGTTCAAGGGTAACATACATCGTACATTCTTCAAGCCGCCAGTCACCGATTACTTTGCTCGCGCGTTTCATCGCCGTAAGCTCAGCGTGTGCCAGTGTATTTTTATCCGTATTCCTGCGGTTATATCCTCTGCCGATAACCTTTCCTTTATACACGATTACACAGCCAATCGGAACTTCCCCCAGCGCGTATGCCTTTTTTGCCTGCCTGTAGGCATCCTTCATATACTGCTCGTCTGTGTTTTTCAATCCTGCCACCACCACCGAAATTGCTTTGTCTTTATTTTAAAGCTCACAGTCTTTGTACCACAATACTCACCGATTCCCCTGATGTATAATTTTGCCGTACCTCTGTTGATATTGTTGTCATAACCCGTGATCATATAATCCACGCCTTCCGTAAGTCCGCTGCTTTGTCCCTTGTACGTCACCCGGACACCGGTAGCGGAATCCGGTTTAATCTCGCTTCCGGTATAAATCTGCGCTTCAACCGTCACCTTTGCTTTTGCAATATCATATGACGCAACCCGGTATTCGCCGCTTATCGTACCACTGTAGGAGCCTTTTTCCGCAGCTTTTACCGTGATGCGAACTCTTGTTCCGCGTTCCAAAACATCCGCCGTCCCGACAGGTTCCCCACTGTCAGCATAAGTATATACGGCAGATGTTTTATCATAGTCCCTGCCTGCCGCCAGATTCTTACCATCCTTATCGGTAATCACAAAGCTTGTCGTAATGGTACCCGCTTTCCCGGTATAGACCTTATCCTTCGCCGTCAGCGTCAATTCGCCGATGTCCTGCCGCACAATATTGAATGTAACCTCTTTTCTTCCTTTATAGACTCCTTTCCCTGTAATCACTGCCGCAGGCGCTCTTGCCCCCGACGCGTTTGAAACTGCCCTGTTATTTTTATAGGAAAGCCGGTAATCCGTTCCCTCTTTGAGCAGTTTATTCCCGCAATATACCCTCAAATCAGGCTTTGCGCCGCCTTTTGCATAAGGAACGCTCTGCGAATCAAGCGCCACACGAATCAGTCCCGCCCTGGAAATATTGCAGTTAATGGTAAAAGGTACGCTCCTTGTCCCCTTATATTCATTGATTCCTTTAATAATGACTTCCGCTTTTCCGGCGCTCCTGTTATTTTTATAAGAAAGATGATAGTCCGTGCCTTCCACAAGCGTTTTCTTTCCGTCTGTGAGAACAGGCTTCGGCGTTACCGCCGTTCCTTCATATTCAACCGCTTTGATTGCTTTTACTTTTGCCTTCAAAATGGATTTCTTGTCAGCATCGGAAACCGGTTCAGGCAGGATTTCAAAATATATGGTCTGTGTTCCTGAATAACTGCCTTTTCCCCTGATAATAACCGCAGGTTTTTTTGCGTCAGAAGTTTCTCCCTGTGAAACTTTTATATTATTCCTGTAGCTGACCGTATAGTCAATTCCTTCTGTCAGAAGATGCTTTCCATCATAAACCTTAATGTCCTGAGTCAGCCGTGAGCCTGTATACGTGAGGTTCTTTACACCGCTTACCCAAAAATTATTACTGTATATAAAAACACTGCATTCTGCGCTGATTCCATCAATTTGAACGCGCAGTGTAAGATTGACGGTATCAGACTCACGGTCTGCATAAATCCTGTTATCTGAAACGTGAAGAATCTTCTTACCGTCAGTACCATTTATGACAATCGTGTCATTTTTCTGCACAACCTCAAGAGGATTGTCATCCTCATCAAACGCAGACCATACAAGCTCCCTTTCATATGGATAGTGTGCTGGTATTGGCATTATTTTAAACTCCTGCGTACCAGCTTTATTCAATTCCAGCTTTTCCGCAGACAGCTTAAGTCCTGTCAGAACCGGTTTTGTAAGAATCGTTGCCGCCGTCGTTTGTTCACCCTCAGACTTCATTCCGTTTATGGTGACAATTACCTTATAGCGGTACGACGTATCCGGAGATGCCATGTTATCAATGTACGGCACATCCGTAATGTTCTCTGCAATGCAGGAATAACTGTCAGCATTTTGGTCTGTGACCACGCTTCTGTATACCGCATACGACTGCGCATTTTCCACCCTATCCCACGAAAGACTGACACGCGTTCTGTTATTCTCGCGTTTTAATTCCGTAATTTCGGAAATTCTCACAGGCTTTGGCAAAATCTCCACTTGCATTTCATTCAGCGGTGAAACGAAGGCTCTGCTTTGGTCCTCCGCCGTATAATAGGAAAGAATCCGGTAAACGTAGCGGTTTCCTCCCTGCACTGACGAATCCATATATGTTGCCGCCGCTTTGTCTTCTACCATTGCAAGCTCCGCAAAACCGCCGCCGTTGTCACTTCGCTCTATTCGGTAGCCCTCCGCGCCTCTTGCCGTTCTCCACGCAAGACTGACGCCGTTTTCCTCTGCATACTGCGCCGTTTCAAGCATGACGGCATCCGGAGCTGTTACGATTTCATCAGACATTGTAGTCTGCCCAATGAACTCCTCCCCTTTACGGTTAACCGTAATTGGAACCAAACTATAGTAATATGTTTTTCCTTTATATACCTGATCCTGATACTGGTATGTTCCTCCATCCCGATCCACACTGACCTCCGCAATCAGGATGCCTTTCTGCGCCGGATCTTCACTTCTGTAAATTGCCACTTTATCAGCGCCAACTCCGCCGCTCCATGTAAGGGCAGTTGTCGTCGCATCATCATATACAATACTGTCAATGCTGACCGCATCAGGCGCCACATCCTCGCAGTCCAGCGTAAATGCATTCAACCGGAATGTTCTGCTGTCTTCATAATTGTCACGCCATGATGTCAGGCTTGCGCCATAAAAGCTCTGTCCCTTTGCAACAATGTGTTCTCCCCTACAATTTCCGTCACTGGATGTATAGCTTTTATCAAGGTACATACTGGGTCTTGTATTCGGGAACGTAAGCACAATCGCCACATAGTCGCCTGCATCAAGCGTAACCGGAGAGGATAGCTCTATCGTATGCAGTCCTGCATAACCGGTTGTTCCTGTCTGCGGTGTGTCAAGCAGTGCCGTTCCGCTTGTGGGATTTGTCACCACGCCATTTTCCATGTCCGGATTTTTATAGAGCTGAAGTTCATAATCCACATCAGATGTTCCGATTAAAAATGACACAGCTGTCAGCTTTTCACGCCATGCATTCTCGCTCTTCATCTGATATACCTGCGCTGCCCTTCTCACAACAATCGTAGAGCCGGAATACGCTGTATTTCCGTAAAAATAATTGTTGTCATATTTTTCAGCATTGCAGACGGTAAAAGCATATGCAGGATTTCCAGAACCAAGGGATTTATCTTCATAGGATATATAATAATACCCGTCATCTCCCCTTGCTGTCCCCCAGCTGTTCCTGATAATCCACGCACCATCATTTTCCGGCTGGTTGTCGCTCCTGAAATTCTCCTTTGGATACGCATCATCCCATCCCACTGCCATAACCGCATGGTTTGTCTTTGCCGTACCAGAACCTCCGACATTGTTATAATATGCCCCGGTAGCTTCATTAACGTATTTTGAATCACTAAAATATGACCATGACACTGCGCCATAGTCCATTATCATTTTCTTAACGGCTCCAATCGCCTCGCTTTTATTTTCTTCGTCCGCAAAATTGTAGCGGTACGCATTTTCAAGATACAGACCCGCATCCTGTGCTGCCGTCCGGTCCAACGCAGCAGGCAGTGTACTTGTTTCATAAGGATATTTGGTTTCATCCGCCCCGCCGTTCCAGTTCATCAGACGGACAACCCCCCTGATATCGTTGCCTCCCTGCTTGAGATAATAGTTTGCCGGATTGCTGGTCATCGTATCCCCGTTTGCATTGTCAAGCGCGTCATAACCTGTATGATACCCAAAATACGCAAGATGCCGCTCTGACAAATCAATACTGTTTGCAGATGCCCCCATATCCCGGACCGCGGACGCCTCCATCGCTCCTAAAATCGAAAAGCTCCAGCATGCTCCCCAGCTTCCCTGATCCCGGACTTTTGGCAGGTAACCTTCCTCTCTTGCATCATACTTTGCCGGAATAACACTCCTTGTCCTTCTTCTGTTGACAAGTTCATCCGTAAACGCATCCTGGTTTTCGTCATACGGAACATGCTCCGGCTCAAGCGCTTCAGGATGTGCATACTCAATTTCTTCCTCTGCTCCGTTATCTTCCATCGTTTCTGTTTCAAGGGCACTTTCCGTTTCAGATTCGGATTCCGTTTCAGACACCGTTTCAGATTCAGAACCTGTTTCAGACACCGTTTCAGATTCAGAGTCCGTTTCAAACGCACTTTCCGTTCCTGCCTCAGATGCATGTTCTTCTCCAGATTCCGTTTCCGTTCCAAACACACTTTCCGTTCCTGCCTCAGATGCACTTTCCTCTATCACGCTTTGCGTACTGCCCTGCGGCACGGAATTTGTTTCAGCCGCTTCCTTTTCCTCCTCTGTCGGATTTTCCGATTCCTCCGTATAATCCGCAGAAGGATTTTCCTGCGCCTGCGCCGCATATGATTTCGTCTGCGAAAGCGGTGATACCAGCATCGCCAGCGTCAACATCAATGCCGTCAGTTTCTTCATTCTTCCAGTCATTTTATAACGGTACTCCTTTCTAAACTCAAAAAAACACTGTTCTTCCAAACATTATTCCCGCACAATAACCACCTGCTTTGCCGTCGTATATGGATCCGAGAAATCCACATGCTCCAGCCGCTCCGGCGTAATCGTGATACCGGAAGCTGCCACGGACGAAATCCCTCTCTCCACGGACACAATCACCGAATCAAACGCCGTATTTTCTACTTCAAGCTTGATATCCAGTTCATCACAGATTGCTTTCATGATATCAATATCCATTCCTACAATCAGCCCGTCCTCCGTAATATTCTCATAAGGGGGAAACTCCGCGTTTGTAATCATTTTCATAACACCGTTCGCATAGGTATCCTTATTTTGTCCCTCATAAGCGGTAACCTCCGCCTCTCCCATAATCCAGGCATCCTTAATGTGGCCCAGTGTTCCATTGTTTTCAAGCTTCTCCAAAGCCGCATTGATGTCTTCCAACAGCTCAGGATTATTCTTATTTACCGCAATCCCGTATTCTTCCTCAACAAAAGGCTCATCCAGCAGCCTTAAACCGCTGACCTCCCCCACAAACACTTTCGCAGGCGCATCATCAATAATGACCGCGTCCACCACACCCTTTTTTAGGGCTGTCGCAGCATCAATTCCCCTATTAAAGCGCACCACTTCGGCATCCTCAATATCACTGGCATAAATATCCCCTGTTGTTTTGCGCTGCACACCTATTTTCTTACCGCTCAGGTCATCAAGCGAATTGACTGTATTAACGACTGCTTCCTCACCACAGCCTGATACCATCACAAGCAAGCACACAATTGCAACTGTCAAAACCCGTTTCCTGAAAGCGCTCTTCATAAATACCTCCCATTATGCAACGACCTGGTTTCTTCCATTATTTTTACCTACATACAGCTTCTCATCCGCTTTCTTAATTACGTTCTCGTATCGGATAAACTCTGTTCCATCAGCAACGCCAAAAGTCATTGTAATATCCATTTTGGTTTTTTCATATGTAAAATCATGATCCAAAATACTTTGACGCAGCTGCCGCGTTCTTGCAACCGTATCCTCATATCTAAGCTTGTACACCAGCAAAAATTCCTCGCCGCCCCAACGGCTTGCAAACCCATACTCCGAAACATTTTTTTTGATTAAATCGGACACTTCCTGCAGCACATAGTCTCCCGCATCATGCCCATAAGTATCATTGACTTTCTTAAAAAAGTCAATATCACACATAACAACACAGTATAATTCATTTCTTTGCGAAATTGCTGACAGCATCGTGTTGCAGCTTCTTCTGTTATAAAGCTCTGTCAGCGCGTCCCGTTCAATCAGTTTCTGAAGATTATCCCGCATTTTCAGCGCATAAATGCCAATGGAACCGATTTCATCCTTGCGGTTCACAACGCGGTTCCCGAGTGTAGACCTCAAATTCCCTTCTGAAATCGCTTTCAGGAAATGATTAATGCTGTTAATATCCGCAATCATATTTGACGAAAATTTCAGTGTAATAAAAACGGAAATAACAATCATAATAGCAGAAAATGTCGCAAACCATATAATAACTTCTGTTATTTTATCATAGACCAAACCCTTCTGTTTTCCGGCAAAAATCATGCCTACAATCTCTCCGCCTGTATTTTTCAGCGGAACATAATATCCAATATACTTTCTGCCATTGATTGATAAATCCTTTGACGAAAAGCTTTGCCCCTGCCTTAATACAACCTCTTTAACACGGTTCGCCGCTTTTGTTCCCACAGCTGATATGCCATACTCATCTTCTATCGTCGTCATAATACGCAAATCATTCCAAAAAAACGTAATATCAATCCCCGACTGCTCTTTAATCCGCAAAAGCATTGTCGAATCCGTTATATTCAAATCTCCTTTAAACAGCATTTCATTTTCATATTGATAATCACCACCGATTGCAAAATCCAGACAGTCAATCAATGTATCCGTAGTTGATATCAGTTCATTTCGAATACTCTGCGTATAAAAGCCATAAAACAACGATACACCGATAACTGTAATCAGACAACTCAATAAAATAATCGGCAATATTACAATGGGGAGAAGTTTTTTGCGTATGCCTCCTTTTGTTTCTATCAACAGATTATCCTCCTGGTCTTTTTTTAGGAGGATTTTCCTCCTGGTTTCTTTTCCTTTTATCTTATTTATAATAGCATAGTTAAAAATTCTTGGCAACTGCAAAGACTTATAAGCGCAACACTTCTTTAATTTTTAATGCAAACCTTGCCAAACTGTGTTATACTTGAAAATAACTATGATGTGAAGCATATGACATATATAACGATATCAACTTACAGAAAGGAACGATATACCAATGGCATTTCAGAAAAAATGTCCCCTGTGCAGCGCGAAGATGAGCAAAGTGAACGGGATACTTACCTGTCCTGATTGTGGTTACAATGAATCCTTCAGCCATTCCTCCTACACAACCTCAGATTCAGGTGAAACAACGAGCACGGCTGCAAATACAAGCCAAAGCTCCCGCTCACTCTACCAAAATGCGCAGAACTCCGGTTCTATCCAAGCGGGCGGACAGCAAAACAGCCAAGGCAGTCTAAGACCTTACGAGCAATACCTAAACCAGCAAAACGGCAATGCCTCATCCGCTCCAAGCTTTGCTGAAATCACGGCTAAGCGGCAGGCTCTTTACGGAAATGAACGAAAAAAATCCACCAACAGCATTTTGATTCTGTGCTTTGTTTTAATCATTCTCTTTATTTTTATCCTGTTTCTCGTGCTTTCCAGCTTTTTTGGCACATCACACCATGAAGGCAGAGGATCTTCGTCAAAAAGCGATACAGGAAACACAAACCGTGCCGGCTCAGGTCACTATTCTACCGATTCGGACGACTCCGGCGAAGGGCTTTCATTGGAAAAAGCGACACTGCCGGTTCCGCAGTCTGAGTTTTTCAATCAGATGATGTGTCTTATATTTGGCAAAGAAAGTGACAAACTTTCGGCTTCGGATTCCGAGCAAATTGTTTCCCTGCACGTTTATAAAGCGGGATATGACTACCTTGCAGTGGATTATGTGCTTGCGGACGGAACGGAAGGGACGGTTTATCCCGCCTCACAGAGTCCTGACATAGAGAAAGACCTCACCTGTTTTGTGAACCTTGAGGCGCTTTACCTGGAAAAGTATTCCTATGGGGAATTGAACCTGGAGGGGCTGGATAAGCTGCGTACGCTCTACTATGACGGATACATAAGCGACATTGAAAGTACCATTTCCCCTGATCAGATTACGGAGCTTGGTCTGTATGATGTACACTTTTCCGCTTCCGGACTGAGCGCTTTTACAAACGTTGAGAGTCTTTATTTGGACAGCACTATGCTTACGGATATTAGCGGAATTTCCGAGCTTCCGAATTTAAAAAAGCTGACCATTATGGACGCCGATTATATTGACGACCTTTCCGCACTCTATCAGGCAACACAGCTTGAATCCCTTTATATCGAATCAAACGCGCTTCGGGATGTCAGCTTTTTGACAAAATTTGACAACCTGACAGAGCTTACAATTATTGGAAGCAAGGTGCTTGATTTTACGCCGCTTGCGGAATGTACGGAATTGGAAAGCCTTTACCTGCTGGAAAACTATGAGACAACGGATTATGAGTTTGTGAACGGCTTAACAGGGCTGAAAGAATTTGGATTGATGACAAGCTTTGATTTTGACGATTCCGATATGCCTGATTTATCGGCGCTTAGCAATGTGACAAAGCTTTATCTTGGAAAATATGAGAGCTTTGACAATTTAAAATATATGACGAATGTTGAGGAGCTGATTATTGACGACGGCGGCTATGGCGATTTTGGCAGCAATAATTCGCTTTTGCAGCTTCCAAGCCTACGTTCCCTAACCTTGAAAAACAGCTCCGTATCTCCCGAAATGATACAGCAGATATCAGAGATTGAGGGACTTGAATATTTGGATTTGTATTCCAGCTATCTTTGGAGTGACATCAGCCCGATTTTCAATCTGCCGAATCTTCAGGAGCTATACCTTAACTATGCGTCCTTTATGCTAAATACCGATGCGGTTGCGGAAAATGAACGCCTGCGTGTTTTGGATATGGGCAATGCAATAGTTTACAAAAACAATGCCGACCAATGGGCGAACAAAGAAAACATTGATGTGAAAAGGCTTCAGAAGGCTCTGACAAATCTGCACGGTATGGAAGAGCTGACGCTTGAGGATTTGACAATGGACAGCGTGGATTTTGCGGGCGGAATGGGAAACCTGAAGATGCTGAATATTACGGATAACTATGTGACTTCGCTTGCACCGCTTGCAAATCTGCCGAAGCTTCAAGTCATTGTATGTGAAACAAATCCGATTTCCGATACTGCGGGATTGGATGATATCCTTGTAAAATAAATGAGTCATAAAAGAATGGAGGATTACAATGTACCAAATAATTGACGGAAAGAAAATATCACAGCAAATTAAGGATGAGCTTAAGGACAAGGTATCCGCGCTGAAAGCAGAAGGGAAAAGCATCTGTCTTGCAGTGATACAGGTGGGAAGCGATCCTGCATCAAGCGTATACGTCGGCAACAAAAAGAAAGCGTGCGCCTATATCGGCATTGAATCGCTTGCCTATGAGCTGCCTGAGGAAACGACGCAGGAGGAGCTTTTGGAGCTTGTAAAGAAGCTCAACGCAGACGATAAAGTAAACGGTATTCTTGTGCAGCTTCCGCTTCCAAAGCAGATTGATGAGGAAAAAGTCATTCAGACCATTGCGCCTGAAAAAGACGTGGATGGTTTCAATGAAAAGAATGTCGGTGCGCTGTGTGTCGGCAGCAAGGGGTATGTGTCATGCACGCCGCTTGGTATTATTCAGCTTCTAAAGCGCTCCGGTATCGAAATTGCCGGAAAGCACTGTGTTGTTATCGGAAGAAGCAACATTGTCGGAAAGCCGATGTCCCTTTTGCTTTTGCGGGAAAACGGCACAGTAACTGTATGCCATTCACGTACACAAAATATTAAGGAACTCACAAAGCAGGCAGATATTTTGGTTGTGGCAATCGGAAAGCCGAAGTTTGTGGATGAAAGCTATGTAAAGGAAGGCGCAACGGTAATTGATGTCGGCATTCACAGGGATGAAAATAATAAGCTCTGCGGTGATGTCGATTTTGAAAAGGTCGCTCCGCACACGAGCGCCATTACGCCCGTTCCTGGCGGCGTCGGACCAATGACGATTGCGATGCTGATGTACAATTGCGTAAGCTCTGTGGAATAAATTATTTAAGATAAAAGAAAAAGGGTTCGCCTGACAGCGAACCCTTGCTTTATCATTCACAAACATATGTTTCATCAAATATTTCTTTTTTTACGATATACACATCTGTTTTGTCCTCCGGTGAATAGCAAATGTAATCACCGGCTTTTCCATACATATAATTCTCATAATTCCATTTTGAAAATACCTTTGCCGGAATCGTAAGCTTTTTGGCATAAATACAGGAATCTGCCTTTCTGATGCACTGTCTGGCGTACGGAAGGAGCTCATGCTTTTTTGATTTTGTCAGATCCACAATGGACGGAGCATATTCATATTCTTTATAAAACGCAACATCCAGTGCCTGATACTTTTGTTCAAATTTATCTTTTTCAATCGGATATACTTCTCCGAGCATTCCGATCATCACATAAATATCCGCAGCTGCCTTTACTGCCATATCGCCTTCATAGGTCCGAATCCTGCACTCTGTTCCAGGTTCCAAAAAATCAAGCGTCTTTACATAACCGCATACTGTTGGAAGCTTTTTATACAGTGCAAAGTCTGCTGTATCTTTGATTCCCTCGCTGGCATACACCACATCACAGCTGTCATAATACTCTTCGGACTTTGAAAAAATATAAGTATCAATTCCCAAATCCCCATACTTTTCCTTGTACTTAGTCCTGCTGATAAATCCGCCCGCCTTATTCAGATGACCGCCGCCGTTTCCGATGCCCGTCACCAAATATACTACCATATCGTTTGCCGTCACATACGGACTGCAGCTTCTGACGGAAAGCTTATACCCTTCCGGAAGCTCATTGAAAATAATACACATGTCAATGCTGTCAACCTGTAGGACAAAATCACCTACCAGACCAAGGATGTTCGGGTCGCACGGTTTTGACTTGATAATTGCAAGCCGCTTATTTTCATTATAATTATACCGCAGCATCGCCATGCCCGCCGTTTCAAATTCCTCAAGCGTAAAGTTTGCATGGGTCACATGATTCAGAAGCTGCTCGTCAATTTTCAGGAAATCCAACATGTCACGCTCAAGCGGGTGCCGTACCTCGGAAAGCTCATTGCTGTCCATAAATAATCCATAATACAATGCCGTTGCAACGGAAATGTCCCGGTTGACATCATATCCTTCCGCTTTCAAAAGGTCATAGCAGATGGTTGCACAGCTTACAATATTACTGCGGATCTCACACATTTCGTCCGACTTTCTCCCCGTATTGTGGTGATCAATCATTGCAATGTTTTGCGCTTCTATATGCTGCACATTCCCTTCTCCATACTGACAGTCCACCGTCAACAGCAGTTCAGGAACACCAATTTCTACGCCGGGATCATTGAGATACGCTACGGGAATATTGAGCCTGTCAATGATCATGCATATATTACTTTTTGTTATTTTTGCGCGTCCGCCATAGACAAGGCGCACCTTTTTGTTTTTCGTCAAAAAATAGTCATATATCGCATATCCGGAGCCCACTGCATCCGCATCCGGATTATCATGCATCTGAATCACAATGTTATTGTATTTTTCCAAATCGTGAAGCCTCATAATTACCCCCTATTTTATCAAAGTCTGTCCTGTGAAAATTCATTTTCACACTCCCCATTATTCTGACACAAGTGTCATAAATTTCTTGATATCAACCGTAAGCGCCGGTCTGATTCCAAATCCTTCGGTTCCCACAGTCTGCGTCGTCGTCATATCCGACGTAAGACCATTTGTCACCATATAACATTGGCTTGCACGATCTTCTTTCGGTTCCCGCAGCCACCAAAAATAATTCTCAACACCGTAGTCAAGCGAATATCCGCTATACCATTTGGTTGCATCCTGACTGACTGCCGCCTCTGTCGGCTTCGTTAAAATATTAACATCCGCTTCCTTCATCCATTCTAACTCTTCTAAATCCAGCAAAAATACTTTGTCCCTTGTTACCGCTCCCGCAGTAGTTACTTCCGTTTCCATGACAGCCTCTTTTTCCTCAGCCGTAAATCCATACAGGAACCCCGCTTCGTCCTCATAGCCGTTTTTCATATCGGACATCGCCGCTTTGACCGGATGTCCGCCTTCATATGTTACGACCTGCGTGTCACTGTTCAACCAGGCGCGAATATTCGATGTGCCCCATTCATTGCTTCCGCGCACTCTTGCCTCGAGCGCCGGATCCGCAAAGTCTTCACCGGAATACTTCCAATAATCCTCTCCGTTCTCCTTATTAAACGTACCGCTGTCAGCCGCATCAAACGCCTTCATCGTAATAATATTTTCCGTAATCAGCACGGCACTGCTATGATCCGGCGAAAGATGTATGACTCTCCATATAATGGGCTCATTATTGTATGTACCAAATGGAACCGCATCGCCAAGTGCAAGCTCTTTTTTATGAACTACTGCGCCAGATTCCGTCTGCTGCCGGACATCCTCCAGCCGCTGCTCCGACAGCCATCCCACAGTCATACCAATTGCAATCACAAGGATTGCAGCCGCTGCAACCAAGATTCCGCGCTTTATTGATTGCATATTCTTACGCTGCTGTTTCGTATTTGATTCCGGCAAAAGCGCTTCTCTCCCGCTTTGCAGCGCTTCCACACAGTCAAGTATGACATGGAAATCCGTGTCTACTTTCTGATTCACCCACTGATGTGTCATCAGAAAATATTCCATGGATTTTGTAAGCACGACTTCCTCCATTTTATATACCAAAATCGGAATGGACTTGCTTGCGGCATGTTCCACTTCCCGGAGCACATGCGGCGAAGTATTGGAATGCTTCGACAAAATGACAACCAAAGCATCGGAACGCTCAATGCCCAGCATCAGCTCCTCCGCATATTCCCGCCCCGACCGAATATCACGCGGTGCGATAAAACACTGATGTCCGGCATGCTCCAAAAGGGTACACACCTTCTCTGCACTTTCTGCATCTTTTGAGGAATGCGATATAAAGATATACATATGTTTTCTCCTGCAATTATTGAACACTTTCTATTTCTGCTGAAACAATATATTTATTGTACCGTTTTCCTCAACATTTGTCTATACCAGTCTGAAAAAGGCAGGACTTTTCAGCCCTGCCCTTAGTTTCCCCTGTGAAAATCTTTATTATCTGATCAGCCTCAAATGTCTTGGTCTTCCGTCAACCATCATCGGCGAAAGCTCTGCCTGAATCAATGGTGTGATATAGTGGATCAGTTCATCCGATACAAAGGTACCGTCATTGATAATCCACTCAAGCGGCACTTTCTTCTCAATATTTGCAATCTTATGTACGTCCTGCGTGCTTGTCGTGCAGATATACGGATCCTCCGAAACTCTGTCAAGCACGACAACCTTGCCGGTATCGCCTTCAAAAGCCGCCTTAACTGCAGCGCCGCCAACCTGGAATGCCTCTGTGATGTCAACACGTGAGGTCATATGCGCGGCACATCTTTGCAAAGAACTCAGCTCAATCGCACGCGTCTTAACCTTCATCTCCTGCGAAATCCGGTCAGCTAAGAACTTTGCCGTGCCTTGCATCTGTTTATGCCCGAATGCGTCCACGAACTCTACGTGGTCTGCAAGCTCAAATACATATTTACCGTCCGCGGTCTTGATACCCTCTGAAACGGCAACGACAACAGAACGCCCGTTTGTAGCCAGTTCTCTTACCTTATTGATAAACTTGTCTATATCAAAAGCAACCTCGGGCAGATAAATCAAATCAACGCCTTCGCAGTCCTCGCCTGCCGCAAGCGCTGCCGCAGCCGTAAGCCACCCTGCGTTTCGTCCCATAATCTCAATAATCGAGATAACCGGATAGTCATACACAAGACCGTCCCTGATGATTTCCTTCGTCACTGCCGCGATATATTTTGCGGCGCTGCCGTAGCCCGGCGTATGGTCTGTGCAGGCAAGGTCATTGTCGATGGTCTTGGGCACACCCATGAATTTAATGTCGCTGCTAATCAGGATCGCGTAATCAGACAGCTTTTTGATGGTATCCATTGAATCGTTTCCGCCAATGTAGAAAAATGCCTCAATATCGAGTTCCTCAAGTATCGCGAAAATCTTGTCATAAATTTCCTTGTCGTCCTTAATTTCGGGAAGCTTGAAGCGGCAGGAGCCGAGAAATGACGAGGGTGTACGCTTCAACAAGTCGATGTCCAAATCAGATTTGATATGCTCTGACAGGTCTACATACTGCCTGTCAAGCAAGCCTTTTACGCCGTGCAGCATACCATAAACCTTTCCCGCACCGCGATCCTTCGCTGTTTTAAATACACCGACAAGGCTTGAATTGATGACCGATGTCGGACCTCCGGACTGACCTACGATTACATTACCACGCATAGTATTTCCTCCTAATTCAAAAATTCAATCGACAAAATAGACAATTTTTTAACAACCTCGTTCTATTTTATCCGTGTTAATCACCAATTTCAGTTTATCATGTATTTTGAAATTTAACAACATGTACGATAAAGGAATTTTACTTTTGTTCGATTTTATACAATCTGTCGGTTTCCCTTTTATTTACGTTTTTGCAGTAATCCGTTGTGAGCCCTGTGCCCATGATTTTATTGCGTGCCTGCTTTTCATATGATATAATGAGCGCAAGAAAGCAAAGTGAACCTGTTCATTTTGCGAACGGCGAATGTTGATATATACTAAAAGGACAGAGGAAAAGGGGAATTATACAGATTGGAAATTGATGATACAATACAATGGCACCCCGCCTTCTGCTCCGCCATGGAGTTGGAATTGCGGGAAAACAAGAAGGATCTTATTTACGAGCGTGAGCATAATCTAAGTAAAATGCCGCTGAAAATTGATTTTTTGGTAATTAAGAAAAAACAGAATGTTATTATCAAAAATGAGATTGGCGATTTCTTTTTGGGAAACAATATTTTTGAATATAAATCACCGAATGATGATGTAAATATCGGCACATTTTATAAGGCATTATCCTATGCGTGTCTGTATAAATCAGAGGCGGGAAATGTTGAAGAAATCATTGACACGGACATTACGGTTTCGCTTGTCAGGGAACAGAAACCCGTAAAGCTTTTGAAGCAGCTTGGCGAAAAATACACCGTAACCAAAAAGACAAACGGTATTTACCGGATTGACGGGATGCTGTTTCCGATGCAGATTCTTGTGACGAAGGAATTAAATGAGGAAAGCCACGTGTGGGTTACGTCCCTGACACGGACTCTGAGCAGGGAACGGGCACATAAGCTTCTCTATAATTATTCTGCACTCAAGGACAATGAAGACAAAAGAAATGCGGATTCCGTTATGAATGTCACATCACAGGCAAATATTGAACTATTTAAGAAAATGATACAGGAGGGTGATCATATGTGTGAGGAATTAAAGGAACTTTTGGCTCCTGAAATCGTCGAATTTAAAATCCGCTTAGCAGAGCAGAGCGCACAATTGGCTGACAAAGACGCTAAGCTGGCTGATAATGCTGCAGAAATTGCTGATAAGACTTCCGAAATTGCAAAACTAAAGAAGCTGCTCGCCGACGCAGGTATTGAAGTATAAACGGTACAAACAGCTAAGTTATCAAAAAGACGCAAAGCACACTCAACAATGCTTTGCGCCTTTTTTCACTTTTTATTCCTTAACCGCCCCGATATTAACCCCCTTCACAAAATACTTCTGCAAAAACGGATACAAAATCATAAACGGCAATATCGCCGAAATAATGCCCGCGTTAAACAGCGTATTCTGTGACACCTCATACGCCGTGTTCGGGGTATCGCCGTCCATAATCATGTTTCGAAGCTTATACTGGAAGTTCGTCTGATTTGGGTCTGTAATATAAATCTTCACCGTTGAGTAATCATTCCATACCGCCACGGAGAACATCAATCCGATTGACGCAAGCGCCGCCTTCGAAAGCGGGAGCACAATCGTAAAGAAGATACGCATCGGCGAACACCCGTCGATGCGCGCCGCCTCAAACAGCGATGCGGGAATCCCCTCAAAGAAGTTGCGCATCAGAACTAAGTTATACACATTCATGCCATGTTTTAAGACAAGTATCCACATATTATTCACAAGACCAAGCCGTTTCATGACCAAATACTCAGGAATCATACCGCCCGAAAAGATCATGGTAAACATCAGGAAATACGCAAAAAACTCGCGTCCCGGCATATCAAACTGCACCAGCACATAACCGCCCAGTGTCGAAAGTACCAGTCCAAGGAACGTACCTAATACTGTCGTAATTATGGAATTAATAAACGGTCTGTACAGCGCGTTTGTCTGAATAATGGTGCGGTAGCCGTCCAGTGTAAACTGGCTTGGCCAAAGCTGGAACTGGTATACACCAACCTTATTAAGCGAGTCAACCACAACCTTCCAAATCGGGACAATGACAATTAATCCGATAATAATAAACACGATATAATTGACAATATCAAATAATGAAGTCCGCTCACTCGGTTTTTTTGTTTTGATTTCTTTTTCCTTTGCCATCTTAACCCTCCATTCTTATATAACACATTCGAATTTATGCCTATGCATAAATTTGCCGTGTGAAGCTTTAGATTTTCTTAGTCAGCGTCTTAATCGAATTTTATTCGATTTGCTGGCTTAGAAAATCTCTTCGCACTTTAAACAATGCCGCGTCCGCGTGTCTTCTTACTAGCCCAGTTACATACAATAACAAGGAAGCAGCCCACCGCTGACTTAAAAAGACCAACCGCTGTTGAATACCCATAGTTCGGCAATGCAATCGCAAATGTCTGACGGTAAATATAAGTAGAAATAACGTCAGATACATCATAAACCGCATTGTTGTAAAGTACGAATACGGACTCAAACATGTTCATAACCTTTGCAAGGTTTAAAATCAATACTGTAATGATTGTGTTGGCAAGCGCAGGCAGTGTTACGAAACGGATTTTCTGCAGACGCGTCGCACCGTCAATATCCGCCGCCTCATACAGCTCGGGATTAATACCGGACAGCGTTGCAAGGAAGATAATCGTTCCCCATCCGGTTTCCTTCCATATATTAATAATGTAGAAAATTGGACGCCACCAGGTTTTGCTTGCAAGGAAATAGATGTATTTTATCGTATCACCGCTGAATATAATACCGTTTACCATACCGGTTGATGACGGTGAAAGGAACAAGCTGAAAATCGATGCAACAACCGCCCATGACATAAAGTGCGGCAGGTAAATAATGGTCTGCAGCGTTTTCTTTGCAAACAGATTTTTCATCTCATTTAAGAAAATAGATACCACAACTGCGGAAACATTTGTGATAATCAGTTTTATAATACTTAATTCCAGCGTATTTTTGAATGCAGTCCAAAATGCAGGCGTTCCGAACATCTTTGTGAAATGATCAAAGCCCACGAAAACCTTAGGTCCTACGGGCTTATAGTCATAAAACGCCCAGCGCACGCCAAGCATAGGCCAGTAATTCATAATCAGCATAAAAATTACTACAGGCAGGAACATGATATAATATCCCCTGTTATTCCATATACGAAGCCCCAAAGGCTTATGGCGGACTTCCACGCCGCCAGAGGTCATAACAACTTGTTTTTTTGCCATACCGTTCTCTTCCTTTCTTTATTATAAGGTACTTTTATATGGTAAAGCAGGCGCCCTGCCATGCACGACACACCGCACATAGCAGCAGCGCCTTTTTATGCACACGGGCACCCAAAGGAAATATGTCATCAAACCGATAAATCGGTTCGCTGACGGGTGCCCGGCGCACGAGTAGGGGAAAGGCTTTTCCCCTACTCGATTATTGCGACAACATAAAGCACCTATTGATTCAACTCTGATAAACACTGGTCAATAATGGAACCGACCGTATCCACATACGTCTGCATTGCCTCATCTACATTTCCGCCCTCTACAACGACCTTCGTAATCACGGCAAGCTTCGCGTCATGAATGGTGCCGGATTCATTTGTATAGGTGTCGGAAACAGGAGACGCCGGTGCGTCCTTGCTGTTCTCCGTAAAGAATTTATTGCCTGCCGTCATCAAAGAGCTCGGATCGCCGTAGCCGTTTGTCAGCTCGCAGACTACAAGGTTGGGGTCAAACAAATTTTTTGACCAAAGCGCATTCGGGTCCGTCAAAGAAGGTCGTAAGTGGAATGTTCCCTCTTCATAGCTGTAATCCTTGCGTTTCTCTGGGTCATCCGCGTTTGTTGAAAACTCTTCTGCTTTCAGCGACCAATGTACATCCTCCGCGCCAAATGTCCAAAGCGTCTGCACGACGTCGCCGTCCATCATCGTTTCAAAAAATGTGTCGAATATCGCCTGCTCACGGGCGTTGTCACCGTCACCGTCGTCAATGATAACCCACACCGGAGCCTCGCGGTTAATGTATGAGCCAACCTCGGCAATCGGCGGCAGCTGTACAAGCTCGGAGTCAACGCCGTTCTTGACAAAGCTGTCTGTCAGCGTCTGATACCAGCGTCCCGCCCAGTAGGTAAACGAAGCGGAAGAACCGGTCTGATCGTTGGAATAAAACTTCTCACGCGCAATCTTTGTCGACGCGGTAAGCGACTCCGGATCAATTACGCCATCCGCATATCCCTGCTGCAGACGCAAAAGCGCAGCTTTTGTTTCCTCTGTTTGGAAACCGTCATACCACACGCCGTCATCGCCCTGAAGAATTGCGGGATATGCGTCCTGCCAAAACTCCGGAAGGTAGTTGATGTAGGGCGCCTCAAATCCGACAAAGCCTGCCGCTACCACACCATATGTATCTCCGTTCACACCGTTCCCGTCCGGGTCCTCATTGTGGAACCGCAGCATCATGTTATAATAATCATCGTAGGTCTTGATGTCGTCAAGATTGATGTCAAGTGCGTCAAGCCATGCCTTCTTGACATAGGTCACGCATCCGTTTCCATACGTCGGCGAAAATCCGTAAAGCCTTCCGCCTCCCTTTTGCTTTAAAGCCTCGTTAATTGACGGTAAAATCATTCTCTCCTGAAAGTCAGCGTTGTCATACGCCTCTGTCATGTCCCAAAGCAGTCCTGTCGGCATATACTGCGCGAACATATCTGCCGACATAACCATCACGTCCGGATAGTCACCGCTTGCAAAGAGGCGTCCGACAGCGTCTGTGTAGCCGGAATGGTCAATTTGCTGGATTTCAAGGTCAATTCCTACTGCCTCTTCCCACTGCTTTTCCACGTCCTGCTGACCGCTGTCGAGCTGCGCCGTCATCGTTCCGTCAACTACCATAACGATTTTGTCAAGCTTATAATCGCTTCCGGCATCCGCCGCGGCATCTCCTGCAGCTGTATCCTGCACCGGAGTCTGCGCTGTGTCGCCGTCTTGGGAAGCGCCCGTATTGCTGCTGTCTGCCGCAGGCGTTGTTTCGTCTCCGCCCTTTGCCCCGCACGCCGTAAGCGATGTAAGCATTGCGCCCGCCAAAAGGATTGCACTTAATTTTCTTTTCATCTGTTTCCTCCAATTTCTGATTTCATTATTGATTTAATTCTGCCAAACACTGGTCTACAATCGAACCGACCGTATCCACATATCCCTGCATCGCCTCGTCAATGTCGCCGCCTTCCACAACGACCTTGGTAATTACGGCAAGCTTTGCATCGAAAATGGTACCTGTTTCATTTGTAAAAGTTTCCGATACCGGAGATACCGGAGCGTCTACGGAATTTTCCGTAAAGAATCTGTTGCCTTCCGCCGCAAGATCCGTCTGAGACGAATAGCCGTTTGTCAGCTCACATATGGTAAGCGCAGGATCTATATAGTTCTTTTTCCAAACACTGTTGGGATCGTTTGGAGACGGTTTTAAATGAAATTCTCCCTCTTCATAAGAATATGATTTCTCGTTTTCCGTTCCCGGATTTGTCACAAATTCCTCCGCGTGCGTTGACCAGTGAACATCTTCCGCGCCGTATGTCCAAAGCGTCTGCACCACGTCGCCGTCCATCATCGTCTCAAGAAGCGCGTCAAACACTGCCTGATTTCGTGCCGGGTCGCCGGAATCGATAATAACCCAAACCGGAGCTTCCTTGTTAATGTATGCGCCGACTTCTTCAATCGGCGGAAGCTGTACTATATCCGGATCAACGTCGTTTTTGATAAAGTTGTCCGTAAGCGTCTGATACCATGAACCTGCCCAATAAACAAACACGCCCGACGAGCCGGTTTGATTATTTGAGAACCATTTCTCACGCGCAGTCTTTGTCTGTGCCGTCAGCGACTCGGGATCGATACAGCCGTCCACATATCCCTGGCGCAGTCTTGCAAGCGCCGCCTTTGTCTCCTCTGTCTGAAATCCGTCATACCATACGCCGTCCTCGCCCTGAAGGAGCGAAGGGTAAGCATCCTGCCAAAACTCCGGAAGATAGTTGACATAAGGCGCGTCCGTTCCGATAAATCCGGGCGCTACAACGCCATATGTATCACCGTTTTTGCCGTTGCCGTCAGGATCTCCGTCATGGAATGCCTTGAGCATTGCATAATAATCGTCATATGTTTTGATGTCGTTAATATCAATTCCTACCGCATCAAGCCACGCCTGCTTTACGTAGGTAACGCAGCCGTTTCCGTAGGAAGGCGCAAATCCGTATAAGCGTCCCTCGGAATCCTTTAAGTTCTTGTTGATGTCCGGAAGGATCATTCTGCTTTGGAAATCCGCGTTGTCATACGCGTCCGCCATATCCCACAAAATACCGGTCGGCGCATACTGTTTAAACATACTTGCCGACATAATCATTGCATCCGGATAGTCCCCGCTCGCAAAAAGGCGTCCGACCGCGTCCTGATAGGCTGAGTGATCCATCTGCTGAATCGTTAAAGGAATGCCTACTGCCTCTTCCCACTGCTCCTTAAACTCTGCCTGTCCATTGTCAAGCGTTGTCGTCAGCGTGCCGTTTACCACGATGGTAATTCCCGTATCGCCAAGAATATCATGGTAGTCCGCCTTCGCCGCCGCTGCATCGCCCGTGCTTGTCTCCGTTGCTGCTGTCCCGTTACTACTGCCGTTTTGACTGCTGTCTGCCGCAGGCGTCGTTTGGTCCCCACCCGTGCTGCCGCACGCCGAAAGCGACGTGAGCATCGTGCCTGCCAAAAGGATTGCAATTAATTTCCTTTTCATAACGTACCTCCCTAAATTGAATTAATTCATAACTTTAAGAGAAATGCGATGCATTTCTCTTAATCGCCGCTTTAATGCGGCGATTTGCTTTTATTTATTTTATCACTGATATAAATTACATTTCTTCTGTATAGAAATTCATTTCTTGCGTTTTTTTAGATTTCAGACATTTATCTTTTTTTATAAGTGTGATATTGTTTTAACTGTTAAATACTGATAAACATATGCGTACCGCATGTCAATAGCAATCTGCACATATCCATTTTCAACAAAAAGTTGATTTTTGAATGCACAATTCAATAATTTGGTGATTGCCAAACGGATTTTTGCTATGATACACTCGCATTATCCGAACAGTGAAAGCCAGTATGTAGATAAATAAAAACGAAGGAGGAGATTACGATGCCGCTTCCATTAAAACCCGGATACAATTTCAATTACGCGCGTCTGCGCCGTTCGTCCAATTTTGAAATGACTTCTGCGGAAGCCTATACGGACTTTTATGGTCTTTCGTACATATTAGCCGGCGAACGGATCGTCTATTCTCCGGGATATACAACCGTTCTGCAGGCAGGTGATGTCAATTTCATTCCGCGCAATGTATACACGCGCGCGACATGTCCGTCAAGCGAAGTGTATGAAGCAGTCCTCTTGAAATTTACCGATCCGATGATTGACGATCTTTTAACGCTTTTTGGCGTAGAAACTTATGAGGACCTTTGCGGGGAATGCGTGATACATTGTGAGAAATCAACACAGGCAAAAATTATCACAATCCTAAACGACATGGAGAATGAGTGGAACCATTATAACAAATACTCCGAGCTGATTTTAAAGGGGCTGCTACACCGTTTAATTATCACATGTCTGCGGGAACGTAAGCTCGGCGGAGTACCGATACAGATTTTGGAAAAAAAGCACGAGTGCCTCTCCGATGCCATAAAATACATCAAAACGCATCTCCACGAAAATCCCTCCCTAAAGGAAACCGCCGACTACGTTCACGTTTCGCCGTCTTACCTGTCAAAAATTTTTATCAGCCAGCTGCACACGTCTTTTTCGGATTTTGTGTTAAGCGAAAAGGTACAGTGTGCACAGAAGCTGCTCATCAACTCCAAACTGAGCATGACGCAGATTACGATGGAGGCAGGGTTTTCGAGCAATGCTTATTTTAGTGATTGTTTTAAACGGTGTACCGGAGTTTCGCCAACGCAGTTTCGAAAGGAGAATGGAGGTGCTTGTTAAAGATATTTTTCATCAAAATGGCTTGTATTTGCATATGGAATGCTATAAAATGAAAGTACTAAATTTCACACCGAAAAATGCAGGAAGGAGTGCTTTGATATGGCATTACCATTAGAAAAAAGTTATACCATTGACGATATTTATGCGTTACCGGAAGGGCAGCGGGCAGAGCTGATTGACGGGCAGATGTATATGATGGCGCCGCCGATACGGGTTCATCAGAAATTGGTCTCAAGTTTTACAAAAATTATTGGCAATTACATTGACAGCAAACACGGAAACTGCGAAGTTTATCCGGCTCCGTTTGCTGTATTTTTGAATGAAGATGATAGAAATTATGTCGAACCGGATATTTCCGTTATCTGTGATAAAAATAAGTTAAACGATAAAGGCTGCAACGGCGCGCCGGACTGGATTATTGAAATTACTTCTCCCTCCAATCCGGGACATGATTATGGCGTTAAACTCTTTAAATACCGCACCGCAGGTGTTCGGGAATATTGGATTGTAAATCCTTCCAAACAAACCGTTATTGTTTACGATTTTGAAAATGAGAAGAAAACGAACCAGTATTCTTTTGATGATACGGTTCCTGGATGTATTTATGAGGATTTCAGTATTACGATTGCGGAATTGCTTCATTAAAGTTTTCCATTCTTCTCCAAATGATTCCATGTCAGGTGAATTGACATAGAACAGTTCGATAAAGACACTCGCCTCCTAAAGGACGGCAAGTGTCTTTTTATCAAAGATAAGAGAGTGGACCGGTCGCTCTCTTATCTTTGTTCTATTTTTAACAATATCGAAAAAAGGGGACATTTTGAACAGGTGATGCCGGCTTTTATTGGGCGAAGTTATTCAAAGCAAAGACTCAGGAGGATAAATCGGTGTTTACAATAAGATGACAAATTAATCAGCAGATACTGTTCAACATGGCAGCTTTGTTCCAACAAGGCTGCCATTCTTTTTTCCCACCCACTTCAAATTCCACAAAAGCGTTTTTGTGAAAAACAAGCTAAAAAACAGGAGAAAATCTTGAAAAGATTTTCTCCTGTCATATGTGTAAAAATTATAATCTTATTAACGTTTTATTCTACTATAACTGTAACCTTAGCCTTCTTGCCTGACGCCATCTGTGCAGTAATTGTAGCCTTACCCTTACCAACGCCACAAATAATTGCTCTGCCGTCCTTTAACTCTAATACCTTTACAACGCCTGACTTATTGACACTGTATCCGCCGTATTTAACAGCATCGCCCTTGCTATCGCCATATACTGAAAGCAGTTTCAGTTCGCCAATGCCAAGACGGATTGTCTTTGAAACATCACCGTTCTCATCTCTGAACTCTACTTTCTTAGTCATATTGCTCAGAACATATACGCGAGCATATGTTGCTGCAACTCCTGATTCTGCTCTTAAGACAATCATGCTGCCAGCTTCAAGATCTGCCGGAATATTATATGTCAAATTCTTCTTTGTAGAGATTACCTCAGTCGGATCACACTCTACAGAATTACCCTCTGCATCAATAATCGTATCTACGAACCATTCAACATTATCAATTGTCTTCTTAGGAAGCAGCTGCTTAACAGAAAGTTTAACATTCTTTCCAGCTACGTTTGCAACATCGTAAGACTTCAATGTGATTGCATTGCAAACAGGTGTAACCTTAACCTTGAATGACTTCTTATATGTCTTATAACCATTTCCGCTGCGACCTACCGATGATACTGTAATCTTAGCAGTACCCGGCTTTCCGCCTGCTACAACAAGACCACCATTTACAACTGCTACTGAAGGATTGCTTGATGTCCATGAAAGCGACTCTGCTGCTTCTTCTGAAGTCATGTCTTCACTCCATGTACCAAATCCAGTATATCCAGCTCTCCATACATTTGGATTGTCATTACCTAAACCATCATTGTCATTATACCAACCATCAACTACATCCATATCATCATAGATGCTATACTCAAGATACTTAAATGTTTCAGGATTTGCAATGCTTGCGCCATCTTCATCGTCGTCAAGATAACGTCTTACCTCATTTATAACAACATCACTCTGACGAACTGTAACGTCTACGTCACAAGGATCCGCAAATGAATTTCTATTGCTTGAAGCAACTGTAATCGTCGTATCAATTCCGTCTTCACTGTATTCCTTTAAATTCGCTGCAGGAATAATTGCCTGATTCTTTACCTTGATAAACTTCTTGTATGCAGGTTCTACTGTAATCTTAAGCTTATCTGTATTCTGTGCAGGTACCCTTGTAACATCTACAGGTGTTGTCTTACCTGACCATGTTTCAATAGTGCCATTGCTCTCGATATACTTTAATGTAGCTTTAACTTTAACGCTGATATTCGCTTTCTTACCATTTGATGCCGTAACTGTAATTGTTGTCTTACCTACATTGCGTCCTACAATAAGGAAAGCATCTGTTTCGTCTGTACCATCCCACTCAGGATTATTAACCACTCTTGCAATAGAGGAATTCTTTGGTGAGAATGTAACTGTATCATAAGCACGCTCATCATCAGCTGTTTCTCTATACCTTAAAAGTACGCTAAATGGTATAGCCGGGCAAAGACCATATGTCGGATCATCATAATATGCCTCTGCATCTAAATCAAGATCTACCTGACCATCTGTATCATATAAATCACCAAAGTCTACTTCAGCCTTCTTTACGCTCGGGATTACCTTTGTAGCCGGAATTCCCTTCGCAATTTTAACTGTTGCTTCTACAGGCTCCCAAGAATTAATATCGTCAAATTCTTCATTACCATCATTTGCATAAGAAGCAAAGATATTATCCGCATCTTCATTTGCAAACTTAGCAATTACCTTAATTGTACTATCTGTCTTTAAAGATCTAGCAACCGTCAATCCGCACATCTGCTCTAAATTGCCGTCATACGGAGTTTCATACTGTGTAATGGATGCCTGCTTCTTAGGATCAGCGTCTGTTGCATATGTAATTCTAAGAACGCTCTCCCAATTTCCTGAATAGTAAGGCTGACCATTTACCAGCAAATATGAATTTAAGTCATAAGTATGACCTGCATAAAATACATCTTCTTCTATTGCAGGATCCCACTCAATATCATAAATCGGCTCTTCTATTTCATCATCTGTAACATATACGGAAACCGCATCACTCGTAAGAACCTTCTCATCAGGACCGTATAATTCTACCGTAACCTTAGCATTACCAGAATGCTTTGCGGTAACAGTACATTTTGACATGTCCTCAATGTTTGCATCAATTGTAATAGGATAACTGTCCTCATATGCATCTGTCTTCCATCTCATTCTCCTGATAATTGTAGCCATCTCATCAGCGGTGGCATCCGGAGCATCAACGGATACTGTAAGTTCTGTTGTTTCCTCAACCGCCAGTGAAATAGGACCAGCCGGCTGAATTGAAACACCTTTAATTTTTGCCCATACACTATCTTCCAATGGTGTTGTATGGGTTCCCGTACCTGAAACGGTACCGGTATCATTCTGATCATTTTCATTTCCTGGCACGCCGTCGGAAACAGAGAAATTATCAGAAAATTCTGTAGCAAATGCCGTCATAGGTGTTGACACAATCATGGCTGCTGTCAACGCATATGCCATTAGCTTTTTAATAAACTTTCCTTTCATAGCACCTTCTCCTCCATGTGTAATTTTTACTCTGTTATTATATATCTACCAATTTTAAATTGCAAGCCTTTTTTCCACAAAGAATCTTTTCTCCGGCATTTTTGTATGAATTGTACACAATTTTGCGTCAATCATCATCTCTTTTAACATTAATGCCGTCTTTTTCTTCTGTATAGATGCACACTTTCGTGTTATTCATTCGTGCATTCCCGTCCGGATCCAGCAGTCCGAATTCCAGTTTTTTGATGCGAAACTGCATATCTTCCAAAATCTTCCTGTTTGCCGATATGATATCCGCCTGCAGTCCGGTTACAAGTGTCTGAAACCCGATAATAATCGTCATCGTTGCAAGAATCAGCGACTGGACGTGTCCGCCCCCGTTTCCGCTAAAATAATAATACAGAAACCGTATGCCGATCATGGTTCCGATAAAGATAAACACGCTGCTAATCATCGTAAATACTTTCATCGGTTTATACATCAATACAGCGCGCAGAATTGTGAGCATGGATTTCTTGATATACGCCGCCATGGAATTCATCAGTCTGGACTTGCGCAGCTCGGGGTTGGTATGTACCGGAACAGACGTAATTGCCATTTTGTTCCGCCCTGCCTGCACGATTGTTTCCAGTGTGTACGTATATTCATTGTGCACGTTCACCCGCATTGCGGCTTTCCTGCTATAAGCGCGGAATCCGCTTGGCGCATCCGGAATATCCGTCTTTGACGCAACGCGCACTACCCAGCTGCCAAACTTCTGCAGCTTTTTCTTGACCAGCGAAAACTCCTCGATTTCGTCGATTGGACGCTCCCCGATTACAATATCCGCTTCTCTTTTGAGTATTGGCTGTATCAGCTTGGCAATGTCCGCGCCACTGTACTGGTTGTCCGCATCTGTATTGACAATAATGTCCGCACCATGCCTTAGTGCAAGGTCAATTCCCGCGAGAAATCCTTTCGCAAGTCCAAGGTTTCTCTTGAAATGCACGATGTAGTTAACCCCCCACTCAAGAGCTATCCGCTCGGTATCGTCACTGCTGCCGTCATTGATAATCAGGTATTCGATTTCGTCGATCCCGTCGATCTGTTTTGGCAGGTCATTCAACGCAATTTCGAGTGTTTCCGCTTCATTATAGCATGGTATTTGAATGATTAATTTCATTTTTTCCCCGTTTCAACCTCCTCTCCAGCATCACAACCCACTGTACGCTGCTCAAAGTCCTCTCCAGCCAATCCACTGCCCTGCTTATGCAAAAGGTTCGTTCTACGCCAAGATACCGGAGCGCCCCCAACACTGCCTTGCGCCGAAACACTCCTTTTTTCAGACGTTTTTGGCATTGCAGCTTTGTTCTGTAATCCACGGACTCCATGTATTCCTTGACTTCCACGTGGTATTGTTTCCTTTTTTCTTTATCATATTTTGGAATTCCTGCTTCATTTTGATATAATATGACAAAATGCTCACATAAGCTTATCTCAATATACTCTTTCAACACATCTTTGTCAACAATGCCATTTGTCAGGTAATTGCCCACATATGCGCTATATTTGCGCATTCTGGGGATTATGTTTTCCACAAAATGGCAGGAATGGGATTTGGAACCACTGCGCACTCTCCAGTAATATCCGATGTAGCTGTCCGTTACAACTTTTTTCGCCGCGCAGAGCGTTTCTGTCACAAAGAGCCAGTCGTCCTCATAGTCGATAAAGCGCTTAAAGCAGAAGCCGTTTTCCATAAGAAAACTTCTATTATAAATACATTTCCATAATGTACCATACAAATAGTTGCTGCTTTGTGCAAAATCGTAATCATATCCCCGGAACAGAATGGGATAGAGCAGTTCTTTGCGGATTTCCTCATCCTCATATGTGCCGTCCCCAATACGTTCATACGGACTTTTTTTCCCGTTTATGAGCCTTCCTGTGGCACATATGCCGATTTGTGCCCCACAGGACTGCATTTTGTTTAGCAGACGTTCATACATCAGCGGCGCCACGATATCATCCTGGTCGCAAAAGCAAACATATGCTCCCTTCGCTTCCTGCAGTCCCCTGTTTCTTGCCGACACGATTCCGCTGTTTTCCTGATAAATATAGCGGATTCTCTGATCCGTTTTTTGATACTGCGCGCAGATTTGTGCACTGTGGTCCGTGGATCCGTCATCAATCAGCAAAAGCTCAATCTCTTTGCAGGAAGCATTCAGGATGCTTTCCATTGCAGCCGGGAGGTCTTTTTCGCCGTTATAGACGGGCATGATTACTGAAAGAAAAAGTCGTGTCTTTGTTGCTGCCGCTCCTCGTATTCCACCCATTGTTTGTGTATCTCCTGCTCTTTATTAATGACTAGGGCATAGTCGCCGACAATCAGCGCGGTATCGCATTTTTCCGCCACGCGCGGGTCTTCTGTGAGATATCTGTTGTTGATGATGTAATACGCGTCCTCATCGAAGTTCATGTCGCCTATACGTGTCATTGTGATGGTTTTGTCCTGCAGCATAAACTGGATGACCTCCGCCTGCCTGTAGGAAAGATAGTCCGCCGCAAAGTAGATTGGCGCATCCACACGCAGCGATTTGATTCTTGACGCTACTTTTGGCATCGCACCCTCCTGCTTTTCGTTTCTGACCACGACGTAGTTATCGACAATGGTATTTGCCAGGTGCACCCACGCACATGCCGGTATCAGGAGCGCGAGGACGCATCTGACAGCCGCTATTTTATGCGATTTGATGAAATAGCTGCCAAGCTTAAAGACGGCAAAGAATGCTGCCGCAAGCGCGAGGACGTATTGTGCCAGAACTTTAACCCTTCCGTACGGTACCTGATAGTTCCATATCACACGCCCAAACATGACACAGTGCGCCAGTTCAAATTCCGTTCTCTGAAGCTCATTCATTGCAAACTGGCAGAACCATGCGGCTGCGATAAATAATGCAAGGCTTATTAGTGCCGTTATGAGCCATTTCCGTTCTTTTATTAAGATATTGACGCTATAGAGCAGGAGAATCCCAATTACAAACTCGTGGTACCTGCCGTTTAGAAGGTCGTCGTTTTTGTAAAAGCCTTCTTTATAGACGACACAGATCATAAATGTTCCAAACCATGCAAAAAATACACCTGTAAGCCATATCCTGTCATTCCAGTTCGCGGATACGGATTTCATGCCTGCATATGCGCTGCCTTTGACTGCAGCAATCAGTCTTTTGACGCTGTCTGCGAGCATCAGAAAGAAATTTCCAAACAGATTTCTCATTCCCCAGCAGATTACAAGTCCGGTTGACGCCGCCAAATAAAACCATTTTCCTACAATACTTGTTCCCAACCGTACCATACCGCTCTTTGAAAAAATCCCTAAAACCTTACCCCATTGACCAGCAAAGTCATTCATGGCAATTTTGTCAGGAACAGCCGACTGTGCTGCGCTTAGTTCTCCTGCATGTGTCACAAAATAAACTGCCGCGATTGCCAGTCCTGCCGCTGCGATACCAAGCACGACCCGCACTTTGCCTTTTTCCAAGAGGTACAGGAGAACAAAAATCAGCAGCATTGCCACAAGAAAGAATGCGGATTTTTTGGTGAAAATATATTGCAGGCTGTCAGCCAGCCCGCCGGGAGCATTCCCCCTATAGCAGACATTTTGGAGCGTTCCTTTTATCATGGAATGCAAGAGGCTGCAACCATAAAGCGCAATTCCAAATGCCGCCGTGTGTTTGAAGGTGTTTTTCCTTACAACGCGCAGGTACATCACTACCAGCACGGATGTCACAAGGATTGCGAGGGCGCGCTGGTGCACAGTGTAGATATAGAATGCCGTTACTGCGTAGCCGATGTGATTTAATACTTTTGGCTTATCAATGACGCGCATCATCATATACAGGAAAATCCAAAACACGACGTTTAGTGTGCATTCCGTAAAGGTGATATGCGCATAAAAGAGGTTGGAGCTAAACAGCATTACGGTGAAACATGCCATGTCCCTTACAATCCAATTCAGGTTTTTCATATAGCGTTTGCATAGCTGCACTGCAATGAAAAAGCCTAGCACGAGGAAGGATACGTTGACAATCTGCGCAGCCTGATAGAGTTCTTCCCATCGGAACCCGCGCCACATGGAAAACAGCCTGACCAATGCGAGCACAAAACTGTAGCCATAGGAATAATATCCAATGTTCTTTGTGATGGACGACCAGTTGTCACCTGTGAAAAAGGCGCTGTTTGACCAGTAGCCATATTCGTCATCCAGCAGGATGGGCATTGTGCTTTCCTGGTATCTGTAGGTTCCAATCCGCATTATGAGTATCGCAAAAACACACTGTAAAAAGAGTTCCCTGTGTTTTATCAGGAAATCTTTTACCGTTGCAGGCGTTATTTTATTTAGTCTGTTCTGTGCTGTGTCTTGTAACTTCTGTTTTAATTGTTTTATTAGGGTCTGTGTTTGTTCCATTTTTGTCTATCTCTTTTTATATATATTCTTTCGCGCAATTGAGCGCTGCTTCAATGACATCATCCATGTCATAATATTTATACTGTCCAAGGCGCCCGCCAAAAATAACATCCGTTTCCTTATCGGCAAGCTCCCTGTATTTCTCATAAAGGCTGTTGTTTTTGTCGTCATTCATAGGATAATAGGGCTCTTCGCCGCGCACCCATTTTTGCGGATATTCTCTTGTAATGACGGTTTTTTGCTGCGTGCCAAACTCGAAATGCTTGTGCTCTATGACGCGTGTGTAGGGGGTTTCATAGTCTGTGTAATTGACAACGGCATTTCCTTGGTAATTTTTCTCTTCCAAAAGTTCTGTTTCGAATTTCAGACCTCTGTATTCGAGTTCGCCGAGGGTGTAATTGAAGTATTCGTCAATCATGCCTGTGAACACTGTTGTCCGCGCCTCTTTTTGGAGTTCTTCCCTGTTTTCGAAGAAGTCCACGCCAAGCCGGATGTCAATTCCTTCCAGCATTTTTTCAACCATTCCCGTGTAGCCGCCGATTGGGATTCCCTGATAGGTATCGTTAAAATAATTGTTGTCATACGTGAAACGTACGGGAAGACGCTTTATAATGAAAGCGGGCAATTCCGTTGCTTTTCTGCCCCACTGTTTTTCCGTATATCCTTTGACAAGTTTCTCGTAGATGTCTTTTCCGACAAGCGAAATTGCCTGCTCTTCGAGATTTTGGGGGTTATCGATTTTGGAAGCTTTTACCTGTTCATCGATTTTTTGTTTTGCTTCTCTGGGTGTGACTACGCCCCACATTTTGTTGAATGTATACATGTTAAAGGGCATGCTGTAAATTTCACCGTGGTAATTTGCAACAGGACTGTTTGTGTAGCGGTTAAACTCGGCAAACTGCTGTACGTAATCCCACACTTCTTTATTGCTTGTGTGGAAGATGTGCGCGCCGTATTTGTGCACTGCAATGCCTTCCACGTTCTCTGTGTAGATGTTGCCGCCGATGTGTGGGCGCTTGTCGATTACAAGGCAATTTTTTCCTTTTTTAGTTGCTTCGTGTGCGAAGACTGCGCCAAAGAGTCCGGCGCCTACTATTAGATAATCGTACATATGTTTTTCCTCTTTTTCTCTGATTACTGCCCTTTAGTATATCAAGAAAAGGGACAGAATACAATTATTTCTATTGATAAATTTTATAATATGACCTTATAATATATCTATATCATTTTATAAACCGGAGGCTAGTATGAATATTGTTTTGTTATCGGGCGGTTCGGGACAGCGGTTGTGGCCATTGTCCAATGATATCCGTTCCAAACAGTTTATCAAGATTTTCCATGGGCAGGACGGGGAATTGGAATCCATGGTGCAGCGTGTCTATCGCCAAATTAAGACGGTAGATCAGGATGCGTCCGTGACGATTGCCACGTCCAAATCACAGGTTTCTTCTATTAACAATCAGTTAGGGGAAGAGGTCGGCATCAGTGTCGAGCCCTGCAGGCGTGACACGTTTCCGGCAATCGCGCTTGCCGCAGCGTATTTAAAAGATGTCCGGGGCATTGATGAAAGTGAGTCTGTTGTCGTGTGCCCTGTTGATCCGTATGTTGAGGATGATTACTTTAAAACGCTTAAGGAGCTTGGGAATCGTGCAGCGGTCAGTGCGGCAAACCTTGTGTTAATGGGGATTGAGCCGACTTATCCCAGTGAAAAATACGGTTATATTATTCCGGAAAGCCATGCCCCTGTCAGCAATGTTTCCATGTTTAAGGAAAAACCGACGCAGGAAGCTGCTGCGGAATATATCGCAAGGGGCGCGTTGTGGAACGGCGGTGTGTTTGCGTTCCGTTTAGGGTATGTCCTGAAGCGTGCCCACGAGTTGATTGATTTTACGGACTACTGTGATTTATTTGCCAAATACGGCACGTTGGAAAAAATCAGCTTTGACTATGCCGTTGCGGAGCATGAACAGCTGATAGAGGTGATGCGGTTTTCTGGTACGTGGAAGGATCTTGGTACCTGGAATACGCTGACGGAGGCAATGGACAGCAACAGTGTGGGCGAGGCGCTGTTTAATGAAACCTGCGAAAATGTACATGTTGTGAATGAGCTGAATGTTCCGATTATCTGTATGGGGCTGAAAGATGTCGTCGTTTCCGCAAGCCCGGAGGGAATCCTTGTTTCGGATAAGGAGCAGTCCAGCTATATTAAGCCTTTGGTCAATACCTTGGAGCAGAAAATCATGTTTGCGGAAAAATCGTGGGGGAGCTTCCGTGTGCTGGATATGGAGGAGGAGAGCGTGACGATAAAGGTAACGCTTCATTCCGGACACAAAATGAATTATCACAGCCATGATTTCCGGGACGAGGTGTGGACGGTCATTTCTGGCGAGGGACGTACGATTGTGGACGGAATGGAACAGACGGTGAAAACGGGCGATGTCGTCACGATGGCGGCAGGATGCCGTCACACGATTATTGCGGACACGGAGCTTCAGGTAATCGAGGTCCAGCTTGGCAAGGAGATTAGCGTTCATGACAAACACAAATATGAGTTCGAAAGCTAAACCATTTTTACTCAAACCCGCAGGAAAGGATTATCTTTGGGGCGGAAGCCGCCTGAACGACGATTTTTCTAAGGGAATTGATTTAGAGCCTTTGGCGGAAACATGGGAATGCTCTACCCATCCGGACGGGACAAGCTCGGTCGCAAGCGGGGAATTTTGCGGCATGCTTTTGTCGGATGTGTTAAAGGCACACCCAGAGTTTTTGGGAACGCATCCTGAAACAAAGGGGGAGCTTCCTATCTTGATTAAATTTATCGATGCCAAGAAGGATTTGTCGGTCCAGGTGCATCCTGATGACGCGTATGCTTTTGAGAGGGAAAACGGTCAGAAGGGGAAAACAGAGATGTGGTATGTGCTGGACGCCTCTAAGGATGCGCAGCTTATCTACGGGTTTGTCCGCGACATGAATCCGAACGTTTTGAGAAAGAGTTTAAAAACAGGTGTTATCGAAAAATATCTGCAAAAGGTTCCGATTCATAAGGATGATGTGTTTTTTATTGAGCCTGGAACGGTGCATGCTATCGGGGCAGGCACTTTGGTTGCGGAAATTCAGGAGAGCTCTAACCTTACTTACCGCATGTATGATTATAACCGGACGGATAAAAACGGGAATTTGCGAGAGCTGCATATT
>CAJTSD010000002.1 GCA_910578795.1 uncultured Lachnospiraceae bacterium
AATATACGGCACCACTTTATCATTGATGATAAATGCAGGGTGCGGCGTATGGGCGGATCCAATCCCCAATTCGTCCAAATACACAAGCGGCACTTTTACCATAACCGAAGGGATCCCCATATCGTCCAAAATGATCTCGTCATTTGCTGCTGCGCCTCTCAAATCTTCATAACTACTCATTGATATATACCTCCTCAATACTCCATAATGTCAGCGTACACTTGGAAACATCAAAACTTTTCTGTACCTTTTCCGTTGTCGGCTTGCCCTCGCCGTCCGGCTCCCCTGCGATATAATCATATTCGCGGGGCGGGATCTCAACCTGTGCAACGTAATTTTCGCCCAAACCAAAAACCAAATTTCCGTCTTTGTCCGCGCAAATGTCTTTTTTTACCACATCATCGGTCTGTAACCGCTGCAACTTCATAGCGATCGCATCGCCGATCCATAGTGTGCTACCGTCCATTTCATAGCCGATCTTTTTTCCGGCGTTCTTTTCGATAACCTTGATCGTCTTTGCCATTACATCATACCTCCTAAAATGAAATATTTTATAGTTACCGGCGTTTTCGGGCAGTCCTCAACCTCGATTTTAAAGCCGTTTAACTGCTTATCCTTGATCCGGATCGCCCGCCCCTGCTGCAAATCGTCACAAAACGCAATCACGATATAATCTAACGTGTTGCGGGCTTTTTTCATTGCGACCGTTACGCTTTCTTTGTTGAATGGATAGCTTTCATTGCTGCTTATATTGACGGTTCCGGTTTCAAAATAGGTGTTCTCTAATTCCCTTTGGTGCTGCCTCAACTGAATAATTCCCATGTTGGCAATTATCATAGCCTCGTTGATGCCGTTATCCATATGGTTCATATTCTGCTGATTAAAACTTGTGCCTGCCTCGATCACTTCCCCGACAACCGGCGTTAATGTATAGGTGCCGTCCGGCTGCTTTGTTTTTGGATCAATGTTTTCTGTGATCGTGTATGTGTTGCTCTTTTCAGTACGGCGGTTTTTCCATAAAATCAGATCATACATTCCTCTTTTCCCTCCTTACTCTTTCCTTATGGTTATTTTGATGCCAATAGTCGCGGTTGCCAGTGTGTCCTTCTTGGTGTTGTAATCCTTGCTTTCCAAAAGTTCGTTATTGACATCGTATAATTTGGCGTTTGTGATCGTTCCGTTTGTTTCATCATCAATATAAATGTAAAATGTGATGCTGTCGCCGGATCGCGTAACCTTGCCAATGGTTCCTTCTTTCACTACGCCGTTAATGGTGTATGTTGCCCTTTTCACTATGCTTTCTGCATACTGTAAAAGCCTTTCTTTTAACATTTTAGCCCTCCTCTCTCGCGTAATCTGTGCCGCACATCATCAAACCATTTGTTGCCGCCTCTGTGTTCATTTGCAACGCTGCCGCGCTCTCCTGCATCTCAAACGGCGGATCGGTTCCAACGGCTGCGGTATTGTCGCCGCAGGCTGCAACCGGCGTTATGATGCCGTTTCCCGCTGTTTCTATGCTTATAACGCTTTCCCGCGTTTCAAATGGCGCATATTCCCCGATAACCGTTAGATCATCGCTGCAAGGCATAACCGGCGTTTCTATGCTCTCTGCCGCCGTTCCTATGGTTATTGCCCCTTCCTGCATCTCAAACGGTGCCTGCAATCCTAAGCAACATTCAACGCCGCAAACCGCCTGCCCGCTGATCGGGTTATCCTCATGTACAAAAGAAAAGCCGCCCACATTCTGAATATAGGCGGTTTCCTTCCTCTCTGTTATGTTATTGTCAAAATTGCAATATTCTGTGTCGGCTGCTGCCGGTTCAAACGCCATAAAGATCAGATCCTCTAATCTGTACTTTATGACTGTTTCCCGCTGCATTGCAAACATGAAATAAATATTTAATGGCAGGATCTCGTCAATGATGCTGTTTAACATATCCAAACTGCCCGCATCGGTGTTTATTTCTACGATCATTTCCATGTTTGCAATGTCGTTTAATAACGTGATGCCCTCCGAATAATTGGATAGCATCGCCATTAGTTCGGACAGGCTCATTTTGCGCCGGTTCATCATGGAAAGAATGTATATTTTCCGATCGTCCAAACTCTGCGCCGCCTTCGGCTTTATCCCTAACAGCTTTTCAAACCTCATAACGCCGGTTTCGTCTGCCGTAAACACAAACATATTTCGTATAACTTCATTGATTGATATATTCAGCTTTGAAAACTCTATATCCTCTGCCTTTGCGATCTGCTGCATTTCCTTGATCTGCTTTATCACTGGAGGATAATGGTTTAATATTAAGGTCTGCATAAAATCACGCCCCTAACCGGTATTGCGTTCGGATCCAAAAGCAGGTTTTCCTCTTTGCCGTTTAAAGCTGTGTCCTGCACATCTACGATCCCCTCCACGCTTGCGATTGCCGCATTTACCTTTAATATTCTTACGGTTATATGTTCTTCATTCTCCCAACCTTTCGCCAACTCCAAAAAATAGCCGTCTATCCGCTCTTGTATGCTCGGTAACAAGTCCTCCCATACATAGCCGGTATCTATCGTTATTTCTGCCTCGATTTTTACCGTTTCCGATATGCAGGGGTAAATATCCACCACATGAAATATTGTCGCCTCTCCCTCTCCCTCGCCCTGCTTGCCAATCGGATCTATGATTTCCTGCACATCTGATACAAGGGCATTGTTTGGCGTTTTATAGGTGCTGTCAAGAAAATATATTTTTATTTTCTTTTCGTTCTGTGTCACGCGGTATATTTTGCAGGCTCCGACTCCCTCTATTTCGTGCATCATCGCTTTGTACTGTGCGCGGTTGCCGCCAAATGCCTGCGCCGCCGAAACAATGGAAATGTACCGCGCCCGAAAAGCCTCCGTTTCTTCATCATCTCGCGCCGGTTTCAAAAGCTCCGTTAATTCCCCATTGTCGAAACCGTCTATATATTCAATCGGTGCCAGTTCTTCCTGCTTTATATTTCCCCTTGTGCCGGTCTGCTCGCACATAAGCCGGTATTTCCTCGGCTCTATCTTTTCAGTGCATATATAGGTTAATTCCCCCGCTGAAAAGCGGGCGTTTAATTCCACATCAATATTAAATTCCGCTTTCCAAACGGCGTTAGATGCCGGAAACGGTTCTATTCCCCTTTCCTTTGCCCTTAATATTAAATGCTCTCGGTCTGCCGTTTCCGCATATCCGTTTTGGTCTATCAATCCCAATTCAATATATGCCTGCTCAAACTCGGCGGCGGCTCCCCTAAAGGAATGATCTATAAGCGTTCCTTCCTCGGTGTTCGTGTCCGGATCTGTCGCCTCTTTCAAGTCAATCATAATATTGTTTTGCGTCTTATCATCAAATAACATTTTATCGCCCCCTTATGCCGCTGCCGGTCTTGCGATCGCCTCGTCCTTAAATTCTATTTCGCCGTATATGGTGTTTGCCGTAAATGATACGGTTAAGGTGTCGCCCTCCATATTTACGCTAAATTCCGTTATGCTCTGTATGTTCTCATTCACAAGCAGGCAATCCTCCGTCATGCGCTGCGCCTCTGCCTCTATGTATTCCTCTGTATATCCTTTTCCTATGAGATCCTCAAATTCGTTTCCGTAATCCCATGTATAGATATAGTACCGGTAACGCGGCGTTTGCAGGGCAAGCCATATCCAAACCTTTATAGCCTCTTTCCCTTCCACTATTTCGCCGGTTAGCTGTCCGGTTTTAAAGTCTATGCCGTATTCCCTCGGAGGCTTTATTTCTTCCTCCAGTTCTTCTATTTCGTCCTCGTCCTCGATATATGCCGGTAACAAATTCATGCGCTACACCAACCTTTCCAAAATAATATACAATTCATCGCTGATCCGGTAAACCGCCACTTTATCGCCGCTCTTTAGTGGCGCAACGAATGTATTCTTATCTTTTTTTGACGGTGTATCATCATAAACCGCGCAATGATAGCCGGTTTTTAGGTGTTCTGCTATCAGCAGATCGCCGCCCGATAATGTCAGCTTGCCGATCCTGCAGCTTGCCGATCCGGTCATTACGCCTATTTGGATCGGCGCGGTATTGTCCTTTTTCCCCTCATTCCTCATTATTCCTAAAATTTCCTCGTATGGGTTGTTCATTCCCGCGCCCCCTCTCTATTCCTCGTTTTCCTCGTATTCCTTGCTATCCATGATGTTTTTAAAATTCAATTCCAAACTCATTATGTGTGTGCCGTTCTCCCATGTGTGGGTATCGCTGTCAATCCAAAACAGCCCATTTAATCCGGTTGCTTTGTCGTAAACCTCTACGCCGTTACCCGCGATGCACTTTAGATCGCCGTTTATCCCCTCAACCGTTACCCGCTTTTCTATGCCTTGCAGCATACTTTTAGCCGCCGCCTGCTCGTTTATCCCCTTTTCCTTTTTATAAATCTGCTGATAGATGCCGTATTTCTCTACCCATTTATCCTTCTTTACTTCCCCAACCTGCGCCCCTTTTTCATCGTAAATCTTTACCACGTTTACCATGTTTTCTATTGTTTCCTCGTACTCGGCATTTGTGATGTTGTATTCCTCTGCCAGTACGAAATTTTTAACTTTCTTCCCTTTTACCTCAACCGACAATTTGGATCCGTCCATACGGCAAATATATTTCTTTCCGGTCTGCTTTGCCGCTTTCGTGTAGGCTTTCATAATAATGTCATAGAATGTATCGCCGTCTATAATCATTTTTTTAATTGTCGCCTTTGTCGCCGCTATGCTGCCGGTCTTAATCTCCAAATCGGCGCATACCTTTTTTGTGATCCGTTCTGCCGTTGTGTCGGAAAAGTTATAAACGCCGGTACTTTTCAGCAAATGATTTAACAGATCATAGCAGGTATATGTTACGGTGCCGGTTTCGCTCGTTTTCCTTGCGCTCTGTACCTCTCCGAAAAAAATCAGATCGCCGCCCTCGTATAGCTTTATTACCTGCCCCGCGCCGATGTTCAGCTTTAAATTTTTTACATTCTTATCATTTGGCGCATTGATAACCGCTATTTCTGCGGTACGCGCCGCCTGCGATACGGATCCGCTCCATGAAACGCTTGATACCGCCTGCGTTATGTCGCTTGTATATACATAGCCGTTTTTATGCCTAATCCATTTTATTTTCATACGTTAATCACCAACTGTTGACCGGGGTATATTAAGTTTGGATTGCCTCCTATTACCCCCTTATTTTGATTGTAGATCGCCTGCCAGTTCGCGCTGCTGCCGGTTAAATTCTTTGCGATCTTGCTTAGGTTGTCGCCCTTTACTACGGTGTATGTGGTGCTTTTTACTTCCTTTGCCGCCCGCTGTGTCGCCGCAGGCGTTACCTTTTTTGTAACCTTTTCTTTTTTCTTTGTGGTCTTTACCTTTACTTTCCGGTACTCTTTAAACTCCAACGTGAAATTTATGTCTTTGCTGCCGTCATTTTCGCCCCATGTGAAATTTTCTATTGTGCAATCCATATTAACCGGTGCGCCGGTCATTGTGAGGCGCAAAACGCCGTTATTTTTCATTTTCTCGATCAGCTTTACACTTTCCTTCGGTGTCGGGAATGTCGTGTACTCGCAAAAACTGTATTTCTGTTTCGGAAAAAAAGAGGAAAAGGAAATATTTTTCAATTTCCTTTTCCCCAACAAATTTATTTCGCCTAATGAATTGACAATTACCTGCGTATTATTGCTTTCGCTCGTCAATTCGTATTCAGACGGCAAAACCGCAAATCTAAAGTTCGTCTTGCCCTGCTTTAACCAAATTTCCAATTTTGCCGCCTCCTTTATGCTGTGCCGGTGTTAAGTGCTATTTTCTTTAACTTGTACGCCAAAGCCTCCGCTATGCGGTCTATATCTTCATCGCTGCGTACCTCTATTTTGTCTGCCAACTTCTGAATGTTGATTGAGATAGATCCGGATCCGCTCCGCTCTCCCTCTCTCCGCGCCATTTCCACGCTTTTATCATGCGGGTACACCCTCGAACCTTGCGGCAGGTCTACGATCTCGCCGCCTCGGTCATGGATCATTGCCATGCCGCCCTTCCAGTTGTCCGTACCTCTGTAAAGCTGCGGTATTGTCGGTATATTGATCCCGAACGACTTCCCGCCCAACCCCGGCACCCAATCCGGTATTGTGACATTGATTTTGTTTAAAGCGGAAATTGCGCCGTTTATAATGCCTATGACCGCGTTGATCGGTGCCTTGCAGATTGCCGCGAACGTGTCAAAAATGCCCTTGAAAATACTCTTTACGCCTTCCCACGCCTGCCTCCAATTTCCGGTAAATACGCCCGAAATAAAGGTTATCAGCCCATCGAAAACGGTTAGTACCCCGCTTATGATTGATGTAATAGTGTTTACTGCTGCGGAAATTGCGCCCTTAATTGCCCCAAACGCAACCTTTACAACCGGTACAATGATATTCATTGCTTTTTTTATGGCTCCGGCAATAAAGTTAAATGCCGCACTTGCCACCGCCTTAAACGCCGTAATGACCGCGCCCGCCGCGCTGCAGGTGCTGCTTACCTTTTTACCGAAAATATTTGCTATTACGGTTGCCAGTGCCTTAACCACTTTCCCGATCGCATTAAATACGGTGCTGAATATTGTTTTTAATCCGTTTATGATGCTGCCTACCCGCGTTTTGATATTGTTGATCGTTGCGCTGAATTTCTTCATGTCAACGCCGCACTTGGTTAGCACATTCTTGATCGCATTGCCTAAAGCCGTAAAAATGCTTTTTACAATATTCAGATTTTTAAAGGAATTAACCGCGCCTTTTACGGTGTTCGCTATCAGTTTAAACGGTGCCTTGATGATGTTTACCAAACCGGATAATGCGCCGCTTGCTATGGTTTTCAGTCCATTCAGTGCGCCCTTCCAATCTCCGGTAAACACGCCCTTTACAAACTGCGCCACGCCTTTAAAGATCGTCTTTATGTTTTCGATCAGTGGCTTTATTGCCTGCACAAAACCGCTGATGTAACCTTTTGCGGCACCGATCGCAATATCCCACGCACCCGCCACCGCATCGAACACGCCCGCAATTTTTTTAACAACGCTTTCCGGCAGGAAAGTAGAGAACGCGCCCACAACAAAATTTTTGATAGCGTTTATCTTTGCCTTAAATATATTGCCTATGGTGTCTACAATGCCGCCTGCTGCCGTCTGAAACCCTTTTAGGGCTGTTTCTGCATCGCCGCTAAATATTCCCTTTAACATTGTGCCGATGCCCTTAAATACCGTTGTAATAGCCCCGAATATCTTCTTAACATCTTGCACAAGCCCGCCAAACATTGCCTTTACTCCCGATACTGCCGCCTTTATTACCGGCAATACGGTATCAAAAGCCTTTGTCAGCCCTTCCGCTATATCGGGCGGGAAAATGTTCTTTAGGCTGTTTCTAAAGCCCTGCGCCGCATTATCCCAATTACCAGCAAATGCGCCGGTAAAGAAACTTAACAGCGCATCAAATACCTGCAGCCCCTTGTCAACCGCTGTTACAATGCCGTCAAACGCTGCCACTGTGCCGCCTACAAGCGTTTCCAGTATGCCGCCCGCCTCTGCTGCGCCCGCCTTTATATCGCCTGCAAATTCTTTCTTGAATATTCCGGCTACTGCCTTACAAAATCCGCCTATCTTCCCCGCTATGCTGCCGATCGTGTTCCCGATTGATGTAAACTTTCTTTTAAAGCCCTCAACCGAAAAGCCCGCCTTTTCAAACGCATTTTTAAACCAATTCCCAACGCCCTGCAAAAAGCCCTTGACTTTATCCCAATTCTTTATTATCAGAAACGCCGCTAATGCGATTGCAGCCAGTACGCCGATCACTATTCCGGCAGGGCTTGTAATAACGCCCATGATGCCGCCAAAATTCGCTATTGTCTTTGTGATTGTTCCAAATATCCGCTGCGCCGTTCCTACCGCTGTAACAATTTTTCCAAAAACCATTATTGCGGGACCGATCGCCGCCGCGATACCCGCCCACTTGATGATATTGTCTAACTGTGCATCGTTTAAATTATTTATATAATCTGCTGCCTTCTGTACCCACGAAACCGCCGTTTTTACATAGGGCATTAGCTTATTTCCTATTGTGATTGCTATTCCTTCTACTGCCGATTTTAAAAGCGTTAATTGTCCGTTCAGATTGTCAAGCATTTTCGCCGCCATTTCCTCGGCGGATCCCGATGATCCATTGATCGCCGCTGTCAGCTTGTCAAAATCTTCCGTACTTGCGTTTACGATCGTCAAAAGCCCCGCCATGCTCTGCTTGCCCGCTAAAGTAGTTGCTGCTGCTGCTTTTTCCGTTTCTGATAATCCCGAAAATGACGAGCGCAGGTTATCCATTACCTCCGCAAAACTTTTCATGTTGCCGCTGCTGTCTGTTAAGCTGATGCCTAACTTTTTCATTACTGCCGCCTGCGCGTCTGTCGGTTTTGCCAAATTTGCTATTGTATTCTTTAGGGTAGTGCCTGCCATGCTGCCCTTTATACCGGCATTACCCATAATCCCGATCGCTACGGAAATATCCTCTATGCTATAACCCATTGCGCCCGCTGTTGACGCACAATATTTGAATGTTTCCCCCATAAGGGCAACATTTGTATTTGCGTTTGATGATGTTGCCGCCATTACATCGGCAAATCTGCCGCTTTCCTTTGCTGCCATTCCGAACGCTGTCAGCCCGTCCGTTACAATGTCCGATGTTGTCGCCAAATCCTCGCCCGATGCCGCCGCAAGGTTCATAATGCCCGCGATGCCCTCGGTCATATCGGCGGTTTTCCAACCCGCCATTGCCATATATTTCATTGCCTCCGCGCTCTCACTTGCAGAAAACGCGGTTGTCGCGCCCATTTCTTTCGCCTTTGCGGTCAGCTTTGCCATATCCTCGCCGCTTGCGCCCGAAATTGCCCCAACCTCTGACATTGCCGCCTCAAAATCGGCGGCGGTTTTTACCGCCGCCGTTGCTACTCCCGCGATCGGGAGGGTTACTGCCTTTGTCAATGTGGCACCGGCGTTTGCTATTGTCTTACCGGCGTTTTGGATCTGCTTTCCGGCTTTTATCGCCTCATTCCCCATTTGGCGCATACTCTGTATGACTTCCCTTGAAGGTCTTGTGAAACCGTCAATAAATTGTATCGCCGTACTGATAACCCTACCCACATTAACCACCTCCGATCGCTTTTTGTATTTCTTTGTTTTCTTCCGCTTTATCCCTTATTTCCTGCCGCATATATGCCCGCGCTATGCGCTTTTGTCCTTCCGGCAGGTTCATGTATTCAAACGGTTTCCAATTTTTAAAGCGATAGTGAAGATAATCCATGTTTACCTCCCTATCGCTTTCAATTAGTTTTTTACTTCTTTATCCGTTGTTTCTTCATCGTTGAAACCGCTTAACTTTGCGATCTCTGTTGAAATCTTGTTGATCTCGCCCTTGAAAATCTTCTTTGCCGCGTCTGCCGGTGTCGCAACGCCCAAATGCTTTAATAAAGCCTCGTCTTTCAGATCCGGATCCACGATGCCCGCCGCTGCGATTTTGGCGTTGGTTGAAAATGCCCTGCCATAATCAACCTCCCCTTTATCGTCTAACCCGCTTGCAGACAAACCGCCGAAAAGATCGCCTTCCACCGCCTGTATTGTTACTTTTGCATCGGCTCCCAAAAGTTTTGATAACTGCCTGCTTGGGATCTCTTTCCGCTCGATCTTGTCAAATTCCTTTTTGTCTACCGCTAACAGCTTTTCAACCAAATTCATTTTTTCTATTCTCCTTTACATAAAAATAAGGGCGCACCCCGCGCCCTCTGCCTCATGGTTCCCTTGTTTAGATTGCCTGCAACACTTCCCAATCATCAAATGTGAAACTATAACTTTCCTCTCCCATTTTCCCCGCCTCCCAATCCGCAAGGATCAGTTTATCGAAAAGACAGTTATATAACGCCACGCGCTCCGCGCCTAAAGCGTCCGGATCCTTTACGTTGGAAACGATCGTGCAGGTCATCATCTTCCCCCGCTTGAAATATTCGCTCATTTTTTTCATAATGGTGCTGTTAATCTTGTGCAGCTTGATCTCTCCCTTTAATTCCAGTCCGGTCATTTTCTGCCCTTCGTTCAACCTCTGTACCATTGCGATCGCGGTTTTCTTCGGCGTAACCTCTGCTTTCAACGCCGTTACCTGCGCCAAATATTCGCCGTCAAGCCACGCCTCGCCCCATGTTCCATTTATAACCTGCTCCGGTTTAAATTCCTTCGGCATACTTTTTTTACCTCTCTTTCTTAAATGTAAATAGGCATTTTAATATCTTCGATTGCATCTAAAATCTTTACATTACCAGTCAGAAACACGCTTGCGCCGGTATCTGCGGTTGTAATTTCTTCATCGCTGCACTCGTCAACATCTTTTATAGTTCCATCGTCAAGCGTTGCCTGCAGCCCGCGCCCTTTCAGATAGATCCTGATCGCCTCTGCGTCCAGTCCAACCGAATAGCTGCTTACAATATCATCGCGCTTTAACTGTGCAAAGTAACTACTGATCGCCGTTATCAGTAGGCACTTGTTAGAATAGGTATTTGCATACTTGCCTAAATAACTATCCTGCGCCGTCTTGACAATATCATCATTTATCATGTCCATAGCCTCAACGATCTTGATCTTCTTAAAGCTGTCGCCCTTGCCGTCAACCGTTGTAATAAAGCTATTAACGCCTCTTACCACCTTTACCTTCTCGCCGTCATAGAAGATAATAAACTCGCCCTTGTCTATCGGCGTGTCGTTGTCCGTTAGTCTTGTGCAATCCGATAATTCCGGCAACGGCGCATAAGTGCAGGCGATCGTCATAGGCGTACCCGCGATCAGTCCGGCAATTCTCGCGCAATACTGTTCAGCCGTATAAATCGTATCTACGGTTGTTTTCGCGCCGTCCTTTCCGGTTACGGTTTCCGTCTTGATGCTCTTTTCGGTTGTGAAATTGATGATCCCTTCGTTGTCTGCTGCCACGTTTGGCAAAACTGCCTTGATCTTCTTTTTCTTGGTTCCCCTCATGGTTTTAACCCATGATGCAATGTCCTCCCCTTTGCCGTCCGTTTCTACTGTCGGGATTGCCAAATAGTCAAAACGGATCGTTTCGGCTGCGGTCATTGCCTTTTTATATCCGGTTTCTACTTCTGCCGTTTCTGCATCTTCCGCAATCCCCATACAGTACACAAGCACTTTCTTAGGTGCATTTGTATAGCCGATCATTGCCAGTTTTACCTGCTCCACTGTCGTATCAGACAAGCCCTCCGGTATGTCGCTTTCAGTTACCACCGTTGCCGGATTGATCGCAGGTGCCGGTAACGTGTCTTTTACCCACAACATGACGATCCCCCGCTCGCCTCTCGTAATTGCCGATATTCCTTTTTCAATAAAACTAATGTCAATACTTGGTGCGCCCATTCTTTCAGCCTCCTTTTTTAACCTTGCGTAACCTCTACGCCTATTTCCCTTGCTATCGGTGCCGTATCTTCCTTTTGGGTGTTTTCCTTGTAGTCAATTTCAATGCTGATCTGCAAAATGTCCTGATACTCCCCGATATAATCATGTGAAAACTCGCCTACTGTCAGCTTGCGATCCCCGACACAAAAAAACAGCCCGAAAAGGTCTTTTATTTCGTCCACCTTTTCAAGCTGATCCAATTCGTTTTTTGCCGTCTGAAAATATGTTATCTTGACCGTAAAGCCGCCCTTTGCGAAATTCTTTGTTTCTGCCCTGCTGCCTCTGTCTAAAATCTCTGTGAAAAAGCAAGGCGCATCATACCCTTCCTTGATCTCTTTCCCATAGATTTTATATTGTGGCGGCGGGTATCTCCCTTTTAGCAATTCATTGACTGCCTTTTTAATCTCTACGAATTTAATCTAAATCACGCTCCTTTAAAATATCATCTACCATGTTTTCAAACCGTTCCGGCACAATGTTTTCATATTCATTTCGCGTTTTTTCCATGATATGCTTGCCCTCTACAAACCCTACAACCCTGCCGCCCCTCACAAGGTTGTGACCGTTTTCGATTAAATGAAAATGCCTTGCGCTATTCCATACTAAAGCCGTTGCGCCTATGCCTTCCTCAATGACTTTTGATCCGAATTTTCTTTTGATTGCCTTGTTTTTCTCGCTGCCCGCTCTCTCATGCGGCTTTAATTCAGAATTTGCCCTTTTCTTTGCAGACTTTTTAAAGTCTTTGCTTATATCCCGCAGGGTTTCCTTTGCCTTTTCCGGTGCCGCCCTTACTGCTGCCGTTAAATCTCTTTCCAGTTCTTCCAAACCCTCAATTTCAAAATTCATGCCCGCCGCCATGCGCCCACCTCCAAACAAAAAAGCGTTTAACGCCTCTGCGCTAAACGCCGTAATAATTTTATTTAATTCAAAAAATCATATTCCCAATCTATTTCTTTTCCGTCTGTATTTCTTCCCAATGGATTAGTTGAAACAACCGACAACCCGATCACAATATCGTTTTGCACTGTTAAGCTAACGCCTGCATAATTGTAATCTAACCCCTGCTTGTCAATGCTTTCTTTTCCGCTTTCCGTTGGTGTATATAATACATAATATTGATATGTGTTGTTTTCTTCTGAATAATAGCATTTACTCCATTCTAACGCATACCACTTTTTTAATATATCCAATGGAAGATATGTTTTTACTATATCCAACCCTTCACTTAGCGATATTTCTTTATTTGGAAAGATATTAAAACCGCGTATCATATGTTCGTCAAGAGCGTGTTCTAAAGATAAATATGTTTCTATTGACAAGGCTGTTTTTCCGGTTTCGGGATTGTAAAAAACATCATCTCCAAAATCTATTCTTTCATCTGCATAATTATCCCAAAAAGTATGTGCCTCTGAAAGATAATCATATAAAACCGGATGCCCTTCCATAGTTACTAATTCGTATGCAGATATATCTTTTATTTCTTCTGTACTATTCTTTTCCGTTTCCGGTTCTTCTGTTACTTCGCTTTTCTCCGTTTTCGGTTCCTTTGTCGCCGTTGGTTCTGTTGTCGGTTCCACTGTCGCCGTTGCCGGTTCTTCTGTTTCCGGTTCAGTAAATTCTATTACGCCGCCAATTAAAACAGCCACGATCAACGCCCAAAACCACCACTTTTTCCAAATTTTCCCGAAGGGTTTTACCCCCCCCCCGAAAATTTGTTCGATTTTTCTTTTTCGCTCATGCCATGCGCCTCCTAAAACTTTTTCTATATTATACCTCCCTTTTATTCGCATTGAAAGTTATTTTTTATTTTCATCGCCAAAAACCTGCTTTTCCCATTCTTTTGATGTTATTTGTCTATCCTCTGTTATTCTTTCGGTACAGATAATTTCTAACATCGCGTTTTTTTCCCTCACGTTGATAATGGAAACAATATTAAAATAGCGTTCGCCCCACTTTATAAACATATCCGGCGTAATGCCTTTGTGGTATCGCGTTGTTACTTTATATGTCAATTCCGGTCTTACCCGCTGCGCCTCTTGGTACTCCCTGCCCCTTGTCGGCTCCACGCTCGCCCATACCGTTTTTACCTCTGTTAGTGTCTGCTCGGTCTGTGATAGTGCGTTTTCTTTTTCCTCATACCTGCAGAACATGATCCGCTTGTTTGTTCGCCCTATATCCATAATGCACCTACTTCATTTTAAGCTGCAACATGATTGACTTTGCCATGAAACTAAAATCTTCCACCACACCGCCCGCATAGGTTCCCTTGCCGTTTCCTGCGGGGGATCTCTGTTCGTACCAATGGGCGATCAGTAATTGCAGATAGATTTTTTCAAGTTCATAGTTTATTTTGCTGCCGTTTTCGTCTGTTTCGGGGTATTCCTTGCCGGTTGCATTTCTCAAATATTCCTCTGCCGAAGCGATCAATGTTTCCAATAACTGATCGTCCTCGTCAATGTCGATCCTTGCGTACTCTTTTACCTCTTTCAGCGTTATTATTGCCATGCTGCACCCCGCTTTCATTGGCGGCGGGAAAACCCGCCGCCGTTATCCTTGTTTCTTTTCCTTGTATCTTCTTTGTGCTGCCGCTTACTCGCCCTGCGCTGCCGTCTGCTGCGCCATGAAATCAGCTACAACCGCCGCTTTTTCATCTGCTGCCGTTGTCGTCATGGTGTACCCTAATTGGGTTCCTAATGCAATGATCTTTTCGCGTGACAGTTTTTCAATTTCTGCCTGCGTATAGGTCTTTTTTTCTTCCGGTTCTACGCTTGCTGCTGCGGCTCCGTCTGATGCTATAAAATGCTCTGCCATGACGATCGCCTCCTCGTCCACGCTCTGAATGTCTAAACGCTCCCTTACCTTGATGCCGGTCTGATCGGTTTTCCACAACTCGCCCGCCACGCTTGAAATGTCGATTGTCAACGTTTCGCGGTCAAAAATCGTGATCGCCTCTTTCAGATCGCCGCATACGATCGGCACTTTATAACCCCCTTCTGCCGCAATACTCGGCATTGTCCGGTTGCTTACCTTTTTTACCGGATATTTGCCGAATAAAAGCGTACTCATGGGCTTTGTCGGATCCGGCTGCATAATATACTTGCCGTCCTTGTCCTTTAAGGTGTCAAGCCAGTTATAGCCGTCCTGATTAGTAACCACACACGAACCTAACGCGATTGCCGGATCCAAAAGGATATTGAATATTCTTTTCAGATCGTCCAACCCCGCAACCGGCACCTCCGCATCTTTGGTAATCTCGCGCACTTTGGCAATAATCATAAAGTTTCTTGTTGCCTTTGCTTTCTTGGCGATCCACCTTTTCAGATAACCGATGATGTTTTCGGCAGTATCGCTCAAAAGTTCCTGCGTAACCTTTAAAATGCCGCCCTTTTTCTTTACCTTGTAATCAATCTTTTCAAACTGCGGCGTTGAAACCTCCGGAAACTCTGCCGCCTCGTCCACGTTGTCAAAAGGTGTCTGATCGGCGTACCGCTCAATAACCCTGCTGCCGCTTAATGTGGTTACGCGCTCCACGTTTACAAGGTTTTCCAGTGCGTCCTCCGAACGCCGCAACTCTTTAACCGCCGTTCTGATGTCCTTCGGCACCGTCAAGCCGCCGTCCTCGTCCTTGCCCTCATTCATGGAATTAAGGATCTCTTTGTCCTCTGCCGACAAATCGCCCTTGCCTACTGCCGCCTTAATTGCGTTTACGAACGCGCCCGCGATCTTCTTTGTCTGATCCACAATCTTTTTCGCGGTTCCGGCTGCTGCCTGCTGCTGCATATCGTCCAGTTTATCCTGCTCCAAATCATAAAGCAAATCAAACTGTGCCTGCAAGTCTTTCAGTTCGTCCTTTGCCTTTGCCGCGTCCTCGATCTTGCCCGCCTTGCAGAGATCCCGCACTTCCTGCTTTTTTGCCTTGATACTGTCCAACATTTCCTTTAATTCTTTGTTCATTGTGTTTATGCCTCCTTAAATTTTTGCATTAAAAAAAGGACTTAGATTAAATCTAAATCCTCCAAAATTGCCGTTATCTGCTTTTCTCTGTCCTCGTCTGCTGCCGGTGTCTGATTTTCTTTCATCTTTTTTTCTAACCGCTCTGCCAGTGCATCGGCTATACTGTCAATGTCTACCGCCTGCGGCTCCGGTTTTTCTTTCAGCTTTTCCGGCAGGTTATTGTACCGTTCAAAATAATCACTTGCAGAGGCTTCCGCATTGCTCTTTTCCGATACCTCAATATCGAAAAATTCCTGCCATTCCTCGCCGTTCTTCCATGTTTCCGCATCGATCAGCGCGTTTATTTGTTCCGGTGTCACGCCCTCTTTGGTATGCTGCATATAGGTGTTTAAAATAACCTTTTGGCAACCGTCTAAAACATCTGCCTCCTTCCTCATATCGTCCGCGTTGCCCCATGTGATGCTGCTCGGTTTGTGGATCATCATCTGCGCGTTTGCCGGTATGATGATCCGATCGCCCGCCATTGCTATAACGCTTGCTATGCTTGCCGCCAACCCCTCAACATATACGGTTATCTCCGCATTGTGCCGCTTTAGGATATTATAAATTGCAATGCCGCCGAATACCGATCCGCCGCCGCTGTTAATATGCACATTGATTTTTGAAACGCCGTCAAGCTGATCCAAAAAGTCCTGCACATCTTTCGGGGCTTTATCTTCGGGATAATACTTTTGCCATTCCCCCAAACTCTCGCTGTTTATATCCCCGAAAAAGCAAAGATCCGCCGCCGTTTCCGTTTCGTTCCGGATCTCGATGCTGCCAACTTCCCTATATCGGTTGTTTTTGTCTTTCTTTTGTAATTTTAAGATTTTCGCCACCTTCGCCGCCCCCTTCCTCTTGGTCTTTCCCAATGTCTGCAACCTTGATATAATTTCCGTTGCATATCAGATTATCGCCGCCTTCCATGCGCGGCTTATTCATAAATGATCGCGCCTCGTTTGGCGTGTATATGCCGTTCTGCACATATCCGGTTAAAATTGTGGCTTGACTTTTTGCATCGGTACGCAGGATCACATTTTCATTGAATTTAAAATGCTTTCCCGCTGCCGTTTCGCTCGGCTCCAACAACTTATAGTTTATTTCCTCCTCATACTGCTTTAAGATATATAATTCAGTGTCAATATAAAAAGAAATATTCTGCATTTCGCTGTTGGCATAGCTGCTTTTCTCGTAATCGTTTATTTGGTTCGGCTTGATGCCGAACGCGCCCGCAATCTGCAACGCGCTATACTTTTTCAACTCGAAAAATTGGCTGTCTGTCAGCTTGATATTAAGCGGCTCTAACTTCATTCCGATCGGGATCGGTATGAATTTACCGGCATTATTCGCGCCGTTTGCGTATTCCTCCAGTCGTGCAATCAACTGTTTTTCCAGTTTTGGGGATAAATCGCCGGTATACTGCAATGCCGCCCGCGCCGTCAAGCCGCCTTTATAAAGGTTGTTCATAAAGTTTTGGCTTTCTAAACCGCCCTCTATTGTCGCTTTCAGAATATCCCGCACCGGTGCGCCGGTCAGTCCGTCAAATGACATTGATGTTTTAAAGTGCATTACATCACTTGACGGGAAACAATAGCTTTCGCCGCCGTATTTATCCGCATACCAATAGTAAATATCGCCTGCGGCACCGAATACGCCCTTATCATCGACTATTACGGTTGTATCGCTGGACGGCATGATCCATAGGTTTTTTATTTCTATGTCGCCGCCGTACTTTTTCCGTTTAAATTCCCTTTGGATCCATACATAAGCGTTTCCGTAATGGTTCCGGTTGTTCTCCACCGTTCCCCAAAATGTTGTTGGTGTCATTTGCGGGTTTGGGCGCGTCCTTAACAGATTGTACGCCGCATTTGCGCCCGCCTCCTCGATCCCCCGCTCCGTCTGCTGATAGAATTTGACCGGCATTTTTCCCAATGTTTCGGATAGCATTTTAAGGCAGGTAAAATAGGTTACTTCCCCTAAAACCTTTTTCGGCGTTCCTGATATTCCCAACCATTCTAACAGCCGTTCATCATCTGCGCCTGCTGCCGGTCTTATCATCTTATTAAAAAATTCTCTGATTTTGTCAAATATCCTCATTCGCCACTTGCACCTGCCTCCTTCTCAAACATTTTCAAATACGCCTCTACGCTTTGATCTGTCGTTATTTCCTCAACCTCTACGCCCATTGCTACCTTGTGGGCGCAAATGGCAGCATCGCAGGGATCTATCCGGTTTTTTTGTAACATTTTATCTATCTTAATTTCTCCGAAACTGTTCGGATCTGATAAAATAGCATCATTCATGGATCGTGTTAATAGCTTGTTGCGCTCGTCATACTCTATATTGTGCGCCTTTACCTCTAATTGGAAATCTATGGTTGCATCGTTTAGGCTCCTTGCGCTCTGCTTTATCTCCACCAAATCGCAACCGAAATCTTCAAGATCCAGTAAAAACGCGCTCGCATTGTGCGGATCGTATGCGATCGCCGTTAAATCTATCTCGTATGTGTCAACCAACGTGTGCAGGTGTGCTAAAATCGTTTTGTAATCGGTCTTTATGCCCGCTGCCGCCGTTGTCACTGTGAGTAGCCCCTCCCGCTCCCAAATTACATACGGCGCGTTGTCCTCTTGATCCATGTGTTCCTGCATACGCCGCTTTGGTATGAACGAATGGGAATAGATATAATATTTCTTGTCGCCGGTCTTTTCGTCCTCATAGGGAAATTCCAAAACAAGCGATGTAAGATCGCCGCCGCTTGACAGATCCAAACCGCATATTGCCTTTTTGCCTCGGAAATCTTCAAGCGTCTTTTTGCAGCCGCATTTTTCCCATTCTGCCAAATCAATAAACGCGGTTTCGGCGTTCGTTACCCAAATGTTTAGCGATTTTGTCATAAAATCGCGTAATTCCTCGCCGCCCATTGATTTAGCTTTCTTTGCATCTTCCTGCATCTGCGAAACCAATTCCGGATCGTGTCCGGTCAGCGGGCAGCACTTGATCCAGTTTTTCGGATCCCAAATGTTGTCTTTTTCGTCCATTTGGGCTATATAAACAAATTGCCGCTCGTTTGTGTCAATTCCTCTCAACACTCGGCGGCAATACTTGAATAACTCATAGCAGGGCGCGTTCAGATTGAAACCCGCCGTTGTGATAACCGAAATAAGCGATTGTTTTAACTTCCTTGTGCCGCCTTTCAGCAGCTTATACATTTGGTTATCCTTGTGTGCGTGGTACTCGTCTACAATGCCTAAATACGGTCTGAAACCGTCTATTGACTTTGTATCTCTCCCCAACGCCCGAATGACCGTATTTGTAATTTTTCCGGTTATCTCGCTTTTGTAGTCCTTTATGTCAAACAATTCCTGCAGGTCTGCATCTGCATTTATGAATTTTGAAATTTCATTTAAGACAATCCGTGCCTGCTCTGATTTTGTGGCGGTACAGTATATTTGACCGTAATTGTAATTATCAAAATTGCTGCACTTGATACCCAAAATTGCATTTAAAACGCTTTTGCCCTGCTGCCGCGCCACCTGCACATAACTGTCAGTGAACCGGCGTTTTCCGGTTTCCTTATGCACCCAACCGAAAAGCGAACCTAAAATAAACTCTTGGAAACCGGCGCAGGTAAATTCTTGATCCCCCTCGCCCTCTGCAATCGTTAATTTGTTCGCAAGTTCTATTATATCCTCTGCCTTTTCCGGCACGAAAATATACGGAAATGCCGGATCGTCCTTTTCCGATCTTTTCAGATCGTTTAGATGCCTTTTGAACGCAAGCCGCGCATCTTCTCCAAACTCTTTTTTATTCTTTAGATTTTTTTCTGCAAACTGTGATACGCGATCCGTTGTCTTTAATACCCTTGCCATACGCCTATGCGCGTTTCGTGTGTTTCATAAACTTATTTTCGGGCTTATCGTCTTTTTCTTTCGGTATCACTAATTTGCACCGGCTTGAAATTGTCAAGCCTAATTCCCTTGCGTTCTCATTGCAGGCTTTCATAAGCCTATTTTGAATTTTGGAAAGATAATTGTACTGCGCGTATTGTTCCGCAAGCTGTGCATCTTCCGTAACCATGCTTTTCTTGTCCGGCAAAAACTTTATTTTCTGCAACTGCTTTGTAACCTTGATGTATTCCGTTTCTGCCCTTATGTACCTTGCCAGTACATCGCAATCCAAATTTGACATGATTTTCAATTCGATTAACTGTTTTGCCAGTTCCTCGAATTTTTCCCGCTCTTTTTTCAATAAAAATGCAGGTGGTTTTACATTGTCTGCCGGTGCCGTAACCTCTGATTGCTTGCGCTCTGTGTATTCCTCGATCGTCAAGTGTTTACGCCCTTTTGCGGCGATCAAGTCGATCGGCTGCCTTGGTCTTGCCATGCCCCGCAACCCCCTTTCTGAAAAATGTCCATTTAGGGAGTTTTTGCGTAAATTTAGGGGGGCTGCGGTCTTGGCAGGAACGGTTCAAAACTTTTTTGCACCCCCTACCCCGCAAGCCTCCGTTTGTACTCTCTTATGCACTCCCTTAGTGTCTGCTGCATCGCTGCCTTCTTTGCAGCGTCCTTGTATGCCTTGCTTATCATGCTGTGTGTTGCCTCTGATATGCTGATAAGGTTATCCATATCGCACCGCTTGGAATAGTCCTCCATTAACTCCACAATATGATGCACTGTGTCAGCCGGTACAATCCTGCCCTCCATGATATACAAATATATATCTATGTTGGTATCTCTCGCCAATGCCCGCGCCCTTGCTGCTTTCCATTCTGCGCTATTGTAAAAGTCTTTCGCTGTTTGGTTGCGGCAATGTGCGTCATATTCTTTATGCCTCTGCCGGTTCTCTGCCGTCTTTCCCACCGTATGCGCCGCGCAATACTTAACGCCCTGCGGTACTAAACGATTGCAGCCGGTTCTATTGCAATACTTCATTAGCCCCATGCGCCCGCCTCCGTATATAGAAATAGCGCGGCATGATCCCAAACGGAAACCGCCGCGCTTTAATCTGCATAGTTTTGAAATTGTAAAGATTATAACATAGTTAAACGGACTTGTGAAGGGCGGCAAATCGGGCGTGTTGTCAAGCCCCTTTTCTGCCCGCCTGCGCCTCGTATGCGCCGCAAATACGCGCTTTTCGCCGCCCATGCTATACCGCATCGGATCCAAATAAAAAAATCGCCATATCGCGCACAAGCGCGTTTTTATAATTCCTTACGGTCTTTTCGTTCAGATTGTCGCTATAACCCTGCTGCCCGCTCAAAATATCCGCTATTTCCTCAAACGTGTAAACTTCCTCCGTCTGCTTTCCGTTCTCGGTTATCTTCTTGCGCTGCAAATAGCGCATCTGTATAACCTCATAGCCCTTTTTGCCCTCAATCTTTTTCAATGCCTTTTCTATGCGCTCCACATCGTTTTTACTGCGCCGGTATGATGCAATGCGATCCTCCAGTAATTGATCTTCGTCCGGCTTTTCCACCTTGTTTTTAGAGTATCTAACCACGCTGCCGCTTTTCTTCTTTCCGATCATGCCTAAATATGCCTCCTCGTCTGCAACGTGTTCTTTTAAGATGCTGAAACAATAAAGGATTTTTTCGGTATTTTTAAAAGCCTCGTCCTTCATTGCCTTCTGCCGCTCCAACCATGATATGCTATTCATTTTCCGAAACACTTCATCAATGGTTGTTACTATGGTTTCCTTTACCTCTTTTGATACCGCCATGTTAGCCTTCCTCCACTTCTCCGAAAAATTTAATATATTTGTCCGGCTCATTCTCGCCTATCCATTCCTTAACGCTCTTTTGGTCTGCAACCTCTAATTTCCCTTTGCCGGTTGTGGTATACAGAAATACTATGCCTTTATCGGTTATGTATATTTCCTGCACCTTGTTATTGAAACCGTTTTTTACATCACAAATCTTTTTTGCCTTTGTGGTGTCAAAAAGCCTTGTCTGTTCTACCGCCTTACCGTCTATCATGGTTGTGTATGTCAGAATTGCCTTCAATCTGTTTCGCCTCGCTTTCCTGCTGCCGCAATAATAATTTTGTTCGGAAATCCTCAACCGCTATATACTGCCTGCGCCGTTTCTCTGCCGGTGTAATAAAAGCTGTGTGAATTTCCTTTAGTACCTCTGCCAGTTCTAACGCCGGTTTCTTTACCTGCTCCCACAAGTTCAGTATTGCAGCTTTCAGCCGTTCAAATATTGCTATGATTGTTTCCTTGTGTTCCATGATCCGCGTTGCCGTCCTTATGCTGATACCGCGCGGCGGGTTGAAACCGAAACGCCTTTTAAATGCTTTCTTTTTCTGCCGTCTGTTCATCGTCTGCCTCCCTTCTGCATCGCATAATAGCAATGCAGCGTTGCCCGCACATCTTCAAGCGCATCATGCGGTTTATAATTTGTGTAGCCGTACCAATCGGCGCAAAATCTTAATGACTTCCATTTGTAGCCGCTGCGCTCCTGATCCCATTCTCCCGCCACCGGCGCAAATTCTAACATCACATCGCATATTTGCGCCTTTACTGCTGTGTTGATGCCTTTTGCTGCCATAAATGGCAAATCAAACGCTTTCAGATTGTAACCAACAATCAAACCGGCTCTTTTTAATATTCTTTCAATCTTTCTTTTCTCGTGCCGGATTGTCGGCGCATCTTTTACCGCCTGCCAGTTAATTTTATTGATCGCCTCTGCCTGCTGCCACGTTCTTTTTGTGTTCGGTCTGATGTAGGAATTATAAAGCGTTCTCCCTCTGCCGTTTATGATTGCCACTTGCAGGATCTCGTCCTCTATGCGGTCTAATCCGGTTGTTTCAATGTCTATGCAGATTATCCTGCCCTTCCGCATTTTAACGCCCCCTATGCCTCGTATGTGCTTGTATCTGTCTTTGTACGTGCTACCTTAATAATTCCCTTTGATGTAATATTGATCTTTCCCTTAACGCCGTTTCCAATGTCTACGGTCATACTTTGTATAAAACCTTCACATACCGGATAAACGGCTTTATGCAGCAGGTCTACTGCTGCATCGGGAACCGTAACACTTTTATTGTCTTTGCCGAATAACAAATCAATGCGGGCATTGGCTCTTTCTTTCTGTCCTTTTTTGTGTGCATAGATCCGCGCGTCCACACATTCGCAAGTTTCGGTTGCCAGTTCGTCTATTTCCTCCCCGCTCCATTCCTCTAATGCTTTGCGCGTTGCCACTTGCCCGCAAAATTTACAACTGCCGGTTACTGTCGTAACTCCCCCCCCGCAAGCCTCTTTTTCCCTTTTCTCCACCTGCTCATATAACATCATTGCGCGCCCCTTTCGTATAATTTATTTACCGCCGCCATGATCTCGGCGGCTTTCTTTGTGCCTACGCCTCTAATCTCAACTAAAACCGTTGCAATGTCGGAGGGCTTGATCCTCGGCTCTGCTGCCGCCTTGCCGTCTGTGTAACCCTCGTTATACATATTGCAAATGAAATCTTCCATCTGCTTATGATCCATGCGCTTAACCCTTTTATACTGTTCTCTGTTCAGCTTTAAACCTTTTGCCATTATTGCGCCTCCTTATTTCTGATCTCCAAACATATTAAACAACATTGATACCGTTTGATCTTTCCCGAATATTAAAGCCGAAAAAAACAAGAAAACTATTCTTTCTGCCTGCTTGCTGTTTTTAAATATTTCAAATGCTCCATTATACAGATACGCCGCCTGCCGTCCACTGTCTATAAACGCCTTTTTTGTTCTTCGTCCATTCTCTGCCTCCTAAAACAATCTAAAATAAATCGCGTATATTTTTTGTTCTGCGGTTAATTCGTTTAACATCTTTACAAATTCTGTCTGCGGCATTATCTTTATTCTTATTTTCAATTCCCATAAAAACAAATATATTTCCCGCGCCGCCTTTTTTAGCATTTCAACTTCTTTCATATACCGGCACCCCTCTATTACACGGAATAGGTTCCTGCATTTCTCCCCGCGTTCTGATCGCGCATGGTTCCAACCCTAAAATTATATAACCTTCTTTGCAATATTCCGGATCAGACAGAATATAAACAATTTTATGCAACGTGCATTTTCCGGTGTAACACTCGCCGTTCCATTCATTCAATGCCACATAATCGCCGGGGCTATATGGGCGATCATTCTTTCTTACCTCAAACCCTTTTATGCCTGCTGCCGATGCCTCAAAATATGCCGGTTCTGTTTTCAGTGCATGGATCATAAGCTGCCCTCCCTTCTGAAAAAATCTTTTACTTTTTGCAATATACTCTTTTTTGCCTTTGGTGCCGGTTGTAATGTTTTCCGCTGCGGTATAAATTCAACTTCTATTTGCGGTATCTCTGTTATTTCTGCGCTTGCTGTGATTTTATAACCCCCTACGCAACACTCGTCCTCGATAACCGTTTTTATTTCAATAGCATATTTTTTATTTTCTTCCAGTTCCTCGGCTATTTCATAAATTAGTTTCCTTTTTATCGCTCTTTTCTCGTTCTCAATATGTTCCTCGTAAAAATATGGAATTGTTGCGGTTATTTGCCTTTTCCCCATTCTGCCCCCCTAAATTATGATAATGGTATCTTTTCCGGTTGCCGCCTCTATCTCTGATGCCATGCCCTCGCTGATACCGTATTTTGCGCCTATAATGATTGTTCCGCAGGTGTTCAGAATGTCTTTACCGGCTTTCAAGCCGCGCCGCCGCTGCGCTGGTATATCATCGTTTAATATCTGCGGTAAATATAAGTGCGTGGCAATCGGTGTATAGCCCAATTCCAACGCTACGCGGGTTATATGCCTTGCGTATGCAATGTTGCGGATCCGCTTGTATGCGTTGCCTCTGTATGGGCTGCATATATAAGCTAATTTATTTTCTTTTCGGGCAGCAGGGATAAAGCCCGCCGCCCCTCCTCTATGCCATACGCTCATTTTCCTGCCCTCTCCTTGCAGCGCATCATAAGATCCTGCAACATATAAATTTCATTTTCGGTTAAATAATTGCTTACCGGTGCCAACTCCTTAACAGTACACGCCGCCCAATACTTCAAGTCGCTTTCAATGGTTTTAATCTCAATTACTTTCGTATAGATCATAATGTCGATCAGTTCTGCCAGTTCTTCATAGCTGATAACCGCCGTTTGCCCTGCTGCCTCTCGCAAAACTTCTAAACCGGTGTTAGTTAAAACCGCCTTGCATTTCTCGGTTGTGTCGGTCTGTACGGTGTATGTGGTTGCGGTTCCGGCATAATCTGCTATGTATAATTCTTTCGGGTTTTCGTAATTTTCAGTAACGCACTTTTTCCACCCCTGCCAAAACTCCACGCCGAAAAGATCCGAACCGATCACCGCGCCCATGAAATAATTAACCGCCATGCCGTTATATTCCTTGTGCATATTGATTTTGCCGTTAATGATAAGGCTTTTACGGTCTGTATTGTCCGGCATGGGCGCGTTATAGGTTACTTTGGTTTCCGGCTCATTCATAAAGCCACTTTCCGGCGCGTCCTGCGCCGTTTCCTGCCCTTTTTCCGGCTCCGGCGTGTTTTCTATCGCCTCTGCCTCTTTCGGCGGCTCCTGCGGCGTTTCCCGCGCTCTCTTGTGGCGTTCTGTTATAACGCCTGCTGCATCTTCTAAGCTGATGCCAGTTTCTGCCGCGTACTGCCTTACCTCTGCCTTCAGTTCTTCCGGTAAATCATCGGGAAATACTTCTTTAAGGGCTTTCGCGTCCTTTGCGATCAGTGATCCGGTTGCCTTGTATGTTTCGTATAGTGCCTGCTGCGCGTCCGGCTCCAAACCGGCGATCTCATTCGCTGCGCTTGTGCTGATTTTCCCCGCTGCAAATTCTTCCACAAACGGCGCGATCAGATTATTATTGATGTTGTCTAACGTGCCTACTTTGGTTTTGTTGGTTCCCAAAATCTCGGCAATAATATTTTGCCGCCGTCCGGTCAATTCATGGGTTTTCTGATACTCGGTTAAAAGTTCCCGCACCCGCTCAATTTCCCGCATCTTTTCATAGTCCGTTCTTTCCCGCTGCGTTGAGTTTGTGAAAATTAAAATCAACTCATTTTTTATGTCGTCCGGCGTTTCTATCTTGCAAGGGATCATTTCATATTCAGTTTTGCCTTCGTCCAGTAACCGCAAAATCGCAAGCCGCCGTTTGTGTCCGGCTATAACCTCGTATTCGTCCGTACCCTCTACCGGCTTAATCACTGGGTACTGCTGCAAACCGATTAACTCTATACTTTCCGCAATGTCCTTAATTTCCTTGTCCTCTGCGTGATAAAAGTTTTTCTTATCCGGTGCCGGTCTTAATTTCCTTACATTTACCTTGACCGGTTTCCAATCGCTGTTAATATCTTTCTTGCTTTCGGCATTTAAAAAATTTCTCATATCAAAAGCCATGATTGCCTCCTTTGCCTTGTACCCTATTTGGGTACTCGTCCAGTATTTACTAGGTGCGCGGCACATCTACCGCGTGTAAATCGGTATCTAATTTATACCAACCGCCCAACTCCAAAATAAATTTAATATGTCCGGTCTTTGCGCTGATCTGCGTGATAATATCCGTAATTTCCATTACCTGCATTTCGCCGCCCTTTTCAAACCGTACCCGATCGCCTATCTCATAAGGGCATTTGGCTTTAAATTTAAGCATCTGCATAATCCGCACCCCCTAAATACTCTAAAACAAACTTTTTGTAGTCCTGCGCCGCTCCGCATCTTACCGAATATTCCACAAGCGGCATTTTTGCAAATGTGCTTTCGCTTACTTTCTTTTCCGTTCTGCGGATCCTCTGCGCGTACATCGGCAGCCCCCGCGCCTGCAGCTTTTCAATGTTCAAATTATTCACATCGTTGTTTTGGTACTGTGTCACAAGGCAACCGGCAAAATTTAGTGTTCCGTTAAAATCTTCCTGCACCTGCGCGATCTGCTCTAACAGAATATTTAAGCCGTCAAATGAATACTGATCCATAAAGATCGGCATAATCACATCATTCGTCATTACAAGCGCGTTAATGATACTCATGTTAATGTCCGGCGCGTTGTCGATGATGCAGAAATCATAATTGCCGCTAACTGCTGCCAGTGCCTTTTTAAATCGCGTCTGTTGCTGCCTGCCCGCGTCTACTACGGTTTTAAGGTTCGCCTCCAGTAGATCCATGTTTGCGGTTATAATGTCGATGCCCTCGTAATTTGTTTTCTTGATAATCTCGGAAACGTCAAAATTTCTTTCCAACATTGCCCGCGCTATGGTGTTCTCGTCCTCGGTGTCGTACCGGTCAAACGCTTTAGAGGCGTTACCCTGCTTGTCATTGTCGATAACAAGCACTTTCTTTTTGTGTACTGCTGCCAGTATGTACGCCATGTTTACCGCCGTTGTGGTCTTTGCCACGCCGCCTTTTAAGCTGATGATCGAAATTGTTTGCATTTGCTTAACCTCCTTGAATTTTAATTAAATGGCAATTCGTCCTGCTCGCCGTCCGGTATCTGCATAAAATCATTGCTTTCCGGTTCGCCCTCTGCTGCCCGCTTGCTTTCCGCAAACTCTTGATCCTCTATGATAAATTCAATTACATAGATTTTCCTGCCGTCCTTTTCATAATTGCGGCGTTGGCAACGCGCCGTTACCACAACTTTAATGCCTTTCTTTAAATACTTTTCTGTAAACTCTGCCGCTTTTCCGTATGCAACAAAGTCTAAAAAATCTGCCGAAGGCTCACCCTGCCGCTTTATCCTACGATCAATCGCTAAAGTGTAATGCGCTACCGGCACCGGCTGATCGCTTTGTGTGTAACGAATTTCGGGATCGCGTACCAATCGCCCCATGAAATGACATTTATTCATACTTTCGATAACCTCCACATTGCTAAAATTGTTTCTGCATCATACCCACACTGTACGCTTTCAAGTGCCAAATCATCGGGCATACCCGCATATAACAGCACTTCCAGATTGTCAAGCAATATCAAATACGCCTTGAAACCGTAAAAGTGCTTTTTCGGATCCAATACGCCTGCTGCCCGCTGTGCGAAATCTAAAGATGCTACCGCCGCGATCTCGTTTAGGATCCTCTGTTCATCTTCCCGCTGCTGCAAAATCTCTTTTTCAAGCTGCTTTATGATCTCTGTCATAGCCGTACCATGCCCCCTACAAATAAGACTTGCCATAACGCGCCCGAAACTCCTCCCTGCTGCCGATCTTCGCCTCATACACCGCCTGCCCTAAAATCTTTGACAGCTTTTCAGCCATAGGGTTATCATGTACGCGCTCGGTTGTCCTGCCCATGTTATGACAGTTATTGCAGGCGGGTACTTTCAAGCCGTCCTGCTCTGCCAATTCTCTAATGCCGCTGCCGAATAATAAATGATGCTCGCACTCTGCCGGTCTGCCGCAAAAGAAACACATTTTTTCATGCTCTGTTACAATGCTTTTTGTCTTTCCCATAATCTGCCGCCTTTCTGCTTTTTAATAAAATTCCCTTCTGTCGTACTGTCTGCGCCGCTTTTTCTTTTCCGGCTCCGGTTTCCCCTCTGCCGCCTCACGCGCCTTTATCAGATATTTCATACAGTAAATATCAATGTGGAAACCGTTTATAATGTTTACCGCCTCTAACTCCGTTACGCCGCATCGCTCTTGTAATTCTATCCGCAATGCCCTGCGCTCCCCTATGTCCTGCATACCGTTATACGGCAGGGCTTTCGCTCTATCTCTGTATGTATAAGCTATTTCGCGTGTCAAAAGTTCCACCGTATACCTCCGTTATGCTGTTATGCTCTTTATTTCATTTGTTGGCTGCCCGCCTCTGAAAACTACGATCATACTTGGGAATGGTGCCGGATCCTTGCTTTTCTCTCCGTCTACCTCGAAATTAAGCCGCCCTTTGATAAACCGTATTTCTGCTTTGCCTAAAATGAAATCGTGAAACATTTTTGTATCTGTGCGGGCGGGTATCAGCATAACCACGATGATCCCCCCCTGCGCCTCTTTATAGCACTTTTCCACCCATGCAATTTGACCGGCATTTGATTTTGTTTTCCGGCTATACGGCGGGTTGCAAAATACCGTTTCGCCCGCCCATGACTGCGCCAAACCGTCCTGCTCCACTGTGTAATACTTGGCGCATTTGTGGTTGTTATCATCGGCGCATGGATCCAATGTAAAACCAAATTCTTTATTGAGTGCATCAAAAAGATCCTGCGGGGTTCCCCAATCGTCTTTACCGGTGCTAAAGTGTACCTTATCCATTTTCTGCCTCCTTATTTTTCAATTCCTTTTCCGCAAGCTCTATAAATATCTGCGCCCGCTCTATTGCCCGCTTATTCGCCGCTATTTTTGCCTCTGCTATTCCTTTTAACCAAACCCATTTCGGAATGTCTTTATCATGCAGATATTTTTTTAAATCGGTTTTGGCTTTTTCTAAAGCCTCATGTAGATCGCCGGAATAACTCGCTTTATATGTGTTTTTCTTTGTCGTTACTTTCCATGTTGCCGCCATTCTCTCCCCCCTATGAATTGTCGCCGCGCATCTGTGCCGCAAAACCATTTTTAAATGTCTGCCAGTTTTTGGCGGTTCCAAACCGGTATACTTGTATCTTTCCGGCTTTCCAGTCCTCCGCGATGCCGTACCCTAACCCTTTTTCCTTATTGATCCAAAAGATACGAATTTTAAATGTGCCGCTATAAATGTTGTCCTTTTCGTAAAATACCTGCCTGCTCTCATGCTCTAAAATGCAGAATGTGAAAAAGTCTATCATTGCATCGTAAATTTGGTTTATCAGTTTTTCATCTGTCAATCTTACTGCCGGTTCCGGCATTTTGTTATAATCCAGTACCATTTAATCGCCCTCTCTTTCTTTCGTTTGTCCTAAAATAATTTTTCTGAATATGCTTTCAAATATTGTTACCGGTATGCTGTTACCCGCCTGCTTATAAAGTGCCATTGCGTACCGTCCGTTTTTTTCTTGTACTGCTGCCGCCGCCTCAAAATCTGCATCGGTATAACCTTGAAGCCGCCAACATTCGCGCTCTGTCAAATAGCGATATTTCCCGCCGCCTAAATCTATAACCTGCGCCGGTGTCCTGTCCTGCCGCGCCGTTATGGTGTATGCGTAATCTTTTATGACCGTTGCCCTTCGTATGCCCTTTTTCCCTATCGCGTTATATACGCTCGGTTGCGTTACGTTGTATACTTCCGGCACATCTGTTTCCAAAAATTCCGCAATATTCCGCATCGGCGTTTTTATCAGATCATCGAAATTAAACGGATCCCCGCCCAAAACAGATATTGTAAAAACTCTTTCCCGCGCCTGCGGCAATCCAAATTCCCGCGCATCTAATGTTTGAAAACTATTTGTATAGCCCAATCTCTGCATTTCTGACAGATACCGGTTGAAATTGTGGATCATGTGTTTTGATGTAACATTTTTTACATTTTCCCAAATGACAAAACGCGGTTTCCATTCTCCCATTTGTCTAATTATATTTATGGTTTCCCACATAAGGCTTGACCGCGTTCCGGATCCCTTGTCCGCGCCTTTTCCTCGGTTTATTCTGCCTCCTGCTGCCGTTGCTTTCCCTTGATGCCCCGCAATGCTGAAATCTTGGCAGGGCGATCCATGTATCAGAATATCCGGCTTTAAATTCCAACCTATAACGGATTGTGTTGTATACGGCAATTCGCTTTCAAACATTGCATTGTATGATTTTACGGCTTTTTTATCTATCTCCACATAATCAATAGCTTTTACCGGTATTCCAATGTTTCGCAGGGCGCATCGCGGCGATCCGATGCCGCCAAACAATTCAAGTATCTTTATCATTCCTTTAACCTCTTGTTTAAAAGAAACTCATACATTTCTTTATATGTCTGCCTTTGGCTTTCTGCCGTCCATAGCTGCGTCCCGATCTCTGCCAGTTTCGCCTCCGCTGTTTCCAACTGCTGCCGCAGGCTCTCTGTGTCCTCTGTGTTCCCTGCTGCCTTTATGCCTATGGAAACCGCTAAACACTGATCCAATGTTTTCATTTCGTCCGGTGTCAGCGTTCCGATCCATTCCCCGATCCGTTCCTCGTATACGCTGCTTATCTGCTCGCATAATACGGTTGACGGTTTCAATGCTGATGCTATGATAAAATGCGTTGGCAGGTCTGTTTTTGGCTGCGTTGTCATGTAAACAACCTCATATACGCCGCTGTGCTTGTTGTTGGTATTGTTTGATACGATAACCGCAGGGCGGTCTGCCCTCTGCTCGCTGCCTACGCTTTGGCGGGTATCTCGGATATAGTAAATGTCGCCTCGCTTAATCATTGACCGCTACCCCCCCCCCACATAAATAATTTTTCTGTCGCTCTGAAATGCTCTTTTGCTTTCATGCTGCGATCTACCTCCTTTTCCCAAATTGTTATAAAGTCGTTCGGTGCGCTTAACTCCGAAATCAAAACTATATTGTTGCGGCTCCATTCCCTCATAAGCTGCCAAAACTCGCTATAATCAAACTGCCGCGCGTTTCCGTATCTCTTTGTACCCTCATAGGGCGGATCGCAATATATCACGCAACCTTCCGGCGCGTACTCCCTATAATCTCCGGATCTAAAGTCGATGCCGAACACGCCGCCCTGCTGCATCTGTTGTAAAATGTTGTTGCGGCTCTCTTGGTAATAATCCCTTACCCTGCCTTTATCTTTCCCATATCCGGCATAGCCGCCGTCAAAAAATCTGCCGTTATATGATGCAAGGAAACCAACCGCCCCTATGTACCATTGCGGGAATTTACCGCCTGCGGCGTTGTAATCTTCCCTTACTGCGTTGTATTCTTCCCGCGTTACCTTTTCCGGCAACTCCCCCCCTACTTGCAAATATTTGAATAATGCGATCAAATACTCGTTTTTGTCCGATGCCACGCGGTACTTTGCGTTTACTTTGTCTATCACATTGCACCCGCCCGCAAACGGTTCTAAATATGTCCTGCTGCCGCTTTCCTCAATCTTTTGTTGGATAATCGGCACTATGAATTTTGTTATCTTTGCTTTACTTCCCATGTATTTCATGCTTGCCCTCCGTTGGTTGCGCTGTGTTATAGTTTGGGTTTTTCTCCCTCGCCTCTTTTATTGCCTCGTCAAATGAATTTGCAGCAACCAATAAAATTTTCAGCTTTTTATTGTTTTCATACCCCCACACGCGCCACGTTATCATTGCCGCCCTCCTCCAGTACCTTTTTTAATTCTTCATCGTGTCGGCTGTCATACTCTGCAAATGCTACGGTGTGGATCTGTGTCAGCATAAAGAATTGTTTCCAGTCCTCCACGTTGGCGGGCGGCTTTCCGTTTGCTTTCTTCCAACCGTCCTGCTGCCACTTCTCCACCCACCCCAACCGGCAGGCGTTCCCCATGTAGTCGCAAGCTGTGTAAATCGTAATGTGGCAAGGCTTTAATAATATCCGCATCGCCGCTATACAGATTTTCAGATTTAAGGCGTTTTTTGTGTCATGCTCGATCCGGATCTGCTGTTTCCTTATGTGGCTTTTTCCGGTTCCGTCTATGTACTCTATGACCGCTGCCGCCTCTCCCGCGCCTCTTGGGTTTCCTCTGAAATGACATTTAACGTATATTCCAACCTCCAACTTATCCACCTTCCTCCGATCTGCCTTTTCGTCCAGTAATTACTTGACGGCGCAGGCTTTTCTTTGTGAGTTATCCACATATCCACAATCTAACCGCCGCTACCGGAAATGCGAACCATTGTATATTTTTGGTATGCCCTGCCGGTAAAGGGATCCACGCCGTTATATACGGTGTCTTTGTCTATGTAGTAGCCTTTTATCGGTTTCGGATCCGGCAACCACTTTTTCGCCTTTTTGATGATCTCGGTTTTCGGTGTCGGCATTACCAAATTACGGCTGCAACTGTACCTTTGCTTTTTCGCTCCGTCCTTTGCCTTGTATGTCTTTGATGTTTCTTTTATCAGATACGCCGCAAGATCCTTATACTGTCCGGTATCATCTAAATATTTAAAGTCCGGTCTGCCATACTTCCACAACCTGCGTACCCATTTACAAACATCTTGCCCTTCGATATGGTTAATCAATAAATGGTGATGTATTGCTTTGTTTTGGTACTCTGTCACACATACCCATTTCAGATCCTCCCCCACCTTCTTAAACTCTTTCCGTAATCCGTCTATCAGCTTTTTAATGTCTTTCTTTGCCTTTTCCGGTTCCGGTCTTTCGTCCTTTCGGTATGTCAGAGTAATAAACGGATCATCTACCCCGAAATTATTATTTATCTTTAGCCGGAGGGTTCTCTCCGCGTTCATCTGATTAACCTTTTCTATTTCCTCTGCTGTCGGTTGTTCCTTCTTCCCTCTTACCTTTACCCCTACCCTCTTTGTATAACTTTTCGTTACCTCAATCGTTGCCCCTGCCTCTACTGATGTTTTAAAATATCCCAACTTTATTACACCTTCTTTTGCGTCATATTCTTTTTTGCCATATATGATCCTAAAGTTAATAGCTTGAACAAGCCCAAAACCGGCTTGTTTACCGGTGTTTTGGCTTGACGGCAAACGCAATAAGTGGTATAATTTTTTTAGATTGAGTTATTGCATTTGCACCAATTCTTTAGCCGCTGCGCTGCCAACGCAACGGCTATTTTTCTATTCTTTTTTAGGCTCTGTGTAACGCTCCTGCTGCCCCTTTTCGGGCGGTTCCCTCGCTTTCTTCATATAATCCCGCTTTGGCATATAAAATTTGTTGTGTGGGCTGCTTTTCCCCTTAAAAAGCAACTGAAAACTTGTTGACCAACCACGCACTTTATAGCAGGTGCGCCCGCTGCAATTTTTTCACAACATACAGAAAACAGCTATTTGCCTGCTGCATCTGCCGCAAGGTTGCCAACCTCGCTACAAATACGCCCTGCAGGTGTCGAACCTGCCCGCCGCCGTTGGCAGCTTTCCCATGAATAGGGCGCAGGCGGTTTTTCCGGTGCCGCCTCAACTGAATAAAGCCTGCTGCGCTAATTCTGCTTTGTAATGCCCTTCTTTATCGGTTCCCCGCTGTATCTCTCTGTAAATCGTTGCAATGTGTACGCCGGTTTCTAATGCTATTGCTTTCGGTGCTATCCCCTGCCCGCTCATGCGTTCTATTGTCTGCCGGTCTGCATAGGTTAATTTTTTGTACTGTTTTCTCACGCCCCAACGCCTCCTTTTCGTCTTTTGGGTAAAATAAAAAATGCGGTAGAGTTTACGGCTCCACCGCATTTTATCTATGTTTTTCATGGATAAAAAAATAAATGCGATAGAGTTTATTCAACTCTTTTCGCATTTAATTCTAAAACTTTGCGTTTTTTTGTCACTTTTTCATTCTGTTTCAATATCAATTCTTCATTATCAAATTCGGAAGGTACTCATATTGTATAATTGCCATTTTTATCCTAATAATTGCTTTATTTTCGTCATTTTATCTCTTTCCTGACGGAATATAATATATTATAATAACCATATATCGAAAAATTTCAGTTTACAGTTTATTAAGTGGGAGAATTTTTATGTTATTACATAAGTTAAAAGCAGGTAGCATAACGAATAAACTGATTCTTTTATCACTCATTATGTCATGCGCTTGTGTTTGTTCCGCATGCAGTCAGACATCATCCATTTTAAATAATACGTCAGATATGCCAAAGCAGGCAAACGCAGACACAGAAACCGTTGTTTTGAAAACACTTTTGAACGAAGAAGTTCCCACTGCCGCATTAGACGCATCGGGCACAAGAGACAATACCCCTGTATGCTATGTACCCACCGCATCAGGTGTCACGGTCTATTCCAATGCACTTGCAGAAATTGACGCATCCAATACTGCCGAAGGCTATATTATGGTAAATTATAAAGGCACCAACCAAAAAGTAAAGCTTCAGATTACCGGAAGCAACGGCGTTACTTATACTTATACACTGGGTGGCGGATATGAAGTATTCCCGTTATCGGCGGGAAGCGGTTCATACAAGGTTGCGGTATATGAAAATGTTAGCGGAAATCAATATGCGCTGGCAATATCACAGACAATAAGCGCAAACATTACAACTCCCAATGGTCCTTATCTATATCCTAACCAATATGTGAATTTTAATGCAGGAAGTCAGGTTGTTGCAAAGGCAAAGCAGCTTGCAGAAGGGTGTTCCAACGATTTGGATGTCGTAACTAAGGTTTATAATTATGCCACCACAATTACATATGATTACACAAAAGCAAGTTCCGTACAATCCGGATATGTGCCAAACCCTGACACCATTATGCAAAACGGTACCGGTATCTGTCTTGACTATGCTTCCGTCATGACCAGTATGCTCAGAAGTCAGGGAATTCCTACCCGCCTTGAGGTCGGATATGCCGGCAGCGCTTATCATGCATGGATTAGCACTTATATCACGGATATCGGCTGGGTAAACGGCGTTATTGAGTTTGACGGCGTAAACTGGTCTATCATGGATCCGACTTTTGCCGCCAGCGCAAGTGATTCTACCCTGAAAAACTTTATCGGAGACGAAAGCAATTATAAAACAAAATATATTTATTAAATTCGTAGATACAATTGGGAGATTACAATATGAAAAAAACAAAAAAGCTGAACAATCGTGAGGTGGCTGCATTCTGCAGCCAGCTCTCGTTGCTTCTGCCGGCAGGCATTACGCCATTCGACGGAGTCAGCCTAATGACGCAGGACACCTCATCAAAAGAAGGAAAAGCGCTTCTTTCGGACATCGAAAACTCCCTGCGTGACGGTTATACCCTACATGAAGCCCTGGATTCCACACACGTTTTTCCGGAATATGTCGTTTCCATGATTCTTTTAGGGGAAGAGTCCGGAAATCTTGACATCATTATGAAAAAGCTTACAGAATATTATGAGCAACAATGTGTTATCTCTGATTCCATAAAAAACGCAATCCGTTATCCTTTTATTATGGTTTGTCTGATGTTATTAATTCTTGCGGTTCTGCTGACAAAAATCCTTCCCATTTTTAATCAGGTATTTATCCAGCTTGGAAGCGAACTGACAGGTGTTTCAAAACGGCTTATGAATATCGGCTATGCGATTCAATCTATTTCTGGATTTTTTATCGTTCTTCTGATTATTATTGTGATTATCGCATTTTTTTTATGGAAAAATCCGAAGGGGCATGCATGGGGAAGACACATTCTCCACACAAACCGCTTTACAAGGGGATTCTACCTTGGCGTTTCCTATAGCCGTTTTGCAGGAGCGCTTTCCATGATTACCGCAGGCGGCATCGACATCTTCAAAGGACTGGAGCTTGCCGGCCGCTTAATCGACAATGAGCTTATGGACAAAAAAATAAAAATTTGTCATACCGCTCTTTCAGGAGGCGGTTATCTGTATGAAGCGATAAAAGAAGCCGGCATATTTCGTGCGCAGCATCAAAGAATGCTTCAAATTGGCTATCGCACTGGAAACAGCGAAATCGTTCTCGATAAAATCTCAAAGAATTACGAGGACGATACGCTCTTACGCATTCAGAAAATTCTGGGTGCTATTGAACCCACTCTTGTCATTGCATTTTCATTGATTGTCGGACTGATTCTGCTTTCTGTGATTATGCCTTTAATTGGTATAATGTCAAGCATCGGATAGCCAAAGGAGGATCTTACATGAACCGTTTTACGAGTCACAGGAAAATAACGCTTTCCCAAATATGGCAACTTCTTTCTTTTGCATTTATGGTGGCATTTGTAATATTTTTTATCAGTGGAATCAACACTGTCGATGATTCCACTGCAAGCGAACAGGCAAAAAGTCTTGAATCCGCAGTCAGGCGCAGCGTAGCGCAATGCTATGCGGTGGAAGGCACCTATCCGCCAAGTCTCGATTATTTGAAAGATCACTATGGTCTGATTTACGATACCGATAAATTCTATATTGACTATACTGCTATTGGTTCGAATATCATGCCTGATATTACAATTCTTCCAAGATCCGAGAACGAAATTGGTTTCATCTTAATTGATTAGTTAAAAACAGATTGTGAAAATGTTGTTAACAGTAACCTTTTCACGGAAATGGAGTAGTCATGCCCGAAAAAGAAAACGCTCGTCATATGATTGACCTCTTCTTTGTATTATCGCTTTTTTGTGTATTTGCAGTTTCCTCTGTAGTTTTAATTCTTTTTGGAGCCGACATCTACAACAAGACAGTGTCATCCATGAACGAAAATTATGCGTCACGTACTTCCGTGGCATACATTACCGAAAAAATACGTCAGTCAGACATCTGTGATTCTGTCAGAATTGATAACAGCTTAGGATACGAACGGCTTCTAATGACACGGACGATTAACGGAATGGAATATGCCATATCCCTTTATGAGTATGACGGATATTTATATGAGCTTTTTGCAAGAACCGATATTGAGCTTCCAATTGATGCCGGTCAACAGGTAATCGCTCTGACAGCGCTTAATTTTGAATTTGTATCCTACAATCTTTTAAAGGTAAGATTCTGTGATGAATCAGAACAAGAAACGGAATTATACATTCATCTTCACTGTGGCAAAGCAAACGTAAACAGTCCCCTCTCTATTGACGAACCGCAACAAGCCGGAGGAGTATTATGAAAAAGCAATACGCCGCTTCACAGTCAGGACTTTTTTTAATTGAATTAATTCTGTCCGTATTTTTCTTTATCATTGCTGCAGCCGTTGTCATGCAGCTTTTCGTAAAGTCCCACTTCATCAGCAAGGACACGGTTAATACCAACTATGCTCTCCTATACACACAGAATATTTCCGAACTGTTTCTCGCAGCAAACGGTGACTTTAATGCAATTGAGCAGGCTTTTCACCCCGAAACGCTTCTGGCATCGGAGTATGGTGTTTCCGCAGCTCTGTATTTTGACAAAGACTGGCAAAGACAGACCACACCGGCAGATGCCATTTATACAATAACTTTCGATTATAATAAGGAAACAGACGCGAATCCATTCGCCTGTCTTGATATTTATATTAAAGAAGGTTCCGGCAATTGTGAAGCGCTAAACGAACACGATTACACACTTGACTGCATTCATCATCAGAAAATCAAGAAATATACGGGAGGTTGCAACAATGGATAAAAAACACGAATTTACCATGAACAATGGGCTTCCTTCAATTATGCTGATTTTTGTGGTGTTATGTTTGATCTCATTTGGTGTGCTTTCACTTGTGAGCGCAAATGCTGACAGAAAGCTCAGCCAAAAGGTTCTTGACCGCTCTGCCGCATATTATAATGCCTGTAACCTAGCGGAAGAAAAGCTCTTTGAACTGGATACCGCATTAAAAAGTGCCTATCAGGAAAATCCTGACAGGACCGCCTACATCTCCGCCATCTCCGCACTCCCGACAGAATTTACTTTTGAAATCAGTGATTTACAGTATCTTGAAATGACGCTCTCCTATCTGTATCCGAAGTCAGCAGAGGATTCTTTTTATCTGCTTCGTTCATGGAGAGTAGTGACACGAGATGATTTGGACTATGATACAGGACTTCATTTAATTGAAATTGAAGACATTGATTGATAATACAATGTCTGTGGCTTGTATCCTGCTAACAGACTAATTCATTACAAATACAAACAGCGTGTGCTTATTTTGCACACGCTGTTTGCTTATTTCCATTTAGAACGAAAGCGACATATTATGCTCTGACATCCCATTCTCCGAATGTGATATACCATAACCATTGTTTTCATAACTATAATCGTCTTCGAAATTAATCGTATCCTCTGCTTCGACATCCGTATTGAGCTTCACGTTTCTGTAACGTCTCAAACCTGTACCCGCCGGAATCAGCTTACCAATAATAACATTTTCCTTCAAACCGATTAACGGATCAATCTTACCCTTAATTGCCGCCTCCGTAAGCACCTTTGTTGTTTCCTGGAACGATGCGGCAGAAAGGAACGAACTCGTAGCAAGCGCTGCTTTGGTAATACCAAGAATAATATCCTTTGCCTCAGCCGGCTGTTTCCCCTCTGCAACAAGTTCCCCATTAATCTCCTCAAGCTCTAATGCGTCAACAAGCGTTCCCGGAAGAAATTCCGTATCTCCGCTGGTTTCAATGCGTTTCTTCTTTAGCATCTGACGCACAATGACCTCAATATGCTTATCCGCAATATCAACACCCTGCAAGCGGTAAACTCTCTGAACCTCACGGAGCAGATAGTTCTGAACGGCATCAATTTTCTTGATTTCAAGCAAATCATGCGGATTTACACTACCCTCTGTCAACTCATCGCCAGCCTCAATCTCCGCGCCGTCTGTAACTTTAATACGGGAACCATAAGGAATCAAATACGTCTTCTCGTTAATACCGTCAGAAACAATAATTTCACGTTTCTTCTTGGTGTCTTTAATCGTCGCTGTTCCGTCAATTTCCGCAATAATCGCAAGTCCCTTGGGCTTTCTCGCCTCAAAAAGCTCCTCTACACGCGGAAGACCCTGTGTAATATCATCACCGGCAACGCCGCCGCTGTGGAAGGTTCTCATCGTAAGCTGCGTACCCGGTTCACCAATCGACTGTGCCGCAATAATACCGACTGCCTCACCAATCTGGACAGGCTCACCTGTCGCCATATTGGCACCATAGCATTTTGAACAGATACCGATACGCGATTTACAGCATAGAATATTACGAATCTTTACCTTCTCAATCGGCTCTCCCTTTTCATTCACGCCTTTACTCATAATCTTAGACGCACGGCTCGGCGTAATCATATGGTTTTTCTTAACAAGAATGTTTCCATCCCTGTCCTTAATATCTTCACACGAATATCTTCCTGTAATTCGATCCTTTAATCCTTCAATCGTTTCCCTGCCATCCATGAAAGCAGCGACTTCCATGCCGGGAATATAATCTTTCCCTTCACAGCAGTCAACCTCGCGGATAATCAGCTCCTGGCAGACATCTACCATTCGACGTGTCAAATAACCGGAGTCAGCAGTACGAAGCGCCGTATCCGACATACCTTTTCTAGCGCCATGCGCTGACATGAAGTACTCCAGTACGTCAAGACCCTCACGGAAGTTTGACTTAATCGGAAGCTCAATGGTACGTCCCGTTGTATCCGCCATCAATCCACGCATACCTGCAAGCTGCTTAATCTGCTGATTCGAACCACGGGCGCCGGAGTCCGCCATCATAAAGATATTGTTATATTTATCAAGACCGTTAATCAGCTTATCCGTCAACTGATCATCCGTTTCCTTCCAAGTTTCAACAACTGCCTTATAACGCTCCTCATCCGTCATCAGACCACGACGGAAGTTCAGCGTAATGCGGTCAACCGTCTTTTGTGCTTCCTCAAGCATCTCTGCTTTCTCGGCAGGCACCGTCATATCGGAAATCGAAACAGTCATTGCCGCGCGCGTCGAGTACTTGTATCCCATCGCTTTGATACTGTCAAGCACCTCTGCCGTCTTTGTCGCGCCATGAATATTGATAACCTTCTCCAGAATCTGCTTTAACTGCTTCTTTCCTACATGGAAATCCACCTCAAGCAGCAGATCATCCTCCGGCGTATTACGCTCCACAAATTCCAAATCCTGCGGAAGAATTTCATTAAAGATAAAGCGCCCCAGTGTTGATTCCACATTTGCCGAAATCACTTCGCCGTTTTCCAAGGTCTTTGTGACCCTTACCTTAATCCTTGAATGAAGCGTACATGCACCATTCTCATAAGCAAGAATAGCCTCATTTACATTTTTAAAATATTTTCCTTCTCCTACTGCGCCGGGACGCTCCTGTGTCAGGTAATAAATGCCAAGCACCATATCCTGTGACGGAACAGCAACCGGACCGCCGTCAGAGGGTTTCAACAAGTTGTTCGGAGACAAAAGCAAAAATCTGCACTCAGCCTGCGCTTCCACGGAAAGCGGAAGATGCACTGCCATCTGGTCTCCGTCGAAGTCGGCATTAAATGCCGTACATACAAGCGGATGAAGCTTAATCGCCTTACCCTCAACAAGAATCGGTTCAAACGCCTGAATACCAAGTCTGTGCAGTGTCGGTGCACGGTTTAACATAACCGGATGCTCTTTAATGACATCCTCCAATACATCCCAAACCGCCTGGTCGAGTTTCTCCACCAATTTCTTGGCATGCTTGATATTCTGAGAAATCTGCCTTGATACAAGCTCCTTCATGACAAAAGGCTTAAACAGCTCAATCGCCATCTCCTTTGGCAGACCACACTGATAAATCTTCAATTCCGGACCCACGACAATAACGGAACGTCCCGAATAGTCTACACGCTTACCAAGAAGGTTCTGACGGAAACGTCCTGATTTTCCTTTCAGCATATCGGAAAGCGACTTCAGCGCACGGTTACCCGGACCTGTAACAGGGCGTCCGCGTCTGCCGTTGTCAATCAATGCATCAACCGCCTCCTGAAGCATTCTCTTCTCGTTGCGCACAATAATATCCGGCGCACCAAGCTCCAAAAGTCTCTTTAAACGGTTATTTCTATTAATAATTCTTCGATATAAATCATTTAAATCCGATGTCGCAAAACGACCGCCGTCCAACTGAACCATAGGACGCAAATCAGGCGGAAGCACAGGAATTGTATCCATAATCATCCACTCTGGTCTGTTACCCGATGCCCGAAACGACTCAACAACCTCAAGCCGTTTCACAATTTTAGCACGTTTTTGTCCCTTCGTATTATCGTTCTTAAGCTCTGCTGAAAGCTCCTCACACTCCTTCTCAAGGTCAATCGCACACAAAAGCTCCTTGATTGCCTCAGCGCCCATGCCTACACGGAACGTATTTCTTCCGTATTTTTCCACATTGTCCTGATATTCCTTTTCAGACAATACCTGTTTATATTCCAAATCCGTCTGTAACGGATCTAATACAATATAAGAAGCAAAGTACAATACCTTCTCAAGTACTCTCGGTGTCAAATCAAGGATTAATCCCATACGACTGGGAATTCCCTTAAAATACCATATATGAGATACCGGAGCCGCAAGCTCAATATGTCCCATACGTTCCCTGCGCACACTTGATTTGGTAACTTCAACGCCGCAGCGGTCACAGATAACACCTTTATAACGAATCTTCTTGTATTTACCGCAGTGACACTCCCAGTCCTTGCTCGGGCCAAAGATCTTCTCGCAATACAGACCGTCACGCTCGGGCTTTAAAGTTCTGTAATTGATTGTTTCGGGTTTTGTTACCTCTCCCTTTGACCACTCTCTGATTTTCTCAGGAGAAGCAAGACCTATTTTTATGGCATCAAATGAAATAGACTGACTCTGTTCATTTTTCATTTCAGACATTTTGGCACTCCTTCCAAATATATCGCTAATTTGCTTTTCGCCTACAGATTATTCATCAAAGTCATCAAAGTCGTCGTCACTGTCAAACTCATCATCCGAATAATCTTCATCCTCTGCAAAATCATCCTCGTCCTCAGCATCAATCAAATCGCCGCTTGCCGCGTCAAATTCCTTCTGCTGATAGCCCTCGAGGTTTTCTCTGTTGTCATATTTGTTATCGCCTTCCATCTCCACACGGAAATCAGACTCACTGTAATCAACAGATTCCTTAAGTTCAACCTCGTTTCGGTTCTCGTCATACACCTTGACATCAAGACCAAGTGACTGCAATTCCTTGAGCAATACCTTGAATGACTCAGGAATACCCGGCTCTGGAATATTTTCGCCCTTGATAATCGCCTCGTACGTTTTTACACGCCCGACAACATCATCCGACTTCACCGTAAGAATCTCCTGAAGGGTATGAGATGCACCATACGCCTCAAGCGCCCAAACCTCCATCTCACCAAATCGCTGTCCGCCAAACTGTGCCTTACCGCCAAGAGGCTGCTGTGTTACCATACCGTACGGTCCGGTAGAACGTGCATGAATCTTATCGTCTACAAGATGGTGGAGTTTTAAGTAATGCATGTGTCCGATGGTAACAGGACTGTCAAAATACTCGCCTGTCCTTCCGTCTCGCAGTCTTACCTTTCCGTCCCTTGAAATCGGAACACCCTTCCAATACTTTCTGTGGTCCCTGTTCTCTGACAGATATTCCAAAACTTCCGGCAGAAGCTCAGCCTTGTGCTTTGCCTCAAACTCCTCCCACTCAAGGTTTACATAATCATTTGCAAGTTCCAGCGTATCCATGATATCCGCCTCGTTTGCACCGTCAAACACAGGTGTCGCCACATTAAAGCCAAGCGCCTTTGCTGCAAGCGAAAGATGGATTTCCAGCACCTGACCGATGTTCATACGGGAAGGCACACCAAGCGGATTTAATACGATATCAAGCGGTCGTCCGTTTGGCAGATACGGCATATCCTCAACCGGAAGCACACGCGAAACAACACCCTTGTTCCCGTGACGTCCCGCCATCTTATCACCTACGGAAATCTTTCTCTTCTGCGCAATATAGATGCGAACCGACTGGTTTACGCCAGGCGCAAGCTCCGTATCGCCCGCTGCCCTGGAAAATACTTTTGCATCCACTACCACACCGTACTCGCCATGAGGAACCTTAAGCGACGTATCACGCACCTCTCTTGCTTTCTCACCAAAGATGGCACGCAAAAGACGCTCCTCCGCCGTAAGCTCTGTTTCTCCCTTCGGCGTAACCTTACCAACAAGAATATCCCCTGCACGCACCTCTGCACCCACACGGATAATACCCCTGTCATCCAAATCCTTCAGCGCATCGTCACCAACGCCCGGCACATCCCTGGTAATCTCCTCAGGTCCAAGTTTGGTATCACGCGCATCCGTTTCATATTCTTCAATATGGATTGATGTATAAACATCCTCCATCACAAGCCGTTCACTTAACAGTACGGCATCCTCATAATTATAACCTTCCCATGTCATAAATCCAATTAACGGATTCTTTCCAAGCCCAAGCTCACCGCCGCTTGTTGAAGCGCCATCCGCAATCACCTGACCGGCTGCCACATGGTCTCCCTTAAAGACAATCGGCTTCTGATTATAACAGTTCGACTGATTGCTTCGCTCAAATTTATGCAGTTTAAAATCTGCTTTCTCACCATCATCATAAGCAATCTTAATCACTCTTGAATCGACATACGTAATGGTTCCAGCCTTCTTCGCAACAACACATACACCGGAATCGACCGCCGTCTTCACTTCCATACCCGTACCAACAACCGGCGCTTCCGTGAACAGCAAAGGAACTGCCTGACGCTGCATGTTTGATCCCATCAGCGCACGGTTGGCATCATCGTTCTGAAGGAACGGAATCAACGCGGTAGCCACAGAGAACACCATTTTGGGAGACACGTCCATATACTCAAACATCGCCTTCGGATACTCCTGTGTCTCGTCAAGATAACGACCTGATACGGAATTTCGTACAAAATATCCGTTCTCGTCAAGCTGCTCATTCGCCTGCGCCACGTGATAATTATCCTCCTCGTCAGCCGTCATATAGACAACCTCATTTGTGACACGCGGATTTTTGGGATCGCTCTTATCAATCTTTCGATAAGGAGCCTCAATAAAACCATATTCATTAATTCTTGCATACGATGCAAGGGAGTTAATCAAACCGATATTCGGACCTTCAGGCGTTTCAATCGGACACATTCTTCCGTAATGGGAATAATGCACATCTCGAACCTCGAATCCGGCACGGTCTCTTGAAAGACCACCGGGACCCAACGCGGAAAGACGCCTCTTGTGTGTCAACTCGCCTAACGGATTATTCTGATCCATAAACTGTGACAACTGGGAAGAACCAAAGAACTCTTTAATGGCAGCCTGTACAGGTTTTATGTTGATTAAAGCCTGCGGCGACACATCATCCGAGTCGTGTGTCGTCATACGTTCACGAACCACACGCTCCATTCTTGACAGACCGATGCGGTACTGGTTCTGCAACAGTTCCCCGACCGCTCTAATACGTCTGTTCCCCAAATGGTCAATATCATCACTGTTGCCTAAGCCATATTCAAGATGCATATTGTAATTAATTGACGCTAAAATATCCTCCTTGGTAATGTGCTTTGGAATCAGCTCATGTACATTTCTGGTAATCGCATCTGCCAGCTCCTCCGGATTTTCGGAATACTCCTCAAGAATCTGACGCAACACAGGAAAATAAACCTGTTCCGTAATCCCAAGGCTTCTCGGGTCACAGTCAACAAAGTTTGTAATATCCACCATCATATTGGAAAGTACCTTTACAAGTCTTTCCTCTGTCTGTATCCACACAAACGGCACTGCGGCATTTTGGATTGCTTCCGCCATTTCCACCGTTACTTTCTCGCCCTTAGATCCAAGCACTTCTCCGCTAAACGGATCGACAACGTCCTCTGCCAAAACCTGATTTCGGATTCTGTTTTTCAGGGCAAGCTTTTTGTTAAATTTATAACGGCCAACCTTTGCAAGATCATATCTTCTGGGATCAAAGAACATCGCAGTAACAAGATTTTCCGCGCTGTCCAAGCTGAACGGCTCACCCGGACGAATCTTACTGTAAAGCTCTTTCAGACCTTCCTGATAATTTTCTGCCGTATCCTTTGAAAAGCTGGCATGAATCTTTGGTTCATCGCCAAACAATTCCAGTATTTCTTCATTCGTACCGACGCCAAGCGCACGGATAAACACCGTGATCGGCACCTTTCTTGTTCTATCTACACGAACATAGAAAACATCATTGGAATCCGTTTCGTACTCCAACCATGCTCCTCTATTTGGGATCACTGTACATGAGAATAGACGTTTACCGATTTTATCATGGGTTATTCCGTAATAAATACCCGGTGAACGAACCAGCTGGCTGACAATAACACGCTCCGCACCATTAATAACGAACGTACCCGTTTCTGTCATTAACGGGAAGTTACCCATAAAAATCTCGTGCTCGCTGATTTCTTCCTTCTCCTTGTTATGAAGGCGAACTTTAATTTTTACAGGAGCCTCATAAGTTAAATCACGCTCCTTGCACTCTTCAATCGTGTGCTTGATTTCGTCCTCTGCGAGAACATAGTCAACGAATTCCAGACTCAGGCGTCCACTGTAATCCGTGATAGGAGAGATATCTGCCAAAGCCTCCCTGAAGCCTTCCTCAAGAAACCACTTGTAGGAATCCTTCTGTACCTCGATCAGATCCGGCATTCCCAAAACCTCTTCTTGTCTTTGGTAGCTCATACGCATCGTCTTTCCGGAGACAACTGGACGTATTCTGTTCTTTTCCATGACATTTTCACCCCGTTCTTCATCATTCAAGATCTATATTTAACGCGCCATATCCTATCAGGAGTTAAGAAACACCTGTTATTTTAAGCATTATAAATAAGCTAATTTTTCACAATAGCGCACATTACATGTTATCACAAGTCATTCATAAAGTCAACTACATTTTTACAGAACTTGGAAAGAACTTTTCGAAAGAAAAAAGAATAAAAATCAGGGCGGGATATCACCCCGCCCTAAAAAGCATAAGAACATGTAAAATTACTTAAGAGTTATCTTAGCGCCTTCTGCCTCAAGCTTTGTCTTAATCTCCTCAGCCTCAGCCTTAGCTGCTGCTTCCTTCAATACCTTAGGAGCGTTATCAACTAAGTCCTTAGCTTCCTTCAAGCCAAGACCTGTTACTTCACGAACAACCTTAATAACCTTAACCTTGTTCGGACCTACCTCTGTAAGCTCTACGTCAAAATCATCCTTCTCTTCCTCTGCCGGTGCTGCACCGCCTGCTGCCATAACAACTGCGCCTGCTGCCGCAGATACGCCAAACTCTTCCTCACAAGCCTTTACTAAGTCGTTTAACTCTAAAACTGTAAGCTCTTTAATCGCTTCAATAAATTCTGCTGTTGTCAACTTTGCCATTTTTATTTACCTCCATAATCATTTTCATCATTTTATATCCATCATCTGTTTTGCGGTATTTTCTTAAATCATACCGCCTCCGAAAGCACCGGATTATTCTGCTGTGGGTGCTTCCTCTGCCGCAGGCTCTGCTGTTTCCGCAACTGCCTCTGCAGGCGCTTCTTCTGTTGCAGGCGCCGGCTCACATGCGTCTGCGCCACCCTTCTCCGCAATCTGATTAAGCACACGGGCGAAGTTCGTAATCGGTGACTTGATGCTTCCAAGAAACTTTGAAAGCAGTTCTTCTCTTGAAGGAATGCTTGCAATCGCCTTCATTCCGTCTGCGTCATAGACAATACCCTCTACCACGCCTGCTTTCAGTTCAAGCGCAGGACATCCCTTTGCAAAATTGCTGATAATTCTTGCCGGAGCTGTCGCATCGTCCTTGCTGACCGCAATCGCATTTGTTCCCTTCAGGCTCTCTACCAAACCTTCAAATTCCGTACCCTGAAACGCACGGTTCATTAAAGTGTTTTTGTAAACCTTGTAGGTAACGCCTGCCTCACGAAGCTGCTTACGGAGAACGGTATCCTGTGCAACCGTAATTCCACTGTAGTTTACGATTACTACGGAAGCTGCATCCTTGACTGTTGCTGCAATCTCGTCAACGATAGGCTGTTTTAATTCAATCTTTGCCATTTTCTTACCTCCTTATAGATTTATGGATTTGTCCCCAAATCCTGCCGAAAGGAATAGTATGATATCTAATCGAGTAGGGAAGCTCTCCTCCCCTGCTCGCGCGCCGGGCGTCCGTCAGCGAACCGATTTATCGGTTTGATGACACATTTCATTTGGACGTCCGTGTGCATAATAAAAAACCTCTCATCCATGCCATAACACAAAAAGAGAGGTTAAAATCCTTATCATAAAAACTCTTTTCCTCGGTAGGCGATATTCTTACGCAAAAGGCATCCTCTTGCACCTACTGTCTTCGGCATGGTTTTACAACCTTTATCACCATATCATATTCGCCTGATGCTGTCAATGTTTTTGTTAAAATTCTTTATCCAAATTCTTTATCTCCGAATTTGTATTTCCCATCATTCCCAGGTCACATATCCTTCTTTGTCAATGTAAACATTCGGGGAAATACTACGCATGTAATTCAAAACCCCCTCCGCCTCCGCGCCCTCAAGGAGCCGTGTGCGGCACTCCTCACTCTTGCATGGGACAAAGCGCAGACTCGCAATCCCTTCACGGTTTACTGCAGCCTCAACAAGGCACGTATCCTGCGTTTTGGAATTAAACCAAAAATTACCAAGACTGTATATCACCGGCACGCCTTCCACCACATCAATTTTCTGCAGGCAATGCGGATGATCGCCGATAATCAAATCCACTCCTGCACGCGCATACGTCGCCGACTGCTCCTCCTGCAGCCAGTCAATCTCCTCCTGACTTTCTGTCCCCCAGTGAATATACAGAACCACGAAATCACTGTTTTCCTTCGCTTCCGCAATCACCCGCAAAAGTGCCGACGGATCAAGGCATCGTAACACACCCGCGCTTGTCGCAGTTGCCTCCTTTGTATCAGGAGTCGCATTGCGCTCAATCTGCGTCGCGCCCACAACCGCAATCTTCAAATCATTTGCAATCAGATAAACCGGCTTTAACGCCTCCTCCAAGTTCCTTCCGGCACCCACATACGGAACCTGTGCCGCTTCCAAAGTGTCAAACGTGTCAAGCAGCGCCTCATTCCCGTAATCATACGCATGATTATTTGCAAGTGATACCAAATCCACTCCAAGCTCCTGTAAAATCCCCGCATATTGCGGATTGGCACGAAATGTAAACTGCTTCCCGGCAGTCGGAGTACCTCTGTTCGAATACGGAAACTCATTGTTGAGCATAAACACATCCGCACCGCGCATTCGTTCCAACAGTCCCGCCAAAAACGTATCCTCAACACTGCTGCCTCTTGCAATATAGCGGTACATGATGGCATATGCCTCATCAAAAAGAATATCTCCCGCAAAAGCCAGTGTCACCTGGTTGGAATCGTTGCATTCAACAAGCACCGCCTTTTGTCCCATGGAAACAGCCTGTTCGTAAAGCTCCCGTCCCTTCTTCGCCACTTCACCGTCAAAAGCCTCCTGTCCCGTCAGCCCTTCCTGCGCCTGTCCGTCATCCTTGTGCGACATATGAAACGGAAACTCCACCAAAACACCGCCAGTACCACCGCCTGATTCCGCCTTGAGCTTTTCCACATATAGCAGCATAAGCCCCATGCCAATAACCAGCACTGCAAGCATGACCGTGATAAAAAGTTTAATCTTCTTCATAATACTCCGTTTTCCCGTATAATCCTGACAGATGCACAAAATGCAAGTCTTCCGACTTGCATTTCGCATCTATCAATATCTCTTATTTTTATGATTAGAACTTTGCAACACTAACCTTAACGCCGGGTCCCATTGTAGATGTCAATGTGATGCTCCTCAAATACTGTCCCTTCAATGCAGAAGGTCTTGCCTTTACGATTGCATCCAAGAGTGCATTCACGTTCTGCAAAAGCTGCTCTTCCGTAAATGACGCTTTTCCAATCGGGCAGTGAATGATATTCGTCTTGTCAAGTCGGTACTCAATCTTACCAGCCTTAATATCATTAATCGCCTTTGTAACATCCATTGTTACAGTACCTGCTTTCGGGTTTGGCATTAAGCCCTTCGGTCCCAAAACCTTACCAAGACGTCCGACAACGCCCATCATGTCCGGTGTCGCCACGACTACGTCAAAATCCAGCCAACCGTCATTCTGAATCTTCGGAATCAGCTCTTCGCCGCCAACATAATCAGCGCCGGCTGCCTCTGCCTCGTTTACTTTATCACCTTTAGCAAATACTAAAACCCTAACTGTCTTACCTGTTCCGTTCGGAAGTACAACAGCGCCTCTGATCTGCTGATCTGCATGACGTCCGTCACAACCTGTCCTGATATGAACCTCTACGGTTTCATCAAACTTTGCGGTTGCCGTCTTCTTTGCCAACGCAACGGCTTCCTCAAGCTCATAAAAGTTTGCGCGATCTACTAACTTCGCGGATTCATTATATTTCTTACCATGCTTCATTTATCTCTACCTCCGCTTACTCTTCTACTTCGATACCCATAGATCTTGCCGTACCCGCAATCATGCTCATTGCAGCCTCAAGGCTTGCCGCATTTAAGTCAGGCATCTTTAACTCAGCAATCTCCTGTACCTTAGCCTTCGAAATCTTAGCAACCTTTGTCTTATTCGGCGCTGCCGATGCAGTTTTTAAGTTGCAAGCCTTCTTTAACAAAACCGCTGCAGGCGGAGTCTTGGTGATGAAGCTAAAGCTTCTATCTGCATAAACCGTAATTACAACAGGGATGATTAAATCTCCCTGGTCTGCTGTTCTAGCATTAAACTGCTTTGTGAACTCTACAATGTTTACACCGTGCTGTCCAAGTGCAGGACCAACCGGTGGAGCCGGTGTTGCTTTGCCGGCAGGAATTTGCAATTTAATATATCCTTCTACTTTCTTTGCCATTTTTGGCACCTCCTATTTTATTCTCAGTCTTTGTCAGACCGTGTCATTAATATAGACTGTTTTGTGGTTTTCCGGGCGGATACCCCTCCCACACGGAACAAAATTCCATTCCTCATTTTATTACATATTTTTAATAATGTCAATAAAAGAAAATGCCGTTTTTAATCCCACATCTTTTTCACATCCGAAAAATTAATCTCAACGGGTGTTTCGCGTCCGAACATTTCAACCATAATCGTAAGCGTGCGCCTTGTCGCATCGATTTTCTGCACCGTGCCGACAGTATCTTTCCATACGCCCGCAGTAACGCTGATTACGTCGCCCTCCGCAAATTCGACATTCACCTCGCCGCCAAAATCAAGCGCCGCAAGCTCCGCTTCCGTAAGCGGCACCGGCTTGCTTCCCGGTCCCACAAATCCGGTCACGCCTCTCGTATTGCGCACCACATACCACGCGTCATTATTGTCCGCATCCATGTGAAGAAGCACATAACCCGGAAAGAGCTTTTTGCGCGAACTTTTTTCCACGCCGTCCTTAAGCTCCGTCACATCCTGAAGGGGCACCCGCACTTCGAGGATTTCATTCTCGAGATGTCTGTTTTCAATTGCCTTTTCAATATTTGCCTTTACTTTGTTTTCATAGCCTGAATAAGTATGAACCACATACCAGCCCATTCCCAAGCCACTCTTGTTGTCGCTCAGCGCCACCTTACTGTGGACTTCCCCATCAGCCTCCGGCTCTTCGATTGCGGGCTTCTTCGCCTTAACAGCAACTTCCTCAACTTTTTCTTCAAGTTCCGTTTCCTGCGGCTTTTCCGATACCACATCCGGTACCGGCATCTTTGGTGATGCGGGCAGCCATTCCTTCGTTGTCGGGGTAATCAGTTTTTTGGCTACCGCTTTGGCTTCCTTTTTCTCTTCCATACTATTCATCCTCACTATTGCATTCCGATACTTGTCAGGAAATTGATTCCAAACTGGATAACCGTATCCATCAGGGTAATCGCAAGTCCTAACACAACAGAAACACAAAGCACTGCGACAGATTCCTTTATGGTTTCTGTCTTGTCAGGCCAGGAAATTTTGTTGAACTCAGTCTTCATGCCTTTCCAAAAGCTGTCCTTTTTCGCATCCTTCTTAGCTGTTTCTGCCATAGTTTGCCTCCCATGCTCTAAAACTGTTATTTTGTTTCTTTGTGCAATGTGTGAGTCTTGCAAAATCTACAATACTTCTTGATTTCCATTCTGTCAGGATGGTTTTTCTTTTCCTTTGTGGTATTGTAGTTACGCTGCTTGCACTCCGTACAAGCCAATGTAATCTTTGTACGCATAATTCCACCTCCGCTAACGTTCTAATCCTTTTGGGTTCTAATCATACAGATACTTTTTCAAGCATAAAAAAAAGACCTGAAACGTATCTTGCTTTACAAGCATATCATATGTATTTCAAAGCGTCAAGTTTTTTCGTGTATTTTTCCCGTTTTACATTGGAAAATACTTGATTTTTGCCGCTTTTCGTGGTACGGTATTTATATAAGATTCGTAGACATAAGTTGTCTGAATATTCAGACAGATATGGCATTTCAAGATACCTGAACTTGAGAAGTTAGAATACTTTTCAGGTTTTGTTTCAGTTATATACACGAGTTTACATAACAAATTTTCTTATGATCATATTTTTAGAAGGGAGGGGCATTTATGGCGGTTTCTTTTACGACTTTACAGATTTATGACCAGTATCTGACGACTTACCGCAGCCGCGATCACGACAGCAGTAACAACAATCGAAAGGTAAATAAGCGCAGTACGCGGTATGACACGCACGATCAGAGCGAGCTGCAGAATGTATACACTGCCATTCAATGGAAAAACCGTTTTGCTCCGCTTTACCTGACTGAGCCTTCCCCAAAGTCAATTGCGTTCGCGGTTCACTTAAAGGAAAGTGCACAGAATTTAAAGCAGACCATCAACTCGCTGAGTGGTGACAATAACGATTTGTTTTCCATGAAAACAGCTTACAGTGACAATGAAAATCTTGCAACAGTGGAATATGTGCCTGAGGAAGCGGACGGCAAGGTTCCTTCGAATTTTGCGCTTGAGGTGGAAAGCTTCGCGTCACCGCAGATAAATACCGGAAACTATGTAAATGCCAATCAAACCGTGCAGCTGAAGCCTGATAGCTATTCGTTTGATATTCTCACAAATAAACTACATTACGAATTGCAGTTTAATATCAATGAGGGTGAAACCAACCACGAGCTGCAGAGTAAGCTTTCCCGCCTGATTAACAGTTCTGATATCGGCGTATCCGCAAAGGTTGTGGAACAGGACGGACTTTCCGCCCTTGAGCTTACTTCCGATGCATATGGACTTCCGTTTCAAAACGCGCGGCACTTTACAATCAATGACGACAAGACCAGCTATCGCAATGGTGTTGTAGATTATTTGGGACTCAATGACAACATTAAAGAAGCATCCAATGCCATATACAGTATCAACGGCAATGAAGAGTCTTCCTATTCCAATACGTTCAATGTACATGGCGCATACCATGTGACGCTGCACCCTGAAAACGGTATGGGAACTGCCGATATCGGTCTGTATGCCGATGCGGAATCACTTTCCCATAATATTGAAACCTTCGTGGATGGATATAATCATTTTCTCAGCGGCGTACTCACGGATATTCCGGATGATGAGGAAAAAGAGGACGATCTTTCGCTCACAAGACTTTTATCCAAGGATATGACAAAGTTTCTTGATGTGCACCGGCAAAACCTTGAAAAATACGGCATTACGGTCAATGAGGATGCAAGCCTTGACTATGAGCAGCCGGAAACCATCGCGGACACAGATGCGTTGAAAGGGTTTGGAAACCATATCATGCGCAAGCTGACTTCCATTTCACTGGATCCGATGGAATACATCGACAGACGGATTTGCGCATATCCCAATCCGTTCACAAATTACATTAACCCCTATATGACCAGTATTTATACCGGTATGTTATTTAACACTTATACATAATATTATGAAACATAAAAATGCAGGTTTTCAAGCCTGCATTTTTTGTGCTTATTATGCGTATGTCCTCCGTATTTTCAGTCAATATTCAGCGGAAGTTCGGCAGGTTTCCAGTTCCTTGCCATCATCTCATACTCCGTCGCTTTTTCGGTCAGCCTTGTATGCTCCAATTCATAATCCTTTTTCGGAAGCGCCTTGAGCTTTGGCGACTTTGCCAGCTTTCTGTAGCACAGCGCAAGCGCCATGAGCGCGGAAGTACCGCTGCTTGCAATGTCAATCTCACTCTCGCAGTGAAATGCAGCCTTGTTGAACCACTCCGCCGCTTCCTCGAAATCTTCTTTTTTCATAAAGAAATATCCAAGCTCCATACACATCTCTGCAGACGGAACCGTCGCCTCACTGCTTAACGATACCTTCAGCATTCCCACAGGTTCATCAATCTGACGGTATATTTTCATCAGCACGGCTATGATTTGGCGGCATAAGAGCTCGTTTTGCTTCTTCCGTTTGTCTGTTAAAGATTTCTCAAGGAAGGTCCGCGCGTTTTTCAAGTCTTCCTCTGTCCCAGCTTTGTACAATTCCCGCAGATACATGCCAAGCAGCCTGTCCGACAGGAAGCTCTTTTCCTCTATCACTTTTTCAAATACGCCAAAATCCCTGCTGCTGTGGCTTCCCTGCGGGCGGTGGATAATTTCAATATCGCTGTCATAAACCACAGGGGATGTATTGATTGTTTCATGAATCGGCTCAATCCACGTAAACTCACGAAGGCGCTTAAACAGCTTTGGACGCATATCGCGCGCAAAATTCTCCGTAGGATGATTAATCTGCTCCGTAACGTAAATCATCTGAACAATCTCTACCTCAGGAAGGAGCACGCGCTTAAGCGCCTTGAGCTTAGTGCGGTTTTCCTGATCAATGACCTCGTCGGCGTCCGCAGAATAAATATAATCGCCCGTCGCCTTCGAAAATGCATAGTTTCTCGCAGCCGCAAAATCATCGTGCCACTCGTAATCATAAACATACGGCGTGTAGCTCTCCGCAATTTTTTTTGTATCATCCGTAGATCCTGTGTCCACAATAATGATTTCATCCATGATATCTTTTAAGGAATCCAAACAATCCCTCAGAATTGATGCCTCATTTTTCACAATCATGCATAAACTGAATTTCATAACAAATCTCCGTCCTTACCTACTCAATTACTTAACACCCTATTCGTTACTGACACCGCAGTAAACATTACCCTTACATATTATATCGGTCTTTACATAATAACTCAACACATAATTTATTGAAAATTTATGAAATTTTTTGCTGTTTTTATTCAATTTAGATGATATAATAAAAAGACATGGATCAACAAACAGAATGGAGGATTACGATGTCACTTGGAATTGTTATTTCAAATCATAATATGGGACATAAGACGGTGGAATGCCTTTCTTCGGTTTTCGATTCGGATCTCGATTCCTTTCAGATTTTTATTGTGGATATGGCATCCTCGGATGACTCTGTTTTTCTTATGAAAGAATATATGAGGGAACATGCAAAAGCCCCTTCTTGCAGTCAGCTGCGCCTAACCTGCCATGATGAGGATTTGGGCAGCTGCGGCGGCTTGAATGCAGGCATCCGGCAGGCGCTTGATGCAGGCTGCGATTATATCTGCTGTCTTGGCGAGGCTGTGACGGTTGACCCCACAGCGCTTGGCATTATGATGCGCTTTATGCAGTCCCATCCACATGTCGGCATGACGGGCGCCAAGGTTTACCATAAGCACATGCCGCATTACATACAACAGTTCGGGATTGCAATTGATTTTAAAAATTTCCGCGCAAACACGCTTTACGCGGACTGTGCCGACAGTCCCGCCCTTCCAAGCGAGGTTTACTGTGATGCCGTAAGCGCATGCGCCATGATGGTTTCTGCCTCCGCCGTCCGCGCAGTCGGACTGATGCCGGACGACAACTTCCTGTACTGGGACGACACGGAATGGGGATTTTTGATGAAGCAGTCAGGCTTTGAGGTTACCGCTCTGGCGGATGCCAAGATGTATCATTCCGCAAATCCGATGCGGCGATGCGATAACACGAAGGTGAATTATTATCTGACGCGCAATTGCCTGAACTTTTTTATGAAATATACCCGCCCCGAAAAGTGTATGAAAATGAGCATCGTGCTTCTGCGCTCTATTTTCGAATCCTTTTACCTGCACCGTATGGGACACGCCCACAATATGGCACAGTCGGACCTTACCGCGATGAACGACGCCATTTACGGACTGCGCGGCATGGCTCCGTCAAGCCGGATTCTTGCAAACGACGAGAATGGGCTGGGGTTCGTAAACTTTTTCGAAGAACAGGAAGCAGTCTATATGGAGGATGACGACCCGTTTTTGGAGCAGGTCATCCGGCAGATTAACCCGGACATTCAATTTTTGCAGCTCCCCGGCAAAAATGCCGTAACCATTGTCCGCTGCAAATCCATTCTCGGCATTCAGGAGTTTAACTATCCGCTTGATTTCAGCGATGAGGTTGTCTATATTGACAAAGCCTACCGTATGCTTGCAACACGCGAGGACGCAAAGCTTGTGAAAGACTATGAAGCAAGCCTGCAATTGTTTTTGTATGCCATGCAGCCAGCCGTTCTCCGGCGAATCGGTGAGACACGCGGGATTGAATTCTAATTTTATGGCAATCGGATAGTCGAATTGTGCCATTTATGTAAACTCTTCTGACAATTTCTCCGATATAATATAAAGAAACCCAAAACAATACATAAAGGGGAGAGAAGAATGGATTACAGAACAACCTATGAACAGATATTAAATGAATTGTGTGGTGCATACCGAAGCATGCTGAATCTATTGGACAAGATTGACGGCTTTGACAGGCTTCTAAACGACGTGTCCGACGAACGCAGACCGGACGCGGATTTCGTTTATGCCATTGCCACGCAAAAAGAACGTATGATTGCGCAGCTTGACGGAATTTCCATTAAGGTAGAGGAGCTTCATGTGAAGCTGGAAAACCTGATGTCGCTTTGTCAGGAAATTACGGCGCTTCCGATGTATAAATATATGGAAAATCTGCAGCTTTTGACATATTACCGGATTAATGCGATTATGAACGAGGAGGCTGCCACAACACCGCAGGTAATTGACAAGCTGACCGCCTGCAAGGAATCCATGGAGCTGGATTTGAAGATCAGCGAAGTACCCAAGGAGCAGCGGCAGGTTTTTATGTTCGTACCGGATAAGAAGAAGTAGCAAAGTCCATTAAAAAAATACATAAGTTTACACACTAAAACAGGGGCTCCGATCGGAAACCCCTGTTCCATTATAATGGTAGAAACGAATCTCTAACATCTTATAAACTGTTTGGACACATGCTGATAAGTTCAGCCTCTTATACGCTACCTAACTAGCTTTGAAATAATTTATTTCAATTATCCTAAGATAGAAAGTACGCCCTGGTTAGACTGGTTAGACTGTGCAAGCATAGACTGACCTGCCTGTGAAAGGATGTTCGCGTTAGAGTACTTAACCATCTCTGTAGCCATATCTGTATCACGGATAGCTGACTCAGCGCTTGTTGTATTCTCAACGATGTTATCCAAGTTGTTGATTGTGTGCTCTAATCTGTTCTGAACAGCACCGAGAGCAGATCTCTGTGTAGAAACCTTCTTGATAGCTGCAGCGATTGTCTCGATTGCATCTGTAGCCTTTGTGCCGTCTCCGCCGTTTACTCTCAAACCGTTTACGCCAAGGCTCTTTGCGTTCATAGCGTCAATCTTGATATTGATCTTATTGTTATCTGTTCCGTCAGCGCCTACATGGAAGCTCATGTTCAATGAAGCTGTCTGATCTTTAACTGCAAATATGTAGTCTTTCATATCGTCAAGGCTTAATTCCTTGCCAAGTGCGTCATAAATCTTTACGCCCGCATTAGACTGGATTGTTCCGTTTGTTCCGGCTTCGCCTGCACCTGTAGCGGTGTAGTACTGTGAAAGATTGTTTGCAGAAATCGCATTGCCATCCTTATCATAAGCACATGCAACATCTCCATCATAAGCTGCTGCTGATACAGTATGCGCTGTCAAAATCTGTGTTCTGCCGGCATCTGTTGCACCAGTTGCTGTGATTGTTGCAACCAGCTCGCTCTTCTTGTTATAAATCTTGAACTCGCCGTTTTCCATATCACTTGCAGTTACGGTAAAGTTGCTCTTTGCATCGCTTCCGTTTAATTCCAATGAATAAACAAGCTTGCTGTCTACTGTAGATGTTGAAACAGTAACGCCCTGATCTCTGAAAGCTTTTGCAAGATTATTCAAATCATCTGCGCTTACATCCGCACTGGCATCCTCAAAATCTACTGATACAGTAATTCCTGTAGCGCTTGAAGTTGTAAACGTTGCTGAAGCGCTTGCAGAATATCCTGTCTTATAGCTGTATGTGTAATTCATACTTGTCTTGTTCTTTGTAGGATCACCTTTCAGCAGGTATGTCTCATTGAACTTTGTCGTCTCAGCTACACGGTCGATTTCCTGTGAAAGCTGGTCGATTTCGTCCTGGATGTAAGAACGGTCATTTTCTGAGTTTGTGCCGTTTGCTGACTGAACTGCAAGCTCATTCATTCTCTGAAGCATGTCGTGAACTTCTGTCAAAGCGCCTTCTGCTGTCTGCACTGCACTGATACCATCCTCAGCGTTTGCAGATGCCTGTGTAAGACCTCTGATCTGCTTTCTCATCTTCTCAGAAATTGCAAGACCTGCTGCGTTGTCTGCTGCACGGTTGATTGCATAACCTGAAGATAACTTCTCTGTAGATTTCTTAACTGCGCCCTGTGTGATTCCTAACATTCTGTTAGAGTTCATTGCCTGCATATTGTGCTGTACTACCATAATAATACCTCCTTGTGATTGTCGTAGAAGAATCCTTTCTTCCACCTATTTGTTCTTTATTCAGTTGTAGAAGACCGTTTCCGGTCTTTTGGAAACAGTGAACGCTGTTTCCGGTTTAATCAGATTGATTAATATATTAGCCAATCCCTTTATAATATCCGCTTCAGCCGGCTCTACCGGGTGGCGCGCCCATTCCCCAACCGACTGAAACAGTTATTAACTTGTGTAAGTTTTTCTTGTGTTTTTTGTTCTTTTGTCCTTGTGATTTATATATCGACCCACATGAAAAAATACTTTAGGGCTTTTTGAAAAATTTTTATTTTTTATCAGGCGTTTAATACCCGTTCCTTTTCAAGCCTGCATTTCTCGTATAAATCCAAATACATGTCTGCCATATCATTCTGTCCCATATTCCGGTAGATGTCAATGATTCTTGAGTAGCAGAACAGAAGACCGTCGCCCAGTGTCTCCCTGTCATTCATCGACACTGTTTTAATATAGCTCATAAGCGCTTTCAGGATATCATTATTTTCCAAATACGCATCGCTGAGCACGGCATAGTACTTCGCCGTCTTAAAATGCTCTTCGTATTTCAGCATGACGTTGATGGTATCCTGCGGTCTGTCAAGATTAATATAAGCTTTTCCAAGCGATTCGATCAGGATTTCAACAAATGTCCTTTGCAAATTTGTCTCTATGGACAATGCTTTTTCATATGCCTCCACCGCTTCCTCATAACGCTTCAACAAAAACCGGGACTGTCCTGCCTGAAACCATGTGTAGGAATCCTCCGGATTTTTTTCAAGCTGCTTTTCCAAAAGTCTTAAATTTCGCAACTGTTTCTGCTCCATTTCCTCCTGGGTGATATTATATCCATGGTGAATGACTTCCATCGGCATATCGAAGCAGTGATAGGTCATGCTATTAGGGTCATTAATATAGACAAGCTGTTCATGGATGGCATTTGCCCATGTAAAACGTTTTTTATTATAAAACCGAATGACTTCATCAACCGTATATCGGTTATAGCCATCACTATTAATGAGATTTTTCAGCCGGAACCTTCCCTGTGCCTTGACAAATTTCTGCATCAGCATCCGCACTTTGGCTGTATCAAAGCTTTCCAGGTACTCATCACAGTCGAGCGCCAAAATCCAATTATTGGAAGCATGCTCCGCGCAGAAATTCCTTGCGGCTGCAAAATCGTCTATCCACTCAAAGTCCAAAACCTTATCCGCATACTTTTCGGCAATTTCTTTTGTCCGGTCGGTTGAGCCTGTATCCGTCACGATAATTTCAAACCCGAAGGGTTTTAAATGCCTGAGGCAGCCCTCAATATATCGTTCCTCATTTTTTGCGATAATGCATACTGAAATCGGTATTTTTGACATAATTTTACCATGTCCTTTCTGTTTCTGCAATGATTTTGGTATTACAAGATTTTGTTACTGTATTATTTTATCGTCTTAATCTGCCGTTTTATTTAGAAAAGCGCCTGCCACGCTTGACGTGACCTGCGCTTTCCTGTTCCATTGTCCGTTATTTTTAGCCGTTCAATAATGTCATGACGCCCTGGTTCGACTGGTTCGCCTGCGCGAGCATTGACTGGCCTGCCTGCTGGAGAATCTGGAGATTTGAATATTTTACCATTTCCTCAGCCATGTCTGTATCACGGATGGTTGCTTCTGCTTCTGTCGTGTTCTCAACAACGTTATCCAAGTTCTTAATGGTGTGCTCCAAACGGTTCTGTACGGCACCGAGAGCGGAACGCTGTCTTGATACTGCAATTAAGGACTCGCCTACAACGTCAACTGCGGAGGTTGCGTTTGCTCCGTTTACGTCCACGATACCGACTTTCTTGCTGTGGAGCATATCGATGCCGATACCTGCGGCTGAAACTGTTTCGATTGTTGTTGTAATCTTGTTTTCAATGTTGCTGTCAGAGCCTACGTGAAGATCGAACTCGAGTTCTCTAGGAACCTTCGTTACCACCTGTGATGTCCAATAGGTAATCGTGCGAACAGGATCTATAGGATCTGTGAGACCATGTTTCTTGGCATCTTCCACTGACGCAAATATCTCATCATCCGCTGTTGTTGACTGCAATGTTTTGAAAAGACCACCTGTATAATTTCCGTTTCTATCAAAATATGAATTTAATGCTACACCTGATACTTGGTTCCCATCTGCATCATACAATACTGCTCTTGTTTCATTAACTTTAATTGCCGTTTCAATCTCGTCAGACGTTGTGGGAAGACTATACTCCTCAACATATCTATAGCGGTCTTTCATTTGTTTGTCATCGGTAAGGTAATCTGCAATTGATTCTCCTTCCTTAATATGATAAATTACCTCTGTTTCCGTATCAAATATATACATATCAGGTATACTTGAAGTATTAACACCATTCACCTGTTTAACCATAGTCTTAGGATCCAAGGTTTTATTTTCAAATGCCATATAGTTGTCAGTATTAATTGATGCGGGATATGATACTGTACCTGCTGCATTATTTATCGTTTCTTTTTGCAAAAACTGCGTAATGTCTTGTCCATTTTTTACTATAAAAGCAGAACCTGGTTGATTTACTGAGCTGTCTTCTACTGATCGATCCGCTATATATAAATTTGTTTTTCCTACATAATCAAACTTATACTTTGGTGACGTAGTGCCTGCTGATGTCAGTGTGCTCTCTGTAGGAAGTATAAGATAATTCTCCACATATTTGTTGATATACCCCTTATTCTCCGCGTCACCCTTCAACAGATAAAGCTCATTGAACTTTGTCGTTTCTGAAATACGGTCAATTTCCGTAATCAGCTCGTCAATCTCGTCCTGAATATACTGACGGTCTGTCTGTGAATTTGTGCCGTTTGCCGCCTGTACGCAAAGCTCATTCATTCTTTGGAGCATGTCCTGAATCTCTGCCAACGCACCTTCTGCTGTCTGCACACAGGATACACCATCCTCCGCGTTTGTCGAAGCCTGTGTCAGACCTCTGATCTGTTTTCTCATCTTCTCGGAAATCGCAAGTCCTGCTGCATTGTCCGCTGCACGGTTAATCTTGTAACCTGATGAAAGTTTTTCTGTAGCGTGTGTTGCCTGACCTGTTGTAATTCCTAACATTCTGTTGGCGTTCATCGCCTGCATATTATGCTGTACTACCATACTCTTTTCCACGCCGGCTCCCTCCCGGCGCTTCCTCCTTTCGTCCCTTACATTTTAATTTTTAAACTTATACTTTCCCCCATTATTTGAAAGTAATTTATTTATTCAATTATTATATCGGTAATTTTTCGCACAACTTTATATATTGTCTGATATTTTGTTAATATTTTATGTATAATCTGATTTTTTCGTATCATTAACATAAATATCAAAAACATTTTATGGCTTTTACTAATTCTACTCACATACTACGATTATCAGCCATATACATAAAAATGCAGGAGTTTTTTCTGTACTCCTGCATTTTTATGTTATGTTTCTTTATTATGTTCTGTTCAAACTGTTCCACGCTGCTTTTCCTGAAACTCTTTGAGTTGCGCACGCAGCTGTTCTATTTCGTTTTCTTTCTCTGCCAGCTTTGTATCCTTCTCTTCAAGCCTTGCTTCCTTCTCCGCTAGCTGTTCTTTCTGCTCCGCTAGCTTTACGTCCCGCTCCGCCAGCTTCACGTCCTTCTCTTCAAGCTTTGCGTTCTGTTGATTGATTGTCTCTTCATAGTTGGCTATCATGTTGTAGTAATCCTCGCGGTTGCGGCAGCGCTCGCGGATGTTGAAATCCGAGTTGAGGGTGTACAGGGTGTTGGATGCTTCTTTTAGGTATTCGTCATTTGATGCGATCATTTTGATTTCCTCCCATGTCGTTGCTTTGAATAGGCGTGCCCAGTAGTCCAGTTTCCACTTTTTGTCTTCGTCCGTTGCATGTCTCACTTTACTTAAATCTAACACATTTATAGCGAATTTGTCACTATATATGTGGTATGTTTTTTCGTCCATGATTTTATTGCAGGAATAGAAGGACGGGTTTTCCGGGAACAGCGTGAAGTCGAGGATGCCGATATGGATTGCTGTTTTGGCGTCCGCGTACTGGCTGCCGTGCGTGAGATTATCGTATAAGCGGCTGAGGTAACTGATGGAGCGCTGGGGCCAGTCGTGGAAGTTGCGGACCTGCATTTCGAGGTCGATGGTTCTGTCCCTGTTTAGGTCCACCAGCACGTCAAGGCGAAATTCCTTGTCCGTGCATTCCTCTCCCAGCACGATTGGGTTTGTGATGATTACGGACTGGAATTGTTCGACCGGAATATGCAGCAGGGCGCTGAGCAGTCCTTTTAGTGCCTTGTTATTTTTTTGGCATAGTGCGCGGAACATGTAATCGTTTGTCATTGGGTAATCGTAACGACCTGCTGCGTTTTGCAGTTCGGGTAAAAAAGACGTGGTTTTTTCCATATTTTCCATAGATGGTTCTCCTTGTGATTTGCTTTCTTGATTTTTTGTTTTTCAGATATCTGCGTCTGTTATTTTATCAGAACCTTTTGTTTTATCAATGGAAATGGTGAAATTCGTTAGTGAAATGTCAAAATTAATACATTTTTATCGTTTCTATCTCCATTTATTTTTTATCATCTTCCGGCACCAGCTGAAAAATGTCCCGTAATGTCTTCATGCCGCCTTCGTGCTTTCAGTATTACAATTTGACTTATGCAAACATTCAATATATAATGAAACAAAATGTTACGAAACAAACAGACGCATAAGAAAAACAGTTCTCCGTATGAAAAGAATATAACAAACAATTATTTTAAAAGTAAATAACAGGAGGCGCTCTAACGGTGTTAAACGATGCGAAAATTAAGAATGCTGATGAATTGGAATTTGTCGTATTCTGCATTGAAAATATTGCAATTCGACTAGGAAAAAATGCTGAAACAATTTATCAGGCACTGACTGACAAAAACAATATTTTATGCAGCTATATCATACCGGAGTATGAAACGCTGCATACTCAGAGCAAGGAATATATCGTTGACGATATTGTCAATTTGATGGAAGAAAGGGGTATCAGATTGTGATTTTATATCATGGCTCCTATTCGGACATCCGAACTCCGGATTTAGTACATTCCAGAAATAATGTTGATTTCGGACATGGCTTTTACACAACTCCTATTTATGAACAGGCAGTAAAATGGTGCGAGAAATTTAAGCGTCGCGGCAAGAATGGAATTGTTTCCCGCTACAGCTTTGACGAAAAAGCCTGTCAGGAACTCAAAGTTCTTAAATTCAACAGTTACTCTGAAGAATGGCTTGATTTCATCCTAAATTGCAGAACCGAAAACGATTCAACTGATTATGATATTGTTATTGGCGGTGTGGCAAATGATAAGATCTTTAATACCATCGAACTATACTTTGACAATTTGATTGACAAAAAAGAAGCCATCCGCCGTCTGCGCTATGAAAAACCTAATTTACAGATATGTTTTCGGTCGCAAAAGGCTCTTGATATGTATCTGCACTATGAAGGGAGTGAACAGGTTTGACCGCTAATCCTATTTTATTGCAAAAAAAATATGCTCGAATTATTAAACAGTTTTCAGAAAAAGAAAAATTATCTTTGGATGATGCCCTAAACTTTTTTTATCATTCTGATATTTACCGTTTAATCAGCGAAGGCATCTCTAATCTGCACTGCATGAGTGATGAATATTTAACAGAAGAATTGATTTGCGAATATAACGAACAATATTTTGATTAAAAAGGGGCTGCTGGCAGCCCCTTTGGTATTGCGTTGATATATTTTTCTTTTAGCCAAGCAGTGAGAGTACGCCCTGGTTTGCCTGGTTTGCCTGTGCGAGCATTGACTGGCCTGCCTGTAAGAGCACGTTGTTGTTTGAGTATGATACCATCTCTTCTGCCATGTCTGTATCGCGGATTGCTGATTCTGCTGATGTGGTGTTCTCTACAACGTTGTCCAAGTTCTTGATGGTGTGCTCTAAGCGGTTCTGGATTGCACCGAGGATGGAACGCTGTGTTGATACAACCTGTAAGCCCTTTGCAACAACATCAATTGCTGCTGTTGCATTGTCGCCGGAATCATCAACGATACCGATGTATTTGCTGTGCAGCTTATTTACGCCAAGACCTAATGCTGACATGGTGTCAATCTTTGTGTAAATCTTGTTCTCAAGATCAGAGTCAGCACCTACATGAAGCGAGAATTCCAACGGAGCTGTCAGCTTCTCTTCGAGCTTACATACATAGAATCCAATATTAGCCGGTTTCGTATCATCATCACCATTTACAATTTCCGTTACCTGCTGGTTGTCTTTGGTTATTTGGAACAGTCCGCCTGTATAAACGCCCTTATCATCAAAATACTTATAAAGCGCCATGCCTGTCACAACATTTCCGTCGGCATCACACAACAACCGATCTGTCTGCGAGCCCACAAAATCCTTATTCGTTAATTGTCTGTCAGTACCAATTGGGCTACCCAGCACCTGATTAGTAGGTCCTGCTGTAGTCTCACCATCTGCCTCCGCCAACAGCCTGTACCGATCGTTCATTACATAAGTGCCATCAACATCACCGGGAGATACATATTTTGACAAGTCCTCCGTTGCTGCAATATGTATAATATTTTTTGTCTCTGTATCATAGATATATGCAGCGCATGTTGAACTTGTAATCTTTCCTGTTTTTTCATCTGTATCCAGTTTGATATTGGTTAAATCCGTATTCTTAAATGCTACATAGTCTGTATTCGCCTCATAATCTGTAACAGAAGCACTTGCACCTACCTTTGTACCTGTGTCAAGATATTTTGTAAAATCATCACCCTTTTTAATGACATCCGCACTCATTGGACTGCTTGCGTTCTTATCCTTTATATCACTTGACACTACATAAATATTTTCCGTACTGTTATAATCTACCTTAACCTTTTGCCCAAGTCCATTTAAAACCTTAGAGTTCCCTGATACATCCACTTCGTCATCCACGATGTAGCTAAACGTATAAGCTGACTTTGTATCCGCTTCCTCGTCGCCCTTCAACAGATAAAGCTCATTAAACTTTGTCGTCTCGGAAACACGGTCGATTTCTGTTACGAGCTGGTCAATCTCGTCCTGAATATACTGGCGGTCTGTCATAGAGTTTGTACCATTTGCCGCCTGAACGCAAAGCTCATTCATTCTCTGCAGCATATCCTGTACCTCTGCAAGTGCGCCTTCTGCTGTCTGCACTGCACTGATACCGTCCTCCGCGTTGCTGGAAGCCTGTGTCAGACCTCTGATCTGCTTTCTCATTTTCTCTGAAATTGCAAGTCCTGCTGCATCATCTGCTGCACGGTTTACCCTGTAACCGCTTGAGAGCTTCTCTGTTGAACTTGCGTTTGCCTTGGCATTCAGACCAAGCATTCTGTTTGCATTCATTGCCTGAAGATTGTGTTGTACTACCATATTTTTCCTCCTTCAGTTGGCAGCGACTTCCATTTCTCCGACCAGCTTTCCCATTTATTTTATTACTTTTATGATTCCCCTTAATCAGGTTTTTGTTATTGTTAATACATTCTGTAACTCCTTTTACATTTGTATATTATATTTATCGGTGCATTGTCTGAATTTTTTAGTCTTTTTGTGAAATTTTCTGAAATTTTATTCCATTTTCACACTATTGTAGCAGAGAAAGCACAATATTATTCGCCTGATTTGCCTGCACCAGCATGGAATTGCCTGACTGCTCCAAAATATTCGCATTGCTGTACTTTACCATTTCTTTTGCCATATCGGCATCCCGAATCTTGGACTCCGCGCTCTGCGTATTTTCATGCGTATTGCGGTTAATGTCATAGGCATGCTCCAAGCGGTTCTGCTCCGCGCCAAACAGGCTTCTGACAGAGCTTACCTTTAAAATTGCCTGATTGATCAGGTCGATGCTGCCTGTCGCGTGCATCTCGGTAAGGGTGCCTGCATCCGTCAGCCCGAGACGGTATACCGAAAGCTTTTGTTTCTGAATCCAAATCGTATCCGTCACATTGGAGCTGCACTGTATCCGCAGATATTCCGGCTTCTCGGGAGGCTGTTCGGGCGGTATGACATGCGGATGCTGAAACGGCGTCTGCCAGCGCGTAACCATGGCTGAATTTGGATTTTCATCCGCCGCCAAAGTCGCCTTTGGATAATCATTTACTTTCAGCGTTACTGTTGTTTTATCCGCGATATCCTGCATCACAGTATTTCGCAGATAGTCTTCTATCGTTCTCCCGCCCCTTCCTGTCAGGGTAGCATTGCATCGTTTCGCATCTCCGGCATTGATTTCATCAATTTGGTACTGGTATCCATAATATCTTTCATATGTACCATTCTTCCGCCTTATATACCTTCCACTTGTATCATCCGTATAACTCACATTCTGTGTACCAAAGTCTGCCAAACTGTAGTTGCAGCTGATGGTCATGCCTGTTCCGCCGCCCTGCCTGTTTAATGTAAAAGAAAAACTTGTTGATGTATATGGAGTTCCGCCCGTTGCCACACGGTCTGTCAGTGTCTGTACTTTCGAGCTAATGATACTGTCAATATTTCCACCACTATATGTCAAAGTTCCGCCTTGCCGACTGTATGGAAAACCTAGGCTAAAGCTTCCATTTGCATAGGTAAGCTGTGCGGTCGCCAAATCTTGCGTCTTTCCCCCATTCTCATAATCCCTTCCCAAATAATACTCATCATCCAGTGTGAGAGAAGTAGTGGCGTTTGGACTTGTTACATTTCCTGATGAATGTGCCGTTGCGCCGTTATCGACCTTTATTGGTCCATATCCAATTTCTATCCCGTCCAGCGCTTTCACTGCCTGCGATTTACTGATTTCATTAATCACGCTGAAGTAAAAGCTCGTAACTTCATTATTATCCGCTGAGTTTATAAAAGTAAATGTGTTGTACTTGTCATATCCTGCAAAATGTTCGCTGCCAACAGTACCGTACAAATCATTTCCTATTCCATTCATATCCGGCGGATAGGGATTGGGGTCTGCTGTAATATCTTTTCCAACCCACACATCCGTTGTCAAATTGCTCCAGTCATGTTTTCCGTTATCCTCATCGCACGCAAATCCAAAATTATAATCTCCCGGTTTCGGTCCGGGAATCTGTTCCAGCTTAATCCGGTCTGCGTCCGTGAGACCCGTAAACTCTCCCCACGTCATTTTCCACAGCGCAGTATTCGTCCGATTCCAATTGGAATCCGTCGCTTCAAGCCATACGCCGTCAAACGGTATATTTTCCGTTCCAAACGGAATTGTGCCGCCATTATTGATGTCCTCTGCATGTAAAATATACTTTACACTTTTGTTGTTTTCCACAATTCCTTTAATTCTGTCATTTGCATTATCCGTGTTGGCGCTGCCATCAAAAGCATAGGTATTAAATGAAAAAAGTGCATCCAGCGCTTTTGACGGCTCCGGTGTCTCATAGGTACTCTCCCACACGGTTCCTGTCATTTTAAGCCACATATCCGCATCCGTGTCCCCGTCATCTTTTGTATAGGAAATCATCATCCCATGGTAATCAAAGCTATACTGGTTATCGGATATCTTTACCTTGCTCCATTCCACGAGATCATTATTCACCCAGATTCCTCTCCCGTCAGCGCTTGTCTGAAAAAGCCGCGACACCTGTGGCAGTGCAGCGCCCTTTTCGCAGGTAAGCGTCAGTATCGTATTATCATCCGCACGAATCGAATACTTGCCTTCCCGAAAAGTATTTGTTGCCTTGTCATACATATTCGGACTGATTTCCTCCCACGAATAGCGCCTTCCCCGGTAAGAAACGCCCGCATACTTCTGCCCGTCGTCATACGTATCATAATCGTTGCTGTTATAGACAAATAAATCCTTGGGTGTACCGCTGAAACTCAACCGATACACATCATGCGATTCCTCCGGCATAACGTCCTCGCACCGGAAGATGTATTCTTCGTTAAATTTTGTCGTATCGCAGATCCGCTGGAGTTCCACCTTCAACTGCCGGACTTCCTCATCAATATCCCCTCTGTCACTGTCAGAAAGTGTCCCGTTCGCCGCCTGTATACACAGCTCATTCATGCGCTGCAGCATATCATGCATCTCATTGAGCGCACCGTCCGCAACCTGACAGTAGCCAACGCCTTCCTCGATATTCGCAGACCCTCTGTCCAGCCCCCTGATTTGATGGCGCATTTTTTCTGAAATGGACAACCCTGCCGCATCATCGGCGGAGCGGTTAATGCGGTATCCCGACGATAATTTTTCCGTGCTTTTTGCCTTAACGGCTGTCACGACATTCATCTGCCGCCCGGCATTCATTGCCTTCATGTTGTGCATAATTACCATCTGTTGTTTCTCCCCTTTATCATGCGTTTTACAAAAGCTGTTGTTCCTGCGCCTCTTTGCACTCCGCAAATTTTATTTTGAACATCTCTGCCATTTTTGTATCACCCGCATTATAATACCCCTGAATCAGATGCGCATAACACCGAAGCAGTCCTTCCCCTAATGTATCGGCGTCCGGCATCAACGTCGCTTTCAGATACAGTACCATTGCTTTGAGCTGCTGACCGCTGTCCCATAGCAGTCCTGCATGTGCTTCCGTAAATTTTGCCGTATTGCAGCGCGATGCATACTGGCTCATAAAATCCAGCGCTTTTTCCCGGTTTCCGGTATTTACGTATGTCTTTGCAAGGGATACCAGCAATAATTGAATGTACGGTTTTGAAATATCACCGTCAAGCGACAATGCCTTTTCATATGCCTGGACTGCCTCCTTGTGATTTCCGATAATCGCCTGCGACTGTCCGATCTGAAAAAATACATACGCGTTCGTTGGCTCATCCTCCGCCATACGGTTTAAAAGCGCCAAATTGCGCTGCTGCTTTGCCGCCATTTCTTCCCTGGAGAGCGCATAGCCGTAATGTATCAGTTGTATTGGGACATCAAAGCAGGAAAACGGTTCTCCGTCATCCGCCGCGCCGATTCGCCGAAGCTGTTCGTGAACCGGTGACACAAATTCATACTCCTTTTTATTGTACAGGCGCATAATCTCATCAGTGGAATAATCATTTTCGTCTATGCGCAGTAAATTTTTGATTGTTATTTTTCCGACATGGTGCGGAAACTGTTTGATCAGCTCTGTCAGTTGTTTTGTATCCAAATCCTGTATTTTCTCGTCGCAGTCGATTGCAAGAATCCTGTTATTGGATGCCTTATCCGCGCAGAAGTTCCGCGCTTTGCTAAAATCGCCGCACCATTCAAAGTCAAATACTTTATCGGTATACTTTTTTGCGATTTCTTTTGTCCTGTCTGTTGAGCCCGTATCTGCAACCACGATTTCCAGCCCATATCGTGAGATACTCTCGAGACATTGTTCTATGTACTTTTCTTCATTTTTTGCAATGATGCAAGCGGAAACCGGTAATACTGTCATATCCTTTGTTCTCCTATTCCATAAATTTACTGCAGCCGCCGCATTAACCCCACGATGCCTGATTGTCTGTTTGCATTGATTGCCTCTATGTTGTGTGAGATTACCACTTCGCACCCCCGTTGACATAATTTTAATAATTATACAAACTCTATAAGGTATATCGTCAAATTATTATGTAAATTTTATACTATTTTCCAAGAAATATATATTATTCAAATATTTTATGTAATTCATACATTTTCGTTCAAGCATCCGTGAAATTGAACAGAGAAGATTTATCTTTCCTCTGCATGGGACTGTGCACGAAAAAAGGAGCCGGTTTCAAATCAGCTCCTTGATTTTCAATTATTTCAACAGCTCCATCACGGTTGCAACACTCTGTCCTGACTGGACTTTTACAGCGTCCTGCGCCTGATTGAGGATATGTTTATTTGCCTCGCGTATCATGTCGTCTGCTTTGGCTACGTCCATTACATCGCTTTCCGAAGCCAAAACGTTCTCCTCCGCAATCTGTTTTACCTGATTTGACAGTTTTAGCTCCGCAGCTGCCTCCTGCGTCTGCGGCTTCTTTGACGCAACATCCTTTTTGTCGTTCGCTGGCTGTACCTGCTTTGCGTACGCTGCAGTTCCTGTTTCTAAATTGTTTCTTACGATCATAATAACCCTCCATTCATCATTTACATGCTATTGCCCCATAACCAAACTCTTTTTGATACTCTCAGTATAAACCAGTTGACAGAAAATGTCAACATATTTTCGTAATTGTATATACAACTTGGCTAAAATATGTAATTTTCCGACAAAAGAAGTGAACCAATAAACGGTTCACTTCTTTTTATCCATAAGCTGTGGATCAACATCATTAATCCGGCTCATTGCTTTATAGTATTGTGTCGCAGCCGCATTGCTGACCTTAATCGTGCGAATCTCTTTACGCTTGGAATCTACGGCTGACTTCATTGCCTGTTTTCCCCGCTGCTCCTGCGCTTCCACTGCCACGCCCTTGTCAATCGCCATACGAATCAGATCCTGCATTCTCTGCACTTTGTCAGCATATGCCTTGGGATCTGCCTGCACTGCATCACGTACTCGTTCATAGGTACTTGTGAACCCGTCATCCAGTTTATTCAGCTCATCAATCAAAACACCCTTTTCATCCATTGACTTATCATATTTCTGCATGTCAAAAGGCTGTTCAAGCGCGATTGCAATCTGTTTTTTGTCAAGTTCAAGCACCCTGTCTAATACATCGATTTTCTTTTCGAGACTTTCTATCATGATTTGTAAATAGTCTTCTGTCATATGCAATCCCCTTTATGCTCCTGAAAGTTTTGCGGTGGCAGATGCCGTATATCCCGCCGTGTTTCCGCGTCCGCCTGCCACTCTTGCCTGTGCCGCAGGATTTGACTTGTCAGAAGCAACCTTCTTCATGACTTCCTTCCAATTGTCTCTCATCGAACGGATGTGCTTTAGCACTTCCTCCATAATTTCAGGGTCTTTCTTCATATTACATTCATGGCATCTGCGGAGAAGATAAACATAAATCTTCTCAAATTCTTCCCATATCGGATATTTTTTATCCAATGTATCCCTGAAATTCTGTATAATATTTTCTACCCTTACAATATTCTCGTGCGCTTTTGCCGGATTTTTATTTTCCATCGCTACGATTGCCATATTTCCAAACTTTATGGCTCCCTCATAAAGCATAAGCGTAAGCTCAGCAGGGGAAGCGGTCATAATTTTGGCATTTTGGTACTGTGCATATCCGTTTTGTTTCAGCATTCGCTAATCCCTCTTTCTTTATATTCCACCCTAATGTTTACCCTTATCAGCCGTTGCCAAGCATACTTGACACAATGCTCTGATTTGACTGCAGCTTGGAAAGCGCTGTCTCCATCTTGGAGAACTTATCATACCATCTGTCCTCATAGTCGCTGAGCTTCTGCTCTGCTTCCTTGATTTTCTTGGTATAATTGTCATAGTCCTTCTTCATCTGCTTGTCATTATATACCTTGTAGATACTGCTATAGTCTGTCGTACCCATAAGCTTATCCAGCGAGTTATACAGATTCTTGCACATTCCAGAGAAGAACTCTGCTGTTCCATCTGGATCCTCAAGCAACGCTTTTCTGAGCATATCTGTCTCGTCTGCCACATTTTCATCATCCGGATCACCATCAATATGGTAAGCATGATGCTCGTTATCACTTGCCTTGAAGTATCCCATTGTCTTGATGCCGAAGTTTGAAAGGTACATTGTTTTTCCGCCAACCTCAATGCCGCCAAGCATTGTATTGGTGAGCGCATTCATAACAGAACCCAGCTGCGTGTCTTTTCTTAAAAGCGAACCTTTGATTGTACCTTCCCAGGTCTCAATCTCCTCGTCCGTCATTGCCTCTTTATCATCCGCAGACAGCATATTGTACTTTCTTGCAGAATCCGCGTTGTAGAGCTTATCCATCTCATTGATGAGATCATTATACTCCGTGATGAAATCCTTGATTACATTATAGGTAGCGTCAACATCCGTTGTCGTCGTAATTGTGATTTCTTCGTCATCCGCAGTCTTTCCCTGTACGTTAATGGTCAGACCGTTAATCTCAAACGTATTGGAATCCGATGTAAACAGGGATCCGTTCAGGTAAATCTCTGCATCCTGTCCGTCAATTTTTGAAGCGCCCTTTGTCGTGTCAAGTCCCAGCAGCTCAAGTGCATTTCCTAACGGCGCACCCGCATCATCAGTAGCCGGCAGATTCTCAATCTTGAAATCATTCTCCTCGCCCGATTCCTTCGCGCTGATGAAAAATCTCTGGTTCTGCTCGTCAAAGCTTGCATTGACGCCTGCCTCCTTAAGCTTTGAAACAAAGTCACTGATTTTCATGTCTTTATCAAATTTAATCTCTGTTGCAACCTTTACTTTTTCACCGCCGGAAGCTGTCTTAATCGTTCCTAAAGGAAGTTTTCCCTGCTGCTCCAAAAGAAGATCCTCGTCCGTCGCAATAACGGCTTCGCCCTTATCGTTCAGCTTATATCGTTCGCCCTCTTTCAGCTCCCTTGTTGCCGTAACCTTTATTCTCTGACCGGACAGCTGGTCAACAGCTCCGTTCGAGCCAATACCCGCAATGTTATCACTGCCCTTAAACTTCAGCGTATCATGTACCTTCTTGCCTGTCAAGTATCCCGTCTTGGCAACCTGGCTTATTTTTAAACTCTGCGTACCATTTACCGCACCGTTTGCCGTAACAGTTGCCTTTGTGGAATCCGAAACCGTTGTTTTCTGTTTTTTAAACGAGCCGCTCATACGCAGCTTGGAAAGCGTACCACTGTAAAGATTATAAATCTTTGTATTCAAGTCCTGCCATACATTCTGCTTCCACTCCAGCTTTTTCTGATCATTTTTCAGGTCGTCAACCTTCATCTGCTTTGCCGCAACAAGCTGCTGCACGATGCTTTCCGTATCCATTCCAGAATACATACCGGTTATTCTCATTCTATCTGACATAATTCCATCCCAATCCTTTCTTTTATTTTATTTTGATTATATTAATTTTCTTTTTCACTATAGATTTTATATGTTTAGAGCTTCTCGTCCATAAGCACGCCCGCAAGTTCCATACATTTTGCTATCATGTCAAGCGTTTTTTCAGGCGGGAACTCCTTGATGACTTCCTTTGTCTCCCTGTCAACCAGCTTGATTGTCACACGTTCCGTCTTTTCGTGGATTCCGAACTTCACCTCGGAATTGGGAAGCTGGGCATTCATCTTGCTGATTGCTTTCTTAATCTTTTCATGCTCTGCCGCCTTCTTTTCCTCTGCGGTGCGGGTGTCACTGGCATTCGCCCTGTTATTGGCATTTGACTTGTTTGCCTTATAATTCTGGGTTCCATTTTCCTGTACCTGTGTGTTTTCTCCATCCGTGGTCTCCACACGTACAGTATTGTCTGTTTCAGCCTGTGTCACAGGTCTTGATGTGCTCACTGGTGTTATCGCAGGCGCACTGACGGTTGTATTCATTGCCACTGAGCTGTTCATTGATTCTATATACATGCTTTTTCACCTCCATGTTTCTCTGCATATATGCATATTTCTATAAGTCCAGTTATAGTGTATATCGGTTAAAAAACAAAAAATGTTTATAGCGACTATAAACATTTTCCGTAATATTTTATGGTATTTTTGTGCTTTCCTGTCTGTTAAATCCGCTATTGAAACAGATTTGCCAGCTGCTCCTTCACTTGCGCCGCATTATTGGTCGCTTCCTTATTTGCTTCCTGTATCTGCAGGTATACTTCTTTCCGGTATACAGGTACCTGTTTGGGAGCTGCAATCCCGATTTTTACCTGCTCTCCCTTTATGTCAAGCACCGTTATCTCTATGTCGTTATTTATCATTAATGCCTCGCCTTTTTTTCTTGATAGTGCCAACATATTATTCACCTGCCTTCTTCGCCCTGATCTTGTCATAGATCGCGTATTTAATGCTGTATGTGTCATCCTCGCTTATCAGTTGTACTGCCTTGCGCTCCTCCACGTTTACAATAATCGGCGCTTTCAGGTTCACCGTTGTCTGCGTAATTTCCTTGGGAACGGTCACTGTCACCAGCATCATCAGATTCTCGGGCACAATATTTTCCCCAAGCGGCTTCAAAAGCTCCCTGTCAAATACCGGCATATACTCCTCCATCACAAGATTCGGATCCATGACAGGCATTGCAAAATTCGGCTCATCGAGGGACTGCAGCCATTTAATGCTTGACTCCGCACCCTTCTCAATATTAAAAATCAAGGTAAAATCCTTAAGGTCAGGAAATCCCAGTATGCCATGCTCAAACCGGATAATCTTATTATCCTCAATAGCAATCTTTCCAAATGCATTTGTATTTACTTCTACCATTTTAACCTCCATTTTAGCCACAGTCTGCGAATTTGTGTCTCTGCACAAATATGCCGTGTGAAATTTTAATTTCACACTGTTATCTGATATAGTCAAGCAGCGAGGTCTGCATTACATAGCTGATTGACGAAAGCGCCGCCTCATAAGTCATTTTAACACTGCTCAACTGTACGGTAAGGTCTGCATAGTCCGCATCTTCATTCTCGCTGACAAGCTCTTTATAGTTTGTCTGTGATGTTGCCAAACGGTTCTCAATCAGTGTCAGGCAGCTGCCTCTTGAGCCACAGTTCGTCGTTGCGTTGTTAACGTTTTCAAGATATCCGTTAAAGTTTGTCAAAAGCTCTCCCAAGCGCTTCTTCACCTTATCGTGGCAATAGGTGTTTGCCTTTTCAAGCGCGGCTTTCTCAAGCTCAAGCTTCTTGAGTTCTTCGCCTTCATACTTTCCGGAATCAATCATGTCCTGGATGACGTTTAGGTTCGCCTGAATTGTGGTGGAATCCTCAACCATACGGCTCAGCTCATCGATGTCCCTGCCGACATCATGCGTAAACAGCTCATCCGCCGTCGTGTTGACACGGATTGTCTGATTGCTTCCGATATCATATTCGATAATCTGTTTTCCGCTTGCCGTCGGATCCTTCAGGAAATTCTCGTTATACTCCAGCCAACGGTCCTGGATGTCATGCTCACGTTCCGCATAGAAATAGTGCACCGGATTAATGTCGCCTTTTTTCCAATTTGACTTTTCATAGCTGACACGCAGCTCCGTATCGTGCTCAAGCGCCGCCACGGTCTGCTTTACATTGCTTCCGAGCAGAAGCTCGCCCGTGCTTGCAATATATACGACTGCATCCGGATCCTTGACTGCCGCCATATAAGCATTCTCGTCAGCCGCCGCAAAAACCTGAATCGGTTTTGCGCCTGCCGCGATTGCAGCGGGATCTGTACTGTATACTGTATTTGCGGGATCTCCTGTCTTCCCGTTAAACGTGCCAAACTCAAACGTGATCACTGGCGTATGCGTTGAACCGTGTTTGTCGTCTTTCTCATCCACTCCGTCCAAATTGTTATACGCAAGACGCAGCCGGTAAATGTCATTTGTGGTCACATCATACTCTGTCGTATCCTTATTGGCATCATTAAAGTTTCCTTCATTGAGCTCCTTAAGGCATCCTGTTGCCACATATGTCATTTTATCCATATCAAGATTTGTGAACTGTTCCGTAATTTTGTACGTTTCCGTCTGATCGGCTATGAATGTAAGCGGCAGATCCGTCCTGTAGCCCGTAAAGAGCGATCTGCCTGCACTGTCCGCATTTCCTACGGAATAATACTCCTCCGCAAGGCTCACAAGATCTTTCACAATTGCCGTGATGTCTTTATTCTCATTATAGTCATTTGCAGCCTGATTAAGCAGCTGACTCATTCCGGAAGAATCATTACTGAGAATCTTTGCCACTGTGTCAATCGCCTTATCTGTCAGATCAAGCCAGCTGCGCGCGTCCTTTGCGTTACGTTCATAGTACTGGTCAATTTTGTCAAGCGAAGCATTGAGCTTGAGCGCACGGATTGCAGTCACGGGATCGTCGGAAGGACGCGTAATTTTCTTTCCGGTTGCCATTTGGTTTGTGAGCCGTTCCTGATGCTGTTTATTGACATTCAGGTTTCTAAGCGATGTATTCTGCATCATTTTTGTGGTTATTCGCATTGCCATATTATTTTTCCCTCCAATATATATAACATCTCCTCATCGTGTGCGAATTTGTGCCCCTGCACAAATTTGCTGCATGAAAATTTTATTTTTCATGCTTTATACACCCGTTGCGTTAATCAGTCTGTCGTAGCATTCGTTCAATACGGATATCATCTTGCTCGCGAGGTTGTATGCGTTTTGGAACTTAATCATGTTCGCACCTTCTTCATCCTCATCAACGCCGCTGATGGAATAGCGGTTATTCGCAATTGACTCCTTAATATTCTCATAAAGATTCTGGAAGCTATATGCGCTCTGTGCATTCAGACCTGAATCACCAAGCATACATTCCAAATACTCCTGCGCAGAACAGCCTCTGAACGTCATCTTTTCCTTATTTGTTCCCACATCATGCAGTTCTTTTATAATATCATACTTCGCCGGACCGTCTTTCTCGACCGTATGCGTTCCCATCTTATTCGGGTTATCCTGGAGCTCCTGCAATACGTTGAAGTTTCCAGCCGTAAGGTTGAAATAGCCCGTCTGCGAACCTGTTTTATACTCTGTCGCGCCGATTTTCACATCCATCGTATACTGTCCGCCATTTACGGCATCCTCACCGGTATAAAAAATACTGCCTTCCGGAAGCAGCTCCTCATCGACGTTCGTTGCTCCCTCAGTGTCATAATATAAGTTAAATTTGTACGCGTAGTCACGCACCCACTCATTCATCTGCTCCATGTAATAGGGAATGCCCTGATAGTTGACCTTCTGTCCTACCGATGCGCTTTGTTTGATTAAATCCTTTGTGACTGCCTCAGTATTTCTCCCGCTCTTTTCCGAAATGTTGAAGGTATAATAGCAGTCGCCGTTGTCCGTCAGCTGAAACTCATAATTATCATAATAATAATATTCCCCGCCAAGCATGATGCGTCCGTCCGTGAGCGGCAATGTTGACTTTGACATGCTCTTTAAATAATCATCTGTCACCCTTACCGTTACACTGTTCTTCTCGGTATCGACTGCCGTTACCTTTCCGCTGAACGCCTCATAATTGTTTCCGTCCCTCATCTCAAAAAGTCCCTTAAGCTCGCCGCCAGTATTTTTTGCGCAAACCCCCAAATCCTCATTGGTATCCTTCCAGCGAATATCATAAAGTCCGTCCGCATCATTCTGATTGACCTTCTGCCATGTCGCCCTCGGCACGCACTCAAGCTGTCTGTAGTTATAGCCGGACACTAACGGCTGTCCGCCGCAGATTTTGACGCTATAGCTGTGCAGCCCCGTAAAACGTCCCTGCTCATCAAGGATTTCCGTTTCTTCACACTTTACATCCGTTATTGCGGAAAGCTCGTCAATCAGCAAATCCCTCTTGTCACGAAGGTCGTTTGCCTTTGCCAGCCCGTTGACCTCAACCGTATTAATCTGCTTGTTTAAGGATGCAATCTGCTGTGAAAGGCTGTTAATCTTATCTGTCTTAATCTTGATTTCATCATTGACATCCGCCTGCATTTTTTGGAAATTATTGTACATAATCCGGAAATACTGGCATAGATTTCCTGCAGAACCGATAAAGTCAAGCGCATGGTTCTTTTGATCCGCAGCTGTCTGGAGCGTCAAAAGCGTATTTTGATACTCACCAAAAATCGTTGCAAAACCTTTTACTGCATTTGTTCCCCTTTGATCCTTCAAATACTCCTGTATCACGTTACTATAATACCATTTCTTATCCATCTCACCGAGCTTTGCGTTATTGACCCAGTATTTCTCGTCATAGAAAACATCACGCACCCGCTCTGCGCCGAGAATGTCAACACCGGCGCCTACACAACCGTACGTCGCAAAAAACTGCATTGCCTCCGCCGCCGTTTGGTTGACCTGCTGTCTGGAATACCCTGTTGTCTGAACGTTTGCGATATTGTTGGCAGTCGTATTCAATGACGCGTTTGACGCTACCAAACCTGTATATGAAGTATTTAATCCTAAAAATGTTGATGGCATTTATTTTTCCCCTTTCGTCCTATCCGTTATGCTGCCGGCTATGCCCCCACACTCAGCAATGTGTCAAGCATATCGTTGACTACCGTGATATATCTACTTGCGGCATTATAAGCATTCTGATACATAATCATGTGCTCCAGCTCCTCATCCGAAGAAACGCCGATTACCGTCTGACGCTCATTGTCCGCATTCTCAACTGCAAGCTGCTGGAACTCTGAAAGCTGGTGCATCACATATCCTGTATTGGACACCTGCGCCACGAGATCCGTATAGCAGCTTTCAAAGGTGCTCTTTGCAGTTGCGTTCGGGTTTAAATACAACGAGCTTTCCTGGAATTTCTTGATTAAATCCGTTCCGATGTTGTAATCCACCGAATCCTCTTCCCACTTAAATTTCAGAAGAGAAGGCATCTGTACCAATTTGTCGTTAATTTTAAGGTTCATACAGTTATAAAGGGAATATGGACTATCCGGTTCCTCTTCAATATATTTCCAAAACGTATGTTCCACTATCTTGCCATTCTCATCATAAACTTCCATAAGCTTTGCGCCCTGGTCTTTCAGCTCCTTCTCCTGCTGTGCCGTGAGTACGACCTTTTCGTAACCGGGCGAATCACTCTTTACAAAGAGCTGCATTGGCGATCCGTTCTCATTCAGAAGGTATCCGCTCGCCGGATTCATCTTCGCGGCATTAAACAGTACCTCATTGACAGCCGTTGTAACGGAATGCACAATATTGTCAAACTCCGCCATAATGTTCATAACAGACGAATTTGCGATATATTTATTGTAGTATTCCAAACCAGCCTTTTCATTATACTGCTCTCTTGTAATGCCCAATGCCTTAAGTTTGCGCTCGGTACAGGCATTCACATCCAAATCCGTATAATTTGCCGCATGGTCGCCTCTTGCAAGAAGAAGCGCGCGCAGTGATCCTACATCCGTATCCCTCTTTGTTGAGATTTCTTCTGTCAGGTCAAATACCTGCGCCGATGTGTAATCCGGAACCCGGACGCCCTTTTCATTCGTCGTGTACCTGACATTCTGCTTCCAGTACGGTGTGGAATACCCCGTTTCCTCGTCAACGAGCATTCCCATCTCATAAGCGCCGCTTTGGGTTACAAAGTCATTGTGATTAAACCGGACGGTTACCATACCGTTTGGCTGCTCCTCATACGAGATATTTCCGTAACCGGCAAGCTCATCAATCAGTAAATCCCTCTTGTCACGAAGGTCGTTTGCCTTCTCAACGCCTGCGGTTTCTATTTTTGATATTTGCTTATTTAACGCATGGATCTGCTTTCCGATGGAATTAATCTCCTTTACGGCATTTACCACCTGTCTGTTTAAATTATCCTGAAGCTCTATAAACGAGCTATAAACAGATGTTGCATTTTCCATGAATGTTGCTGCCTTGGATACAAACAGCGAAATGTACGTATTATCGTTGGGTGAAGTTGAGAGCTGTTGGATGGATGTCCAAAGCCCTTCCAAAGAGCCCTTAAACGCTGCTCCGTCAAGCTCGCCCAATATATCTTCGATTTCCGTCATTGCTGCATATGATTTTTCATAATAATCGTACCGACCCTTTTCCTCGCGGTAGGTTGCGTCAAGGAAGGCGTCCCTGACATGACGGCACTCGGCGTACTTTACGCCGTCACCTACCCGCAGTTTTGCGTTGCCGGTCGTGTTTGTGTATGTGGTATCGGTATTTGCCACCTGCTGGCGGACATAACCGGGTGTGTTCAGATTAGAAAGATTGTGTGCGACTGTATTCAACGCATTCTGCGATGCTCTCAGCCCACTGTCACCGATATATAAATCTCCAAATAAAGACATGGCATCTCACCTCGTGTTTCGTCGTTATTGTTTCGCGTCGAAACCACCATGAAAGATACCAAGCACTTCTCCGTTCGTGTATGCGTCTCTTGAATAATTGGCTGTTTGCGGCGCAGACTTCATTGCTCTTATCATGTTCAGGTTGAATTCGACCATATCAAGCTTATCCGCCAAAAGCATTTGGTTTCTGTCGTTGATTTCCCTAAGCTTTTCCGTGGTCTGTTTCAAACGTTCATGAACGTCTGTCAGCTTTTTCTGCTGATCAGGCATCTTTTCGAGCATCTGAATCAGGTCTATTAGTTTCAATGTTTCAACATCCCTGTTTACTACGTTGGCAACATCAGCCAGAACTTTTATCCTCTGCTTCTCCATCCCCTGGATTCTGCCTACGATTTCCTGTTCATCCTCCGTGATCTTTGACAGGCTCTCTATATCTCCCTTTACAATCGTGGGAGTTTTATCCTCGGCAAGGACAATCAGTTTTTCATACTCCATGTTTTCCTTGTCGAGCACCTCAATTAAATTTTCTAATAAGCTAGCCACCTATTATCAAAATCCTCCCTTAAAATAATCCGCTGTACTTTTCCAACAGTTTTCCTGCGAAATCGTCAGCATCTACCTCGTAGGTATCATTGTCAATCTGCTGCTTTAAAGAGCTTACCAAATCTTCCCTTACATCAGGCGCATTTGCAACCGCCTGCTTTGCTATGGCGGTATCCATTGCTGTTGATGACAGGATTAACTGGTCGCGGAAGGATGTAGCTGTCGTCTTCTTTCCCTCTGCCTTGTTTAACTTTTTGGTCCCATAAATCTGTTGTATCTGATTGTAAGCATCTATACGCATATAAGACCCCTCCTTCCTTATTTAACGTATGTAAAATGCATTCAAATATTTGAATCGTTCAAATATTTATTTACTTTTATATCTAGTTTATCGGTTGTTTTTCCATTTACTTTATAGTTTTTGCAAAATTTGTTTGAGCATATGCACGCGGATAAAGGGAAACGAAAAATAATATCCGTCCGCAAAATCCCTCGTCTTTGCAATAATTTCCAATGCTATTGCAATTCCGACCGCCTCCCCTTCCTCGCGCGAGGTCTGCTCAGGATACCGGTCTATGATTTCGTCTGAAACCTCCACCCCAGCAATTTCATTTTTCATAAAAAGGGCGTTTTTTCTGTTAATGAACGGCATGATTCCGCACAAAATACAGGCTCCGGTTTCGTTCTTTATTTTTCGCACGCGTGCGATTGCATCATCCGTAAAGACAGGCTGTGTCAAAAAAAACGACGCACCCGCTTCCATTTTTTTCCGTACGCGGTCAATCTCCACGTCAAGGTTTTTACGTCCCTGATTAATCGCTCCGCCATATACTAGCGGCGCTGCCGAAAAATTCTCCTCATTCATATCGCGCGCAATATTCATCAGTCCCACCGAATCAAAATTGAAAACCGCCTTTGTTGTCTGCCGGATTAATGTCGGAACCGGATCTCCTGTTATAATCAGAAAGTTGTGGATGTCATTGATGTGCGCTCCCAAAAACGTGGAACGCATGGCAATCGCATTTTTATCCCGGCAGCAAATATGCGGCATCACGCACATTCCCGTTTCACGGTGCACTTTTTCTGCCATCAGCACAGAATCAATCCTTGTGCGACCTGACGGGGAATCCGGAAAGGTCAGCACGTCAACACCTAAATCCTTTAGGAAATGCGCCGCATCCAGTACTTTTTCATCATTGGCGTTCGCAGGCGGCGCAAGCTCCACCGCAATGAGCTTTTTGCCTTCTGTCTTGTCCTTATAAAATGCATGATTTGTTACGGATTCCGGTTTTAACGTACTTTGTACATTCCGCCTCACATATGGCTTTTGTGTAATGTCCAGCGTTTCTGCCAAAAGTCTGATATATTCCGGCGTCGTACCGCAGCAGCCTCCGACAATATCCACTCCGCATTGCCTGCAAAGTCCCACTGCTTTATCCACGAAATATTCGGGCTGATTTCCAAAACGGATTTGATTTCTGACACGCTTCGGATAACCTGCATTGGGAAGTGCAATCATATACGTTGCGTCCGTTTTACTTCTGTCAAGCGCACGGATAATCTGTTCCATATGGGCGGGACCTACGCCGCAGTTCAGACCTGCTGCATCAATTTGCGGACACTGCGCTGCCATGGACAGAAGTCTTCCCGCACGCATTCCGCTGACGCTATAGCCGAACTGGTTCACGCTAAACTGCACCATGATAAAAAGTGTCCTCTTTTCGCGCGCCGCATCCGCCTTCAACTGTTTTATTGCGGGCAGAATCTGTGTGAGGTCAGGAAATGTTTCAAAATTCAGGATATCAATTCCTTCCGCAATAAAATTTCTTCCTATTATATAATATTCTTTTTCCGCATCCTGCGCCTTATACCGCGTGTCAAGCGGTATCGGTCCGATGTCGCCTGCAAGAAAGCATTTTCCCTTGTCCCTGCAGCCCTGTGCGGCAAGCTTTGCCAAACGCACTGCCTGAACAATATTGGTTCGGACACCCTCACGGTTAGTGCCCAAAAGCACTGTGTTGGACGCAAACGTATTGGTACGAATCAGCGATGCGCCCGCCCTGATATATTCCGCATGAATCTGCGTCACCCGTTCGCAAACCGCCCTTTCCTTTGCGCAGTTTGCAAGCTCAGGCATTTCGCTTGTCTGATACTTGTCCGCATAATATGTACCGAAGGAACCGTCTGTGATTAAACGGTATTTTTTTAAATAAGCTGTCAGTCTGTGTTCTATCATCTTTGTATCGAAACCATCCTTATCCTATTATTTTTTTATCAGATGGGACTGCATAATCTGCCGTACAGTCCTGAAAATATATGGCTTGAGCTTTTCGATTGGCGCCGGCTCCCCTGCAAGAATCGCGCTATAACATGTGGAGCTGACAAGCTCTATAATGAGATAGACCATAATTTCCGGATTTTCGTACCGATCATGCTCTCCCTGAAACACCGCATCATAGATATCGTAACAATCCACACCGTCATTGCCTGTGCCTGTAAGAACATTTTTGAACATCCCCCAGTCAAGCTTTTTTGAGATAAACCGAAGCAGCGTCTTGTCCGCTGCAAACTGGTTGATAATATTGTCCGCAAGGAATATAACCTTTTCCTCATAAACCGCATTTTCCCCAAACAGGGAAAAATCTTTCTTCTGCAAAGCTTCGTCTGCCGTTCGGAATACTTCGCTTGCCTTGTGGGCAATCAGCTTATTTCTGATATCATATTTATCCTTAAAATAAAGGTAAAATGTTCCCTTCGCCACTCCCGCATTCTCTACAATGTCCGCTATGGATGTATTGTGGATTCCACGGCTTGTAAAAAGGTTAAACGCCGTGTCAAGCAGAGAGGTTCTTTTCTGCTGTTTCTTTTTATCTACTTTTCCCATATTGCAATCCTCCGCTTTTTAGTATAGCTTTTGTACAGGATTCATGCAAGAAAAAAACGCAAGCTCATCAGCCTGCGTTCAAAGAATCCGCAAAACAAATTGTTTCCTGAAGGATTTACGCTGTCGCAAGTTACCAAATAACCTCAGACCAATCATTGATTCCGATTAGGGATTTTGCCCATGCATCACATGCTGCCTCATTTGAAGTGCCGAGGCTATCATACACAATCTGTGACTGCCCGCTTAGCCTTGTGTCAATCCCCGGCTCGCTATATGCATGCAGATAGATGATTTCGTCAATATACGGATTTCTTTTTGCCGCCATATAGGCTGCATATATTGTTGCTCCCTGAATATCGGTTCCCTGTGTATTAACAATCCCAATCTCACTTAATATCACATGGCGCACTGCACCGGAAGGACTCAGCATCTCCGGTCTTTGCAGATAATCGGTCAGAAGTGACAGATTTTGAAAGCTTACCATTTTCCCCGACGCCACCTGTTCTAGCATATACGAGCCGTTCCGGCAGTCTGACATATCCCAAAACTTTGCATACGTAAGCGGCACCGGATAGGGGTGCTGCGCCACTCCCCAGTCTATGTTCCCCTCGCTTGCTATCAACGCGTTAAAGTTCGCAAGAAAATCTTTTCCATCCATGTATTCATAGTACTCTTTATGTCCCACACGGCGGTTTCTGTCCCAATTTTGGTCGATGCAGACAAACACACGCGCATTCGCATTTTGGCTCTTAACTGCATTATAGCACACACGAAAAGCCTGTGCATATTCTCTCATATAGCTGTCCCAGTCCGTCCACATCATATAGTTCCATGTGCGCATATTTACTTCATTTCCAATAATAAAATTCTCAAGTGTCGCGCTTAAAGCACAGAACTTTAGCTCCGATGTAATTGCCGCAATTCCCTGCGGGTCGGATGCATTGAGCATATAGTACCGGGGTGTTACAGGATGCAAATCCGCAGAGAACATTTCAGCTCTTGCGTACGGATTGGTAACGACTGGGTCAGACCCTGTATTCATCACCTGAACTGTCGTATAATCCCCTGCAATCACTCCGCTGATATTTCCCGAAAGGTTCAGATTGCAAAATTCCTGTCCCTGTTCGGATTGAAACGATCTCACCGATCTTGGCTTTGTGTAAATAGCAAGAAGCTCTGGATTTGTAATATACTGCGGATGCGCAATCAGCACATTCTGACCACCTGATTTGACAGCAAGTCCGAGCTTCGTATACAGTCTTGATTCCGTATAGGACAGCGAAAAAGACGGTGTCAGCGCCGCCGGAGCAGACGCAACCGGCTCTGCTAATGGCGATACGGCATATTCACTTGGCTGAAGTTCAAACAGATAAAGCATTCCGTCGTCACTTTCCGGCAGCCAGGGCAGTACCGCGGTATATGATATTGTCGTTTTATCTGACAGTCTGCTTGATGCAGAAATCGCAAACGATGTGTCCAACGTACGGATTTCATCCGCATAAACATCCATATGTAGTATTGTAAGCAGCATAAGCAATGCCAGTACTGCCGCGCAAACACGCTTTTTCATAAATCTCATTGATAAGCCTCCATTTCCCAATATCCTTTGAATCCATATCAAACTGCAATCCAAAGGGTGAACGTTAGCATTATAGCAGATTTGATGCCAAAGAGGCAATAGCTGTGCGCTGGAATATTTTTCATATTTTTGTTTTTCCATTTTAGATTATGTGATATACTGGTTGTGTATGGCTTTAATCAACGCAAAAAAGGAAGTAATGCGTAAATGAAAAAATTGGCTCCCATTCTATTGATCTTAATATTGACGGTGATTTCACTCTGCGGATGCAGTGACGACAGCCACGGTCTTTCCGCAAAGGCTCCGACAACAATAACCATATGGCATTATTACAATGGTCATAACGCAGAACAGTTTGATGCGCTTGTCACGGAATTTAACAACACTGTCGGACGTGAAAACGGCATAATCGTCATGTCCCAAAGCATGAGCTGCGCAAACAATCTTGAGGAAGCGCTTTGGGATTCCGTATCCGAAAAGATTGGCTCCTCCAAACTGCCAAACATTTTCCATTGCTATCCGGATACTGCCATCGCATTGGAAAACAAAGTTGCACTTGTCGACTTTGACAATTATGTCACAGAGGACGAAAAGCTAATGTATGTGCGTCATTTCCTGGACGCAGGACGTATCGGAACAGACCGTTCATGGAAAATTTTTCCGGTTGCAGAAGCAACGGAGATCCTGATGCTCAACAAAACGGCTTGGGACAAATTTGCAAGGGACACTGGTGCAGACATCAACGATTTATCCACATGGGAAGGAATTGCACAGACTGCAGAACAGTATTATGAATGGTCAAATGGAAAGGCATTTTTCGGACGCGATGGCTTTGCTAACTATCCTATTGTCGGCAGTTCACAGCTTGGACACGAGCTGTTCAAAGTTTCCGGGAATCAGGTTACGCTTGATTTTGACAAAGAATCCATGAAAAAAGTCTGGGATAATTTTTATGTTCCTTATGTGAAAGGATATTACAGTCATGTCGGAAATTTTCGAAGCGACGATGTCCGTATCGGAGAGATTATTGCTTTTGTATGTTCTTCTTCCGCCGCCGCATATTTTCCAAGCCAAGCAATACTGCATGACGGCATGACACATTCCGTGGAATGCATGGTTCTGCCTCTTCCGAATTTTAAAGATACCGCTCCATATGCCACATTACAGGAAGCCGGTATGGCTGTCACAAAGTCAACGGAGGCAGAAGTATACGCAAGTATTATGTTTTTAAAATGGTTTACCGAAAGCGAGCAGAATCTCCGGTTCTGCGCAGACTGCGGTTATATGCCGGTTTCCCTTGAAGCGGCAAAAGCAGACGTTGTTTCATCCGTTTCGTCTGACACTGTGGTGAATGACGCAATTATAACATCACTGAAACAAATAGAGAAATATGTTATGTATACTCCTACAGGCTTTGCGAACGGCACACAGGCAAAGGAGGTACTGGAACGGACAATGCCTGCCCTTGCAATTGCTGACCGTGCGGAGCTTGAAGCCGGCGCCGTTTTAGACGAATATCTGACCGACCGGCATTTTGAATCGTGGTATTCAGACACTTTTTCCGAATTAATACAATACTGTAAATAGGAGGCGTTTCCGTGAGAAATTTTTTCACCAGCATCAGTTTAAAGTATTATGTAATGTTTTCCCTTACTTTGATTATTCTTCTTCAGACTTCTGTATTTGCCGGCTTTCTTATCACAAGCGGTATGCCTGAAGATATGAATGAAAATACTTTTAAAATACTTGACCGCACGATTTCCGCGAGTGCTTTTACATTGGAGGAGCATTTCGGCGGCTTTGTTAACCTGCCGGATTTTTATACTGCTGTTTCCGAGCGTACGTCAGAAAATGCTTCCGCACTTGAGATGAACATTTCGCAATATTTGCGTGACGGTGAGAACCGAAGTCAGTTATTGACGGATATTACACCGGATGTTTTGGCTGCAATGCGTGCTTCCAGTGCAAGTGCTTGTTTTGTAATTCTTGAAAATGGCAGCCTGGCGCATGATGCGATTTATCTGACGGACCAAAATCCATATAATACTCCGAAAAATAATGCTGATATCTATGTTGCAGTCGGTCCATCCCGTCTTTTATATGATTACGATCTGACGCTTGACGCTCTTTGGAGTCAGACAATAGATACAGATGATTCCTGTCCGTTTTATAAAACGGTTATTGACAGTGTGGCGGCAAACCTAGAATTATCGGCTGATAAGCTTGGATATTTTTCTGTTGCAAACGCGATTCATGATGAAGCGAAAAATTATCTTTATTATACGATTCCGCTTATTGACGAAAATCATAAGCCTTATGGCGTAATCGGTTTTGGCACAAGCTTCAATCAGCTCAAATCGCTTCTACCGGATCAGCATTTGCTGATTGATACCTATGGCACATATCTTTTGGGCGTCACCGAAACAATGTCACGGGTTTCAAGTGTTTATGTCGGAAATGATAATCATTATCCTGTACTTAAAAGCGGTGAACGGGTATCCTTGAAGGTGCGCGATGCGAAATATGGAATCTATGATTTAACAGTCAATGAGCTTCCTGCCCCCACCAGTGTGTGTATGAAACCACTCAGACTTTACATGCCCGAGTCGCCTTATTATAAACAGCAGTGGGTACTGTGCGGCGTGGTTGGTACGGACACGCTTTATGCGCCGTCAGATCATCTGAAACTTGTACTTGCCGGAGCGGTGGTTGTTTCACTCCTGCTTGCAGCTATAGGTACATTTTTTATCACACATTTTTTCATGCGCCCTATCCGTCTGCTGAACCGCAGTATTCCCAAGCTGTCGCCAGGGAACGCGCATCTGCCGCGCACAAGAATTTCCGAATTTGACACGCTTTCCGAAGCAATCGAAAAGCAAAACGACTATATTTACCACGTCGGAAATAAGATGTCCGACATTATTGACGTTGCGGACATTTCACTTGCAGTCTGCGAATTTGACGAAACAGACGAAATGATTTACTGCACGCATCAGCTCTTTGAAATCCTCGAAATCTCTGACGAGGGTTGGGAACTCAATCACATATTAAAACCGATTTTGAAGGGAAAGCTCAAAAAGCTTGAGGAGTTCTTTGAGCCAAGCCGTGAAACTGCGGATTTATTCCGCTACCATCGTCCCGACTATGAGGATAAGTGGCTGGACATCAAGCAGCAGTCTACCGGAAAAAATACACTTATTATTATTTCCGATGTTACACCAAGCGTTATTGAAAAGCAAAAAATCCTTCATGACCGCGACTACGACGCGCTTACAGGGCTCTATAACCGTGGTGCGTTTGCGCGCGAAATGAAGTATTTGATTGATGAAGGGCATTGCACAAACGGGCTGCTTTCCATTTGGGATCTTGACAGTTTGAAATACACGAATGACACCTATGGTCATGAGGTCGGCGACCGGTATATCTGTACGCTTGCCGACCTGCTCAAGCGCAGAATGCCCAAGAAAAGTATTTCGGCACGTCTTGCAGGCGACGAGTTTACGATGTTCTTATATGATGAACCGAAAGAAACAATGATTGCAGCACTGAGGACAATTCACGCGGAACTGATGCAGGAAACCCTGCTGCTTCCGGATGGTCTTGAATTAAACATGAGCGCCTCAGCCGGTATGGCATTTTACGCCGAAGACGGTACCAATTATCCGGATCTGTTAAAATACGCGGACTTTGCGATGTATGAAGTAAAGAAATCATCTAAGGGTAGTATTAAAGCCTACAATAAAGAACGTTATCTCAGGGATTATATTCTTGTACAGGGTGTGGGTGAACTAAACAGGCTGATTAAATATGAGTCTATCAAATATGTATTCCAACCCATTTTTTCCCTGAAAAACGGTTCGATTTTTGCCTATGAGGCACTGATGCGTCCTATTTCCGACCTGCTTCGCAAGCCTGAGGAGCTTCTACGCGTTGCCCAGGCTGAGGCAAAGCTTGATAAGATTGAGCGCATTACATGGTTTCACGCACTGAAAGACTTTTTTAATCAAGTCCGCGAAGACGATAACGCCCGTGTGTTTATCAACTCGATTCCAAACCAGCTTCTGTCTGCCGACGAGTGGATGCTGATTGAAAAAATGTATAAGGATAAGCTTGAACGGGTTGTTATGGAAATTACGGAAAACACGAAGAGCGAGCTTGAAATTGACAGTATCAAGAGAGCCTTTTGTGCTAAGTGGAATATTCCGATTGCACTTGACGATTACGGTTCGGGATATAGCAACAGTGATCTGCTTGTTTCATTTGATTATCATTTTGTCAAGCTGGATATGACTCTTATCCGCGATATTCATAAAAATTCCTCGACGCAGTCACTTGTACGCGGAATGATTGCGTATTGTCACGAAAATTATATTATGGTGATTGCGGAAGGAATTGAAACAGTTGAGGAATATGAAACGGCAAAACAGCTCGGGGCTGATTTCGGACAGGGATTTTATTTGGCAAAACCGTCAGTCAGTCTTTATTCTCAGGAATAATTTTAAATTACAGGAGCAAATGATATGAACTATTTAAAACAATTTTTAATCATCCTGTCCATCTCTTTTATCGGAGAAATTTTAAAAGCAGCGCTGCCCTTACCCGTACCGGCGAGTATTTACGGCATGGCGATTTTGTTTGTCTGCCTTGTGACGGGCATCATCAAGCTTGAACAGGTGAGCGGAGCAGGAAAATTTTTGATTGAGATCATGCCGGTGATGTTTATTCCGGCAGGCGTAGGGTTGATGGCATCCTGGGAAATTTTGCAGCCAATGCTTGTACCCGTAGCGGTAATTACGGTTATAGTGCTTATTGCGGTGATGGCGGTGAGCGGCAGGGTTTCACAGGCAATTATCAGGCATAGAAAGGATAAAAAGAATGAATGAATTTATGCAGACTTCCATTTTTGCAGGAGCGGCAATCAGCCTTCTTGCTTATATGCTCGGCACTTGGCTGAAAAAAAGATTTCATAGTGGGATTTTTAATCCACTGTTGATTTCGATTGTTGTTACGATTGTTCTGCTTTTGGTTATGCGGGTGGATTATGATACGTATGATGCAAGTGCGAAATATCTGAGCTGGTTTTTGACGCCTGCCACGGTCTGCCTTGCCATTCCGCTCTACGAGCAGCTTGCACTGCTTCGGAAATATCCGGTTGCAGTGGCGGCTGGAATTGTGTCGGGCGTGTTGACGAGCCTTGTTATGGTGCTTGTTTTGGCGCTGTTGTTTGGGCTTGACCAGCAGGAATTTGTGACTTTTTTGCCAAAGTCCATTACAACGGCAATTGGCATGAGTGTTTCTGAGGAGCTTGGCGGATATGTCAATATTACCGTTTTGGTTATTGTTGTCACGGGGGTTTTGGGAAACATCCTTGCCGAACCGGTTTTAAAGCTGTTTCGTATTCAGGAACCGATCGCGAAAGGACTTGCCCTTGGCTCCTCCGCACATGCCATTGGTACCGCAAAGGCAATGGAGCTAGGCGAAATTGAGGGCGCCATGAGCAGTCTTTCCATCGCGGTGGCAGGGCTTCTAACGGTTATCGGGGCCTCTGTTTTTGCGTGGATTTACTCGGTACTCTAGTGTGTATGTACTTTGCGGTCAGGAAGCTGCACGAGTATGATTGCCGCAAACGCGAGGATACAACCGTAAATCTCCCTTTTCGAGAGTGTCTGACCTAAAATCAGCCACCCGGCAAGCACGGAAACAACAGACTCCAAGCTTAATATAAGGGATGCCACGGTCGGGTTCATGCCCTTTTGTCCGATAATCTGCAAGGTATATGCCACACCACTTGAGAATACTCCCGCATATAAAATGGGGACGCCTGCCGCAAAAACAGCCTGCATACTAGGTTTTTCAAAAATCAAGGCACAGGCGCCTGCCAATATAAAGCAGACGAAAAACTGAATGCATGACAGCTTTACTCCGTCCGCTTTCGGTGAAAAATGATCAATTGTCAGAATATGGAACGTAAAGCCGACTGCACAGGCAAATACGAGGCTGTCGCCAAATTGCAGGCGAAATTCACCTTTGGTGATACACAAAAGATACATTCCCAGCGCGGCGAGTGCCACTGCCGCCCATACCTTTAAGCCTGCTTTTTTATGGAGAAAAATGCCGAAGATGGGTACCAGCACCATGTACATTGCGGTGATAAATCCTGCCTTTCCAACGGTTGTATATTTTACGCCGAACTGCTGCAGGCTGCTCGCTGCAAAAAGACATACGCCGCAGCATATGCCTCCTATGATTACTGTTTTGTTGTCTGATATTTTGTTCATAAATGATTTATTATTTATGACACCAGTGTCATTTTTTTGTGTCTTTTTGTCTGCTATTATAATATATGGTATAAGTACAAGAAACGCCAAAATGTTGCGCGCTGCCGTAAAGGTAAACGGCTCCACGTAATCCATGCCGACACTTTGCGCTATAAAGCCCAGCCCCCAAATGCCTGCCGTAAGGAACAGAATCAGGGACTGGCGCAGTACAAATTTGTTCATTTTATAACTATGCTCCTTTCATAGTGTGTGAATTCTTGACAACGAAAAACATATGCTTTTGTTGTATGAATCGTGAGCACAATTTCTTAGCGCAGTGCGCTTTTTAGAATTTCCAGATTTTCCCGCATTACGCCAAGATACGTAACGCCGTTTGCAATTTCCTTCGCCGTCACGGACTGTAGGGAATTGACGGTCTGTATCTGTTGGTTTTTGTCATGTGTGTTTTCGCGGATAATCTTGGCAATTTTTTGATCTGAGCCTTCAATTGCCAAGATAGTATGCAGTCCAAGCTCATCTGCTTTTCCCGAAAGAAACGTAATCGTTTCAAAACTTGCATCCGTTTCCGTGCTACAGCCAACAAATGCCGCATAATAGTTTATCCCGTAATCTTCTGTCAGGTAGCGAAACGGAAAGCGGTCACCGAACAAAATCGTTTTCGTTTCAGACTTTGCCACTGCGTCCGCGTATTCCTGATCAAGCGCTTCCAATGCACTGATATAAGCCGCCGCATTCGCCGCATAGTCCTGTGCATTTTCGGCATCCAGTTCCTGTACGGTCTCCGAGAGAACGCTTGTCAGATAGGCGGCATTTTTCAGGGAGAGCCAAATGTGTTCGTCGTATTCAAGCTCTCCGCTTTCGTGCTCCTCCACAGCACACTGCATTCCTTCCACCAGCTCCTCCTCGCGCACGTTATCGCCGAGCGCGTCCATTAAGTTCACGACACGCATATCCTTATTGACCGCACCACTTAGGGCGTCCTCCACCCATGCATCCGATTCGCCGCCAACATACACAAACAAATCAGCGGACGAAATCCGTGCGATGTTTTCAGCGGTCGGCTGATAACTGTGCAAATCGCCGCCCTTGTCAAGCAAGAGTGTCAGCGAAAAGCGCTCCTCCTGCGCACCAATAATTTCCCGGAGCCAGTCGTACTGCGGGAAAGTGGTACAGACAATACTGTAAGCAGCCGTCCCTTTTTCGTTTGTGCTGCCTTGACATCCTGTCAGCGCCGCCGAACAAAACAACATACACAGCAGCACGGACAGCTTTCTTATTCGAACATTTATTCTCCGCATTTTTTAATCCCTGTCACTCCCGTCAGAGAGTGTTTCCTTCCATTCCGTCATAATATCCTCGCAAGCGTACGCGTCCATGTCATCAACCGCCTTGCGCATCTTATTATAATATTCGGAATGCACCCCGTCAAGCTTATATGAACCAAGCTTTTGAACCGCTTCCTCAAGCAGATCCATATCAAGCTCCTCTATCGCATGTTCAATTTCCGAAAATACACCATGCAAAATATCTTCCGTCAGCTCCTGTGTTGCTTCACTATGAACCTGCGTAAAATATGGGCTAAGGATTTCATAATAGTGCCAGTACTCGTCAAGCGCCGCCTGTGTGTCACTGTGGATTGTATCAAGATCCAGCTCATTTCCCGCCTTCTCAAGAAGCTCCGCCTTTTTCGCAAGCCCTGTTGCACCGATTTGGCGCGAAGAGCTTTTGAGCGCATGCACTTCAATGGTGTAGCCTTTCCAGTTCTGCATATCAATATGTTCCTGTATCATTTCAATTTTCTGCGGAATAATTCTGCAATAATCCTTTAAAATAGACCAAAAGACATCCTCGTTGCCAATCATTCTGATTGCTGCAGCCGAATCAATTCCTTCTATTTGCGGAAATGACTTTTTTGCATGTGAATTTCGTTTTACGCCTTTTGTAATCTTATCCTTAGGCAGCCAGTGCTTCATTTTGTTCATCAGCACGTGCACTTCTATCGGCTTTGCGATAAAGTCATTCATTCCCTCCTCAAGGAACATGTTTTTCACGCCGCCCACCGCGTTTGCCGTCAGCGCAATTATCGGTACACTGTCGTACTCCTTGTGGAAACGCCGGATAATGCGCGTTGTTTCCACACCGTCAATCTCTGGCATCATATGATCCATTAAAATCAAATCATAATGCATTTCCGAAATTTTATCAATTGCTTCCTTTCCGCTAAGAGCCGTATCAATTTCCATTCCAAGCGGTTCCAAAAGCCCTTCCGCCACGGTAAGGTTGACCGTATTGTCGTCCACAATCAGAACCTTCGCAGACTCCGCCATGAAGTCGTACATCGCATCGCCAATATGCTCATCGACGTAATCTTCGTTGTTGTAGATTGCAGTTATCGTCATTGCGGACACAGGCTTTTTAATAAACATTACGTTAGGCAGATCGCTGTCCGACGCATAGCTATAGGAATTGACGGAAACCACGGTAAGCTGCGGCTGCTTCTCCACAAACAAGAGCAGCTCATCACTGAGAGCCGCTTTATCTACAAACAAGAACGGAAGTTCTTCTATCACGGGCAAAATGTATTCCTTCACCGCTTCAATGTCGTTGATGTCCTCAATTCTTTTATATTTTATGCCAAGCTTCCGCATATCTGACTTGAGGCGGTTGTCCGCATACTCGTTTTCGAGAATGCCAAACGCAGGCGCGGGATTGGGGTTTTGGATTTCCAGGCACGGCTCACTATCCACAATTTTTAAAGGAATTTCAAAAGAAAAACAGGAGCCTGCCCCGTACTCGCTTTTTACGGAAAGACTGCCGTTCATCAGTGAAATCAGCTGGCGGCAGATGGCAAGACCAAGCCCGGTGCCTTCAATATTGCGGTTTCGTTTGCTGTCTACCTGCTGAAAGGATTGAAAGATTTTTTCCAAATCATGCTCCTTAATTCCGATACCCGTGTCCTCCACGCTAAACATAAAATCAATGTAGCGCTCACTCCTGCGGCGACAGCTAAATTTCAGCACAACCTTTCCTTCTCTTGTGAATTTTACAGCATTGTTTGCAAGGTTGATGATTACCTGTTTCATCCGGTTGTTATCACCAAAAAGGACACGCGGCAGGCTGGGATTGATGTCAATTAAAAGCTCTGTTTCCTTTGATTCAATCCTTGTCATTATAATTGACGAAATATCGTGAATCAGCGACAACGGTTCAAACTCCGATTCGACAATATCCATTTTCCCAGACTCAATCTTTGAAAAATCAAGGATATCGTTGATAATTGTCAACAATGTTTTCCCTGCCGTTCTGATTTGATTCAAATATTCCCTGACATCACTTGACATATCCCTGCGCAGCGCCATTTCTGCCATTCCGATTACCGCATTCATCGGCGTGCGAAGCTCATGGCTCATGTTTGCGAGAAAATCCGACTTCATGCTCGCCGCCTTTTCGATTTCAATATTTGCCTCTTCCATTTTATATTTGTGATAGGCAATGCTGGAAATAATATCTGTCAGCGTATACAAAAAGCTCGCATGGCGGTCAATCGTGTCTTTGTCTAAAATTTTCACCTTCATAACTGCCTGAAGATACTTAATCAGGTCAATTTTCAACTCTCCCGCGCTCTGCATGACCTTGATAATATCCGGCGTGTCCGCAAGCACCTGACCACCGACAAAGCAGCCTATCATACGCTTCCCTGCCATAATCGGAGCCGCAAAATCCATAAGCCCCGCATGACAGTAATACGGAATTGACGCTCCCGACTTGAGCGCAAGCTCGGCTCCGTATTTATCACACTCCTGACAGCGCAGACATCCGATTGGGTTTGCACGCGTATACAGGGCGCAAAAATCAGTAAAATTGCTTCCCTTTGTGACTGCCACGCCGTTTGCGTCCGTAATGACAGCTGCAAGTCCGGTCATGTTGGAAAACGCGTCCTGCATACGCTGAAGCATTTCAACGTCAAATAAATCCGTCAGTTTAATATCTTTATCCTGATTTCGTTCTCTTTCATTGCTGCCCATTATGTAGTTCTCCTATCCTAAAATTTCCTTAATTTTATTGAGCAATACATTTTTGTCAATCGGCTTTAAAAGGTATCCGTCAGGTTTGAGCCGCAAAACCTTCTGAATTTTCGCCGTATCATTTACGCCGGTCAGAAATACGACCGGAATCGTTGCCGTAAGCGGATTTTCCCGCAGCGCCTTTAATACCTCCGCACCGTTCATATCCGGCATTTCATAATCCAAAAGTATGAGATTAACCTCCTTAGTCTTAAGGAAGCGCAACGCGGCTGTCCCGCTGATTGCGGTGGAAATGTCGTACTCGCTCTCGATATAGCCTTTAATCGCTTTATGGATAATGGTAGAGTCATCAACGACAAGTATCCGTGGACGCATTACCTTTGAAAGCAGGCTTGCAGGCAAATTAATATTCAAATCGCCATTTTCCAGCTTTTTCATCTGCTCATCCAACTGCGAAAGCCTGTCAAGCGCGTCATCCAATGCAGGATCTGTCTTTGCATTTTCCAGCTTACCGCCCTTATGGCGCACAATTGCATTGTTAATTTCCGTCTGAAGCTCAGAAACGGAAACCCCTGCTCCAACCCTCAGGTCAGCCCTTCCGCCCGGCATTTTACACAAAAATTCATAGTCCGCGCCGTCTGCCACAACGACAAACGGAACATCGTCATCCTTCGGTGCACCGTCTACAAACCGTATCACGCTGTTAATATTATCCCTGCTCTCCGCATGCATGCAATAAACAATTGCATCCGGCTGAAAAAACTGGTAATGGATTCTCAAATCAGATGCAATCAAAGATGTGCTTGCGCAGTCAAAATAAAAATCCAGCTGCATAAAAAAGTCTGTTATGAGGCGCTTATTATTTCCCATCAGTAAAAGCTTTTTCTTCATCAAATTTTTCCTCCGCATTCTTATTTCTTGCCTAATGTTTTATAATCTTATATAATTTTATCATACTGCCGCTTTATCACGCAACTCATTTAGGCAGTTATATTGCGTTTAAAAGGAGAACCGTCTTGATTGACGAATATATCTATAAAAACCATAAAAAACTGAGGTACGGGTACACGACCGGAACCTGCGCGGCTGCGGCGGCAAAGGCGGCAACGCGCATGCTGCTTACGGGGCAGCGCCTTTCGTCTGTCTGTATTGACACACCAAAGGGGATTTCGGTCACGCTTTCGCTATCGGATATTGCTCTCAACAATACAACCGCTGTCTGCGCCGTACAAAAGGACGCGGGGGACGACGCGGACTGCACCGACAAAATCCGAATTTATGCGACGGTGCGTTACTGTGCTGGCGACGAGATTGTGATTGAGGGTGGCACGGGTATCGGGAGGGTAACGCGTACGGGCTTGGAGCAGCCTGTAGGAAGCGCGGCGATTAACAGCGTTCCGCGGGCGATGATTCAAAAAGAGGTACTTTTTGAACTTGCGGCGGCAGGATATGAAGGCGGCTTGGAGGTTGTCATATCGGCGCCGGAAGGAGTGGAAATCGCAAAGAAAACCTTTAATCCAAGGCTTGGGATTGAGGGCGGTATTTCCATTTTGGGCACGAGCGGAATTGTTGAGCCAATGAGTGAGCGGGCGATTGTCGATACGATTCGGCTGGAGCTTCGACAGCGGAAGGCGCTCGGCTATGAAACGCTTCTGCTAACGCCTGGAAATTACGGACAAAAGTTTGCATTGGAAACATGGGGGCTTGATTTGGACGCGGGCGTAAAGTGCAGCAATTTTATCGGTGAAACGCTTGATATTGTGTTGGAGCTTGGATTTTCGCGGGTTTTGCTGATTGGGCATATCGGGAAGCTGATTAAGGTTGCCGCAGGCGTAATGAACACACATTCGAATATGGCGGACGCAAGACTGGAAACACTCAGTGCGTGTGCGCTGCTTGCGGGGGCAGACGCAGATACGGCGCGCGGAATTTTAAATTGTACGACGACAGACGACGCACTGCAAATACTTACGGATTGTCGTCTTTTGGAGGCAGCGATGAAAATTGCGATGGAGAAAATACTTGCGCATATGCGGCGGCGTGTGGGCGCTGTTCAGGAGATTCAAGTTCAGGCTATTCAAATAGATGCAGTCCTGTTTTCCAATGTGCACGGCGTTCTTGCCATGTCGGAGAACGCGGAAGCGTTTATCAGACAAATTATCTTGAAAAGGACGGTGTTTTCAGAATGAAAAAGATTTATATTATTGGGATTGGTCCCGGCAGCTATGAGCAGATGACGATACAGGCGGTGCAGACTTTGGAGCGATGCGATACGATTGTGGGGTATCCGGTGTATATTGATTTGATAAAACCGCACTTTACCGAAAAGAATTATCTTTCCACGCCTATGACGCAGGAGGCAAAGCGTTGTAAAATGTGCTTTGAGGAAGCCAAAAAGGGATGCAATGTCGCCATGATTTGCAGCGGCGACGCGGGCGTGTACGGCATGACCGGGCTTATGCATGTTATTGGGCAGGACTATCCGGACATCGTCTTAGAGCCTGTCTGCGGCGTTACAGCCGCGGTTTCTGGCGCGGCGCTTTTGGGCGCTCCTCTGATACAGGACTTTGCGGTCATCAGTTTAAGCGATCTTTTGACGCCTTGGGAAACGATTGAAAAACGCATTCGCGCTGCGGCGCAGGCGGACATGATTATCTGCCTTTACAATCCATCAAGCCGCAGAAGGCATGATTTTTTGCAGAAAGCATGTGATATGATTTTAGACTATGCATCTGAAGATACGGTGTGCGGAGTTGCCGCGCAAATCGGACGTGAGGGGGAAACCTGCTCTTTATACTCGTTAAAGGAGCTTCGGGAGGTTTCTGTCAATATGTTTACGACAGTGTTTATCGGAAACTCACAGACTGTTATCGTAAATGGAAAAATGGTCACGCGGCGGGGGTATCGGCTTTAGAAGTTCGGATTTCGGGCATGAATTTACCATAATTGCGTTAGCAATTATGGTTTGATGATTACGCCGATGCCGCTTATCACCCGCACGACTTTGTCCGCCTTTGCGGCGAGTATACAGGAGGCTCTTCCCACAGCCTCCCTGTATGTCCGCTGCGAAGCGTCGACAGGCACAATTCCATAACCGACTTCATTCGAAATTATGACACGAATGTCATTTTTTTGAAAAAGCCCGGATATATTTTCCTCTATATTCTGTCCACTCTCCAATAGCTGCCGGATGTATAAGTGAAACTCCGTAAGACAGCATTTTCCTGACAGTTCGTTATTTTTTATATTTGCCGCGCAAACGACGTCGTCCTCGGTCAGACCGTATTCCCTTTTCACATACTCCCATTTTCCCTGACAACCGCCGCCTATAATAAAATCCATGCTTGTCCTCCGTTTTGGGGTCAACCGGTTTGTTTCCATGCCTGTGTTATCTATAAATTTTATATTTCATGTTATTTTACCGTATATATTCGGTACTTTCAACAGAAAAATAAAAGAAGAAATAATCAAATAATCAATTGTTTATATTTTTATGCAAATTTTTCCAAAAAACTGTTGTACACTGTAAAAAAATATGTTAGTATCTCTATTTGAAAAGGGCAAACGTTCCGTGAGGAACGGACGCAAAGCATGAAGTCATAAAATATAAGCACTTGATTATATTGTTATGATGGTTCGGCTGCATGAATAGTGGAATATCAGGAACTGTTTTTTGTTGCCTGATAGTTATTTTAGATAATGGAGGATTCATATGATTAGTCTGAACAAAAAGTTAAAAAAGAACATGAAAAAAGCGTTTTGTATGCTGCTTGCGGCGGCGACGCTCTCCTCGGGCATGGAGCTGCCTGCAAGCGCAGCGGAGCTCGCGGAGGCTGTGGAGTGCGCAGAGGAGCTGCGCGAGGAAACGGAAACGCTTGCGGAGGAAGTGTTAGAAGAGAAATCAGAAGAAGCGTCAGAGGAGGCAGCGCCGTCAGTTGTTGCAGAGGAAACGGGATATGAAACCGAAGCAGCCGAGACAACCGCCACGGCGGAGGAAAGCGCAACCGCTGCTGAAACGCCTGGCACGCAGGAGACGGAAATCGAAGCAGAGGAAGATACAACAATTGCGGAGGAAATCATTGATACCGAGGAGCAGACAAACGGATTGACAATCGAACGTCCGTCGGAAGAGATTAGTATCGGTGATCCAATCGTCGGAGGAAAGCTGCCAAACGGATCCGGTTCTTGGTCGCTTACCAATGGGACGCTCATAGTGTCCGGAAGCGGTGAATATTGGCCAAGCACCGGTCTGATTGCTCCTCCATGGTATGAATACCGGGAGCAGATTAAAACAGCAAGGGTGTCCTTAAGGGGAACAAAGAGTTTTTCTAGCTTCTTTAGCGGCTGCAAGAATCTGACCAGTGTGGATTTGCATAATACCGATACCAGCAGTGCAACAACCATGAGCAATATGTTTGGAGGCTGTGAAAGCTTGGAAAAGCTCGATTTGAGCAGCTTTAATACCGCAAATGTCACGGATATGTCCTCGATGTTTTACAACTGTAAAAACTTAAAACAAATAACGTTTGGAAAAGATTTTAACACAAGTAACGTAACGCGTATGACTGGTATGTTTGAGTATGTCAAACTGACCTCTTTGGATTTAAGCGGCTTTGATATGAGCAAGGTAACGGAGGCTGACAGCTTGATTTACTCCGACAGTCTGCTTGAGTTGGAAACGCCCCGCAATCTGAAGCTGTCAATTCCGCTGCGCGGAACATGGATTACGAATAGCGGAATGGTTTTCCCCGAGCTTCCGATAAATACGAATCAAAGTATGCACTTAAAGCAAAAGCCTGAACTTATAGTGGAAAAAGGCAAAAAAGAATATCTTGTCGGTGAACCCCTTGACCTTTCGGATTTGACCGTTACACTGTATTACAATTTCAACAACCGCAAGACGATTACCGACTATATAACAAATGCCGCACAAATCGACATGAATACGGCAGGTACAAAATATTTGGTTATCTCTTATGAGGGGCAGAGCGTGACGATGAATCTGACCGTAATCGGCAAAGAGCTGTCTGTTTCCAAGGTAAAAAAAGAATACTTTGTCGGCGATACACTGAATGTAAGCGATCTGACCGTAAAACTCATATATACAAACTATAGATACCCAACAGAGACAATCAAATCAGGCTATACGACAAACGCCGCAAGCATTGATATGAATACGGCAGGTACGAAAGATCTGACTGTGAAGTGGCAAAATCTATCGGCAACCGTAAAGATTACGGTAAAGGAGGACAGCTATTGCAAGCTGAATGTCAGAAACGATAAGACAACGTATTACGCCGGCGAAACGTTCGACCGTTCCGAGCTGTGTGTGTGGGTAACGGCACTTTCAGGCAAGACCATCGAAATCACGGATTATACGACGAATGCCAAAGACATTGATATGAAAACCGTTGGTACAAAGCAGTTAATCGTATCCTACAAAAACCTTACGGCAGTATCGGAAATTATCATAAAGCCCGCAAGAACCTGTACCAAACTCTATTTCCAAAATGGATGTGTGTTCGAGACAGGAAAGAAGCCTGCGCCTGATGAATATCTGGTTTTTGAGGTTCTCGATGAAGGGGACGAATGGGACATTCGTGCCTGCTATTATTGGTCAAATATTGATGAAATTGATATAGCAACACCGGGAAAGAAACGGCTTCAGGTTGCATATGCGGATCTTAAGGGCGAGCTTGACATCTATTACATTGAAGCGTTCCGTGATGATGATATTGCGCATGAAATCGCCGGATCTCCCAATGAGGATATCGCCTATAAAATCGACAAAAACGGAAATCTGAAGGTCATGGGAAAAGGCACATGCAAAGCATATGGCTCTCCGGTATGGTCAGAAAAGAAGGATCATGCAAAAGACATCAGGACGGCGACGCTTTATGTAGACGAGGCTGATGAGCTTGACGGTCTTTTCAGCGGCTGTGTCAATTTAAGGTCTGCGGATTTGAGTATGGTTGACGCAGGCAGGGAAACCAATTTTCGCGGGATGTTTGACGGCTGCAATCAGCTTGTATCAATTTGGACGCCGAAGAATGTAAAGGCGGACGCTGCGCTTCCGAAGGTGGAAGGCACGTATTGGCATGACCAAAACGGGAAGGTGTATACTGCACTTCCAAAGAATATGAGCACGAGTATTCTGCTGACGAGAGATGACATTCAGGAGGAGGAAAGCTCTGCGGCAGTGGAAAGCTCCAAGGTTGAGGAAACCTCTTCCACTGTTAAAAGTTCTAAAGTTGAGGAAAACTCTTCCACTGTTGAAAGTTCTAAGGTTGAGGAAACCTCTTCCATAGCAGAAAGCTCCAAGGTTGAGGAAACCTCTTCTATAGTGGAAAGCTCTAAGGTTGAGGAAACCCCGGAAGCGAGTGAGGAATACAGCGAGGAGGCAGAAAGCTCTTCCACAATCGAAAGCTCTAAGGTTGAGGAAACCTCTTCCGTGGTAGAAAGCTCCGAAACGGCTGAAAGCAATTCGGATCCGGAAAGCACCGAAACAGACGAAAGCGCTTCCGAACCTGAAAACAACAGAACAGACCTGAACGCAGTCAGCGGCATACTCTCGCGCGTTAAGGCTAAGGTTTATGACCAAAACGAATACAGACCTGCCGTCAAAGTTACAGTCGTTGAAAATCGCAAAAAAATCACGTTGACAGAAGGTTTGGATTATCAGGTCGAATACCAAAACAATGTAAACGCCGGAACCGGCACGGTTCTCGTCAAAGGATCCGGCAATTATAAGGGAACGCTGACAACAACCTTTACGATAAGCCAAAAATCCGTTAAACAGCTTAAAATTTTGACAGGAAGCATGACGACAGGTTCAAAATCCGAACCGCCAGTCTATGTCTATGACGGTGCAACGCTTCTGAAAAATGGAACGGATTACACGCTTACCTATGACGCCTCCCTTACGGCAAAGGCTACAAAATCCGCAAAAATAACCATTACGGGATTAGGCAATTACAAGGACAGCAAATCAGCCAGGCTGGCTGTATATGATGTGGATTCCGACCATATCATCAACGCGGAGCATGTCACCTTAGAGCAACACAGCATAGAATACACAGGCAAGGCATTGCAGCCTGTACCGGCTGTCAAAATCGGCGGCACAACGCTTACCGCAAAGAAAGACTATCAGGTTCGTTACCAAAACAACCTTAACGCCGGAACCGCATATGTGATTATCACGGGAAAAGGCGCTTACAGAGGGGAAGCCGTAAAAACCTTTGAAATTACGGCATTAAAAGATTCCACAGCAAACGTGACCATTGCAAAAATTCCTGACAAAATTTACAACGGAAAGCTCCAAACGCCGACCGTCACCGTAAAAGCGGGAACGAAAAAGCTGATGAAAAATAAAGATTACACTGTCACCTATACCAACAACCTGCACGCTTCCACCGACAAGCGAAAGGCACAAGTCCGGATTACCGGAAAAGGAAATTATGCAGGCATCACGGTGACGGCAGTATTCACGATTTTGCCTCAGAAAATTTCCAAGGCTTCCGTAAAGGGAACAATGGAAAACCTCACAGTTACCTACGGCAGGACACCGCTGAGGCAAAATATTGACTATACGGCAACACCCGACGCGTCTAGTGCAAAGAACAACAAAATCAAAGTCACGATAACAGGACTTGGCGATTTTGCAGGATCGAGCGTGACAAAAACCATAAAAATGCAATAAAAAATGCCCGCCTGGCATGTCTGAAAATCACCAAAATGATTTCACCAGCATATCAGGCGGTTTTTTCTACTATAAAACGGTAATAACACTATAAAAGCTTCGGCATAATCGCCTCAATCGTCGCCGCGCGCGCCTGCGACAAAATGTCGGGGTTGCGCTTGCAAAACACATAAAACAGGCACTCGATAATAAACAACTGTCCAAGCTTTGCGGCAACAGAGCCAGACTGTAGCGGGCTTTCATTGTAACCGCACAAAAGCACCACATCCGCATAGCCTGCCGCGCGGGAATTTGGAAAGTGTGTTACCAATATGACCGATATGTGACGCTCCTTTGCGATATGCATGATATCCTCCATATCCTTAGTGGAGCCTGAATACGAGAAAAACAAAATCACGTCCTTTTCCGTGGCAAGCGCCAAATGCATGACCTGCATATGGGAATCCTCAATATGAATAAAATGTGAGGTCGCCGTGGAAAAACGCGCCCACGCTTCCATCGCCATCACCATACTTCCTCCGTGCCCAAGACAGAACACACGTTCCGCGTTGGAAATCAGGTCTACCGCTTTGGAAATCGCATTTTCATCTAACAGCTCCATCGTTTCATTCAGGGACAGCATATTTGCCTCATAAATTTTACGGAAAATACTGCTGAAGGTATCTTTTGAGGTAATTGTGTCGGACGTATCGGAGGTTTCTCCTAAATCCGTGACATAATCTGCCTTGGCAAGCGCCAGCTTCAGGCTGTTGTAGCCGGAAAGTCCAAGACTGCGGCAAAAGCGTGTAATGGAAGCCTCCGATACACCGCTGTTTTCGGCAAGCCCTGAAATTGACATATACTGTGCATCATGGGCATTGGCGAGAATATAATCAGCAAGCCTTTGGCTGGAACGGGTAAGGGAATGATACTGCGCGGTGATAATCTCTAATATATTTTCTGTCAAAATAATGTTCTCCTTTCGTATCGTTGCACAGCGCACGCAAAAGGATAATAACCGGATTACAAAACAGCCGCTCCCAACATTCCGGCGCGGTTTCCAAGCGCTGCTTTTTCTATGACTACATGATGATAGCTGGACATGATGTGCTGATACAATTGTTCCCGCAAACGTTCCAGCACATAAGGCTGTTCCATGACGCCGCCCCCAAGAATCACACATTCGGGATTGAGCATGTGAATGACGCTCGTCAGCCCATAAATAATCTCCAAAATCCAACGGTCAACAACTTCTTTTACCTTTGGCTCACCGATCCGTTCAAATACTTTTCTTCCGCTGGTCAAAGAGGCATCTACGCGAAGCGCACTGTTTACAAGCGCGGTCACGGAAGCGTATTTTTCATAGCAGCCCGTAAACATGTCCTTCCCCAAAACCCGGTCCTCAGGGTGCGTAACAATCGCGCCAAACTCCCCTGCGGAATAGCTGCTTCCTGTGTATAACTCCCCGTTTGTAAAAATCGCGCCGCCGACTCCCGTGCCATAGGTCAGGCACACAAATTCTTTATAGGACTTCCCCGCGCCAAATGCCGCTTCCCCGATTGCAGCTGCGTTGACATCATTCTCCACTTTTACGGGCACATGAAACTCTTCTTCCACAATGTTCTTTAATTTTGTCCCCATATAACCGGGAATATTCTCATTTGCATAGATAATCTCTCCGCGCACGGAGTCTACCTGTCCCGCAGTGCTGATACCAACGCGCTCGAACGAATGATTACATTGATATTCTTTTATAATCTCTTTTATGCGGTTCACTACATGCGCACCGCCCTGTGCCGCCTGCGTGGGTGTTTCTTTTATGTCTGTCAGCGTTCCTTCATTGTACAGGGCGGATTTGATTGCAGTACCTCCTATATCAAGCGCCATAACTGCCATAATTAGTTTCCTCCGATTTTATGTTCCTTTATCAAGGAAGCGTGATGAAATACCATTTTTAATGTTAAATTTTTGTCAAGTATTACAATATTCGCAAATTTTCCGGGCGTAAGACTGCCGTAATGCTCATAAATCCCAACCGCCTTTGCCGGATTGACAGCGGCGCACTTGATTGCGCTTCCAAGAGAAATATCCATATTATTTACGGCATTGCGCACACAGTCCATAAGGTTTGTCACGGAGCCTGCGATTGTGCCGTCCTCCAACACTGCCAAATTTCCCTTGACAATGACCGTCTGACCGCCTAAATCATACTGACCGTCCGCAAGACCTGCCGCGCGCATACTGTCGCTGATAAATATAATTCTGTCATCTCCGAATATCTTAAAGGTTGTTCTCACCACTGCGGGATGAATATGAATACCGTCGCAAATCAGCTCTGCCATACAGTGTTCACTGTCCGCAGCGGCGCCGATCGGTCCCGGCGCGCGGTGTGAAAACGGCGGCATGGCATTGTAGGTATGCGTCAGCTGCGATGCACCGCAGGAAATCGCCTCCCTTGCGGTATCATAATCCGCTGCCGTATGCGCAATGGAAATATTGATACGGCTGCCGGCTGCACGGATAAAATCCATAGCGCCCTGCGTTTCAGGCGCAATCGCCACAGTCCGAAACAGTCCTCCCGAAATATCCTGTAAACGGTTTAACATCTCTAAGCTGGAAGGAACAATATAGTTCCCGTTCTGTGCCCCCTTTTTGACAGGATTGATAAAAGGTCCTTCCATATAAAGACCGCACAGGTCCGCAGCATTATCATCCGCCGTATCGCAAAAGGTCCTTGCGGCACGGCAAATCTGTGCAAGTACATCCTCGGGCATTGTCATCGTTGCAGGCGTGATAGAGGTTATGCCCTGGCTCAGCTCATACTCCGCCATTGTCCGGAATGCCTCCACCGTGCCGTCACAGCAGTCACTTCCCATACAGCCGTGAAAATGAATGTCCGTGAGACCGGGTATAACATAATTTCCTTCGGCGTCAATCACTATCTCGTCACCCGATACACTAAGATAATCCTTCTGTGAAACAATCTTTTCATCCATTATATATACGGTTTGGTTCTCAAAAGAGCCATTTTCCTGAAAAACCACTCCATTGATGATTTTCTTCAATGTCATGACTGACCACCTTTCTTAACATTTTGACAGAGCCGCCTCATCAGCCACAAGGAATACATTCGGATGAAGCTGCAGAATGGAAGCCGGGACATGCGGTGTAATCGGACCAAAGAATGCCTCCTTTACAATGTCTGCTTTCGCTTCGCCTGACACAATAAGCAAAATTTTATTTGCGGACATAATTGTCTTTATTCCCATTGTATATGCCTGGCGCGGCACCTCCTCTTCCGTCGCAAAGAAACGTGCGTTTGCCTTGATTGTCTGTTCTGAGAGCGTGATACAGTGTGTTTCCGTGGAGAAGCTCTCTCCCGGTTCATTAAAACCGATGTGTCCGTTGTGTCCAAGCCCTAAAAGCTGGAGATCCGGCGCGCCCACGGCTTTGAGGATTTCATTGTATTTTTGGCAGGCAGTATTGCTGTCCGGTTCCGTTCCGTCAGGAAGATATGTTCTATTCTTATCAATGTTTACTTTTCCGAACAGGTTTTCATTCATAAAATAATAATAGCTCTGCGGATTGTCGCGCGTCAGCCCTTTGTATTCGTCCAAATTGACCGTAACAACCTCCGAAAAATCAAGGTCGCCCTTCTCATACCATTCCACAAGATGACGATACGCGCCAAGCGGCGTCGAGCCTGTGGCAAGCCCAAGCACACAGTCGGGCTTCATGATAATCTGTGCAGAAATAATGTTTGCTGCCTTGCGGCTCATGTCCTCATAATTTTTTGCTTTGTATATTCTCATATCAAACCTCCATTTCAAAACGGCTCCAGTACATAACACATATATGTGCCGCACATACAACCTGATTCCTTATCCTATTGTACTATTGTTACGCTTAAAATACATATAGTGTCAATAGGATAAAAGTTTTTATGTAAAAGTTTCTATAAAGAAACTATATCATAGAACCTTGCAAGCCGCAATGAAAATGACGAAAATTTTCAAAATTTTATAAAAAGAAAATTTTTTTCAAAAACATATTGACAAACACACTAGACAAAAGTACAATAAAATTACAATGAAAACTGATTCAGTTATAACATTTTCACAAAAAGGAGGGTTCATTATTATGAAGAAGCGTAAAATTACGGCACTGTTAATGAGTTTGGTTATGGTATGTTCCCTTGCTGCCTGCGGCGGTAAAGACACCACCACAACCCAGCCCGAGCCTGCTCCTGCGGACAACGCAGCGACACAGGACACGGCGAAGCAGGACACGGCAGAACCTGCCGCAAGCGGGGACGCTGCACAGGCGGCGGACATCACGTTATGGACATATCCTGTTGGAAGCTGGGGCGACGCTGCTACGGTTGACGGCATGATTGCAAACTTTAACGCAGCTTATCCTGACATTCACGTAACGGTTGAATACTTGGACTACACCAACGGCGATGATCAGATTAACACGGCGATTGAGGGAAATCAGGCACCGGACATCGTGCTTGAGGGACCGGAGCGACTGGTTGCAAACTGGGGCGCAAGGGGACTGATGGTAGACCTTGCCGACCTGTGGACGGACGACGCAAAGGCAGCAATTTACGACTCCGTAGAAAATGCCTGCAAGAGCAGCGACGGCGTATTCTATGAATATCCGCTCTGCATGACGGCACATACGATGGCGATCAACAGAGACATCTTTGAGGCGGCAGGCGCGCTTCAGTACTTAGACGAAGAAAAAGGCACATGGACGACGGAGAACTTCCAAAAGGCAGTTCAGGCAGTATACGACAACGGTCAGCAGAACGTCGGCGCAGTTTACTGCAGCGGTCAGGGCGGTGATCAGGGAACACGTGCACTCATCAACAATCTGTATGGCGGAACCTTTACCAATCCTGAGCATACGGAGTATACGGCAAACAGCCCTGAGAACATCAAGGCGCTTGAGCTGTTAAAGAGCATGGACGGTATTAACTTTGACGCTTCCATCGCGGGCGGCGATGAAGTGAATATGTTCTGTAACGGAACATTCGCAATGGCATTCTGCTGGAACGCAACGCAGGAAAAGAATAATCAGGATCAGGGAAATATCAACTTTGACGTGCTTCCGATGGCATTCCCGTCAGAGAACGGCGAACCGCAGCTTTGCGGCGGTATTTGGGGCTTCGGTATCTTTGACAACGGCGATGCTGCTAAGATTGCAGCTTCAAAAACCTTCATCGACTTTATGGCAAATGACGCGACACAGGCTGCCGAAAGCGTAAAGGCTTCCAACTTTTGGCCTGTAAAGGATCTCGGAAATATCTATGAAGGCGATGAGCTGATGTCAGAATACGCAAAGTTTATCCCTTACATGGGCGACTACTATCAGGTTGTAGGCGGCTGGGCTGAGGCACGTACGGCATGGTGGAATATGCTCCAGCAGGTTGGATCAGGCACAGATGTAAGCACGGCTGTTGAAGAATTTGTGACAACCGCAAATGCAGCGGCTGCAAAATAATGTTCTAAATTATTATTTGCGCCCCTTCCCGCGCATGGGGAGGGGCGTTTGTTTATCAAATGAACTGTCAGAAAGGAGGATTTTTATGGCAAAACAAAATCCCATGAGCAAGGCGCTGGTCCGCAGGGAAACCATTGCAGGCTACGCATTTATGCTCCCAAGTCTTATCTTCTTTTTAGGGTTTGTGGTTTATCCGATGATACAGTGTGTTTATACAAGCTTCTTTGATGCAACCATGAACCGGGAGGATATTTTTATTGGTCTTGCCAATTACAAAGAATTGTTTCAGGACAAAACATTTCTCGGAGCGCTGAAAAACACGGTGGTTATCGTTATTGTTTCCGTGCCGATCACCTGCATCTTTTCCCTGTGGGTAAGCTCGGTGATTTATGACCTGAAAGGATTTGCGTGCTCCGCATTTCGTTGTATCTTCTATCTTCCGGTGGTAACAGGCTCCGTTGCCGTTGCCGTTGTGTGGAAATGGATGTTCAACAATTATTATGGTATTTTTAATTACATCGGCACAAGCACGGGACTGATTGAACAAAATATCAACTGGCTTGGGGACGAACGGTTCGCACTTGGCTGCATTATCCTTATTCTTCTGACAACCTCTGTCGGTCAGCCAATTGTCCTTTATGTGTCGGCATTAAACAACGTGGACCAGTCCCTTGTGGAGGCTGCAGAGGTGGACGGCGCAACCAAATTCCAGTGCTTTTGGAAGATTAAATGGCCGCAGATTATGCCTACTACGCTCTACATCCTTGTCATCACGACAATCAACAGCTTTCAGTGCTTTGCATTAATCCAGCTTTTAACAAGCGGCGGACCAAACCACAGCACGGACACGATTATGTACTATATTTACTACAATGCATTTAAACTGTACCGTTACGGCTACGGAAATGCGATGGGTGTTGTGCTTGCAATTATGATTGCCCTGCTCTCCGCTTTGCAGTTTAAGATGGCTGAAAGCAAATAGGAAAGGGGGAACTGAATATGAAAACGAAACAGACGAAACATGTTGATGTTTACAAAATAATATCTGTCATTATTATTGCAATTTTAGCATTCACATTTGCCTTTCCGCTCTACTGGATTATTATCGGCTCTTTCAAGACATCTGCGGCAATCAATTCCGCGACACCGCAATGGTGGCCCGAGGAGTGGGTGCTTGACAACTACAGAAAGCTGTTCAGCAAGCAGACGGCGGCGCTTTGGGATATTAGCATTCCCTTCACCTCTGCCACGTTTTCGGGACCGACCGTTCCTGCCGCGATCCGCTGGCTCATAAATACGGTGTTTATGGCTGTGGCGGCGATGATTCTGACCTGTGCCACTTCCGCAATGGCAGGATATGCACTGGCAAAAAAGCGCTTTGTAGGACGCACGCTTCTGTTCTCGCTTATCGTATGTGCGATGGCTTTGCCAAAGCAGGTTATCTTAATCCCGCTTCTTCGTGAAATGGCATCGCTGGAACTGTACAATACGATATGGGCAGTTATCTTTCCGATTGTCGGCTGGCCGTTTGGCGTCTTTTTGATGAAGCAGTTTGCGGAAGGCATTCCGGGTGAAATGATGGAGGCGGCAAAAATCGACGGTGCGGGAGAATGGAAAACATTCTACACGATTGCGCTTCCGCTGATTAAGCCGGGTATCGGCGCATTGGCAATCTTTACCTTTATCAATTCGTGGAATGACTATTTCATGCAGTTAATTATGTTAACTAGCACCAAGAACCTGACGATTTCACTTGGTATTGCGAAATTACAGGCGGAGAACGCGACGGACTTTGGTCTGATTATGGCAGGTGCGGCTTTGGCGGCAATTCCGATTATCGTTGTTTTCCTGATATTCCAAAAGTATTTTACAAAGGGAATTACAATGGGTGCTGTCAAAGGTTGAGGACGGAGGTTTTGTATGATATATACGGAAATTAAAAATATAGGAAATTACCGCGGTATCGGGGAACATCTTGACAAGGCGATTGATTATCTGTGCACGCACCCTTTAGAGGGAATTGCGGCAGGGCATTATGAGATTGACGGCGATATGGTGTATATGAATGTATTTGATTATGAAACAATTCCTGAGCAGGGAGCGTTTTTTGAGGCGCATAAGAAGTATGCCGACATTCATATGACTGTGGAAGGTGAGGAGATTGTCGGTGTTTCCGATTTGTCGAGGGTATCGGTTAAGACCTTTGATGAAGAGAAGGACCTCATGGAAGTGGAAGGCGCAATTGAGCATTACATTAAGCTGTTACCGGGCAAGGCGTTAATTACCCTGCCCGAGGACGCGCATATGGTGAAGCTTGCCGCGGGCAGTCCGTCGACAGTGAAAAAAGCAGTGATAAAAGTTTATATTGGGTAAAAGGAGGGAAACTATGAGAGATATTGGAAAATATCAGGGAATCATTCCTGCGTTCTATGCCTGTTATGACGAACAGGGTGCGATTGATGAGGGACGCGTGGAGATGCTTACGGATTACATGGTAAGAAAAGGCGTAAAGGGTGTTTATGTCGGCGGTTCTTCGGGCGAGTGTATCTATCAGAGCGTTGATGACCGGAAACGGACACTGGAGCGCGTAGTCCGTGTCGGGAAGGGAAAGCTCACAATTATCGCACATGTGGCGTGCAACAACACAGCGGACAGCCGCGAGCTTGCGGCACATGCGCAAAGCTTAGGCGTGGACGCGATTGCGGCAATTCCTCCGATTTATTTCCATTTACCGGAGTATGCAATCGCGGAGTATTGGAATGATATTTCGGACGCGGCGCCTGACACGGATTTTATTATCTACAACATTCCCCAGCTTGCAGGAGTGGCGCTGACAATGCCGCTGTTTCACGAGATGCAGAAAAACCCGCGTGTTGCCGCGGTGAAAAACAGCTCCATGCCGACGCAGGACATTCAGATGTTTAAAGCGGAAGGCGGCGAGGGCTTCGCTGTTTTGAACGGTCCTGACGAACAGCTTGTTGCAGGTCTTGCGATTGGCGCGGACGGCGGAATCGGCGGTACGTATGGCGTTATGCCGGAGCTTTACCTGAAAATCATGGAGCTGGTAAAAGCCGGAAAGCTTGAGGAAGCAAGAAAGGTTCAGTATGCGGCAAACGAGGTTATTTATGCGATGTGTGCCTGTCACGGAAATTTATATGGCGTTATCAAGGAAATTTTAAAGATTCGTGAAGGCATTGATATTGGCGGTGTACGCAAACCGCTGCCGTCGCTTGTTCCGGACGATATGGCACAGGTGAAAAAGTGTGCGGATATGATTGACAAGGCTGCCAGCCAGTTTGCATAGGAAAGGGATACTGTAAGAATGGAGGATTACAATGAAAAAAGAAGAATTGTTTAAACAGATGAAGGGAAAAGTGATTGTATCCTGTCAGGCGGTTCCCGGCGAGCCTTTGTATGTGGAGGAAAAATCAATTATGTATCTGATGGCGCGGGCTGCAAAGCAGGCAGGCACACCGGTTATCCGTACCAGCAGTATCCGTGATGTTGTGGCGATTAAGGAGGAAACCGGACTTCCGGTTATCGGATTAATCAAGGTGCAGTATGACGGCTTTGAGAGCTATATCACACCGACCATGAAAGAGGTTGACGCGCTTGTGGAAGCCGGTTCAGACGTGATTGCGCTTGACTGCACCAACCAAAAGCGCGGGGACGGAAAAAGCATCAGCGAATTTATCACGGAGGTGCGCAGTAAGTACCCTGATGAAATTCTAATGGCGGATATTTCCACTTATGAGGAGGGCGTCAATGCGTGGAAGCTTGGAATGGACATTGTAGGCACTACGATGAGCGGGTATACGCCGTACTCTCCAAAGCTTGACGGACCGGATTATGAGCTTGTGAAAAAATTATCATCGACGGTTGATATTCCGGTTATTGGCGAAGGAAGGGTGCACAGCCCGGAGCAGGCAGTGGAAATGCTGAATGCGGGAGCATATGCAGTTGTCGTAGGCGGCGCGATTACAAGACCTCTTGAGATTGCGCAGCGGTTTATGAAGGCGGTTGAGGGCAGATGATAAAGAAACATATTGTATGCTTTGGGGATTCCAATACACACGGCTATTGCGCCGTTACCGGCGGACGGTTTGACGAAGACGAACGGTGGTGCTGTTTATTACAGAAATTACTTGGTGAGGAATTTCTTGTGATTGAGGAGGGCTTGAGCGGACGGACGACATCTTTTACAGATCCGATTCATGAAGGGCTGAATGGGCTTGACTATCTTTATCCTTGTCTGATGAGCCATGAGCCGGTTGATTTATTGGTGATTATGCTTGGCACGAACGACACGAAGGAGCGGTTTGGCGCTTCCCCAGCGTGTATCGGACTGGGGCTGAAACGCCTAATTGACAAGGCGGTGGCGACAAAGGACTGCTGGCATGACGGGAAGGCGAATATCCTTGTCGTGTCGCCGCAGAGTATTGACAAGCGGTATGAAACGTCTGACGTGAGCGAAACGATGGGACGCGGCTGTGCGGAGAAGTCACATGGGCTGGCGAAGGAGTTTGCCAAGATTGCCGAGCTTACGGGGTGTCATTTTATGAATGCCGACGCGGTTGTTACGGCGGCGGTGAATGGGATTGATTTTATGCATTTATCATTGGAGGGACATAGGCAGCTTGCCGAGGCGCTTGCTAAGAAAATTACCGAATTATTCGTTTGATAACCCCCCTTTTATTTGAAGACAGCCCCCCGGCTGCGCGTTTGGTCGCAGTTGGGGGGGCTGTTTCTTTGTTAGTTGTAACAGAAGCATTTAAACGCTCTGCGATAAGAACTGACAAAGATATCCCGGTCTTGTCAGAGTATGTGAAAATTTTAAGGGTTGAAACAAAGCTCAGAGATTTTTGACAAATCCCGCGGTGATAACGACGATATATAGTATGAGAAGCTCCACGCACTGTAAAAACCAGCCTGCTAAATCTCCGGTGATACCGCCAAAATTTTTTTTGGAAATATGATAATAATAAAAGAAAAAGAGTATCTCACCTGTGAATACCAAAATGCCTGCCTGCAGTGATAACACTGCCTGCAAGACACTTGCTACCGCAAACGTAAAAAGCAGAACGGTGCAGACAAAGCCTTTACCTGCCGAGCCGGAGAACGCAGCAAGGGAGCCTTTTTTATTTGCATTTTGAAAAAAGACAGCGGCAAGCCCGCTCAGCGCGCGTGATGTCACGTAGCCTGCGGCAATCAGCCAAACAGCCCGCCCAGAGTGCACCATATCCTGCGCCACACTTCCCCATGCGCCATAGCATAATAAAAAATACAGCGCCCCCCAAATAACCGCAAACGCCCCCGCATTGGAGTCCTTCAAAATCGCAAGCCTGCGCTCCTTGGACTGGTGGGAAGAAAGCGCGTCAATCGTGTCACAAAAGCCGTCCATATGAATGCCTCCCGTCACCACAACCGGAAGCGCCGTCGCGAGCGCGGCGTATACCGAAGCAGCAAGCCCGCTTTTTCGCCAAACAAAAAACAACAACACCTGCAGCGCCCCAATCACAACGCCGACAAGCGGAAAAAACGCCAGTGCATAGCGCATACTCTTCTCTTCCCATTCAAACTGCGGCATTGGTATTTTGGAGTACATGGAAACCGCAATGATACAGGATTTTATGATGTTCATAACAATCCCCCCTATTTTTATAGAATCTGCAAATTCGGGCGTAAGCACAAATTTGCCATTTAAAAATCTTTGATTTTTAAATTTTCTCCTTTTATTTTTACGGGAATGGAATAAACAACCTCGATGACGCTGTCCGCAATGCCTGCCAAGTGTTGATTGATTTTGCCCAAACAACGGATATATTCCACTGTTTCCCTGTCATAGTCGTTTCCGTCGGAAAACACCTCGTTTGTCACAATCACAAGATTGCGGCAGTGTGCATAGAGCCTCTCTATTCCATCTGTAATATCGCACATAAGCTCCTGTGCGCTTCTGTGGTTGCCATTGTCAAACATCTCGTTTGCCACAAGGTTTGACATACATTCCAGCAGCACATTTGCGGTTTTTCCTGCGGGAATTTGCGCTTCTTCAATCCTTGTATATTGCTCTATCGTTTGAAATCCGTACGCCTGCCTTTGCTTCCTATGGCGCGCAATCCGCTCCTGCCCCTCACTGCCAAAGGGCTTCATTGTCGCAATATAGATATTCTGTTCTATTTGTTCCTTCTGCGTGTTTGCAAGCTCTGCAAGAAGTTTCTCCGCATAAACAGACTTTCCGCTTCCGCTTCCGCCCGTAACAACTACAAGCATTGTCCGACTCCTCCGTGTTCTTGTTATTGCAATGATTGCAAATCCTGCACTTTATCTCAAATCCTCATACTGCGCAATGTCCGTTTCCGCAAAGCGGTGCGCATAGCGGTATTCGTTCAGCGCAATGTCCAAAAGCGGAAGCATACACACCGCTCCCGTTCCCTCGCCAAGATACATGCCTGCATGGATTACAGGCTGTAGCCCAAGCATGTTCAGAATTGCCATTCCCGCAGGCTCCTCCGTAATATGCGTCGCAATCATAAAATCTCTGCACGCAGGCACAAGACGGTATGCAAGCAGCGCCGCAACCGACGAAATAATCCCGTCAATCAAAACCGGAAGACCATAGACTGCGCCGCCAAGAAACATTCCGGTCATCGCGGCAATATCAAATCCGCCCAGCTTGGACAAGAGTAAAAGCGGGTCGTCCTGTGCCGCCGCATGATTTACTTTGATTGCCTTTCGAACCGTTTCTATTTTTTTGCCAAACCCTTCCGTTGTAAGACCTGCCCCTCTGCCCGTCACCTCCGCTGCATCTTTATCCAAAAGCACTGCCGCAAGCGCGCTCGAGGTTGTCGTGTTGCCAATGCCCATCTCGCCTGTCACGACAAGTTGATAGCCCTTATCCTTCATCTCACCGACAAGGCTTATTCCGGTCTGTACCGCCTGTAATGCCTGCTCTTTACTCATGGCAGGACCTTTTGCAATATTGCCCGTGCCTCTTGCAATTTTACGTTCAATGATGCCTTCACATTCCACGTCATGCAGCATTCCTACATCGACGGCATACACGTCCACATTCACCGCCGCGCCCATGATATTAATGTTGGATTTTCCTGCGGCAATCTCCCTTGCCACCGAAGCCGTAACCGCACTGTCCGACTGTGTGACGCCCTCCGCCACTACCCCGTTATCGGCACAGGCAATCAGGGCACACCGCTTGTCAATCCGCACATTCTCGTCCCCGAAAACCCCCGCCAGCTGTATCACAAGCTCCTCAAGCCGTCCAAGGCTTCCAAGCGGCTTTGCGATACTGTCCCAGTTTTGTTTCGCCTTATTTATGACACTTGTGTCAGTTTTTTTGAATGTCAAATGTGCAAATTCGCTGTTCATAATGATAACCATGCTCCTTTCACAGCCTGCAGGTTTGGGCTTTACAGCCCAAACTTGTAAGAATGAAAATTTTAATTTTCATTCTTTCCTGCCGCCATATAAATCAACGCGTTGCAGATTGCCGCCGCGACATTGCTGCCGCCCTTTCTTCCCGCCGCCACAATATACTCCACGTCCGCCTGCATCATCAGCTCCTTCGACTGCACAACATTGACAAAGCCCACCGGGACGCCGATGACAAGCTCGGGCTTCAATTTCCCTTCAGTAATTAACTCATAAAGCCGTACAAGCGCAGTCGGTGCGTTTCCGACGGCAACAATTAACGGCTGCTCCAGCTGCGCCGCTTTTTCCATACACACAACCGCCCTTGTACACCCACGTCGCTTCGCCTCCGCCGCAACGTCCCCGTCCGCCATAAAGCAATGCACCGTGCCGCCGAAAGGCTCCAGCGACGCCTTATGCACGCCCGCCTTTGCCATATTTGTATCAGTTACAATGCACGCGCCGTTCTTTAACGCCGCAACCGCATTTTCCACTGCGTTTTTCGAAAACCTCAGGTTATCCAAATAATCAAAATCCGCCGTTGTGTGAATAACGCGTTTGATAACCGGCTTTTGCAGCGCGTCAATTTCCCGGTCTTTTGGAAGTTCACTCTCAATCATTGCAAAGCTCCGCTCCTCAATCTGCTCCGGCAAAACCGTTTCCAGTTCAATTTTCATACCAATAACCATGCTCCCTTCTCAGTCTGCGAATTTGTGCCCTGAACACAATATTTGCAAAACGAACAAGTTCGTTTGTGAAAAATTTATTTTTCACACTATTCTCCATTCCTGATTTCACACAAGCTGTTTATTCAAAATGCGATATACCATGTCCATATCCAAATTACTCCGCAGGTTATCCGCAAGCAGGTCATACTGGCGCTGTCTGTACGCCGTTCTGTCATAATCCTTTTCCTGCTCCATGACAAGCCCCTTCGCTTCTAGCAACGTTTCAACAATTACAGCCGCCGCACGCTCGTCAAAAATGCCATGCACATAAGTCCCGTAAACATTTCCGCACTGTGCGCCATCCAACCTGCCATCAGAAATCCCCCCAACCGCCGCACAATCCTTCACGCAGACGGTGTTTCCGTGATGAATTTCATAGCCCAAAAATGACACATCTGTCAGTTTTTCCAGCGCACCCTTCATTTCCCGAAACCTTCCGCTGACCTGCGTTCTGCGCTTTTCACTGTCAAACACCGTGACAACCGGCAAAAGACCGATTCCCTTCACGCTCCCGCCGCCTTCCACATGATTGGGGTCGCGTATCTCCTGCCCCAGCATTTGGTACCCGCCGCAGATACCAAACACGGGCACTCCCCGCTGCGACGCCTTTTGGATTGCCGCCTCAAGTCCGCTTTGGCGAAGCCACAGCAAATCGGACATGGTGCTCTTTGTTCCCGGCAGGATAATCATATCCGCATTCTGCACACCTTCGGGCGTTTCCGTATAGTAGACGCTGACCTGCGCAAACTGTTCAAACACGGAAAAATCCGTAAAGTTGGAAATGCGCGGCAGCTTTATCACTGCAATTTTCACAGGCTTTTCACCACGGTATCCGTGACGGCGTTCATCATGCAAACGCTCCGAAAGACTGTCCTCATCGTCAAGGTCAACGTGCAGGTACGGCAGCGTACCGATTACCGGAACGCCTGTCATGGCTTCAAGCTGTTCGAGTCCCGGTACTAAAATGCTTCTGTCCCCGCGGAATTTGTTGATAATCAGTCCCTTAACCCGCCGCTGCTCTTCCCCGTCCAAAAGCTTGATTGTCCCGTAGAGCTGCGCGAACACACCTCCCCTGTCGATGTCTCCGACCAAAAGAACAGGCGCGTCGGCAAGCTTTGCCATACCCATATTGACAATATCGTTTTCCTTTAGATTAATCTCCGCCGGACTTCCGGCACCCTCTATCACAATCACGTCATACTGTGCCGCAAGTATCTGATAAGCCTTGGTTATCTCAGGGATCAGCGTATGCTTTTTCCGGTAATATTCCGCGGCATTTCTGTTTCCGCGCGCAATCCCGTTTACAATCACCTGCGAACCGGTATCGCTGTTTGGCTTTAATAAAATCGGATTCATCAACGCGGACGGCTCAATTCCCGCAGCCTCCGCCTGCATCACCTGTGCCCGCCCCATTTCCAGCCCTTCCTTTGTGATATAGGAATTGAGCGCCATATTCTGCGACTTAAACGGGCAGACACGCAGTCCGTCCTGCTTAAAAATCCTGCACAAGCCCGCCGCCACAAGGCTTTTGCCCACATTTGACATCGTACCCTGAACCATGATTGTTTTTGCCATGTACTGCTCCCTTTCCATTCTAATAACAAATCCATATTCCAACCAAAATCCGCACTCCGCCAAGCACAGCTGCCGCCAAAATCACCGTTCCGTATAAAAGCCTGTTGGCGCGGCGAATATCCTGCGCTTCAATGGCTCTGCGCGCATCTCCGACTGTTTCTTTATGATGAAGCACACCGAAATACACCGTGTCCCCCAAAATCCTGATACCCAATGCGCCTGCACAGACAGACTCGGTCTGTGCGGAGTTGGGGCTTGGCGATTTTTTCCGGTCCCTTAAAAAAATCTTCCACGCGTTTTTCCCGTCAAGCCCTGCCAAAAATGACACAAGTGTCATAAATATTGCCGCAAGCCTTGACGGTATCAGGTTCCAAACATCGTCCATTTTTGCCGCGGTTCTTCCAAAGTCCAAATACGTTTCATTTTTGTAGCCAAGCATGGAGTCCATTGTGTTTACCGCCTTGTAGAGAAACCCAAGCACAGGTCCCCCAAGCATCATATAAAAGAGCGGCGCAACGCTCCCGTCAGAGGTATTCTCCGCCACGGTCTCGACTGCCGCGCGCGCCACACCGTCCGCGTCAAGCCTGTCCGTATCCCTGCCGACAATCATGGACACCTGATACCTCGCCTTGACAAGATCCCGCTCGTTCAGCGCATGATAAACCTTCATGCTCTCGTCCTTTAACGATTTCGTCGCCATAATCTGACAGCACATCAGAGCCGCCAAAACCGTGTAGAGCCACGGGTGCACACACCACGCCGCGTATAAAATAACTGCCGGAACCGCGCCTGAAACAAAGAACACTATGATCCACAACAGCGTCCCTGCCAGGCGTTTCCCACGCGCCGTTTCTCCAAAGCACGCCCGCAGCCATTTCTCCAAGCCGCTAATCAGCCTGCCAATCATGCAGACCGGGTGCGGGATCTTGCGCGGGTCGCCGACAAGAAAATCCAAAACAATTCCTGCCGCTACCGCAATTGTCGTGTATCCATACATACCGCCAGTTTTCCCCTTTTGTTTTGATATTCGGCACACTTTTCCACAAAGCTTTGCGCAAACTGTGGATTTGCATAATAGTGAAGATGCGGAAAGCCTGCCAGTACATTATCCGTCGAAATAAATCCGGTCCATTCCCTGCCGCCTTTTTTTACCCGAAACGTGTCTGCGCATAAATCGGACACACAGCGGTGAAACTCGTGCGCCCGTATCCTGACGCCCTTTTTGCAAAGCAAATTGTCTTTTAGCGCCTCTAGCTCCACATAGCCAAAGTGCTGCAGCTTCTTTGTAAACACACACGCACCGTCAAAAACACCTGCCATTTCTCCCTTTGTGCCGTCGGGCGCCGTAATTTCCCTGTGCAGATACAAAAAACCGCCGCACTCCGCGTAAGTCGGAATACCCTCTGCAATTTCTGCTCTGACAGCCCTTCTCATAGCGTGGTTTTGCTCCAATGCAGTTACGTAAAGCTCAGGATAGCCGCCGCCCAAAATCAGCCCGTCAATGTCCTTTGGAAGCGTCTTGTCCGCAAGCGGTGAAAACGGCACAAGCTCACAGCCAAGCTCCTGTAGCAGTGTCAGATTATCCTCATAGTAAAAGCAGAATGCCTTGTCTTTTGCAACGGCAATGCGCAAGGGATTTTTGCCTGCGCACCGCGGCTCCCTTTGAGAAGCCTGCAATCCCGTACCGGGCAAATCCGCAGGCTCCTGCGCCGTGCGTGCCAATTCCAAAATACCGTCAAGGTCAATGTGTTGTTCCGCCGCTTCTGCCAAAATCTGCATTTTTTCTTTCAAATCCGCAATCTCATCAGCCGTGACTAAACCCAAATGGCGGCTTTCAAGTTGTGCCCCCTCTATCTTGGGAAAGCAGCCAAGCGGCTTGATGTTTTTTTGCGCACAGTATTCTTTCATCGCTAGATAAAGCGAGGGCGCAAGCTGATTGAAAATAACGCCCTTGATACGCGGATTCTCTTTGAAACCGATATACCCGTCCACAACTGCCTGAACGGACCTGCCAATTCCTTTGCAAGGGACAACAAGAATGACAGGCGTCTGCGTGTCCCTCGCAAGAGCATACGAACTTGCCGTATCCTCCATGCCAAGTCCGTCGTAATACCCCATGACGCCCTCAATCACCGCAATATCCATGCCCTGCGCGTTCTTGAACATCAGTTTGCTTATCGTCTCCCTGTCCATAAAATAACCGTCCAAATTACGTGATTTTGTCCCGATAATCTGACTGTGGAACATTGGGTCAATATAATCAGGTCCGCATTTAAAGGCAGCGGTTTTGAATCCTCTGTTGACGAACGCCTGTAAAAGTGCACATACAATCGTCGTCTTTCCACTTGCGCTTGCCGTACCTGCAATCATGATTCTTGGCGTCATTTCGTTTCCTCCGTTTTTACCGCTTCTGCTTCCACAGTCCCGTCAAGCCTGCCTGATAACGCATATTCCCGCAAATACTGCTCCAGTTGTGCAACCAAAATGCCCGTTTCCCAAGGTCGCTCCACCACCAAAAGTGAAACGCCAAGCGCGTCCGCCGCCTGCGCCTTTGCAAGAAATCCGCCCGCGTCCCCGCTATCTTTTGTGACAAGAAAACGCGCATTGCACTGTTTTAGCAAATCCATGTTTTGCTGCTTGGAAAACGGTCCTTTTTCACAGATTAAATGCTCCTGCGGATAACCTGCGTCAAGCGCCGTTTTTACGGATTGCTCCAACGGAAGAATTCTTGCGTATACTCTGTTTTGGAAATCCGGTATTCGTGTAAAAACAGCCAAATCCTTGCTTCCCGTCGTCAAAAGCACATTGCCCTCGTGCTGACAAAGAACCTGCGCCGCCTGTTCCATGTCAGAACAATAAACTGCGTGTTCCCATTTCGCGTCCTGCGTTCTGACAATCCGCAGGTAGTCTGCACCGCACGCCCTGCACGCGTCTTTGACGTTTTTTGTCACCTCCACGGCATATGGGTGTGTCGCGTCAATCACAAGCGCAATCCCTTTTTGGCGCAAAAAATCCTCTATCTGAAGCGCGTTTTTTCTGCCTACTATAACCTGACAGCAGCTGCAATCTTTCTCAATCACTTTACTGCCGTATGCTGTCGCCACGCTCACATAGCATTCCATGCCGAGCATTTCCAATAATTCGATAATCTGTTTTCCTTCTGTTGTCCCGCCAAAAAGCATTAATCGTTTCATCGATTCCACCTGATAAACCGTCCCTAATCAAACCGCACCTCTGCTGTCTCTATCGCCGCCGCGACCGTAACGCGACCGTGTATGGTCTTTTTTATAATAATCGTTCCATTGCTTCCTGCCGCTGCGCTGCGCTCGCACACGTTATCGACACCCGTAATGCCTTCTACAAATGACGAATGTGCAAAACTGCCCGAAACCTCCCGCAAAGTGTCGCTGTCAAAGGTTTGAAACAAAAATCCGTTCTTCTCGCAGAACGCCGTCAGACCTGCCTCGTTTTGCTTTAAATCAATCGAACACACCTGTTTTACCGCCGCAAAAGCGATTCCATGCTCCGAAAGCGTTTCGCGGACTGCCTCCGCAATCTGCTCTTTTGACGTGCCGCGCCGACAGCCGATTCCAAGCGTCACCTGCTTTGGGATAAGCTGCAGCGCGCTTCCGTTTTCGCAGGTACGCATGGAAATGATAATCCCCCCCTCCAATGCCTGCTCCCGCTCGTCCGTCACGATTACGGCACTGTCCCTTGGCTCGTTTTCAAAACATACGTTCTCTGCGTAAAGATAAATTTTTTTCCCGTCAAGCAAATCCGCCGACACCCGTTTTGCCCTGTCCATATCCGTGATAACCAGTCCGTTCTCTTTTGCAAACAAATCCACCGCAAATCTGCCATGCAAATCCGTCGCCGTCGTAATGACGGGAATGCCCCCCGTAAGCTCGGCACAAAGCCTTGCAAGCGCGTTTGCACCACCCAAATGCCCCGAAAGCAGCGGGATACTAAACTCTCCCATATCGTCCAGCACGACAACCGGCGCGTCTGTTTCCTTTGATTTGACAAAACCGCTGATCTTGCGCACTGCAATGCCGACTGCGCAAACCATAATCAGCGCGTGTCTGCCCGCAAACGCCATGCCAATCAGTTCCTCTGCATTCACAAAGCTTTTCAGTCGGCTGTTCTCATATTTATGAAACAAATAGCCTTCACACGAATGTCCTCTATTTGAAAGACCTTCTTTTAACGTAAGACAAAGCTCACCGCCCTGTCTCGTGTATGCCATTATGATGATTTCCATTTCGAAACTCCGTTGTAAATTCCGCGTCGTACAGTTTTGACAGCGCATAATCGTCCCCAAGAAAATACCCTACCGTGATAAGCGCAGTCTTTGTAATACCGTGCTTTTTTGCCGTTTCCGAAAGCTCTGACACTGTGCAGCGCATTACCTTTTCGTCCTTCCAGGTCGCCTTATAGACAATGGCGGCGGGCGTGTCCGCGCGGTATCCGCCTGCCAAAAGCTCCGCAGTCAGCTCCTCCAAAAGCCCCATGCTTAAAAAAATAACCATTGTCGCCTGATGCGCTGCCAAGCTTCTCATGCTTTCCGCTTCTCGTACTGGCGTTCTCCCCGCCATTCGCGTAATAATGACGGACTGCGACACGTCAGGAAGCGTATATTCGGCTTTCAGGGCTGCCGCCGCACCGCAAAAAGAGCTCACGCCCGGACATACATCATAGTCAATGCCCGCCTCCTTCAGGCGGTCCATCTGCTCCCGAACCGCCCCGTAAACCGACGGGTCTCCCGTATGCAGGCGCACCGTCGTAAGCCCCTGTTCTTCCGCCTTTTTCATCAAATCAATAATCTCATCCAAATGCAGATACGCGCTGTTATGCACCTGACAGTCCTTTTTCGCGTAATCAAGCAGCTCAGGATTGACAAGCGAACCCGCATAAATAATGACGTCCGCCTCCTCAATCAGCCGTTTTCCCCTGACCGTTATCAAATCCACCGCACCGCTTCCCGCACCGACAAAATGCACCATCTAGCGTTCCTCCTTTAAAATAAGCCGCATCGCTTTTAACAACCGCACATTGTCCTCATGCGTGCGCACGGCAATGCGGTAATATCCCTTTTCCAATCCTCGGTAATTGCCGCAGTCTCTTATCAGAAATCCTTTTTCCAACAGCCTCTCCTTCCAATTTAGCGCACTGTAAAAAAAGACAAAATTTGCGCTTCCCGCAAACACGCGACAGCCAAGCGGCGCAAGCCCTTCTTCGAGAAAAGCTCTCTCCGCCTGCAAATACCTTCTTGAGCGTGCGGCAAAAGCCGTCTGCGCGAGCGCGGCAATGCCTGCACTTTGCGCAAGCACGGAAACCGCCCACGGCTGTCTGTGTCCGTATATCTTTTCGATCAGCGCATGATTGCACGTAACCGCGTATCCAAGGCGCAGCCCTGCAAGCGCATACATTTTGGTAAAGGATTTCAGAATGACAAGCGACTTTCTGCCCGATATTTTATCCAACATCGAGCTCTCCTCCGGCTTGTCCAAAAATTCCTGAAAGCACTCGTCAAGCACCAGTAAAATGTCGTTTTTTTCACAAATATCCGCAATTGCCGTCAGCCGTTTTTTATCAATGACCACCCCTGTCGGATTGTTCGGCACGCATAAAAACACCATATCCAAATCCGGCAAAAGCCGTTCCTCAAAATCCTGCGCCAGGGTAAACCCGTTTTCCGGCAAAAGCATATGATATTGTATCTTCGCATCTGCCGCCGTCAGCGCCTTTTCGTACTCCGCAAAGCAAGGCGCTGTCAATAACGCAGTCTTTGGCTTGTGCGCATACACAATGGAAAAAATCAGCTCCGCCGCACCGTTTCCGCAAATGACATCGCAAGCCGCACAGCCAAAATACTCCGCAAGCTTCTCACGAAGCGCCTTACACGACCAGTCAGGATACCTGCCAAGCGTACCGGTGCCTGAAATCACTGCCTCCGCTATTTCCCGCGGCATTTCAAGCGGATTGATATTTGCTGAAAAGTCCGTTATGCTTCCGCCATTTTCATACGCGTAAATATCGCCGCCGTGTCCGTTATCCATAAGCAGCCCTCCGTTCAACAATTATCTGTTTTGCGGGACAAGTTTTACCAATGTCACAGGATTTTGTCCCGTCATCAAATGATACGCCCCCGTTTTTTTCGCCTTTGCCACACTAATCTGCACCACTTGCGGTTCTATGTCATATTCCTTGGCTATTTGCATGACTTCCGAGAACGTTTCAAGCGTAATCAGACTAATCACAATAACCGTTCGCGGATTTTTCTCCCACAGCAGGGAAAGGATTTCACGCACTGCTCCCGCACTTCCGCCGATAAACGCATGCGTTGCGGCAGGAAGCGGTCCGAGTGCGTCAGGCGCTTTTCCAAAAGCAATCTGCAAATTATCCGCCCTGAATTTTCGTTGGTTCTGCTTTATCAAATCAACCGCTTTTTCCTGATATTCAATCGCATAAACGCTGCTGTCGGGATAGCACACTGCCGCCTGTATTCCCACGGAACCCGTGCCCGCGCCAATGTCATACAATACGGACTGTCTGCCAAGTCCAAGTTTTTGGATTGCAAGAGAGCGCACCTCCGACTTCGTCATCGGCACATCGCCGCGTATCCATTCGCTGTCGTCAATTTCCGGAAACAGACATTCCCGTGGGAAAGGATTTTCGATAACCGCCACAAGCAGACTGCCAAAATCCGCCTCCTGCGCCTCCTGCGGCGTCATGCGGCATATCCTTTGATTGGGATAACCGACATTTTCACCGATATGCAGTATTACATTGTCAAAACCGTAATATTGCAGCCTGCCTGCAAGTTCCCGCAGCCCCTGTGCGCCGCCAAGCAGGCAAAAAGTATACCGTTCCCTGTCTGCTGTTCCAATGACGTTTTCCTGTCTGCCATGCAGGCTGACGGCAGAAACCGCGTCCCATGAAACGCCGATTGCCGCACAAAATGCGGACATAGAAGACACGCCCGGTACCAGCGCAACCGTATAATCGGAAAATGCCTCCAACAGCTTTTTGGCGCCGCTGTAAAATCCCACGTCCCCCGACAAAAGGACACAGGCACACCTCCACCCTTGATTTTCGGTTTTGTTCAGATGCGCACGTATTTCGTCCGGCTGGTATGCCGCAATCCGTTTTGCGCTGATTCCATCAGAAACTTTCAGCATTCTGTCCGCTCCAAACACCAAATCACAGGTTTCTATCAGCATTTTTGCCTTTACGGTCAGCCCTTCGCAGGTTCCCGTTCCGATGCCAATCAGATATAGTTTTTTATCCTGCATCATCGTTCTGTTCCCCGCTTTTTGCAATCACAATGGAATAGTAGCCTGCTGCCTCGTCCAGCCCATCCGCCGTATACGACACGCGTTCGTTTTCCAGCCCGCAGTTTTCCACCATATAGACAGTATCCGCCGTTTTATCAATCTGCTCCTTTAACCACTCCATTTGGCTCCCGATTTTCATAAACACCTTTGTTCCAGAAAGCTCTGCGGTTTCCTTTGGCACATATGCCGCCGGCAGGATATGAAGCTGCTGCGCCTGCTCCGCCAACGGAATATTCAGCCTTGCCGCTGCCGCGCAAAAAGACGGTATTCCGCTTACTATCTGCGTTTCATAGCCAAGCGCCTTTATTTTTTCATGAATATAACCGTACGTTGCATAAATCGTGGGGTCGCCGAGCACAAGGAATGCAACGTCCTTTCCCTGCTCCAGTATCCCTGCAATTTTCTGCGCACCGTCCGCGTGATACTGCTCCAGTTTTTGAGCGTCCATTGTCATGGGCATGGAAATCGTAAGGCATGGTTTCTCTTCTATCTGCACCACACCTGACGCAATTTTATATGCCAAACATTTGTTTTTATCATCTGACGGCACTGCGATATATTGGCATTCCTTTATCACGCGCACCGCCTTTAAAGTCAGCAGTTCCGGGTCGCCCGGACCTACGCCTACACCGTATAATGTTCCCTTCATGATGCCTCCCGTTTGACCGCGATCTTGTTTTTCAAACAATTCCAGTATCTCATTCATTACATTATTTTGCGGACTTTGCAGCCAGGGCAAAGTCCTACACTAAATTGTAACTACAGTATGTAACAATCCAGCCTTCGGCTTCCTGTTACATGCATCAAGCCATGCATAACCACTTCGTGGTGGCTTGATGCTTTTCAACCACTACATTATTTTACGGACTTTGCAGCTAGGGCAAAGTCCTACATTAAATTGTAACTACAGTATATCATTCCCTGAAAAATATGGCTATTCTTTTTGTAAAAAATGGATTATAATGGTAATTATTATATAAGGTTTATGCCACAAACGGAAAGGAGTATCAAATATGGGGTTATTTTTACAGACCGCAATTATACCGGATTGCAGTGAGGGTGCGGTCCGAAACGCGGTTGCGGCAGTCGCCGAACAGTATTCACACCCGCTGGAGGACGAAAGCTTCAACGAGGAGGACGCGTATCACATTATTGACCTGATACCCAAGGACTGCAAATACCAGTCCACAAAGGACGGCGTCAGTATTTTATTTAATGAGGACTGTAACGGGTATGAGGATCTTGCGGGCGCCATTTCCGAGGAATTGGGAAAAGCCGTTTTATTATTGTATATCTATGACGGCGATTTTTGGGGATACTATCTATATGACAAAGGCTTGGAAATTGACCACTTCGTCCCAATGCCGGACTATTTTGACGAAACGACGCAGGACACTATGGCGCAGATGAAGGGAAACGCGGGCATTATCGCCAAGTATTTCCATGTGGACAAGGCTTCCATTGAACGGTATATCGTGTTTTGGACAAACGCCATGCGCAGAAGCTACAGTGAAAAGGCATACGAGGACGACGAGTTCGGACAGTGCGAGGACTGGCAGATGGTTGATTTTATGAGAAAATTAGGCTATCCATACGAATGGTAGGTATTTCTAACAGATAGGATTTAATAATAGAAGCGGACGCGAAAACGCTTCAGAATGGAGGATTTTTATGGGATTTTTAACAGGAAAGACTGCAATTATCACAGGCGCAGGCAGGGCAGTTTTGAGTGACGGCAGGTGCGGATCTATCGGCTACGGAATTGCGACGGCGTATGCGAAAGAAGGCGCAAATCTCGTGATTACAGGGCGGAACGTGAAAAAACTGGAGTCGGCGAAAGAAGAGCTGGAGCGGCTTTACAACATTCAGGTGTTGATTGTCCAGGCGGACGTGAACGCAGGCGCGGACAACGAGGCAGTTGTTGCAAATGTTGTGAAGCAGACGATTGACACCTTTGGAAGCATTGATGTTTTGATTAACAATGCGCAGGCTTCTGCTTCCGGCGTGCCTTTGGCGGAGCATACTACGGAACAGTTTGACCTTGCGCTTTATTCGGGACTGTATGCGGCATTTTATTATATGAAAGCGTGCTACCCCTATTTGGCAGAGGCGAAGGGTTCCGTGATTAATTTCGCTTCCGGCGCAGGACTGTTCGGCAACTTCGGGCAGTGCGCTTACGCGGCGGCAAAAGAGGGTATCCGCGGACTGACGCGTGTTGCGGCAACGGAGTGGGCAAAGGACGGAATTAATGTCAATATTATCTGTCCGCTCGCGTGGACGGCGCAGCTGGAGCAGTTTGAGAAGGCATATCCCGATGCGTTTAAGGCGAATGTGAAGATGCCCCCGGCTGGACATTACGGGGATTCGGAGTTGGAAATCGGACGCGTGTGCGTGCAGCTTGCGTCGCCGGATTTCAAGTATCTGACGGGCGAAACGCTGACGCTGGAGGGCGGTATGGGATTAAGACCATAAAGGAATCGAGTAGGGAAATTTTTTCCCTACTCGCATTTTTGCTATTCTTTTATTCTGTCAATTTCTGTCACATTAAGATCTGAAGCTTTCAATATCATCTATAAATCAATATATCGTTCTTTTAATTCCTTATAAACTGCTGAATCTTTCTCTGCCAACAGCATATATCACTGAATTCGAGAAAACTCTTCAACAGATATTTTCAACGTTTCTTATTCTAGCATACAATTACTCCCCCGCTTTGTCGAACGCAATTATTGCCTGCTACTATTTTATTATAGACGAATATAGAAAGAGTGCAAAGGATTATTCGGCAAAGGTTTCTGCAATGGCATGTATCTGCATGCCGTATCCTTCCTGTGCATCAACGGGATAGCGGGAAAAAATGCACCACGTATCAGTTTGTCCCTCCTTCAACTCGACACTGTAAACCGTGTCCCCGTCCTGCCGGAGCATTCTGTCATCAATTTTGACATAGCCTTTATCCTGCAATTCTTTTTGCGCCTCGTCCAAAGTCCTGCCTTCGAAACGGACAATCCAAAACCGGACGTCCTCGTTGTTCCATGCGGTCCATGCATCATAAAGATACGGTTTCCATTCTTCCTCGAAATCCTCCCAGTTCTCGAAATCGCAAGGATACCATTCTCCGTCAGGCTGGTAAAACGTATATCCGTTTCCCTCTATCAGCGTGGCAGGCAGCGTGCACAGCTCTCCCTCCTGCGAAAACGTCAGCGTCGGTGTTTCCTGCGACTGTTCTGCCAACGCGAGCCGATGTTCCAAATCATGTGTAAACGTTTCATCACCTGCTTCACAATCATTCTCAAACATGCGCGTCAAAAATGTCAGTGTATCCCCGTCCTGTCGGAAAATAAGGTATCTGCTGTTTGGATAATTGGGAACCACCCAGCCGTCCTCCGTCATGGTCATGCCGCCTACAAGGAATACGTCCTCGGGCTGTTCGGATAAGAACTCAATATTCATGCGGTACACCTGCAGCACCATGCCCTGAAAATCCTCGTATGTGTAACAATGTGCAAGCGATTCGATGCGCCAATCACTGTAATGATTGCCGGGACTTTCTCTTACGGCGTGCTGATATTCCTCGACGGTCCACATCTGCGCCTCCCCGCGTACAATATCCGGAACGTCCGCATCAGCCGTCACTTTCTCCTCCGGCTCGGACGGTTCTGTTTCAGCAAATGAGTCAGTTGACAGTTCTTCCTTCTCCTCGGATTGTTGCGGCGCCTTTGGTGCGGGTTCGCTTGCGGCTGTGCACCCTATCAGCATTCCCAAGCTGATTGTTAAAAAAATGACAAACAGTAAAATACCGACACCGTTTTTCTTTGCGTTTTTGCGCAGGATATTCTGAAACCGTTTCTTCATCACTTTTTTCCCTCCGTAAAATTGTGTGGACAGCACGGTCCATTTCGTGCATTGCTTATGGAGCGTGGATAGCAGCGTTTCGGTGTAGGCTTTTTTCTGCGCGAAGTCTGCGCCCTGCGTTACGCGCTCGTCACAGGACAGCTCCATGTCAACCGTTGCCTCTTTTCGCATTAGCCAAATAAGCGGATTAAACCAGTGAACTGCATTTGCCGTTACCAAAAGCAGCTTCATGCTGACGTCTCCCCGTTTTAAATGGACGAGTTCGTGCTTTAGGATAAAATACAGTTCCTCCGCACTGTATTCTGCGCTTGGCAAAACAAGGACCGCACAAAAAAATCCGAGCATCATAGGGCTTGCAGCGTCGGCAGATACGATTGGCAAAACGCTGCGTCCTATTGCAAGCTCCTGTTTCAATTGCATTATTTGACACAAAATGCGGCGGTCTTTTATCACTGTTCCTGTTCTGAACAATTGCCTTTTGTATCGCGTGTAGCTTATCAGATGAAAGCCGATAAAGCAAAGACCGCCTGCTGCCCACAGCATTACCGTGGCATTCAGCAGCGTGGTTTGAATACGGTTTCCTTTGGAAGGCACGGTGATTGGCGCTGTCATTTGCACTGGTAGCTCGACCATTACCCGTGCCGGCTTGCGCAGCGGCATAGAAGTGTTGTTTTGTTGTGTTTGGGCTGTTTGCTGTATTTTTTCCTGCTGCAATGGTTGCAGCGCACTGCGTATATCCGTGCCGCTAAAAGGAAGGAGCAGGCGCACTGCCAAAAAAAGCCAAATCCAGTATTTCCATTTTGCGGCGTAGCGTTTGTCTAAAAACGGCATCAATGCAATCAGCAAGACGGTAATCAGACTGACGGATATGGAGCCTGCCAACACGGAAAGAAAGATGTTTGTCATGATTGTTCTTCCTCCAATTTATCTAAAAAAGCGCGGAGCTCTTCCACATCAGAAGGTTTGATTGCTTTGCTGTTGTAGAGCGTGGCAACCATATTTTGTATGGAATTGTTGTAAAGCTTTTCCAAGAAATGTTTGCTTGCTCCTGCTTTATAGTCGTTTTCCGAAATCGCCGGCGTGTAAAGATTGCTGCCTGTTGAACGGTCACAGTTGACAAAGCCTTTGTCGGACAGCCGTGTCAGGGAAGTCATCAGGGTGGAAAGCTGCCATTTTCTGCGGTCCTGCAATTCCTTTAAAATGTAATTTGACGTGACTGGCGGTTCGCTGTCCCAAAGGACCTGCATAATTTCCAGTTCCGCCTCACCTAGTTTTTTGGGCATATTATTCATATAATGGGTATTCTCCTTTTCTTTGTTATACGTTTGTATAATTATATTATACGTGCGTATAATTACTTTGTCAAGCAGTTTTCGTTTGGGTGCCTGTGTGCAATCAAGTAGGGGAACGACCTTCCCCCCCTACTCGCCGCGCGCCCCGTGCGCCGCCTTTGCGGCATACTTCCTTTGCACGGAGCTGTGCATAATAAAAGCTACAACCTTATAACCCCATAGCCTCTAATATTCTCTGCTCTCAAGCAGCGTTTCAATGTCCATTCGATAATCAAAATATGTTTCGTCTATATGCTGCACTTTCTCAACCGGCTCACCGCGCTCAAGCTTTTGGATGGTTTCCTCTACTAAAGGCGCAATAATCGGATTACACTCAAAATCCGCCATGATCTCCCCCTTCTGCACCAGCAGCAGCGCATCGCGCACCGCATCAAACGAGAGAATCATGATATCCCCGTTTTTCCCAAGCTTTAAGCCCGCTTCTTTGATTGCTTCAATCGCACCAAATGCCATATTGTCATTCTCACAAATCACTACATCAATATCATCATACGTTTCAAGGAAATATTCCATCACCTCATACGCCTTTGCCTGCGTGAAATCCCCTGACTGATATTCCAGCATATTCCAGTTCGCGTGTTTTTCCATAACCTCTGCAAAGCCGGACGTCCTGCCAATCTGCGCGGTTGAACCAAGCGTTCCCTGCAGCGTGACAAGGTTTATTTCCTTTTTCCCCCTGCCGCGCGACTCCAAGTACGCCGCAAGCCATTCGCCCGCGTTTCTCCCCTCCTGCATGAAATCGCTTCCGACATGGCAGGTATAAAGGCTCTCGTCCTCCACCGACACATTCCTGTCCGCAATAATCACCGGAATGCCTGCGTCCTGCGCCTCCTTTAACACCGCGTCCCAGCCCGTCTCCACAATCGGATCAAGCACGATATAGTCAACACCCTTTAAAATGAACTTCCGCAGCGCCTTCACCTGATTTTCCTGCTTCTGCTGTCCATCCTCAAAAATTAAATAATAGCCCTTTTCCTGCGTAAAAGTTTCTATATACGCCTTTGTGTTGGTTGTGCGCCAGTCCGATTCCGATCCAACCTGTGATATTCCAATCACAATGTCGTCCTCGTCCGGCATACTCTCGCTCTCCAGGTCCGTTTCCGACGTCGCCGTCGTATCACGCCCCGCGCCACAGCCTGTCAACAGCACAAAACAAAGTGCAAAAACGGATATGAACAAATTGTTCCTTCTTCTCTTAATCATGCCTGCCACCTCCTGTCGATAAAATTACCCCTGCCTTTTGCACAATGGCAAAGACAGGGGTAACAAAAATCACCTTATGCCTTCTTGCTTTCCTTAATTTTCGCAAAAATAGCCTGCAAAAGAATAAAGAAACATAGCAGAATCGCCGTAATAATATTCGCCCACGAACTTACCAGCTTACCGTTCGACTTCACCAACGTTGAAATCGTACCGTTGATAAGCACGCCGACAAGGGAACCAAGCACATTTCCCACACCGCCTGTCAAGAGCGTTCCGCCGATAACGGAAGAAGAAATCGCGTCCATTTCCAAACCGGTCGCCTGCGTTGTCGTACCGCACATTGTATTTAAACAATAGCAGATACCGCCGATTGATGTCAGGAAGCTGCAAAGCGTATAAGTAAGAAGCTTCGTCTTGCGGACATTCAATCCCATCAATGTAGCAGATACCTGATTGCCGCCCACCGCATAAATGCTTCTGCCAAACTTTGTGTATTTCAGCATCAAGAACACCAGTACGACTACCAACAGTGCAACGACAACTGTCGGACGGATAAAGGGAACCTGATAAATACCCTTCTTATTTGTATATCCGCCAAACGGAATATTAATCTTCATGTTCGAGATTGCCGTAAACAGTTTATCCGAAACGATACTTACCTGATCCTTACAGATGACCGCCGTCATACCTCTTGCAAAGAACATTCCCGCCATCGTAACGATAAACGGCTGGATTTCAAGGTAAGCCACGCAATATCCCTGAACAACACCAAACACAATACCGATAACCAATACCAAAATCATCAATACAGGGCTGCTCATTCCCCACTGCTCCATGCCGACTGCCAAAAACATACAATCCATGGCAATCAGGGAACCGACAGAAATATCAATACCGCCTGTCAGCATGACACAGGTCATACCGCTTGCAACGGCAATCAGTCCCGCATTGTTAATCAATACGTTTAAAAACGTCTGAAGATGGGTAAATCCCTTATCCGCATAGATAATGCAGCCGCCTAAATACATGACAACAAACAGGATTACCGTAATTGCCAATAAAATATTATTGCCTCCAAGCTTGAACTTCTTCATCCTATGCCACCTCCTTTGCAACTGCCCTCTTTGCAGACAGCTTTTTAAAGTAATCCTTTACAGGCTGTGACTGGATGACTACGATTAAGATAACCACAATTGCCTTAAATACGGGAGCCTGTGCGGAAGAAACACCCAAAGCATACAGTGTCGTGGTAATCGCCTGAATCGTATAGGCACCGATGATGGAACCGGCAAGATTAAATTTACCGCCGCCAAGGCTGTTCCCGCCAAGCGCTACCGCAAGAATCGCATCCAATTCCATATTCAAACCAATGTTATTGGTATCTGCGGAATAAATTCTGCAGGTTGCAACCAAGCCGGCAATGCCTGCACACAGACCGCAAATCACATAGCATAACAGAATAATCTTTGCGGAATTAAATCCGGAAATTCTTGAAGCCCTTTTATTAATGCCGACACTCTGAATATATGTACCAAGCGCTGTTGATTTTAAGACTACCGATGCAATCGCAACACAGACCGCCGCAATCAGGATCGGTGTCGGAATGATACCGCAATATCCGCCGAAAAACTGGAACGAAGGCACGCGCACATACACGATATTGCTGTTGCAAAGCAAAAGTCCGACTGCCCTGCCCGCAGACCATAAAATCAATGTTGCGACCATCGGCTGGATATTCATATACGCTACCAAGAATCCGTTAAACAGACCGCACACACAAGCGATTGCGATACCTGCCAACATACCTACCCAAAGAGGAACGGCATAGTTGCTCACGTTTGTCACACCGTAGCCTGCAAGCAGCATACAACACATACCGCCGGACAAGCTCATTACGGAGCCTACGGAAATATCCGTACCTGCGGAAGCAGATACCACAAGTGTCATACCGATTGCCAAAATGGCAACCTCGCTGCCTCGGTTTAAAATATCAATCAAACGCCCGTATAAAATACCGTTATTAATACTAATCGAGAAAAAACCAAATGGAGGGTTCCCACTTGCAATATCATAAATCACGTTAATCATCATAACGAGAATCATACTGAAAATCGGCAGGAACAGCTTCATTTTTGTTATTTTTTTCACTTTATCCATATTATAACCATGCTCCTTTCATAGCCTGCAAGTTTGGGCTGCAAAGCACAAACTTGTAAGATTGGAAATTTTTAATTTTCAATCTTTTCCACCTCCCGCAATTGCCTTCATAACGCCTTCCTGCGTCAGGTCGTCGCCGCTGATTTCGCCAACCTTGGCGCCATCCCGAAGCACTGCCATACGATTGCAGGTTCGAAGCATTTCCTCAATTTCCGAAGAAATAAACATGACACTCTTTCCCTCGTCCGCAAGCTTAAGCACCAGCTTCTGGATTTCCGTCTTAGTTCCGATATCAATACCACGGGTGGGTTCATCCAAAATCAGGAAATCCGGATCGGTTGCAAGCCATCTTGCCAAAATCGCCTTCTGCTGATTTCCGCCAGAAAGCTGCTTGATCAGGGTTTCTCTGCTTGCTGTCTTGATCTGCAGCATTTCAATAAATTTATCCGCGATTTCAATTTGCTTTGACATTGGAATCTTCTTAAAAATACCTTGTTTTGCCTGCATGGCCAAAATAATGTTTTCGCGCACGGACAAATCTCCGATAATCCCCTCTGCCTTTCTGTCGTCCGGCAAAAGTCCCATGCCAAGATTCATGGCATCAATCGGATTTTTGATTGTTGCTTCCTTTTCTTTTACTTTCAGCGTACCTGTCTGTGCCCTGTCTGCACCGTAAATCGCGCGTGCCAGCTCGCTTCGTCCGCTTCCCAAAAGTCCGGTCAGTCCGATTACCTCGCCCTTATGGATCTCCAAATCAAACGGCTTGATGGTTCCGGCATGGCTGAGTCCTTTTGCATCTATGACAAGAGGCTCTTTTGACTTATCGCCGCTGCCCTCCTGCTTAATGCTGGCAAGATCATCAAAATCTTTACCCATCATAGCTGCAACCAGCTTTACACGCGGCAGCTCCTCAATCGTGTATTCCCCTACCAGTGTACCGTTTCTAAGAACTGTGATACCGTCGCAGACTTCATAAACCTGCTCAAGGAAATGTGTGACGAACATAATGCCAACGCCCTTATCACGAAGTCTTCTCATCATGACAAAGAGCTTAGCCACCTCATTATCGTCCAGTGAAGAAGTCGGCTCATCCAAAATCAGGACCTTACAATCCATATCCACCGCACGGGCAATTGCAATCATCTGCTGCAATGCCAATGAGTATTCTTCCAAATTCTGCGTCACATCAACGTCCAAATCCAGTTCCTTCATCAGGTTTGCCGCCATCTCGTTCATTTTCCTTCTGTTGACCGTGTGAAACTTTGTCATCGGCTCCCTGCCGATAAACAAATTCTCCGCAACAGAAAGATTCGGACACAGGTTTACTTCCTGATAAACCGTCGAAATTCCTTTGCGCTGGGCGTCCAACGTGTCCCTGTTCACAACAGGACCGTCAATGCCCTCCAAATGAATTTCTCCCGCCTCAAACTTGTTTACCCCGGTAAGGCATTTAATCAATGTGGATTTTCCGGCGCCGTTTTCACCCATTAGCGCACGGATTTCTCCCTTTCTCAAGTTGAAATCCACATTTTCCAATGCTTTTACACCGGGGAAGGTCATACAGATTCCTTTTGCACTTAAAACAATATTGTTTTCCATAAAAAACCCCCATTCTTCCAATGTCTGCAAATTGAGGCATATGCCCAAATTTGCCTGTAAAATTTTAATTTCACAGTATTTCCTTCCAGAGTTTTTCTTTCCGGGTATTCATTTTTTGGTAAAATATGAGGGGAGAAAAATCCCATCCCTCCCGGGATTTTCTCCCCTCATATAACATTTTTACATATTATGCTTTGTTCAAATTAGTATGCACGGCCATCCAATACTTCCTGGCTCATTGTTACAGCGTAAGCGCTCTCAATGCCCGGTGCTACGAATGCTTCATCCTCAACGAGTGTCCATGCGTCAACTGACTCGCCTGCCTCAAGCTTCTTGATAACGCCTTCTGCGAAACCAGCCTGAAGAGGATTACACTCTACATTACATGTAATCTTTCCGTCTAATGTGTACTGAAGTCCGTCGTGTGTAGCATCGAATGAGATAATGATTACATCGCCGTCTGTACCGTATGTAATACCTGCTGCATCCATTGCGTCCATTGCGCCGTATGCTTCGTTATCGTTCTGGCATACAACTACGTTGAAATCGCTGTAAGACTTAATGAATGACTCCATAACTTCCTGACCGCCTGCCTGTGTAAAGTCACCTGACTGTGAGTCAAGAACTGTCCAGTTCGAATTCTGAGCTACGATATTGTTAAAGCCTTCTGTACGTCCAAGTGTAGCAGATGCTCCAACAGAACCTTCAATGACAAGAATGTTTGCATCTTCGCCGTTTAAGTACTCTGCAAGCCAGTTACCAGCTGCCTCACCCTCAGCTACCATGTCGCAGCCAAGAGCTGTTGTATACAGAGAAGCGTCAGCATCTACGGCACGGTCTACGATAAGTACCGGAATGCCTGCATCCTGTGCTTCCTGAAGAACGGTATCCCATCCTGCTGACTGAATCGGAGCGATGCAGATATAATCTAACTCCTGCTCGATAAATCCACGAACAGTTTCAATCTGAACTGCATGGTCGTTATCGCAGTCTACAAATGATAATTCATAGCCGTTTGCTGCGCTGAATGTATCCTGATAATTCTTTGTGTTTGCTGCACGCCAGTCTGACTCATGTCCAACCTGTGCGAAACCAACCGTAACAACGTCGCCGCTTGCTGCGGGCTCTGCTGCCTGTGTCTCAGCAGGTGCCTCTGCCGGTGTTGTTTCTGCCGGAGCTGCTGCCTGTGTCTGAGCAGGCGCTGCGGGCTCTGCCGGAGCAGGAGCTGTTGCGGGCTCTGATGAATTGCCGCATCCTGCAAGCATTGTTGCTGTCATTGCTACGCACATAAGCGCGCCAACCAATTTCTTTTTCATAAATAAATTCCCTCCATTAAATAAAAATTATTTCGCAACCAATAAACGATTACGAAATTAATTATAACTTATATTTTCTCTTATGTATACTGTTAATTTAAGAAAATTGTAGAGTTTTTTATTTTTTTTTAATAAAGTGATCTAATTTTTGGTGAAAATGTTCAATATTTTACGAAAAAGGGTTACTTTTTTACGGCAGGAACCGTCACTAGAATACACGTCCCTTCCCCATAGACACTCTTAATTCTAAGCCCATATTCACGTCCATAATTCAACCGGATTCGTTCATTCACATTAAATAATCCAAATCCACCCCGTTCCTTTGTATTCTCCACCTCACCGGTAATAATCTTTCTCACCTCATTCAGACGTTCCTCCTTCATACCGATTCCGTCGTCTATTACCTGAAACTCCAAAAGTCCGTCCCTGACACAGCCTTTAACCTGAATATGACCTAAACCGCGTTTTCCTTTAATTCCATGATAAAGTGCATTCTCAACCAAGGGCTGAAGGGTGAGCTTCAAAATTTCACAATGATAAACCTCCTCGTCCATATCAATTTCATAATCTAAGATATCACTATAACGAAACTGTTGGATTTGCAGATAGCTTTTAATATGCGCCTCTTCGTCCCTTACGGAAATATAATCCTTACCCTTGCTGAGTGTCGTACGGAAAAAATCAGAAAGCGCCGACACCATGTTTACAACCTGTTGTGTTTCTTTTGACTCTGCAAGCCAAATAATGTTATCCAATGTATTGTACAAAAAATGGGGATTAATCTGCTCCTGAAGAAGACGCAGTTCCGCTGCCCTTAAGTTTAGTTCCTCCACCCTGATATCCTCAACAAGCTTCCCGATTTCTTCCACCATTCTGTTAAAGCTCGCATTTAACACTGCAATTTCGTCTATCTTTTCTTCATGGGCGCGCGTTTTGAAATCTCCGCTTCCGGCACGTTCCGCGACATGGCAAAGGTGGCGAATCGGACCTGTGATTTCTTCCATAATTCTGCGGCTGATTGTTAATGCACCAACCAAAATAACCACAAGCAGAACACTCGTAATGGAAATCGCCTTCTCTACCCTGCTTCGAATTCCTTCCTTAAGGATTTCCATGTTCCTTGTCTGCTCATAAATGTAAAACTGAACCTCCTCCTGAATCAACTCCGTAAGCACTCTGATATTCAGGTCAAGGCGTTCCATGTTTGTTTCATAACTTCCACTTGTCAGTGCAGACTCCTCAATCTCAATCACTCTGTCCCTTAATGTATTCAGACTTTTGATAATACTGCTCAGCCTTGTTCTTGCCGCCTCAGTGTCCGCCTCCTTTGACAGCGTCCCAAACATCTCACACGCTTCGTCTATCATCTGAACAGGCTTGTTTGTGTCAATAATATCATTTGCACGCTCAGCGTTTACAACGATAATATACATGGAATAGTCAAGATCATCCTTAAAATTGATATTGTATTCATTTGCCTTTGTTATCTTTTCAACAATTTCGTCGTACTGTGCCGACACATTATTTGTCATAACCAGCAAATATGTAATCAGTATTGTGAGCGGCACAAGACTGACAAAAAGCAGCATATACAACCTGTTTTTCAATGAATATCCCTTTTTTTTCATACGCAGCCTCAACCTCTTTTCCATGCTAATGCGTACGGTATTCCTTTGGCGTGCAGTTCTGCGTCTTTTTAAACAGACTGCCAAAGTAATGTGCATCCTTATATCCTACCTCATAGGCAATTTCCGTGCTCTTCTTTGAAGTCGTCCTAAGAAGCTCCTTCGCTTTTTCCATTCGGACCTTTGTAAGGTATTCAATAAACGTTTCGCCAAGCTCCTGGCTGAAAATAGCGCTGAAATGATTCGGGCTTAAGTTTACGCATGCAGCCACCGTATTTAATGAAATATCATATTCATTGTAATGCTCCTCAATATATTCCTGCGCCTGCTTTAACACGGTATCGTATTTACCCGGCAATGCCTTTTCCTTAAGGTCTATCGCCGTTTCAAGCAGTTTTTTCAGATAGCGTTTTGTTTCCTCAATCGAAGAAAACACCTTCGCAAACTCCTGCTTATCACCGTAAAGCTTCGCAAGCTCCTGCTTTTTATAACCCATTTTTTGGGAAAAGTTCACCGTAATAAGATAAATATCCATTACCACATACTGCCGGAACAGAATCGACTGTATATTTTTCCCACCCGTTTTCTCAAAATACATGTCAATAAAAGAATCAATATCCTCTTTTAATCCTGTGCTTAAAAACTGCTCCAAAACCTTGCGGTCTGACTGTGATAAATTCAGGCTTTCAAGATCAAGCGTAAGATTCGCAGTATCATCTGCCTGATAGATGATGTTTCGTTCCTCCAAAAAACGATGTGCAAACCGTTCGTTTGCACACTCATAACAAACACTAAGATCTCCAAGACGCTCTGTCTTTTTTCCAAGCACGCCAAAGTATTCCATTTGGTTTTGTGCCTTTATGAGTGTTTCAACTGCTTCCTTGATATCATTTTCCAATGTGCTTAAAGGATACTCTTGCGTACCTTTTAAAAGAATCCAAAATTCCTCCCTGCCCCGGTCAATAACCTCAATATTGGCATAAGTTTCTTTTAAATTCTGAAAACCCTGCCTGATCTCTTCTATATGACAATGCGCCTCATCTACATCATCTCCTAAAAAGAGCTGCAACAGCAGCAGATTATATTCAGATGCCGCAAGCTCGATTCCCAGCTCGCGTCCTTCTTTTAAAAGCAGGGAAACGCTTACGCTTCCAGAAACAAGCTTTCTGAAAAACTTCATTTTATCACCGACACCGCTTTTTGTAGTTTCCTTTTCCCTTTGGTCTAAAATACTCTTTTCCACTTTATGAAGCGTTTCAAGAAGCTTTGCGCCCGTAACAGGTTTTAACATATATTCCGTGATTCCGATATCAATCGCTTCTTTTGCATAGTCAAATTCATCGTAACCGCTCAAAACAATAATTTTGATATCAGGAAGCTCAGCCTTCACAAGGCGGCTCAACTCAAGCCCGTCCATAAAAGGCATCTTAATATCCGTTATCAGAATATCAGGCTTTTTTTGCAAAATCAACGGATAAGCAAGCTCACCGTCCGCCGCATCCCCGGAAAATATAAAGTTTTCTTTCTCCCAGTCAATATTCTTCTTAATGCCCTCCCGCATAATCATTTCGTCTTCTACCAAAAATATTTTCAGCATTGCAAACGCCTCCATTCTGGCTACTGCTTACAAATCAAACTGCTTCATACATTTGTTCGAACATGTTACCTGCAATCACATACACGTTATGCAGGTCGTCCTTCCTTACTGCAAGATAATCGCCCTTTCTCCCGAGCATATAGTTCTCCTCGTCCCACTGCGTAAACACTTTCACTCTATGCGTTAACGGCTTTATGTAGATTTCAATACCGTCTGTCGCAATGCAAGCCTTTGCATATGGTATAAGTGACACATTTTTCCCGTCAAACGAAGTCTTGACCATGGGCTTGTATTCTCCCTCAAATAAATATGGCTCGTCCAGTGTCCGGTTACTCTTCTTGAAATTTTCTTCTGCAATCAGACGGACCTCTCCACCCATTCCAATTGTAATATACATATCATCTTTAACCGGCATGTCAAGATCGCCTTCCAGTGTACGGATTGTGACCTTCGTCCCCGTCTTAAAAACATCAGATGCCTTCACATAGCCAAGCCGCAGGTTTTTTCTCCGGTACGCCTGCATCTGCGATAAGTCCGCCACGTAATCTTTCGCATAGATGACCTCGGATTCCTCAAAGTACGCCTTTAACCGCCTTTTAAAAAATTCACCAAGCTGCAATGCAGCGTCATATGCGGAATGATATTCCTCAGAATATTCCCTCTGCAAAAGCTCCAATTGAATCAAACCGCCTGCCTTCTCGACATGACCTCCGCCCGAACCGATCTTATCCGTCAGATAATCCGCGAGCTCACTCGCGCGTGTTTCCTTACGGCAGCTTCGCACTGAAAGCTTCACGCCAACCGGAAGAATACTGTACACTACGCAGAAATCCACTGCATCCACCGCAAGCATCATATCCCCGATAATTCCCAAAATATTCGGATCGCACGCCCTCGCTTTAATAACGGCATAGCGGTACGTTTCTTCGTATTCATATCTGCAAAGCGCCTCCCCTGCAATCTCTAGTTCCGAGAGCGAGAGATTGGCATTTCGGAACAACGTAATCTTGCTTCTGTCAAACGCCGCGTCGTCACGCAAATCCTTGTCAAGCGGGTGATAAATCTCCGTAAACTGATTCGTATCCATCATCAGCCCATAATAAAGCGCCGTTGCAAGATTCTTCTCCTCATTGATGTCCACACCCTCCCGCTCCAGCAATTCGCGAACCAGCGTAGAGCACGAGCCAAGACTGCTGCGCACGTCACTCATACGCGGCAGCGGACCGCTCACCTGATGGTGGTCAATGACCGCAACCTCCTTTGCGTCAAAATGCGTGACATTTCCCTCGTCATACTGGCAATCCACCGTGATCAAAAGATCCGGAGGCGCAAGCGTGGTCACATATTCAATAGGAATCTCCAATTCTCGCAGCATCAGCACCAAATTGCTTTTTTGGATAACAAACCTGCCGCCATAAACGAAACGCACGTTCTTGTCCTTCTTTTTAAAATACGTGTAAAGCCCGTAACCGCTTGCAACCGCGTCCGCATCAGGGTTGTCATGGCACTGGATTACGATTGTTTCATAATTTAGCAAATCTCTTAATCTCATTTTCCCCACTCCTGCCTTTGATCCTAGAGCATTTTTCCAACACTTTCTAGTATAGCAAACGCGTCCACGCTACGCAAGCCGTCTTATTTGGAATAAGGCGGCTTGTGCATCAGCAAATCATATAATTCCCGGTTCTCCGGCTCCCACGGCGCAAAACAGTCCCGGCAGCAAATGGCATACTCACATTTTTGGGCAAGCGCCTTCGCCTGCTCAAAACGATCTCTGCCGATATGCTGTGTCGCAGCAGTACCGACATACGCTGCGGCAAGCGCCTTTGCTACGGGAAAATCCATATCGTTCTCGTAAAGAATGCCCGTCGCAAATGCAACGCCTTTTCGCTGCAGTTCGCGAAACGTTTCCTGCCCTGATGCCGCGCCCGCAAGCACGAAAACCTTTGGCTCTCCCTTGGGCGCTTCCAGCTCCATACCGCATGACGCTTCGTCAAAGCTTCCCGTTTTCACCCCAAAAAGCGCCTTGATATAATCCTCCTCAAAAACCTCTCGCGGCGTGCCGAACCGCTCCACGCAATGCGTTCCGACACACATGATTTTATCGGATACCTTTCCTGCAAGGTCCAGCTCATGGAGGGACATGATAACGGACAGTCTTTTTTCGCGTGCCATTCTCTGCAGCAGTGACAAAAATTCAACCTTATGCTTCATATCAAGATGCGATGTCGGCTCGTCAAGCAAAATAATATCCGGCTCCTGACAGATTGCGCGTGCAAGCAGGACCCGCTGCCGCTGTCCGTCGCTTATTTTTGTAAAATCCTCATCGGCAAACGGCATAATGCGCACAAGCGCCATCGCCTCCTCAACCTTCTGACGGTCCGCCGCACCAAGAATGCCAAAACGTCCCGTGTAGGGGTACCGCCCCGCCGACACAACATCGCGGCATGTCATAAGCTCCGTGCGAAGCCGCTGTGTAAACACAACCGCAAGTGTTTTGGAAAGCGCTTCCCTGCCAAAGCCCGTAAGGTCTTTTCCGTCGATATATACCGTCCCTGCAATCGGCTTTAACTGTTTTGCAAGGCTTTTTAAAACCGTAGACTTTCCCGCTCCGTTTGGTCCGATTAACGTCAGGATTTCGCCGCGGTTCACGCCAAACGTCAGATGCTCCAAAACCGTCTTTTTGTGATAACCCACTGACAGGTTTTTTGTCGATACATAATAATCCGCCATCGTCCTATGCCCTTTGCTTTCTCAAAAGAATGATAATGACAATCGGTGCGCCAAAGACTGCCGTCACGGTACTGATGCTCATTTCCGTCGGTGCAAACGCCGTGCGCGCCAAAAGGTCGCAGAACAGGCAGAAAGCGCTCCCCCCAAGAAAGCACGCCGGTATCATTAAAAGCGGCTTCGTTGTCCCAAAAAGCCGTTTGACCAAATGCGGCACCGCAATGCCCACAAAGGAAACCGGTCCCGCAAACGCCGTAATGCATGCCGCAAGCACACTGGATAAAAGCACCAAGAGCATCCGCAGCAGCTTTAAATTCACACCCATATTCTGCGCATATGTTTCCCCGAGCTGATACGCGCTAATCGGCTTGGAAAACAGAAAAATGACCGCTGCCGTCACAAACACCGTAACGGACATGACAGTCACATTTTCCCACGTAATCCCCGAAAAACTGCCCTTTGACCAGTTATGTAAATTTACAATATCCGAATCGTCCGCAAACGTGACGATAATGTCCGTGACTGCCGAACAGATATATCCAATCATCACGCCGCCCACAATCAGCATCGACATTTTATCCACGACGCGCGCCATAATCAGCACAACCCCCATCGCAAGCATTGCGCCCGCAAACGCCGATGCAATCATCGCAACCGAACTGACATTCACCGCATTATCCGCAACCAGTACCAGCAGCAGCGCCACCGTCAGCTTTGCGCCGGAGGAAATCCCCAGCACAAACGGACCTGCAATCGGATTGTGGAAAAAAGTCTGTAAAAGATAGCCCGAGAGCGCGAGCGCACCGCCAAGCACCGCCGCCGCACACGCCCGCGGGAGCCGTATCTGCCACACAATGCTATAGGCTGTCGCATCGCTCCCCCGCCCCACAAGCAGCTCCACGATGTCCGCAAGCGGAATTTGAACGCTTCCCGTCACGGTATTCAAAACAATCATCACAAACACGAAAACCGTCAGCATCGCAAATGCAAAAATAGATCTTGTCTGTCTCACTCGTTTTTCCTTCCCAAATTATTCAAGGCGGTACAAATAAGTTGTCTGCGGTGTTTCTTCATTTAATATGGCATAAATATCCGTAATCAGCTTTCCCGTCGACATGGACTCCTGATACAGGCTTTTCGGCGCACACCACACATGGTTTTCTTTCACGGCGTCAAAATCCGCCAAAAGCGCTTCTTTTTTCAACAGCGCTTCCAAATTTTCGTATTCACCGCCGATGCTGCTGTTGTAAATCAGATAATCGGCAGATTTTGCACGCGCATAAAAGGTTTCCATTTGGATTGTCATTGAGGTGCTTTTCTTTCCGTCCGTTTCCAAATCGTCAAATACATACGTTCCGCCCGCAGACGCAACAATTTTTACCATATAATCAGAAGGGCTGCGCACACTCGCCGCTCCGTTTTCCGTAAGGTAAAAAATAACGACGGACTTACCGCTCTTTTGCACCTGCTGTTCAATCTCCGTATAAGTCTTTGCCTGCGCGTCGAAAATCTGCTGCGCCTGCGCTTCCTTTCCAAGCAGCGTGCCGTAAAGCTTCACCCACTCAATTCTTCCAAGCGGGTGCGACTCGTTGCTCGCGTAATCCACAAGCACGGCAACGCCAAGCTGTTCAAGCTGCTCCTTGACCTCGGGCGTGTGCAAAATCATGGTGTTTTCGATGGCAAGCGGACAGTTTTTCGACAAAATCAGCTCATAATCCGGCGCACTGTACTTGCCCGCATAAAGCATCGCGCCGCTTTCAACTGCCTGCTTCGCCTCCTCTATGTACCAGCCGCCCGCATCCGTACCCGAAAGTGTTATGGTGCCAAGTGCGTCCAGCGACCGAAACATATCCATCGCCGCGGTTGCTGCCAAATAGATGTCGGATACGGGCTGATTTATGACAATGATGTCATTTTTTAAGCCCTGCGGTGCGCAACCTCCCTCCGGCACAATGAGATACCGTGCATCGTCTGATACGGTAATCAGGCGAAAGCCTCCCGCATAGTTCTCTATCGTAAAGCATTCCGCGTACGACAAATCCACGTACTCCTGCCATTCCAAACCTTCTATTTCCGTATGCGCATCCCTGCTGCGTTCTGCCGTCACGCCGGTTTTATTTTCTGTGCAGGCTGTCAGTGCGCATATGGCAAATACGCACAGCAGCGCCGCATAAATCTTACTTCTTTTTATTCGTTCCATAATATGCCACCGTCGCCCCTGTCAATGCTGCAATTACAATCAAAAGAATCAAATTCCAGTCCATTTTGTTCTTTTCCTCCTTACTCTCCAAAGGTTTTGCACTTTCCTGTAAAAATAAAAGCGTATATGCTACCTCATGCGGCATTCCCATCGCCGTAGTATCCGCCGTCACTGGCATCTCTTTGTCAAAGCAAATGACAGGGATTTCAAACACGGCATTTCCTTCCATGTTTACCGGAAGATATTTCTGCCCGTTTACAAGCATATAATCATAGTTTGAACTGCTCCATTCCAACTCCGCCGTCGCCATGCCGTCTGCAACCGTCACCTTCGCGGGAGACGTTACCGACGCTTTTCCACTGCCGCCGCTAAGCGTCACATCTATATAATACGTTCCGTCGGAAAGATTGACGCGCTCCTGTTGCGCGACTTCTGACACATGTGTCATATTTCCTTTTGCCTCTGTTTCACCTGCCGCCTCCCGCGTCTCACTTTCTGACACTTGTGTCGTTTTTTCTTCCTCCTCGTAATCGGGAAGCGTGATAAGCAGCGCATCCGCCTCAAGAGAATTTGCCTCAAAGACAATCTGATGGTCGTACCACTTTTCCTTCCGCTTGCTAAAGCCTGTGCAATCCAACGGCTTGTCAAGCGCCTCAACCTTCACCTCATACGTATACGCGCCGTCGGCATCTTCCACATATTCCGCATATTCCGTTTCCTGCGCCGCTACAGCCTCCTCGCCTGTTCCCATAAACAAGCGGAGATACCCTTTCCCGCCAAGCGTCAGCACCGCCGACATTTCCCCGTCCTGTACGGTAAGCTGTGCCTTTACAATCCGGAACATAGACGAGCTGCTGTCCACCTCAATATCATAGGTTCCGTCGATTATATCGCTACCATATACCGGTATCATATTCTTTTTTCCGACTTCCTTTGCAGGCGCTTTTTCATCGTCACCCGCAACCATGTCATTTGCTTTTGTACTGGTTTCTGTTTCGTTGTCCGTCCCTGTTTCCGCTTGCATTTCAAAATTGGCTGTGGCTTCTTCCGCATATAAGTTTACCGATGCAAAACCCATGTTCACACCGGCAAACACCAACAAGCCCGCAAGCAGAAGCTTTTTCATGATGCAGCCTCTGTTTTTCAAAACTTATTCTCCTCTTAATTTACTGTTCAATACTGTCTATCGCATCCTGTGTATGCGACACATAAAGCTTCTGAATACCTGCATTCTGTCCAAGTCCCTCAAGAATACACTCAACCTTATAGCCTTCCGCCGCAAAACCGGACTTCCACGAATCGTCCTCATCACCTGCCATATCGTTTGTCGCATGGTCTCCGGATACAACCATCAACGGCTCTAACACAACTGTTGTGTAGTCCTTGTTTGCGCCAACTGCCGTAAGGACGTCCTCGAACGAAGGCTCCGCCTCAACCGTACCGATAAAATAATTATCATATCCGTTTGCTGTCAGCGCTTCCTGAAGCTTCGGATAAACGCTGTTAGCGTCCGCTTCCGTACCATGTCCCATAAAGCAGATTGCCGTCTTTCCATCATCATAATCCGCCGTGCGTGTTGTAATCGCATCCGCCACCACATCAAAATCCGCATCGCTTGTCAAAAGCGGCTCCGCAAGGACAACGGATTCAAACTGCGCTTTATAATCCTCAAGCGCATCTGCAAGGTCTGTGTATTCATATCCCTTCATCAAATGCGTCGGCTGCACTACAAGCGTTGTAATACCGTCTGCCGCCGCGCGGTCTAATGCCTCCTCCACATTGTCAATCACAAGACCGTCACGCTGCGCGAGCTTGTCAATAATAATCTGGCTTGTAAATGCCCTGCGCACCTCATACTCCGGAAAAGCATCGGCAATCGCGTTCTCAATCGCACCAATTGTCAAATCACGGCTCTCATTATAACTGGTTCCAAAGCTGACTACCAGTATCGCCTGCTTTCCTTCCTCCGTATTATCTGCTGATTCGTCCTCGTCCGGCATTGTTTCCTCCGCCGTTTCCGCAGACGCTGCCGCCGTGCCCGTGCCGGGATTTTTCAACACTGCCGTCGGTCCGTCCGCATTGCCGCACCCTGTAAAAAGTGCCGCTCCAAGCACTTCTGCCACCATGATAGCCGCCATTTTCTTTTTCATACTTTTTCCTCCGTTTGGGGTATTATCCATATCCCGTTCCTTTATTTTTGTAACCGAATATCAGTATCCTTCCAAAACAGAACCGTCTTCCGCCTGTGAATAAACGCAAAAAGCGTATAAAAAGAAAACGCAAAAAAGACGTACAACCAGTTACTCGTGGTTTGGAATAAATCCTGTACTGCAAGAGGCAGGTCTCCTGACTGATAGATCACCGCGCCTGTCTGCCTTCCCAATTTTCATCAGTGGCATAAAATCAAACCATGAAATAACATATCTGTCATTTCATGGTTTGATTGACAGTTGCTCCCTAATCACAGTGACGAGTTCGTACAGGATTCTCACCTGTTTCCCTTTTCACCAAAGCATAACCGATGAACCATTCGGACATCGGCTACCCCTGACACCTCTTACGAAACGCTGCCATTACGGCAGCATCGATATTCAATTAATTTCAACCATATCACATTTTTGCAAACCATGCAACCGGTTATTTTTTTGACGCCAAATCAAACTCGTCAAGTACCTTCTGCTCCGGCGCAGGCGTTGCCAGACTCACAGCAACAATAAAGATACACGCCACGATAAACGCAGGCAGAAGCTCATAAATATCCCACACGCCGCCTAAAGGACGCACAAGGTATTTCCAAACAAAAATCATCAGACCGCCCGACACCATTCCGGCGAGTGCACCGAAACGGTTCGCGCGCCGCCAAAACAGCGAAAACAACACAACCGGACCAAACGCCGCGCCAAAGCCTGCCCATGCAAAGGACACAATGCCAAACACGGAGCTGTTCGGATCCCTTGCCAAAATCACCGCAAACACGGCAATTACAAGCAGCGTAATCCGCGCCGCAACCATTCCGCCTTTGTCGTTTGTTTTCAGCTTTTCACCGAGCAAATCCGACGATACCGCCGAGGACGCCGCAAGAAGCTGCGAGTCCGCCGTTGACATGGTAGACGCCAAAATACCTGCAAGAATCACGCCCGCCATCAATGCCATAACCACGCCGTTTTGACTCATCAGATCAGACACCTTTACGATAACCGTTTCCGAATCCGCGCCGGAAAGTGTATCAATTGCGCCCTGCACGCTCATGCTATAGCCGACAATTCCGATTAACACTGCCACTGCCATCGAAATGACAACCCACACAATTGCCACACGTCTTGAAATGTACAACTTCCCCTCATCTTCAATTGCCATAAAGCGAAGCAGGATATGCGGCATTCCAAAATACCCAAGCCCCCACGCCAATGTCGAAATAATGGTAATAAATCCGTAAGGCGAAGAAGTTCCGTCCGCCGCGTTGTGTGTCGCAAACATCGTCAGATAGCCCGAAAGCGACCTTGCATTGTCAAGCACCACGTCAAAGCCACCCGCCACATTCACGCCAAACAGCAGCACCACAATCAGCGCAATCGTCATGATGATACTCTGAATCAAATCCGTCGTGGACGCCGCCAAAAAGCCGCCAAGCGTCGTATAGCCCACAATGACAATCGCACTCACAATCATTGCCGCCATGTAGTTGACGCCAAACAGGCTTGAAAACAGCTTACCGCACGCGGCAAACCCCGACGCCGTATACGGAATAAAAAAGATTACAATAATAATCGCCGCGATGTACAAAAGCGCGTTGCTGCCATCATGGTACCTGTTTTTAAAAAACTGCGGCAACGTGATTGCGTTGTCCGCAATTTTGGAATAGCGCCGCAGCTTCTTTGCAACAATCAGAAAGTTTAAGTACGTTCCAATGGAAAGCCCGATAATCGTCCACCCCGCGTCCGCGATACCGCTTAAATATGCCAGCCCCGGAATCCCCATCAGCAGATAACTGCTCATGTCCGACGCCTCCGCGCTCATCGCCGTGACAAACGGTCCCAGCTTCCTTCCTCCAAGATAAAAGTCGTCCGTGTTTTTATTCTTCTTTGAACAGCGATAGCCGATATAAAGCACCAGCCCCAAATAAAACACAATCGCTATCAAAATGCAGATTTTTGCCTGTGTCATTACCAGTTCCTCCTTTACTCCTCATCTGTTTTTTCATAAGGATTAGGGTGTCAAAAGGTCCATTTTCATTGCAGAGATAATTTTTTCAAGATTGTGCCCCAATATCTTGAGGCGATGCGGCGCATCGTTGATAGATATTGGGGTGCAAGATTGGGAAAATTAGCCTGCAAGGGAAATTCAGACCTTTTGACACCCTAATCTCATAAGCTAAAAAACTTACGGTTTTGAGTATAACAGAGAAAACAGCGTTGCACAAGAAATTTTTATATCCGCCCCAAAATCTGCCGCGCCACATACACGCCGCTCGCCGACGCGTGCGACAGCGAATGCGTCACGCCGCTGCCGTCGCCAATGACATAAAGCCCCTTGTGGCGGCTCTCAAGATTCTCGTCAATATCAACCTCCATATTGTAGAACTTCACTTCCACGCCGTAAAGCAGTGTATCATCGTTCGCCGTCCCCGGCGCAATCTTGTCGAGCGCGTAAATCATTTCGATAATCCCGTCCAAAATCCGCTTCGGCAGCACAAGACTCAAATCGCCCGGCGTCGCCGCAAGCGTCGGCGTCACAAGCCCTTCCTCGATACGCTTCATATTGCTCCTTCTTCCGCGCACCAAATCACCGAACCGCTGCACAATCACACCGCCGCCTAGCATGTTGGAAAGCCGCGCAATGCTCTCGCCATAGCCGTTGCTGTCCTTAAACGGCTCCGAAAAATGCTTTGCCACCAAAAGCGCAAAATTCGTATTCGCCGTCTGTTTTTGTTCATCTTCATAGCTGTGCCCGTTCACCGTGACAATCCCGTTGGTGTTCTCATTCACCACAATCCCATACGGATTCATGCAAAACGTCCGCACTCTGTCTTCAAACTTCTCCGTACGGTAAACAATCTTGCTCTCATAAAGCTCATCTGTCAGATGCGAAAAGATCACCGCTGGAAGCTCCACGCGCACGCCAATGTCCACACGGTTGGACTTCGTGGAAATGTCAAGACTTTCACAAACCTTCTCCATCCACTTACTCCCGCTTCTGCCCACGGAAATGACACATCTGTCACATTCATATGACGCATCGCCGCAGCAAATCCGGTACCCGTCCTGCGTTACCGCCACATCGGTCACAGGCGTATCAAAATAAAAGTGCACCTGATCCTTCATCTCGGCATAAAGATTTTCCAGCACAATATAATTGATGTCCGTTCCCAAATGCCGCACCGACGCGTCAAGCAGGTTGAGTTTATTCTGCAGACACAGCTTCTTTAAATGCGTCCCCGCCGTCGTGTACATCTTCGTCCCCGCGCCGCCGTGCGCCATATTAATCTCATCTACATACCGCATCAAGTCAAGCGCCTGCGTCTTTCCGATATGTTCAAACAGCGTCCCGCCAAAGTCATTCGTAATATTGTACTTCCCGTCGGAAAACGCCCCCGCGCCGCCAAAACCGCTCATAATCGAACAGCTCTTGCAGTGGATACAGCTCTTGATCTTTTCCCCGTCAATCGGACACTTGCGGTTTTCAAGCGCATGTCCCGACTCAAACACCGCAATTTTAAGCGCACTGCTTCCCTGCATCATTTCATATGCGGAAAAAATTCCTCCCGGACCCGCTCCAATAATAATTACGTCATATCTCATTCCAAAACCTCCCGTAGCTTCTCAAGCAGTTCGTCATACTCCTTCAAAATATTATCATGCTGCGCCTTGACAAAAGCAATATTTCCATTTCTTGCCGCATTTTCCAGCGCCTTCGCAAACTCCGACAACTCCACTGCGCCGATGCCCAGTGAAGTGCTTTTAAGCGCATGCACCTTAATGCCATAGTTCTTCCAGTCCTCTTTTTCATAATAATCCACAATTTCCTCACGCAGCTTTCCAAGCGCATAAGACTGCAGAACCTCACGGTAAATTGCCTCGCTTCCGGCACAGTAGCTCGCACCCGCCCGCGCGTCAATAAAATCCAGGCGCTGCATCAGACTTCTTTTTTCCGTCTGCGGTCTTACCTCCGGTTTCCGAAGAAGTGTGCGCATATCAAATCCGCCGTCCTCCTCAGGCTTCACCTCTTCCTCGGGCAAAATAACAAGCTCCTTTGGCAGATATTTGCATATCATTTGCTCAAGCTCCGTTTCCTTCACAGGCTTTGCCAAATAATCGTCAAACCCTGCGCTGAAATATTCGTCCCGCGCACCGATAATCGCATTCGCCGTCAGCATAATGACAGGCGTGTCAGTATTTTTATTCTCCGCAACCCACTTCATGTTCTTTAACGTTTCGATACCGTCCATTTCCGGCATCATATGGTCAAGGAAAATCATATGGTACTTTTTCAGCGTGATGTCCCTGAGGCACTCTTTCCCGCTCTCAGCCGTATCAATCTGAATGCGCGTACTCTTTAACAGCTCGCGCAAAACCTTTAAATTCATCGGCACATCGTCAACTACGAGAATGCGTGCTTCAGGTGCCTGAAAGCTGCTTTGGTAGGTATCGCCAAATGCGGCGCTGTCCTGGATCCGTGCCTGGAAATCCCCAATCGGTTCAAAAGAGCGCGCACGCTGCGGAATTTCCACCGTAAAGGTCGAACCGCGCCCATAGCTGCTCTCAAGGGAAATCGTACCGTTCATCATCTCAATGAGCTGCTTCGTAATCGCAAGACCAAGCCCCGTGCCCTCAATATTGCGGTTGCGCTCCACATCAAGACGCTGAAACGAATCAAACAGCTTCTGCTGGTCCTCATACTTGATGCCCATTCCCGTATCACGCACCGCCACAATCAGGCGGATATTTTCTTCATCTGTTTTTACCCAGTTCGCGGATAATACAACCTCTCCCTTTTCCGTATACTTTACGGCATTCGTCAAAAGATTGATAATAATCTGACGAACACGCACTTCATCACCGTAAAGCTGATGCGGAATCGACGTACTGTTCTCCATTCTGAAAAACAGCCCCTTATCCTTGGCGCGCACCTGTATCATGTTGTAACAATCTCCAAGCAGCGATGCAAGCTCATAATTGACTGGCTTAATCTCCATTCTTCCCGATTCAATCTTAGAAAAATCAAGAATATCGTTAATCAGCGAAAGCAGGTTTTGCCCCGCGCTCTGAATATCGTTTGCATATTCCCTGACATTTTCCTCACGGCTCTCGCGCAGAATCATCGTATCCATACCAAGCACCGCATTAATCGGGGTACGGATTTCATGCGAAATATTCGCAAGGAAGCTGCTCTTGGCACGGCTCGCCTCCTGTGCCTCCTGCTTTGCTGCCTCCGCCTCTTCACGCGCAAGCACAAGCATTTGATTGCGCTCCTCAACCTTCGCCATCTCATGCTGCAGTCTGACTGCCGCTGCCTCCGCCTCCGCCGCGAACATCCTGCTAATCCGCAACACGTTGATATACACCATAATCATGCAAAACACCGTAACCCCGATGCGGCTGAACATTGCCAAATCCCCAACCTTAACAATCTGCCCGCGCACTAAATCAACCGTCGTGCCCACGCAGACAGCCACCATCGCAGCCGCATTGAAAACAGACTCCCTGCTCTTTGTCCGGTTCTTCCGAAGACGGTCAATATACATCACCATACCGCTCACTGTCGCGATAAAAACCAGCAAATGCGAAAAAACCGACATTTCCATAAAATCCGCAATATTCAGTACCTGAATCAGCATCTGCACCAACGCATTGAGCACACCGATGAAAATCAGCAGCTCCGACAATTTCTTATGAAACCCCTCTAATGTCCGCTCGATATAAAGCTGCAGCAAAACAGGCATCAGCATCAGACATAAAAAGAACAAAACAGAATACAGCGTCTGATTTCCGTAGAAAATTATAAGTGTCTTTGTCTCAATGGAAAAATACAAAAAACTCACGACGCAAAACAACGCAAGGCATCCAAGCCCTCCCGTATCCCGTTTATTAATCAGGCACAAAACGCCTCCTGCCCACGAAAGAAGCGCAGTAAACAAAATTATTATATTGCAGGCTGTTTTCGGCATTGACGACGCAAGCAGCCGCAAAATAACACGGTCCCGCTCCCCGACCTCAATCGTATTAATATAGGAAGCGTAGTTGTCATACGGCGACGTCATTTCCATCCGAATATGCCCCTCGCCAAGCGTTTGCGGAATATCCACGAAATTCATCACGCTTCCTGCCGTATGCCCGAAACTCCTTACGTCATGCATTCCAAACTGGTAAATTTCTTCGCCGTCCACAAACACCCGAAACTGTTTATCCGCCGTCAAAAAACGCATGGTCAGCCCCGCAAATTCCTTTGGTATCGTGTTTTCCATGACCACCGTTTCATATGCATTGCTTGAATCCGTATAAGGAAGGCTCACCGCCTCAACACGCCTGCCGTCCTCCCGGCACACCGTCCACCCCGTATTAAAGTCGAAAACCTCGCCCTTTACGAGCGTCATGTCGTCCACCTGAAACGCCGCCGCAACGTAAATCACAAGGATTATCTGTAAAGCCACCACCAGCCACGCCGCATTCTTCAACCTCTTCATCGTATATCACCTACTATCTAAAAACACTACGCTTTTGTTAAAAATATATCTTTTTTCTATTCTAACATTATTGGTACAAAATAGAAACACCCTTTGCAAAAAGAATTACAGGAAAAACAAGAAAAAATTTCAAAAAAATCATTTACAACTATAAACTTTCCTCTCACGCCTGCCGATATACAATAAAATGGAAGTATGCAAGTTCTATTTTATCATACGGACAGCATACATAAACATAAAAGCAACCACGGACGGTTCAATATTGGAAAGGAAGGGATACCCATGAGCGTAACAGGAATTAACAGCAACGACATCAGCAATGTCTATACAACCGGAACAACAGCAAAGGACAAGGCACCCATCACAACGAAGCCGGAAACAGACAAGACAACTACGGAAACAACCGATAAAAACAATACTACCACGGACAAAACAGAAACCACAAAACCCAACAGCAACTCTGCTGCAGTTTATGACAAGACCAAGCTTTCTGAAGATGACAGAAAGGCAATTGTAGCACAGTTAAAGGCTGACCAGGAGAAACGCCAGTCACAGCTTACCAGTCTTGTACACGACATGATTTCAAAGCAGACAAACGCTTTCGGCGCGGCAAACAACATTTGGCAGTTCCTTGCAAAAGGCAATTTCACGGTTGACGCGGAAACGAAGGCGCAGGCACAGAAGGACATCTCTGAGGACGGCTACTGGGGCGTAAAGCAGACTTCAGAGCGTATTCTTTCGTTTGCGACTGCACTTGCAGGAAGCGATTCAAAAAACCTTGAGAAAATGCGCGACGCGTTCTTAAAGGGATACGAGCAGGCAGAAAAGACTTGGGGCGGAAAGCTTCCCGACATCTCAAAGCGTACTTATGACGCAGTGCTTGAAGGCTTTGACAAATTGATGAAGCCTCAGGAAGAGGAGAAGGTTACAACCTCTGAAGACGGAACAGTTGTTTCTAAGACAGAATAAATAGCGTGTGCCAACGCACATGCATTTAACATCATATACACAATTGTTTTAGACAATGCAAAACAGGCAGATGAAATCAAAATGATTTTACCTGCCTGTTTTTATGCGCAGACCCGTGCAACGAAAATATGCCGCTAAAGCGGCACACGGGTCGCGCGGCAAGCAGGAGAAAATCATTTCCCCTACTTGATTGCACATACGCGTCCAAAAAATTCACTTCACAATCAACAACCTGTCGCCCGCCTTAATCACGTCGTCCGTCAGATTATTAATCTCCTTAATGCGCTCCACACTCACATAATATTTCTTTCCAATTTGCCAAAGCGAATCGCCGTTGTTTACATAATAAATCGCAAATCCCGGCAGTCCCTCAAGCACCTCGGGCGGTATCGGCGAGAGCTTCAAATCCATCAAAATCGCCTCACTCTTGCTGTCATAAATCAGCAAACGGATATTCAGCATACCGCGCCACTCAAGCTGCGTGCTGTCCTTAATGCTGACATTCTGCTGCGTAAGCTGCACGTCCGTCGTGTACTGCTCAATGTCCGCACCGTCCACGCCCTCAAGCTCTCTCGTAATCTCAAACGGCAGACTGTCATGCACGGAGCAAATCGCCTGCCCCTCCGCACTCGTCGTATAGAGAACCTTTAACTCCACCGCCCCCGTTATCCGGGCTTCATTCTGCTCAAACACAATGTCCTCAATCACGGCACGCGCATTGCAGTGGCAGATTTGCAGCACCTTGCTCTCCGAATCCTCAAGCTTTATGTTGCGCGCCAGCTTTTCCTCAATATTCATATCCGCTAACAAATCGCGGAAGCTGCGGCTGTCCGTGACCGCGTTGACCTCGCAACTCACTCCGTACACATCTGCGACAACCTGCTCCTGTTCCCGCTCGTAGAGCTTGATTTCCAGCTCAAGCGCCGCCTCAATTCCGATGATGCGCGGCTCCCCGTCCGAATCGTCGCGGATACTGATTTCCTCGTGCCCGATGTCGTAAGAAACGTCCGCAAGCATACCCTCACGGCTGTTTTGGCACTCCACGTTTCCGCTAAATGGCACCGTCGCTTCATACCAGTTTATTTTATCTGAATTGTCCTCGCGGTACACCACAAAGACATTCATCTCACCGTTTACCGCAAGCCGTTCGTCCGTAGCCTTGAAGCTGATTTGCGCAATATCCATACTCTTCCAAATCGCAGTTCCCATATCCGGCATTCCCGCCGGAAGCTTCGTTTCCTCATGAATGCGCAGCAAATCCCGCTTCTTTACCACGGTTTCCAAATAATCCAGCTTCTTTTTGCGGTACTCCAAGCCGCCTTCCATTCCGCCGCTCTCAAGCCCTTCAAGCTCCGTACAGATTTCCTCGGACACCGTTTCCTCTACCTTCGGCTCAAGGCTGATAACCGCCTGCACATTGAGCTTTCTCGAGTTGATAATCTGCACGCGCAAGTCGTCAAGCTGTGCCTTGCAGATGACACGGTCCTGCCCCTCCATCTTGTCAAGGTAAATTTCCTCCATAAACGGAATTTCCCCCTCCATACCAGAAAGGTCGGCGCCCGCACCCTCCGCCTGATACATCACCTGAAATTCCAGCCTGCCCTTCACCCAAATTTTGTTCATTCCCATTTTGATTTCGTCAACCTTCACGCGCCCGCTGCAGCAAACAATACGCGCCACGTCAGGCTTAGTGTCCGAAACATTGACGTCCTCCTCGAGCGGTATCTGCAAAAGCGCCTTCGCCTTTATCCGTTCAGTGTGAATATTTTTTTTCAAAAGCTCCATTCAATACCTCCATTCTGCCAAAGTTTGCGAATTTGGGCGCAAGCCGGCATATCACTGTTTCTATCAATCCTAATAATTAAATGTATGTCCGAGAGCGCCCAATTATTACAGTCTTTGCAAAACTTGCATGTTTGAGGTATCTTCCGTTATTTTACTGCACCGATGAGTTCAGAAAGGCTTTCCATGCCATACTGCTTCATATATTCCGCAATCCCGTCCACGACCTCCACCGTCGCATACGGATTGACAAAATTCATCGCGCCCACTGCTACGCCCGTCGCTCCCGCAAGCAGAAACTCGACCGCGTCCTCCGCATTCGCAATGCCGCCCATACCGATAATCGGGATTTTCACGGCATTTGCCACCTGATACACCATGCGCACCGCCACAGGCTTTATCGCAGGTCCCGACAAGCCGCCCGTTTTGTTCGCAAGTGCGAATGTACGTTTGTGTATGTCAATCTTCATTCCCGTGAGCGTGTTAATCAGGGAAACGGCATCACTTCCCGCCGCCTCCGCTGCCTTTGCCATTTCCGCAATATCCGTCACGTTCGGCGAAAGCTTCATGATAATCGGCTGCTTCGCCTTAGCCTTAATTTCCTTTGTTATCTCAGACAGACACTTCGGATCCTGTCCGAACGCAATGCCCCCATGCTTTACATTTGGGCAGGAAACATTGATTTCCAGCAAATCAACCGGCTGGTCGGAAAGCTTTTCCACAACCTCCACATAATCCGCCGCCGAGCGTCCGCATACGTTGACAATAATTTTCGTGCCGAACTGCTTCAAAAACGGAATGTCCCGCCGGATAAACATGTCAATCCCCGGATTCTGCAGCCCGATTGCATTTAACATTCCGCCGTACGTTTCACACACGCGCGGCGTCGGATTGCCCTCCCACGGCACATTTGCCACGCCTTTTGTGACCACCGCGCCAAGCTTGTTCAAATCGACGAATTCTGCATATTCCATACCCGAACCAAACGTCCCCGACGCCGTCATCACGGGATTTTTGAGTTCCACGCCTGCGATATTGACCTTTGTATTTATCATATTTATAACCAAACTCCTTTCATAGCCTGCAAGTTTGGGCTGCAATGCCCAAACTTGTAATCTTGAAAATTTTAATTTTCAAGATTTACCTCCGAAGCAAGATATACCGGACCGTCCGTACAAATCCGCGCGTTGTTTACATGCGAATGATGGTCGATTTCCTTCGTCTTTACCACGCACCCAAGACACGCTCCGACACCGCACGCCATGCGCTCCTCAAGCGAAATATACGCCGGAATGGATTTCATATCCGCATAATGCTTCACCGCACGCAGCATCGGCATTGGACCGCACGCAAAAATAACATCAGCGCTAAGACCTTCCGCTTCAATAATATTCAAAGCATGTCCCTTAATTCCAGCGCTCCCGTCCTCCGTCGCAATATGCACATTCCCGTACTTATTCAAATCCTCCGCCAAAAAAAGCTCATTGTTCCTGTAGCCGAGAATAATGTCCTTCGACACTGCATCTGTAATCGCCTTCGCAAGCTCCAGCATCGGCGGAATCCCGATACCGCCGCCAATGATAAACACCCTTCTTCCTTTTGCCTCCTCAAGCGGAAACCCATTTCCAAGCGGACCTAAGACATCAATCCGATGCCCTGACTTGTAAGCGGAAAACTCCTTTGTGCCTGTTCCTGCCACGCGGTAAACAATCCGAAGCCTTCCCTTTTCCTTGTCCGTCTCACAAACACTAATTGGACGCGGCAACAACGCCGACTGGTTCTGCGTATAGACGCTGATAAACTGCCCCGGACGCGCCTGCTTTGCAATCGAGGTTTCTATCCACATATCGAAAACCCCCGTTGCCCTCTGCGTCTGCCTGTAAACAACCGCCTGTTCCTTTTTCTTCTGCTCCAAAATATTCCCTCCTTTTTTCAGGTTGTACGTAATCGAACGCAAGTTTCTTTTAAACATTTATGTGCAATCGAGTAGGGGAACGCTCCTCTCTACTACTCACCGCGCCGGGCACCCACCAGCTCTGCTGACAAATTTCACTTAGGTGCCCGTGCGCATGAAAGAAATGCAAGCCCGAAGACTTGCATTTCCAAATAATGAATTCTAAATTATTATATCTCTACCTTATCAAGGTGCCAAATCTCATCTACATACTCCTGAATCGTTCTGTCAGATGTGAACTTGCCGACCTTTGCCACATTGAGCATTGCACTCTTTGCCCAGCCGCTTGTATTCTTATAAGCCTTCTCCACTCTCTGATGCGCTTCCGCATAAGAACGGAAATCCTTCAAGATAAAGTAACGGTCCGCCTTATCCGTGTCAATCGTGTTGAGCAGCGAATTGTAAAGACTCCTGAACAATTCTCTGTCATTTGCATAAGTACCGTCCACAAGCTGGTCAACAACCTTCTTAATCTCCGCGTCATGATTATAAATATCCATCGGATTGTAGCCGCCGTGATTTTCAAATCTGATAACCTCGTCAGAGCTCAAGCCAAAGATAAACGCGTTCTCCAGTCCAACCTCCTCAACAATTTCCACATTTGCGCCGTCCATCGTACCAAGTGTCAGGGCACCATTGAGCATAAACTTCATGTTACCCGTACCGCTCGCCTCCTTGGACGCCGTAGAAATCTGCTCGGAAACATCAGCAGCCGCAAAAATCAGCTCCGCATTGGAAACCCTGTAGTTTTCAATAAACACAACCTTTATCCTGTTCTTAATTGCAGGATCGTTGTTAATCTTGTCCGCAACCGCGTTAATCAGCTTGATTGTCAGCTTCGCGTTCTTATAGCCCGCAGCCGCCTTCGCGCCGAAAATAAAGGTTCTCGGATAAAACTCCATGCTCGGATTTGCTTTCATTTGGTTGTACAAATACATTACATGAAGGATATTCAAAAGCTGTCTCTTGTATTCATGCAGTCTTTTCACCTGCACGTCAAAGATCGAATCCGGGTCAACTTCAATGCCGTTGTGCTCCTTGATATACTTCGCAAGACGCACCTTGTTCTTGCGCTTAATATCCATAAAGTCCTTCTGTGCCGCAGGGCTGTCCGCGTACTTCGCAATGCCCTCAATCACCGGAAGGTCCACAATCCAGTCCTCGCCAACCTTATTCGTTACCCAGTCTGCAAGCAGCGGATTTGCATGAAGCAGGAAACGTCTTTGTGTAATACCGTTTGTCTTATTGTTGAACTTCGCCGGGAACATCTCATAGAAATCCTTCAATTCCTGATTTTTGAGAATTTCCGTATGAAGCCTTGCCACACCGTTTACACTGTATCCGGCAACAATCGCCAAATGCGCCATCTTCACCTGACCGTCAGAGATAATTGCCATCTTCTTAATCTTGTCCGCCGGTTCCGGATACCTGTTTACAATATCTAACAGGAAGCGGCGGTTAATTTCCTCAACAATCTGATAAATTCTCGGAAGCAGTCTTTGGAACAAATCAACGGGCCACTTCTCAAGCGCCTCCGCCATAATCGTGTGGTTTGTGTATGCACAGGTTTTTGTCGTAATCTCCCATGCCTCGTCCCATTCCAAGCCGTACTCATCAAGCAAAATACGCATCAGCTCCGCAATCGCAACCGTCGGGTGCGTATCATTGAGCTGGAATGTTACCTTCTCGTAAAATTTGTGAATGTCGTCATGCTTTGACATATATTTCTCAATCGCTGTCTGCACGGAAGCTGAAATAAAGAAATACTGCTGTTTTAAACGAAGTTCCTTACCGGATACGTGATTGTCGTTCGGGTAAAGCACCTCGACGATATTTCTTGCAAGGTTTGTCTGCTCAACTGCCTTCTGATAATCCCCCTTGTCAAACGAGTCAAGACTAAAGCAGTCCATCGGCTCTGCGTCCCATACACGAAGCGTATCGACAATGCCGTTTCCGTATCCGACAATCGGCAAATCATACGGAACAGCCTTTACAGACTGGTAATTTTCCTGATACCACATCATTCTGCCGTTCTCGTCCCTGCATGCCACATTTCCGCCAAACTTAATCACCTTTGTATACTCAGGGCGTCTTAGCTCAAACGGATTGCCGTCCCTAAGCCAGTCATCGGGTACTTCTCTTTGGAAGCCGTCGCGGATTTCCTGCTTAAACATACCATAACGGTAACGGATACCGCAGCCATATGCGGAATAGCCGAGTGTTGCAAGCGAGTCTAAGAAACAAGCCGCAAGTCTACCAAGACCGCCGTTTCCAAGCGCTGCATCAGGCTCCTGATCCTCCACCACGTTAACGTCAAGACCAAGCTCCTCAAGCGCTTCGCTGAACTCCTTATATGCCATCAGGTTAATCATGTTGTTGCCAAGTGCACGTCCCATCAAAAACTCCATAGACATATAATAAACAATTTTCGGATCCTTTTCGTCATACGCCTCCTGCGTCTTAATCCAGTTGTCCACAATCATATCCTTCACGGCATAGGATACCGCTTGGAAAATCTGCTGATCGGTCGCCTCCTCGATGCTTTTTCTGTAAAGCGTCTTTACATTATATAAGACGCTGCGTTTAAACATTTCTTTGTCAATAATTGGTTTTTTAGGCATTGTTGTACCTCCCCGTTCACCTTTTGTTGTTTTTTTCTTATACCATTTTATTATATCAAGTCTCATATCCTACATTATACTATAGATTTCCAATTTTTGAAAGAAATATATTCAATAAAAATTGAAAAAAATGAAGTTATATGATGAAACAATATCATATAACTTCCCGATTGTTTTTATGTTGACATAACTCTATTTTAGATATATTTCACAAAAAAATTTGCTGTTTTTATACATTTTTACACTGTCCGTTCTCCTGTTTCTTATAAATATGGTCTTAAATCCACGACCAGCGTTTCCTCGGCTTTGGCAACCTCTCTGGCAAGCTTTTTGATTTTTTCGTCCGCCGCGGAATATTGGTTCAAGTATTTATGCAGGCTTTTTATACCCATATTACAGCCGTCCGTAATCAAATCCGCCACCGTGCTGTCAGAGTCATCGCCACCCAGCTTGACATTGGTCTTTACCCATGACATCATTTTTGCCATCATTGCCGGTTCTTTTCCTTCGTCATGAAATTCATTCAGATACTCATGTGTCATATTGCCAAGCTTCGTATGCGTTTCCTTGGACTTTGCGAGAAGGTTTCCCAGTTTTTCGTCGTGCACATGCTCCATCACTTCGTCGAGGGACGAAACTCCCATTTTAATCCCCGCATTACATTCTCTTAACAGCTTAATTGTATCATCTTGCATCTTATATACCTCCCGTCCTGTTGACTTCGGGCTTAGTATCTGCATATGACACGATTTCATTCATACATTCATAATCAATGTGCTTACCGTTATGCCAGTACGCCAAGCAGTGTATAAACCACCGTTCCAATCACGCCGCTTCCCAAAATAATTGCGATCGCGCTCACCTTATACTTGCGCAAAATTACCAGTGCCACAACAAAAATCACAAGCTCCACAATCCGCAGATTGCTGAGCACAATGTCGCCAAGCTCCGCCTGAAACAGCCCCAGCATCAAAATCGATGCCCCTGCCGACGCAATCAACGACACGACAGCCGGACGCAGCGAGCCAAGTACAATCTGCACACCGCTCACTGTGCGGTATTTATAATAGAAATGTGCCAAAATCAGGCAAATACAAAACGACGGAATAATACACCCAAGCGTGCACAGCAGTACTCCCGGAATGCCCGCAATCCGCATTCCCACAAACGTCGCCGAATTAATCGAAATCGGTCCGGGCGTCATTTCCGCCACTGTAATCAAATCCGAAAATTCCTCGAGCGTCATCAGCTTGTGAATGTTGACAATTTGCTCCTGAATCAACGGAATTGCCGCGTATCCTCCGCCCACACTAAATAATCCGACCTGCATAAATGCAAAAAATAATTTAATCAACAGCATTTCCCTACACTTCCTCACCTTTCTTCTTTTTCTTCAACGTCACAACCAAATCAATCAAACCAATTCCCAAGCAAACCAAAATAATGAGCATTGCGCTGACGTCCAAAAGATACGTTGCGATAAACGCAATAATCATCATCGCAATATAGAGCACGCGCTTCGTTTTCACGACGTTGCCCGCCAAATTAATCACAACGTCAAAAATCACCGCAGCGACACCCGCACGCATGACTTCCAGCGCCGTCGCAATGTATGGATTGGTACGGAACTGATTATAAAACAAAGAAATAACAGAGATAATCACCATCGGCGGCAGAATTGTCCCGCCAATCGCCACCAGTGATCCGACAATTCCCGCCATGCGGTAGCCGATAATAACCGAAGCATTGACAGGGAGCGGACCGGGAACAGACTGTGTGATTGCCGTCACGTCCAGCATTTCCTCCTCCTCAAGCCATCTAAGCTCCTCCACATACCGCTTTTTCATCAGCGACACAATCACAAAGCCGCCGCCAAATGTACACGCACTTAGCACAAACATGGATTTGAATAACGTCCAAAGCTTGCTATAATCCTTTTTCATATTGCCTTAATCTCCCTCCTTTACCAAATCAGGCAGACAAAATGTCTTTCTCTACCCATGCGCCGCCTTAGCGGCATATTTCTAATGTGAAAAGCTTACATATATGGTTTTTCACATTTGCATGGGGCTGTGCATAAAAAACTGCTGCAAATACTTTATAGAACAGTATTTGTAGCAGTTTGATTTTTTATTCGGTTCATAATTGCAGCAACTCGGATTTTTATTCGGTTTTAAGGACTTGTGCAAGCCGCTCGATTCCTCCCTGCACAATCTCCAGGGATTTTAAAATATCCTCCACACCGACAACCTGCTGCTCCGTCGCCATGCTGATTTCCGTCGTCGTTTCGGCAGCCTTTTCCGAAATATGCTCCAGCGTATCCATTGATTTCATCAGCGCGTCCTTAATATCGACAATACCGGACAGCTCCTGTTTCAAGTCCTCAATAACGGACAGCACTTCATCAGAAGAATGAATCATCGTTTCAAAAATCTTCACGGTATCGTTAAGCTTGTCAGAAGATTCTTTTACAATCACGCCGTTTTTGTCCATAATCTGATTGGTTTCCTCTACAGTTGACATAATATCTTTTAGGATTGCGTCAATCTCTTTCGTCGCATTTGCCGATTCCAACGACAATCCGTTAATTTCATCGGCAACAACAGCAAAGCCCTTGCCTGCCTCGCCTGCCCTTGCCGCCTCAATTGCCGCATTCAGCGCAAGCAGATTGGTCTGTTTTGCAATCTGGTTAATACTCTCCACAATCCCCGCAATCAGCGTCGACTTCTGCGACAGGGTTGCAACGCCGTCCACCGCCTCCCTGGTTGCCTTGATGTTCTCGGAAAACTTGGCTGAAAGCTCGGAAATCGAAGCAATTCCTTCATCGTTCTTTTCCTTGAGCTTGTCCATATTGTCCATCGTGAGCGTAACCTGCTCCTCGGACGCCTGAATTTTGTCATTTAATGAGTTAAAAATCGCAATACTTCCGTTGACCTCTTCCGTCTGCATTGCCGCGCTGCCAGAAATTGCTTCCGTAGAACCCGCAATATCCTGCGTGCTCTGCTTAAAGCCGCTCAGCGATTCATGAATATGCTCTGTCGACTCCTGAATGCCCGTAAATGCCTGACGCACATTCCCTAACAGCGTTTCCACCTCGCGCTCCTTTTTCTCCACATCAAAGAACAAAGAGCGCGCCCGCATGATAATCATCGCTGCCGCGAGCACTGCAAGTACATACACCATTAAAATAAAGATCCAAATCGGGAACGTGTACATCGCCCGAAATGCCGCAGGAAACAGCAAGAGCGCACCGCCGTTTGCCACGATCAGCACAACGGTATACACCTTCACCACCGATAAATCGTAATAAGGAACTGCCAAAATCATCATCAGAAAATATGCCTCAACCATCGCCCCAAACGCCGCCGGCGTACCAAACACAATCGTCAGCGCGCCGCACACGGGCAAAATGGAAACATACAAATATTTTGCATATTTTCCAAGCACCTTTTCCAGCGCCTTGATTACAACATTCGCCGCAATCATTGTCAAAACAATCGCATCACGCGCCGCACCGCCGTTAAATATAAGCACGTACAAAAAGGCAACGACTGGTATGACCGCGTAAAACAGAAACATTACAAAGTTGGTTCGCCTTTCCTCATTTTTTAAGATTTCCAGTTCCATACAAATTATCCTGTCCTTTCTCTTCATTTTTCGTTTGTGTTTCGTAAAATAGCACAAATATTCAAGAAAATTCTAGCATAATTTGGCAAATAATACAATAGAATTTAAAATGATTGTATCTTCGTTACTTTTCACGGGTCAGGAATGCGCATTTACTGCGCGTTCCATGAGAACATGATTCATATGTGAGGAGCATATCGCCCCGAAACGTTGCTATGAGCGGCTCCCGAGCCGTGAATAGTAACGTATCTTCCCCTGCGCTTCCTCGCGGCTTAAGTGATATTCCGTCATTAGGGCAGCGATCACTTGCTCATCGGCAGCGTCAATTGCTCGCATGGAATGAATTAAGGATTTTATGCCCTGCTGTCTCTCCTGCTCTATTCCCTGTTCTAATCCTTGCGCTTTGCCCTCCTCAAATACAAATTCATCTTCCGCCTCCCGGTCTCTTTTTGCCTTCAGCCGATATTCATACTCCAGTCGGATTCTGTCGGTAACACTTATCTCTTTCAATTCTTTAATGGCTTCCATAATTCCTATATTTCCTGTCTTTGATTTTATCATATCCAAATCCTCCTGTGTCTTTGCGTTAAACAGGCGGTGCCATTCATCAAGCGGGCTTGGCTGCGCCTGATTGGGCTGCTTTTTCAGTTCAATGGTATGCAGCTCTAATATATCCATATAGATGTTTCCAAGCTTATCGCGCAGCGTGTAGACATTGTGATATTGTGCACGTTTGTCCAAATCAAAATCCAAAATCGTAATTGCAATGCATTTTTGGCTTTTTTATATGCCTCACCGCGCCTTAAATCCGCGGTAAACATTTTTGCAAGGTAAAACACTGTACGCGTTTTCCAATGCGCTTTCTGCTCCATCTGCATTTCAATATTGATTTTCGTGCTGTCATTGAGTTCAAGCTGAATGTCCAAAATACCCTGTTTCTGCCTTCGAAAACGCCGCCACAAAAAAGTGTTCATCATTCGCACAGTCTTAATGTCTTCGTCGGGATATCCAGTACATCACTGATAAAATGTGTCCTTACGATTTCGTTTTCCATGATTTCCTTGATACAGAAATCATACTTTAATGGTACTATTTTCATTATAACTTCTCCTTTTGCCTGTTTCAATTGCTTTTGCTTGGAATATTTTAAAAAATTGTGTGAATTTTCGGCGATGCGCCATGAATATATAAAAATCAGAAAACATTATAGACTATATCACATTTGCATTATGTAAACAAGTGACTTTTAACTTTTTTAACATTTAAGTAACAATTCCTGTGTGCTGACCGAATGTAATATTACGCTTTGAACATCTTTACTATTTATAGAACATTATAGAACAGAAAAAAGAACCTCTGCAATATTACCAAACAAAACTCCGTCTTCACTTGCAGGAAGAGGTCCATGAGAAAACACAGCATCTGCAGAAGTTTTTGACTGAGCGAAGTCAGCTGATTGCGGAGTTGAGGCATGATATGAAATCTCCTCTAACATCTCTTTCCAACATGGCGCAGATTATACGCATGAACGACTTTATGTTCGACGCTGACGCACGCAAAAAAATACTCCACATTGAGGAGCAGTGCGGTCTTTTGTCCGAACGTCTGAAATCCATTCAGGAAATCGCGGCATGGACAAGCACGCCGCAGCATATGGAACCCATACCGCTTAATACGTTTCTTTTGGATTTTTGCCGCAACTGCAAACCGATTGTGGAGCTCTACGGACCAAATTTCCATGCCGAAATCCCCTCAAAACCTTGCTGCGTTACCGGAAACCCTGAGCAGCTTTTCCGCGCACTGGAAAATTTACTCTACAACGCCGCCGACTTTACGCCGCCCGACGGAATGATTTCGCTTTCCCTTACCGCGGACGAACAGTTTGCTATATATCTGTTTCAGATACAGGGTGCGGGATTGCCAAAGAGGATTTGCCGCATATCTTTGAGCGCTCCTACACGACGCGCGCCGAAAAGGGAGGCGAGGGGCTTGGACTTGCAATTACTAAGACCATTCTTTTGGAACATGCTGGAAAAATAGAGGTCGTTTCCGAGGTCGGAATAGGAACGACGTTTACGGTTTGGATACGTTTGCGGCACCATCTGAAAGATTTTAAAACACTGCGCTGCCGTTTAAACCGGCGGACGTTTTACATAAAAAAGCAAGCTGCTGTTTTTTCAAAAATAATACGATAGGAGTGGAAAAATATTATGAAAAGCTTAAGAGGAAAACTGATTTTGGAAACATGCCTGATCTGCGTCATCTGCCTTGGCGTTATGGCGCTGATCAGCTATTTTAACGCATCTAGGGAACTGAAAAATAAGGAGTGGGAAAACGCATAAAGAAAAGCTGCGGGAATTTGCGCAAAGGCTTGATACACTGTCCACGGAATTGGAGGAGAATGTGCGGTCGTTTAAGATGTGAAAAAACGCAGGCGCAACGGCCTGCGTTCAAAGAATTTCCAGTGCAAATCTTTTGCATCGTAAATTCTTTCCTAACTTCCTCTATGATTATCGCAATTTCTTTTCCATTACTTCATATACTAAGACAACACCGTTTTCAACAAGGTATTTCTCATGATTTTTGGTCAGATAGCCTCTATGCTCGTACAGGCAGCTTGCGGGCAGGGAGGCGTCTAACAGCACCGTGGAATCGCTTTTGGCAATTTCCGATTCCAAACACTGCATAATGAAGCTTCCGTATCCTTTTCCTTGAAATTCGGGCAAAACATAAACCCTTGTGATATGGTTGCCATCATGGCTTCCCGTTCCAACAATACAATGATTGTCCACGAGAACGCCCACCTTTCCATTGGTGATATCCTTTGCAATGTTTTCCCTGCTGTGAAGCGCGCAGAAAAAATCAACGACTTCCTTGGGATAATACTTCGGATACACTGCCGTAACCGTATCCTGTACGATTTTATAAATCTGTTCACAGTCTATGTCCGTTGCTTTTATGTACTCCATTTCAGTCCGCCTGCGTTTTCTTCTTTTTAGGTTTCTTCGGCTTTGGCGCAGGCAGTTCGGGATACATCTTTTCAAACAGCTGCGCTAAAAACTGCTTATCGTCCACATTTTCCACCAGCAACATTTCTTTAGCGCCCTCGTATGGAAGCGCAAACGGCGCATTCGGCATAAATTCCTTCGCCGCAGCAACGGGCTTTACAAGCAGTTGGTTATTGTAAATCCCGCCTACGATTTTACCGTGATAATAAATGATGAACTCTCCCATCATCGCATAATGCGTAATTTCCTCCAATTCGGACAGCTGCCCTAATATAAAGTTTAAATACTCTTTTGTTGAAGCCAATCCTCTCCCGCCTTTCCGGTTTGAATTTTTATTTTATTGTACTATCTTTCTTATAATATATCAAATCCCTTTTTTCGTTCAATTTGTGTATTATATAATGAAATGAAACCTTATAAAGAAAGGATTTGATGTCTATGTCCATCACTGCAACAGAATTAAAATTAAACTTAGGCAAGTATCTTTCGCCCGCCGAAACAGAAGACATTTTTATCACAAAAAACGGCAAGGTTGTCGCAAAACTTTCCAATCCACATCAGGACCGCGTTACTGTCGCCAAATCGCTCTTTGGCATTCTTCCGTGTGATACCACATTGGAAGAGGCACGCAACAGAAAAGATTACTCCAAGTGTCCGGCCCCGTATATTATCCTTCGGAATTTATCAGAATGTTTACGCAGTAATCGCCCCACTTATTCTATTTGTTTAATTTCTCATATACTTTCTTAAACGCCGTAGGCAATGCAATCTCATGCTCCAACTGCTCCGCCGTAACCCATGTAAAGCCGTTCTCTTCCGCAATGCTTTCACAAGTCACAATCCAACACGTCATATGCCACTCAATATGCGTAAAAATATGTTTCAGCGATTTCCTTTTATCCTCCATTTTTTGAATTTCTTTGATAGCAAACTCTCGTTCTGACAGCCATTGAAAAACTTGCGCCTTTGTCAAATCACCGTCCAAATTCGGCAGTTCCCACATTCCCGACAAAACGCCCTTGCTCTCCCGTTTGCCAATCGCGATTCTGTCCTGATATTTTATAATCATTATCGTCTTCTGCTCTATTTTGCGGGCTGCCTTCTTTTTCTTTACCGGAAATTCGGACTGCGTATTATTTTGGTACGCACCGCACAAAAAGCCGAGCGGACAATCGCCGCACTTCGGCTTTCCATTTGGCACACACACTACCGCCCCCAATTCCATTAGGCTCTGCGTAAAATCCCCCCGTCCAGTCTGCGGATAAACGCGTTCCAACGCCTGCGTAATCCCTTCGCGGAATTTGCTATCGGCAATATCACGACAGTCCCGCGTCAATCTTGTAATCACGCGCAGCACATTCCCGTCCACCGCCGCCCTTGGCTCCTCAAACGCGATTGAGGAAATTGCGCCTGCGGTATATGCGCCAATTCCCGGCAAGCCAAGAATATCCTCAAATTTACCTGGAAAAATCCCCTGATACTTTGCACAAATTTCCTGCGCCGCCTTCTTTAAATTCCGTGCACGCGAATAATACCCCAAACCTTCCCACAATTTAAAAAGCTCCTCGTCCTCGCAGGACGCAAGCGACGCAATTGCAGGCAGATGCGCCATAAAACGTTCATAATACGGAATAACCGCTTCCACCCGCGTCTGCTGCAGCATAATCTCCGACACCCATACGTGATATGGCTCTTTGTCCTCCCTCCACGGCAGACACCGCTTATTTTTGTGATACCAGTCTAACAATGGTGCAACGATTTCCCCTAACCTGCTTTGCTCCATACGCTTCTCTGCCCTCATTTCTTTTCACCCGTCTTTGCAGACACGGTCTTTACAACTGCCGTATTTTGTCTAAACAAACGTTTGTATTCCCGATTTTTTTATAACTCATGATAATAGGGACAAATATCTTCATAATGCCCGTCCTTCATGCGGAATCCCTTGGGAATTGTACCAAGCTGCACAAACCCAAGACGCTCGTAAAGATGACGCGCATGGACATTTGTCGCCACAACAGCATTAAACTGCAGCAAGCCAAACCCCAGTCTTTTCGCCTGAACCAAGCAATCCGAAACAAGCTTTTCCCCGATATGCAGTCCCCTGATTTCCCGTGCAACTGCATAGCTTGCGTTGCATATATGACCGCATCGTCCTACATTGTTTGGGTGCAATATATATAATCCGCAGATTCTGCCTGTATCCGCATCAAACGCAACGGCTGAATATGTCTGTGCGGCAAAAAACTGCTTTCCCGTCTGCTCGTCCAAAAACTCCTCCTGTGGAAACGCAATCCCTTCCTCCACAACGTCATTCCAAATCTTTATCATTTCCGGCAAATCGTTCTTTTCGTAAACTCGTACTTCAACCTTCATTTTAATCCCCCCATGCTTTTACTCCTATCCGATATGTTCCTTCTTCCATTCAGGCGGTTATCAATATCAACGATATTATAACACATTCTTATGTTCCGCGCTTTTCCAATTTTACATTTTCTTTTAAGATTTATTTTATTGATTTTTACCAAAAATGATATGATTATCAACAATCCATACAAATTTAGCATCTATTTCCATAGGAGGAATACTTTTGAAATATTCACTTACAACCTATTTACTGACTGTCACCATCATCTCTTTTTTAGGATTATGCGTCAAAAATTTATGGCTTGCAGTAACCCAAAAATACATCGACAACCGAAGCATGAATTTACCGTTTCTACTCGGTTACGGATTGGCAGTTGTGGGAATCTATCTCATTTTTTTAACCCCTAAAAAATGGTTCTCGAAAAAGCCTGCTCATAAATTCATCATTTATTTCTCATACTTTATAGTAATGATGTTTTTGGTCAGTATCGGCAAAATCATTGTTGGCAAAACGGTAGAACGAATCTGCGGTTTTGCCTACTGGAATTACGAATGCCTTCCGCTGCACATCACAAAATATACATCAATACCTACCAGCATCGGTTTTACCGGAATCATCATGTTTTTTATGGAATTTATCATGGAACCCCTATTGTCCGGCGTACAGATGCTCCCAAACATAACATTAAACATATCAGCAGCCACCTTTGCTGTTTTACTAACATGCGATTTTTTGTCAGCTTTTGAAACATGTACCGCAACAGAGGACAAAATAAACGCTGGCGATATGAATTTTCAAGCAAACGCAGAAACCATTGTACCATTATATAGCTTATCAAAGTGAGGAAACATCTATGGATAAATCATTAAAAAATATTTTAATCGGCACCGGATTTGGCGTGACATTGTTCTTTCTTTTGATGAACCTGACAAAAGTCGGCGCATTTCTGACTGCCGTTTTCAAATTGCTCCAGCCCATTTTTATCGGCGCAATTATGGCATTCGTTCTAAACGTCCCCATGCAGCATATCCAGCGGCTGCTGCAAAAACTATATAAAAAAAGTATAAAAAGAAAGACACGGACGCCAAGGCAGCAAGCTTCACCCTTACGCTCGTACTGTTGTTTGCCGTGATTGTGCTGACCTGCATGACAATCGTGCCGCAAATCGCCACGTCTATTGCGTTCCATTTATAGATACTTTAGTCGATTTGACCTACGAATTTGTAATAGACAGTCAACTTCTGTTCTTTCACTCCGTTGACCATAACTGGATTGTGTACTTCTATCTTTTCTATCAGCGTATTCAGCACCGTTGCCGTCAGTTTCTTCATTCCTGCGCACTGTGCAAGGCTCTCCGTAAACTGTTCCGCATTGGTGACTGCAACAGACTTCGCTTTATGCTGTCTTTCCAGTTCCAACAACTTTTCCTCGT
>CAJTSD010000003.1 GCA_910578795.1 uncultured Lachnospiraceae bacterium
GAGACCTTGTTGACAGGGGTCTCCTTTTTTGTAACAGTTCAGCCTTCGGCTTCCTGTTACACGCATCAAGCCATGCAAAACCACTTCGTGGTGGCTTGATGCAATTCTGCCGCTGCGTTATTTCACGGACTTTGCAGCAAGTGCAAAGTCCTGGGCTGAACTGTTACAACAGAATACCATGTCGGACGGCAAAAATTCCATGGAATTGCTTTTGGCGGATGATGTAGCCTTGTTCTACTGCGGACTTTGCGGCAACGTAGCAAAATTCCCCCACGGTACCACAAACAGATAATCCCCCGCCGCGCCGCAGTCAATGGCATACCGTTCATAATGAATCCCAATCCCGTCGGAGAACACGAAAAAATGCGTCGGGTCAAATTCATTCACCAAGCGATCATTTCTATCCAAAGAAAACCATTCGTTACCAATCCCTTCCATATACTTATAAACGGAGCCCGTCAGCATTACGGCGCATTCCTGCTCGGGCATTCCGAGAATATCCTCCATCAAAACCACCTCGCCACTTGTACGGTCAAAAGTGACTGGCGACTGCGCAGTCCAAGCCCGTATTCCGCCCCAGTATCCGCCCTCATATTTTGCGACCGTAATATACTGCTCACCGATAGAAACAGAACCATAGTCCGTATACTGATTTAAATTCACTGCTACCTCCGGCTCTTTTTCTTCTCTCAGCATTTGGAAAAAAGCCTCCTTTTCCTGCAAAGCTTCCTGATAAGCGTTCTGAAAATATCGGTTAATTTTTTGATATCCCGCAATTTTACTGTTAAACTGCGGCAAACAAATGCGGTACGGATTTTGCGTCATTCCGTCCTCATTTACTTTATAAAATTCCTCATACTCCAAATCATCTTCAAGATACGCCTCATATCCCTTCGTGCTTTCCAAACTTGACGTCACACTGATTGCCTCTGTCGGCTCCGCTTCCCGCGCAGGCAGTGTAACAGGAATCTGCTCCCTGTCCTCCAACTCCTGTGCAGTCCCGTCCTCCATCAGTTGGAACCAGCGCAAGCCCTCCTGTTTGGAATCAAACTGACGCAGAAAGATCCCCTCTCCAGTAGCATATAAATCCTTCATTGTTCCCATTTGCCAATCATAATATTGAATCTGTCCCGTATCCAAATCCTTTTTATAAATACGCTGCGTTTGCTCCAGCGTATCCTCCTGCCTGCAAATCCCGTAAAAATCACCCCGATAGAAACAGCCGCCCGTATATTTGGGGATCGTAAGCATTTTCATTTCCTGATTCCACAAACAATACCGCGCAATGATGCAGGAGCCTTCATCATCAAAACCAATACAGTTGATATATTCGCCCATTACCGCTATTTTTCCGCATTGAGAAAATGCTGCGTTGGTAAAATAATCCATTGTAAAACGACACACTTCCTCCACATTCTGTCCGCTCAAATCCATTTTGCAGACGGTAATGCCCTCGTCCGTTCGCTCGCTGTAATAAATCGCACCCACATACCGTACGTTCTGATAGATGACATCGTTCAGCACATAATCATAAACATTTGTTGCAATCAGCACACGCTGCGAACCGTCCTGATTCATGCGGTATAAAAAATTCCCCGTCAGTGCAGATGCATCATCCCCTGCCAATCCGAACGTATCGTATTGCGCGTCATAAGAATCATCAAAGAAATATACATACTCGCCGCTGACCTGCAAATCATGCCCATATTCACAAAGCCTTTCCGCCTCCGCCGCGCCTGCTTTTAACCGATAAATACTGTGTCCGTCACTTTGGTTCACAAAGAAAACGTCACCGTCCAACGCGCAAATGTCGGTGCAATGCGCCTTTACCAAGCACTGCGGCTCGCTACCGTCCACTTTCACACGATACAAAAAATAATTGTCCGACTGACTCGCATAATAGTAATACCTGCTCTCATAACAAATTCTGCTCTCATACAGATTTGCATAGACAAAGGTATCTGTATCCTCATCAATCCACCATTCCGCCACATTCGGCGTCCCGTCCGCCTGCCATGTTATCAGAAACTGCGCCGTCGCAACCTGATGCGGAACGGCACCCTCCCCCATCAGGTATTCCGATGCCTGCAGCGCCTTCTTGCCATGATACTCCGCCACGCGCAGGTCGCAAAATCCGCGCACGTTTCCCCCTACACTTTTCGCCTTTTCAGGTAAATCCCGCCCCTCCATATTTTGCGCATGAAACGAAATCCGCTCGTCAAAATACGGGCAGTACGCAGTATAGCTGTTTTGCTCCGCCTCCTGTATAACCTCGACCGCAAATCCCACGTCACCCTCTAAATCGGAGGGCAGCCGCATCTGCTGAATGGCGTGGTTTTTGTACTTAAAAACTGCCTTGTAAATATCCCCCGTCGCACCGACACCGCTTCCCTGCGACCAAAAGACGATTTCCACGTTTTCATCATTGTCAATATCTTCCCAAAACAGGTCAAAGTCTCCCCAATAGGGGAACTGCTCCTCGCAGAAGCAGTAAGGCGCATCGTCGTTCATGTAAAACCAAAGACCACCCGATCCATAAAGCGGCTTTTCCTGCGCGTCCACTACGCGGATTAACATATCCGTCTGACCGTTGCCGTCAATATCGCCAATTCGAAGTCCCGTAAGCGCCAGTTTGCCGTTTTGGAACAGGTTGTCCTTTGTCAATGTTTGTAAACAAATGTTTATTATCTGCGCGTCAATTCCTTGCGCTTCTGCCTTTTCACGAAAAGTCTCCTCGTTTGCCTTCATTTGTCCTTCGGGCGTGTATTCGTCGTTTTTTGTCGTTTTTTGTTTGTCCTGTGTTTGCGGTTGCAAAGCCTGCGGTGAAGGCTCTTTCAGTTCCGCCTCTGCTGCCTCTTCTGCGCTTTCTGCGTTTTCTGACAGCGGAACTTTCCTTGTCAAAACAGTTTGTGCTGCCTCCTGCGTTTCACCGATTTGCTCCGCTTTTTGGCAGGATACGCATTCAAAAATAACAGTCAGAGATAATAAAATTACGAGTATTCTCTTTTTCAATCCGATTTCCTCCCCCTGTACATCTTAGCAGAAAACGCATCATTCCTATAACGGATTTACACTTTTATCAATCCTACATTGTTCGGACTGCCATGCCAACACATTCCTTTTTGGTAGACCTTGCAGAACAGGAACATTCCCATACACTGCATTACTTTTGGTAAGAAGGAAGCACCTCACGGATTTGCGCCCCAAGCGCAGAGGACACATCTACATGAAGCTCTTCTTCCTCGTTCTCAATCTGCTTTCCGTCGCTGTCATACGGAATAAAAACATACTCCTCGCAGACGGTTTCCAACTCGCCGCTCGCCGCATTCCGCTCCATAGTATGTTCATACCATGCCTCAAAGGACACGCCGCTCGTTTTCACAGACGCGATGTCATAATATTGTTTAATCTGCTCATCGGATAAATCGCGCCCCTCTTCCTCATAATAATGGATTTTTTCAATTTCCCCGTCTATATACTGATACGTCGAATAATAATGATTTGCTGCCCCGCCGCGCTCCAAGCCATAAATCAGCTGTTCTTCCTGATCAAAGGTTGCAAGCGATATTGTATTTAACCGCGCGTCATGCTCAAACTGCTGCCCTTCGGGGTTCCACACCAAATACACCCACTCCCTTCGGTAATTTCCATTTAACGTATCAAACAGACGCATATCCAAATACCCGTCGAAATTCAAGTCCTCCAGTTCAAAACCAAGCGTGTCCTGCAGGGAATCAATAATACGTGTCTGACCAGACAGTGTCAATTCAGGTATGGAAATCGTCTGTAACAGTGCATCGCCCTGATAGACATCAACCGTTTGCAGCGCATAGCTTTTCCACTGCAAATCATAAAACGCCGTCAGCACAAACATAAATTCAGGCATATCCTCCCGCAATTTTCCCGTCTGCGTTACGATAATCGGGGTGCTGCTTTTTACCTCATAAAAAGTTTGAAGTTCTTCTTCCGATACATGATTTTCCCCTAAATCAATTTCTTTGAGGGCGTTCAATTCATAAAGCGGCGTGATATCCGTAATATTATTTTTACCTAACCATACCCCTTCAAGCTTGCGGCAGCTTGCCAACGGGCTGATATCCGTAATGTTATTACCGCCTAACCATACTTTTTTAAGATCGCGGCAGCCAGCTAACGGGCTGATGTCTGTAATCTTATTTTTGCCTAACCATACTTCCTGAAGCTTGCGGCAGCTTGCTAACGGGCTGATGTCTGTGATGTTATTACCGCCTAAAGATACCTTCTCAAGATTTTGACAAAATTTTAACGTGCCGATAAATGTGATGTTATTATTATTTAACCATACCTCTTGAAGTTTGCGGCAGTTTTCTAACGGACAGATATCCGTGATGTTGTTATTTTCTAAAGATACAACCTTAAGATTCGTGAAGCCTTTCAGCAGGCTGATGTCTGAAATTTGGTTATTAGCCAAGCTTAGTTCTTCAAGCTGTGTCAGACTGCCTAACGCGGAAATGTCCGTTTTCGTGGGAGCGTCCACAAAAAAGTTATCTACCGAAAGCGTTTTGAGTGCAGTCAGCGCCTCCACGCCCTCCAAGCTTTCCACACCGCAGTCGCGCAGCGTCACGCTTTCCAAATTACGGTACCATCGCAAATCCAAAAACGGCTTTTCACACACAACATCCTTGGTATCGTCTATCGAAAATTCCGTGATTGCCAGCACATCTTCCTTTGTAATCGCACCCTCGGGTTTTCCCAACAATTCCCGTGTCCTGCGCTCAATCTCCGAGGACTGAAAAATGATTTCCTGTGAGAGTGAATCCTGCTGTGTCGGCTCGGTTTGGTTTGGTTGTGAAGGTGTGGAAGTAATTGAGGCATTCTCTGTTTTACCTGTCAGTTCTGTTATATTTCCGCAGGCTGAGAATAGTAGGCTGATGATTAATGCTATGAAAATGTTATAAAAAATGTTGTTTTTTCGCATTGTTTTCTCCAATTTTTATTTTCCCTTTTTCCCCTTTTTATTTTACATGAGAAATGCATCATAGTTGAAACAAAAGTACATCAAATTTATAAAAAATGTGCGGAAGTTTATAGGGGAAGCGCCTTTCAATATAGTAAATTATAGAGAAAATACAACTTTTCTTGGGCAGATTATCATGCTTTGATTTGGATGGGGCGTTTTCGCTCTTCATAGAAGCTGTTCCAATTGATGCTGTCTGCTTTTTCATCTAAGAACTCTAAAACGTCTGCGTAATGGTTAATATATGATTTCATTTTCGACCTCCCTATTGGTATTTGATGTGCCTTGATTGATTGATTGCTTTCCACTGAAAATGGCTACACGTTTCCGCATAGCCATTTATACATTACAATTTCAGCGCTGCCAGTGTTTTTCGCAGCATTATTTGCATAATCCGTCTACTTTTGCAGTGCCTTTATTTGTTCTTGAAGTTCGGCGATTAGTGCATCTTTTTCTGCGAGTTCAGTATCTCTCTGCGCAAGTTCTGCATTCTTTTCTGCGAGTTCAGTATCTCTCTGCGCAAGCTTTTCCTCCCCCTGCCTGATAAGACTCTGATACGTCCGCAAAATCCGCTGCCCTTCCTCGCGCATTTCGCACAAATAGCGCACTTCATCATTTTGATTCAGCTTATAAAGTGTTTCACTCGCTTCCTCAAAAACCGCATTATTTTGTGCCACCATCTTCAACTCCTCCCACGTCGTCGTTTTAAACAGCTTCGCCCTATCAAATACTTCGTCGCAAGCAGCGAAGTATTTGATTCTCGCGGCAGTCGTTAAGGTCAAGCAAGCTTGACTTTAACTCGTTGCTCGCGGAAATAGTCAAGCCCAAAGGCTTTATCCTCATCTGTTGCCAGTTCTATCTGATTTAAGTCTAACACATTCAGCGTAAAGCTGTCATTATAAATATAATGTTTTTTCACATTCATCATCTTATACGTGGCAAAAAACTCGGGATAATCAGGAAACGGGGAAAGGTCAAAAACCCCACAGCAAACTACGGGATTTTTGACTCTCGCGGCAGTCGCCAAATGTCTGCAAGCAGCCACTTGACTCGTTGCTCGCGGAAATTAAGAATGCCAATATGATAGGCGGGCTTTACTTGGGAATAATCCTCGCCATGCTTCAGATTTTGAAAAATCCCGCAAAGATACGAGAGGGAACGGTTTGTCCAAAAGCCCTCATTGACGACCTGCATTTCAATATTGATAACGGTCGCGTCGTTGAGCAGAACCTTAACGTCCAAAACAAAAATCTTGTCATCATAACCTTTGCCAAGTTCAATCGGGTTCATAATGGTAACTGTCAAAACCGCCTCAGGCTTTAACCGCAGCAGGGAACAAATCAGTCTCTTTAAAACGATTTCATTTTCCTGCAATACAGCGCGGAACATATAATCGTTCATCAGCGTGTAGTCAATTTTACTGACTGCGTTTTGTAATGTATTCTGTTGTTTACTACTCATTTTAAGTTCCTTTCCTATGTGTACGAAAGCAGGCCTTTACAGAACTTAGAACATTTTTTATATATCACAAAAACAATTATACGATTTCCGATTTTTGAAAACAAGTGCGATTTTTGACATTTCACGAACGATTTTTGCCTCCACAAATACCGCCCTTTTTTGCACCGGACAGTTAATCCAAAATCCAACCGCATAAATCCCGTCAACGCTTCCCGCCAATCGGCTCTTTTGCAACAAAAAATATTCTTTGAAACGCAAACAAAACCATCCCGTTCTCCGATGCGGGGTAGGCGTCCCTCGTCTGCTTCTTCAATTCCGCAAGAAACTGCGCGCATTCCGCGTCGTTCAGCCGTTCCATATAAGGGATAAGCGCGGTTCCCCTGACAAATTCCACAACGTGGTCGCTGCTGTCAAACTGATGAATATAAGACCGATACGCAGATAGACTTTTAAAAACGACGAAATGCCTGTATCGTTTCGTTGACTAAATCAAACCATTCAATATGCCCCGCAATGCCCGGTCCGTCCGTTGACGGACTGTCTGCGATTCATCCCACATTCCCTCAGCCATCATATCTGTCGGAAGCTTTTTCGTGGTAAGCGTTTGCCTGCTTCTCTGTATCCTCTTTGTAATATTCAACAATATCAAATATGGAACAATCCAAAATACCGCAAAGTCTGTCAATCGTATGTAAGCTGCAAATTTTATTATGCTTCATTTTAGAAAGCGTGGAACTTGATATTTCATAGTATTCCGTCAGCATGTACTGGCTTATATGCTTTTTCTTCAGTGTCCTCCAAAACGGATCATATCTTATCATAATTCGTTATATACCCTTAGCTTTTGTATCAGTCAAAAAATAATCTCCTTGTATATTGTCAAGTATAAAGCTATAATCGAGATAATAACAATGTCGAGTTCTCGAAGCGAAAAAGACTGAAATGGAGGAAATCAACATGACAAAAAAAGAGTTATACAAAAGATGGGAGGCGTTCGGAGCAGTAGACTATGATAAATCTCTATTTATTGAATATATATACCTATGTAACTTTATCAGTGACGAAGATTTTTACTGCTATCTCCACCCAAATGAAGCGACAAAGGCACAGTTTCTGTCCGTCTTGAACTTTTTACAATGCCAGGGCTGTTATATGCTTTTGTACCGATTTTTAAGGGATAATAAAAACAGATTGATTTTTCCAGATTTTAAACGGTTAGAAGATATAACGCTTAGAGAGGATATTGAAGAACGCTTTAAAAGATACTATTTTTAAAGATACTGGAACAGTTTCCATTCTGATAAGCAAATGGAAACTGTTTATTGTAATAGCAATACTACGCAAATTTGCGAATCTAACTCCGAAAAATAATATATTTATAGATTGGATTGCCAATTGATGAAAACTTCTCCTCGTATTCCGTCATAATGTTCCCTACAAGCATTTTTTCATCATGGTGCAGATCTCTTGTCACTGCCTCAAGCTGCCAGCCCGCAGGCTCAAGTTCCCCAAGTGCAAAGTCAAACAAATCCATGTTGTCCGTCTTAAATTCGATTCTCCCGTCCTTTGCTAAAATGGCATCATACCGCGCCAGGAATTGTCTTGAGGGCAGCCGCCTTTTTGCATGTCTGTCCTTTGGCCACGGGTCTGAAAAATTCAAGTAGATTTTTGCAACCTCTCCCATGTCAAAAGCCTCACAAATGTCCTCCGCATCCATACGGATAAACCGCAGATTCGATAACTCGTGTTCCTCCATTTTCTGAATTGCCCGCAAAAGCACCGTCGAGTATTTCTCAATTCCAACATAATTGATATCCGGATTTGCAGCAGCCAAATCCATCATAAAACGCCCTTTTCCCATGCCAATCTCAATTTGCAATGGATGGTCATTGCCAAAAACCGCATTCCATTTTCCTTTATATTCAAAGGGTTCATGCACCACAAAACGGCTGTCCGCAATTATCTCCCTTGAACCAGTCACATTCCTAAGTCTCATGTAATTCTCCTTTTTGCATTTTTATCCACAGGTTTTTGTCAAACCTCATTACTTGTCCACATTATTTTACTCCCTGTACCTTTTTTTGTCATTAAAAATATTGTATTAATACACTCGCCTTCTATATATCCAAAGTGGTGTATCATTTTTACGTTCGTACTATTTTATATAAATTTTAGAAATAAACCACTTTGTTTTTTAGTTACATTTTTTTTGAAATAGTGTACAATCTAATTAATAATATGCCAAAAATTTAAAAGCTTAAAAAGGACACTAAAAATGAAAGCAACAAAATTTATGTATCACTTTCTATCGCTCCTTGCCGCAATCACACTGCTCATTACAAGCCCAGCTTTTACAGTCTGTGCCGCTGAACCCGACCGCGAAGCAGAGCGGGAAGAACACAAAACGCTGCCGATACAGACAGACACAATTGAAAACTGGCCAAAAGGTCCCGCGATTGGTGCACGTTCTGCGATTCTTATGGAGATGAACACACATACAATACTATATGCCAAAAATATTCACGAAAAAAATTATCCCGCCAGTACCACGAAAATACTGACGTGCCTGCTTGCCATGCAAAACTGCACAATGGATGAAACCGTCAGCTTTTCCTATGATTCCATTCATGATGTACCCCTTGACGGCTCCAAGTTAGGCGATGTTGACGAAAGCGACAAATTGACAATGGAGCAGGCTCTTTACTGCGTTCTCGTGAAATCTGCAAACGAAGTGGCAAGTGCAGTCGGAGAACATGTTGCCGAAAAACTCCACTTAGCAGACGAAAACCAGAAACCAATTGATGCCTTTGCCGATCTGATGAATCAAAAATCAGCAGAGCTTGGCTGTCAAAACACCCACTTTGTAAATGCCAACGGACTTTACGACGACAACCATTATACAACTGCATATGATTTGGCACTCATTGGATGTGAATTTTTTAACAATGAATTGCTTTGTAAAATGTCCTCCACCCCGCAATATCATTTTCGCCTGAATCCTACGGATGAGGACGAGCGGTGGATGACCTCAAAAAATCAGCTATACAAGGGAAAGCCTTACGAATACAGCTATCTTCTCGGTAGTAAAACAGGCTTTGTTTCACAGTCCCGGCAAACCCTCATTTCTGCTGCGGAAAAAAACGGAATGAAGCTTGTCTGCGTGATATTTGGTGAAGAAACGCCTTATCAATTTGAAGATACAATTGCTCTTTTTCAATACGGTTTCGAAAATTTCCAAAGATTATCCGTTAGTGAAAATGAAACAAAATACAAAATTATCACAGGCGATTTATTTGACACGGACAATGACCTGTTCGGCGATTCCACTCCCTTAATGTCAATGGAAGACAACAGTTATGTAATTCTGCCAAACACAGCGGATTTCACCGACACCGTTTCGAAACTTGACTATGGAAGCCAATCCGTTCAAGATGGTCAGGATGTTATTGCAACAATAAATTATACCTATTCTGGTACACCTGTAGGCAGCTGCCGAATTATTTTTTCGAAATCAGGCAAAACAGACTTTACATTTGCGCTTGGTGATTCCATTCCTGACATCGCAGAGATTACGAAAAAAAACGAAAATGCTACCCAAGATAAAACCAGCGTTTCGAACGATGTAAATAAAGTCATTTTTATCAATGTGCAGAATGTAATTATTGGACTCCTCGTCCTGGCAGCGCTTGCAATACTTATTTTATTCATTATCTCTGTATTGAAAAGCTACAATTTTTCATCAAGAGGGCAGAGCAGCAAACGCAGAAGAAAGCGCAAGCAGGAAAGCCGCCTGGAGCGGCTGCAGTCCTTCCGGCGCAGAATGCGGGAACGAAAACATCAACGGCAAAAAAGGAAAGCATATAAAAAAAGAAAATAAAAAGAGAAAGAAGGCACGATTACGGTCGGTGCCTTCTTTCTCTTCTGCCTTCCCGAATTTGATTTCTTTTTGCAATAATATCATTCACGGTTTCCGCATTTACCTGTTTCATGGTTTTTACCACAAAAACTTTATCCTTTTCGGACTTCTTCATTCGGATTTTTCCTTTAATATTGCCATGTTTGGGACAAACCATAACAGAATAATAACTTTTCCCGTTATTTGAAAACCACGGTACTTTTTTCCTGGTTTTTGTGCCGCAAAGAAAGCATTTTGTGGAAACTACATCCTTATCATTCATCGCCGAAAGCTTATTGATAAATTCACGCGAAATATATTTTGCATAATCATCAAATACTACATTGATTTCCTCAGCCTTATTTTGCGGCAAATGGTACGTGTCAAAGGAATAATTTTTTAATACGCCTTCCACAGACGCTACCCTTTTGAAAACTTCCGCGGTATAAACTGCATCCGCATCCGCACGGTGAAAAGGCACCTCTTCCGTAATCTGTAAAAACTCAACAGCATATTGAAGCATGCGCCGCTTCTTTTTATCCTCATATGCAATACTGAACAGCTTTTGCACATCATAATACTTCATCGGGATTTTTGACAAACCTGGCAGCTTGTAAAAATCCATATTTTTTTGGAGCTCTGTCAAATCAAGGCTTCCCCACGTGCAGAAAATGTAATCCTCACCACACCAACGCACAAAATCCGCAGCGACTTCGTTAAAACTCCGACAATCCTGCAGCTCCTTCATACTGATATGGACAAGCTGTCCCGTTACCTGATTCATGCGGTCATAAACCTGCGGCTTTATTAATTCATGAAAGCTGCCGACTTCTATCATCTTACTATTTAATTTTATCGCTCCAATTTCTATAATTTCAAACATAAGCCCGCTTTCGAGCTTTGTCTTTAAATTATCTGCCTGATTCCATTCCAAATCTAATATAATATAATTCATTAACATCTTCCATTCTTGTCTAACCTGCATCCCCTTAACAGGAAATGAGAATAAATTATTTGTTTATAATAGTTAGAATAACACACATTTCCTATTTCCACAACTATTATAACACGAAATGCATCATCCTCGTTCCTGTACAGATTCATCAGTAATCAGGTCTCTCCCACTGATACTGCTCCATATTTACATATCCGTCAACCAATTCCACACCCTCCGCTTTGAGCAGCTCCACCTGCCGATTTCCGCCTCCAAATACAAAAGCATCTGAAACCCTGCCCTCCTTATTGACGACACGGTAGCAGGGAATATTGTCCGGATCAGGATTCACATGCAGCGCATATCCGACTACCCGCGCCCACCGCTTATTTCCCGCAAGCGCCGCTACCTGTCCGTATGTCGCTACCTGTCCGTAAGGAATTTGTTTTACAACCTCATATATCTTTTCAAACGCGGACTGTTCCATAAAATCAGCACTGCTCCTTTCACAACGGTCCCTTTTTAATTTCATCTGTCTGTTTATCGTTCCTTAAGCCCCTCATTTTCAGAATGTGACAAATCAACAATCCGTGTTGCAATCCGTTCTGCCAAATGCTGATTATGGGTGACTGCGACAATACCCATATTGCGTTTTTCTGCTTCTGCCAAAACCACGTTCCAAATCTGCGCCTGCGTAATGACATCCAGCATGGTACTGATTTCATCGCAAATCAAATAATCGGCGCCGCTCATCAAGGCGCGCGCCACGCAAAACCTTTGCAGTTCACCGCCTGAAAGTTCATGAGGAAAACGATCAAGCCATGCCTGTTCAATGCCAAAAGTGTCGAACAGCTCCTGACGCAACATCCCACCTTCCTCCAGCACACGTTTCATCCTCCACCGCGGATTGACTGCTTTTTCGGGATGCTGGTAAATGAGCTGGACAGGGCAGACGCCGCTTTTCGGCAGAGGATTATTTTCCAGCAAAATCTGTCCTTTTATGGGATTGAGATAACCTGACAACAGCATTGCAAGCGTTGATTTTCCATATCCACTCGGCGCAAATACGGCAATACATTCCCCCTTCTCCACCTTGAGGGTCCGGTTTTCAAGAATCCACGGTTGTTTATTATTGTAACGGAAATATATATTTTTTGCCTCAAGAGCCACAATAACACCTCACTTCCCCGCCCCGCACTTCGCGTACCGGGGGAATTTTTTCCATGCACTGCGCCGTTTTGTAAGGGCAGCGCGGGGCGAACAGACAGCCGTTCAGAAGCTTTCCCGCATAAGGCTGAAAACCCTCAATCGGTGTAAAACTGTTTTGCGGCAATGCGCTCCATAACGCTTTTGTATATGGATGCCGCAGCGCATCAAGCCCTTTTTTAAAGTCAGACGCGGGAGCTGATTCTACGGTTGTGCCTGCATAAAACACAGCAACTTTGTCCGCAAATGCAACTGCCAAATCAATATCATGTGTTATTAAAATAACCGCCTTTCCCTCATCCGCCATTTCACGAAACAGCCGCAGCGCTTCCAATGCCTGGTTAAGACTCATTCCAGGCGTCGGCTCGTCCGCAATAATCAGCTGTGCATCTGTGATTAGCGCAGTAGACACCAAAACACGTCTTGCCATACCCCCGGAAAGCTGAAACGGATAAAGCTGCGACGTTTTATCAGGTAGCCCAAAACGTTTCAAAAGCGCTTTTCGTTTTTCTACTTGCCACGGTTTACGGTGTCCGTCCACCTGTGCGCCCACCTTCATTAACGGATCCAGGAAAGTAACCGACTGCGGCACAAGCGCAATTTCCGTTCCCCGAAGCTGTTCCTGCCGCGCAGCTGTCAGTTCCTTCCCCTTATAGTGTAAATGTCCGCGCACTGTGGCGTTATCAGGCAGGATTCCTAAAATAGCGGAAGCCAGTAAGCTTTTACCGGAACCAGAGGATCCAGCCACAGCAACGATTTCTCCGGGGGATACGGTTAAATGAAGATCTGAAATGACCTGTAAATCGGTCTGTTTTAATCCTTGATATAAACTTATTCCATGCACATACCTCCGGAAGGAAACAGACAAATCATGAAGTTCAAGCAATGTTCCTTTTTTTTGCTCCATAATATCTCCCCTCCTACCGCTGCGCGCTATATGGGTCAATAATCATCCGCAGCTGCTCACCCAATTGATCCACCAACAGCACTATCAGCACAAGAACAAGTCCGGGCAGTACCGCCAGCCACCACATTCCGGCTGACAGATACCGCATACTCTCCGAAAGAATAATCCCAATCGCAGGCTGTTCAGGAGAAAGACCGAATCCCAAAAAGGAAATCGATGCTTCATGCAGAATCGCATGTGGAAGCATCAGGACTAATCCCACAAAAAACTGTGGTATCAGATGGGGCAGCAAATGATGTGTCATAATCCACCCTTCTGATTTCCCAAGCTTACGGGACACAGCCACATACTGTTGCGTGCGAAGCTGCAAAACCTCACTGCGAATTAAACGGGCAAGACTGCACCAATGGGTAGCGGAAATTCCAATTAGCAAACCTTTTAACCCACGTCCAAGTGCAAATGAAATCAATATAATCAAAATGGTATGAGGCACACTCATCACCAGGTCAATGATCCAGTTCACAAAAGCATCCGCATATTTGGAACCTGAAGCAGCCATAATACCCACAAATACTGCAATTACCGCACTAATCAGAGAAGCGGCAAGACCTATTGTCATACTGACAGACAGTCCTTTCAGCGTACGCAAAAAAAGATCCCGTCCGAGTGCATCCGTACCAAAAAGATGCTCCCACGAAGGCGGCTGCTTTGCATTCAGAAAACTGCCGGCGGCTGTCCCATCAGGAATCAAAATTCCGAACATATATACGAAAGCCAAACTCACTGCTATTATAATGCTCAAACTCACAACCTTTGTGCGGCTGTTTATGGAACGACGTTGTACTTTCATTTCAACCAAACTCCCGTATTCGCGGATCAATTACACCATATAATATATTTGCAGCCATATTTCCGATACAGACAAACAAGACGGAAAATAGCGTTATTCCAAGAAGCAGCGGAACATCGCCGTTCAAACCCGCAGCCGACACCGCACTTCCAAGTCCCGGATAGCTGAACACATTTTCTGCTATAACCGATCCCCCAAACAGCTCCGCAAATGATGCGAACTGCAAGGTCAGCGCAGGGAAAAGAATATTGCGCAGTCCATGACGGCGAAAAATTGTCCATTTCCCCTCCCCCCGTGCATGCGCAAACAATACATAATCACTGTTCAGGACATCAATCAGCTTTTGGCGCGTATGCAAGGCAATATTGGAAAAAGACAGAAAGCTAAGTGTAAAAGCAGGCAAAATAAGATGATGAACCCGCTGTCCGATTGTAACATCCTCTCCACGCACGCCAATCGGTGCGGAAAATCCAATTGGAAACCATTTCAGCCAAACGGAAAATATCAAAAGGAACACAAGCCCTAACCAAAAAGAAGGAATACAACTGAGAATATAACAACACTTTTTCAGAATTTTATCCACCCATCTGTTCTCATACATCCCCATAAAGCATCCAACCCCAAAACCAATTACTCCGGACAGCAGCCACGCGCAGAGCATCAATGCCAGCGAATTCCAAAACCGTTCACCGATAATGCCTGCAACAGGTCTGCGGTAGAGCGCCGATTCGCCCAAATTACCCTGCAGTACCTCGGACAGCCAGCCAAGATAACGTTCCACAGGTGGTTTGTTCACGCCCCAATATTCCTCAATTTCTACCCGCTGCTGTGGCGAAACGGCTGTCCCAAGTCCGATAATATACTGCTGCACCGGATCCATCGGCGATGCACTGACAAGCACAAAAGAAACCACACTTACCGCAAACAGCAGCGAAATCATCCGAATGCTATATGTCATCAAAATACGAAGACTCCGCTTTAATACTTCTTTCATGAACATCTTCCACCTTACTGTTAATGTTTTTCCCAAGCCCATTCCTGCAAATTCTGAATCAGAGGCAGCCCGTGACCATGACCATGAATCGGCTGTTCACCAATGAAAAGTCCGTCACGGACATAGGTCACATGGTCTAAATTGACAATCCAAACCCAGGGGCACTCTCCCTGCATAGACGTTCCGGTCATACCGTCCCACTGTGCCTTTTTCCAGTTTTCATTTGCTTCCTCAACAGTCAGTGCCGCAAGTGCGGCATCTAAATAGCGGTCTGTCACATCACTCATATAGCCTTCCGGATTGTAAAAATCGTCTGCCAAAGCACCATCGGAACGATACAGATAATACGTTTCATTGGGAATCGCAGAGCCCCAGCCCATCATAACCGCATCAGAAAACATCCGCTGCATAATTTCGTCCCAGCTTATGCCCTCCACGTTAATCTGAATCCCTAGCGCTTTCACCTGCTCCGCAGCAGCAACGGCGACTGCCTGACGCACCGAATCACCGGAAGGGTAGATACAGGAGAATTCTGCCTTCAGACCATTTTTCTCAACAATGCCGTCACCGTCTGTATCTTCCCAGCCTGCGTCTGCAAGCAGTTGTTTGGCATATGGAACGTTTGTTTCTATTACAACCTCCGGATTATTCCAAGGCATACCGTCATTTTCAGAATAAGCAGGTCTTCCAAAGCCATTCAAAACGATATCCGCAACCTGCTGACGGTCAATGCCATAGGCAATCGCCTGACGGATTTCAAGATTACAGGTCACATCATTACCAATAGACGCACCGCTTGGCGTAGTCTTTCCTTCATTCGGCAAAACAGGCAGCGTGAAACCACGGTTATCTGCGGAGGGTATCGCCTCAATATGATAACCGTCAACTTCTGTCGTGCCAAGTGTCGCGGTAGAGTACGAGGCGTCAACTTCTCCTGCCAAAACAGCAGCGAGCGCAGCGTCTTCGGACATGAAAACAACAGTAACATTTTTGATTGCGGGAATGTCGCCATAATAGGTTTCATTTACTTGAAATAATATCTGTTCCTGCGGCATCCATTCCACGAGTTGATAGGGACCAGAGCCAACAGGGTTCATACCATAATTTTCATCATAGGCGTGCTCGGGCACAATTCCAACAGAGGCAAGTGTATTAAGAAATATGGATGTCGGTTGTGTCAGGGTAACCACAACGGTTGTGTCATCCTGGGCAACTGCGCTCTCCATGTAGGTCAGGTCAATCGAACCCCGCGCCGCCTTTGCCGTTTCCAGGGTGAACGCAATGTCTGCTGCCGTCACCTTTTCGCCGTCCGTAAAATATGCGTCATCGCGAATGATAAACGTCCATGTCAGACCGTCGGGGGAGAGGGTGTAGTCTGTGGCAAGGTCGTTTTCAAAGGTCAAATCGGCAGTGTATTTTACAAGCGTACTTTGGACAATCGGCGAATTGCCGTGTCCCCATCCCTGTGTCGGATCAAGCGTTTCGGGCTCGGAGCCGATGGCAATGACAACGCTGTCTTTTGCCGTTTCGACACGCATACTTTCCTGTGTGGTTGCTTCAGAGGGATTTCCGCAAGCTGTTATTGATATCATCAGTATCAGTGATAAAAGGATTGTCAGTATCTTTTTGAAATGCATCATTAAAATCCTTTCATATATTTTTTAACAAAGCCTCCACTTCGGAAAGGCTGATATTTTGTTCCTTTGCAATACGTGAAAGATCGTCGTATTCGTATTTTTTACGTTCTGCGCCGTAGCCTGAAGACAGCTTGCACCTGACAGAGCCATAGGGTGTGTCTATTGTTTGAATACTGCGGTCAAGCACGTAGCGGTGAAATTTGTTTTCACGTACGCCTATGGTGGTCGTATTTTTGAAAATGGTTTTGAGGATTCTTTCCCTATCCGCCTCCCGGCACATGATATGAATCAGGATGCCTGGGCGGGATTTTTTCATGCCAATGGGAACGGTATATACGTCAAGCGCACCGTCACTAAAAAGCTGCTCCATTGCAAAGCCGACTGCTTCGGCAGTCATGTCATCCACATTACAGCTTAGTTCACAGATTTCCTCCTGCATGGAAACAGTTTCACCCAGCATTGCGCGAACACAGTTTGCCGCCTCAAAATCCTTTTTGCCCATTCCGTAGCCGATTGCGGTTGTCTGCATCATTGGCATTTCACCAAAGCTGTCTGCGAAGTATTTGAGCAGCGCCGCACCAGTCGGTGTGCAGAGTTCTCCCCTGATGCTGCCGCCATAGATTGGAACGTTTTGCAGTATATGCGCTGTTGCGGGTGCGGGTACAGGTAAAATGCCATGTGCGCAGCGAACCTGACCGCTTCCCACATGAATTGGGGATACCACAACCCTGTCCGGTGAAATTCTGTTCATCAACAGGCATACCGCCACAATATCAGCAATTGCATCCATTGTACCAACTTCGTGAAAATGTATCTCTGTCACAGGTCTGCCATGCGCTTTACTTTCTGCTTCAGCAATGAGGGTGTAGACAGCCATCACGTCATCCTGTACTTTTTGCGGCAGGCTTAGGTGGTCTTTGACAATGTGTTCTATATCATGAAGGCTGCTATGGTGATGACTATGATGGTGTCCATGGTTATGCTCGTGATGGTCGTGGTTATGCTCATGCACATCATGGCTTTCTTCTTCCTCGCCATGTGCCGTAACACAAACATGTGTTCCTATAATGCCGCACTTTACGGACGGTTCTTTTTCTATATGGACATTCGGTATCCCAAGCGCATTCAGCTCTTCCATAAAATGTTCCGGTTCGGGAATCAACTCAAGCAGCGCGGCGGTCAGCATATCTCCCGCAGCTCCCATGGAACAGTCAAGATAAAGTGTTTTCAATTGTTTGTCCTCCCATTTTATATTCCTTTTTGTATTCTTTTCCCCAAGATGCGTGCGCAGCATATGCACTCATCTTTGATTCATGTGGTTAATCATGTTTGCCAGGTATCCTGCGCCAAAGCCGTTGTCAATATTGACCACGGAAACGCCGCTTGCGCAGGAATTGAGCATGGATAGCAGCGCAGATAAACCGTGAAACGAAGCGCCATATCCCACACTGGTCGGCACAGCAATAACGGGGCAGTCCGCAAGCCCGCCGATGACGCTCGCAAGCGCCCCTTCCATTCCCGCAATCGCAATAATCACGCTGGCGTTCATGATATCATCAAGATGCGCAAGCGTTCTGTGCAGTCCTGCCACGCCGACATCATACAGACGAACGATTTCGTTTCCAAGCACCTGTGCGGTCAGCGCCGCTTCCTCGGCGACAGGGATATCACTTGTACCGCCAGTCGCTATCACAATTTTCCCGATTCCGTCGGGCTCAGGCATCTCTCCTATCACTCCGCATCGGGCGTCTTTATAATAGTTTAGGGGGTGTGTTTCTTTGACAAGCGCTGCCGCTTCCTCGCGGAAGCGGGTAATAAGGATTGTGCTTTGTCCGTTTTTTAACATTGTTTCCACAATTCCAATGATTTGTTCTGCTGTTTTACCTGCACCGTAAATCACCTCCGCCGTTCCCTGGCGCAGTTTACGGTGCATATCCACTTTGGCGTAGCCGATATCTTCAAACGGTTTTGTTTTCAGCTTTAAAAGCGCATCGTCAACGGAAACGCTGCCATTGCTGACGCCTTCCAGCAGTCTTTTAATGTCATTGTTCATACTCTCACCTCCAAATCCAGCGATACGGTTTTATAGTATGCTTTTAATTTGCTTAAAATATCATTTCGGTGCTTTAGCAAAAGCGCAATTTGATTTTCAGGAATCTGCAGTCTTGCATGACCGTCCTGTGAGCGGACACGAAAATCCGTGAAACCCAGCGAAAACAGATAGTCCTCCGCTGTTTCCGTCGCGGACAGCTTTTCTACGGTAATAGGTTCCCCTGTCGGAATCCTTGTCGCAAGGCAGGCATATGCGGGCTTGTTCCATGTAAACAGATTTGCCTCTTTGGAAAACGAGCGAATCTGTGTTTTTGTCAACGCACATTCCCGCAAAGGGGATAGGACGGACAGCTCTTTTAACGCGCGCATTCCCGGACGTTCCCGTATCTCATCGGAGGCATTTGTTCCGTCAAGCAAAACGGGGTATCCGTCTGCCGCTGCCGCTGACAGGATTGCGGTGAAAATCGCCTTCTTGCAGTGATAGCAGCGCTCGGAAGGGTTTTCGCACACATGCGGGACCGTGAGGATATCCAAGGAAAGAATGTTTAATTTTGCGTCAAGCTGCCTAGAAAGTTTTTCTGCATCCTCCAACTCAAATTGGGGTTGAAATTGCGATTTCACGTAATAGGCGCAGGTTTCTTTTGCGTATTTTTTTGCCGCATATAGGAGAAATGCGGAATCCACGCCTCCAGAAAAAGCAATTGCCGCTTTTGGGTGCAGTGTAAAAAATTCTTCCAGCGTCATATTTGTCACCTCTGTTTTTGAGCTTATATTTAATACTTATAATTGTATTATTTATATAAAGAAGGCACACATTTTCCCTTCAGAGAATTTGTGTGCCTTCTTAGCATCTTTTTTCTATTTATGCACAATCCGTACATAAAAAGGATACCGTTAAGGCAATGTACGAATTATGCGGCGAGTAGGGAAAAACATTTCTCCTGCCCGATTGTCTTTGTCTGATAATTAGTTTAAACGAACTGATAATGCTTCTGCATTATTTTCCGTTGCTTCCTGCAACTTTAACTATTGTATCCTATTGGGGGATAAAATTCAACAAGATTTTTCACAAATGCTTTGCAGTTCCTGTAGTACATCCTGTAATAATCTCCCAATATTTAAGTCGTCCACTCCTACAACAATATTATCGCAGTGGTTAATCGGTATCAAAATACGCTTAGCCGGGCTCTGCGCTACTGCCTTTGCCATAAGCGGTGTAATTTCGCCAAACAGCGCATCCGCAATAACAATGCCGATTGGTCCGATAATGACATCGGCTTTCCTGCTGTTCACGACAACGGCATTTTCCCCTGTTGCGGCGTTGTCCGCTCCTGCTTTCAGCATCGCCGCGGTTGCGGCAGAATTTGTTCCTACCGCTGTAACGGACGCTTTTGTCATATTCTTTTTAATCGCGGATACAAGCTGTTTTCCAATTCCGCCGCCCTGCGCATCTATAATGAGAATATTCATATTTGATTCCTTTTTCTGTCAAGTCAATACCTGAAACCATACCGACAATTATTTGCTATTGTATTTATTATAACCAATGGCAAAAGCGGTGTAAAGCATCAGCGTGTTTCTATTCTCCTGTTTATCTGTTTTAAGCATGTACTTTATATGTGTATAAGAAGCGTTTCTGATATTTCATTTTTGCATACTCGCAAATCTGTCTCATATAAATCACGTCATAGGCTCCGCCCAAAACACCAACAACCGGAATCCCCTGTAGAAACTTCATATATAACAGCTCCTTGGAAAGCATACCACTGGTTTTGGCAATCTGCTCTTTGGGCTGATAGTTCTGTAAAAGCCGCGGCGCACGAATAAAGTCCTCTAATCTTTGGTCAATTTCCATAAGGTGCTCCCCATAGGATACGGCTCCTTCTATCACCAAAAGAATAAAATACTTTTCCGCGTCTGAATCGTACTCAAAACCGTAATGCAGCGCGACTTCATAAATGCACTTTAATATCATTGCGGTAAAAACAGGAATGTCAGGAAGCCCGATTCCAAGAAATCCCATTCCAATACCTGCCGTGCCGGAAATTATCTGATTTTTGGCTCCTGCCATAGCTGCATTTTTGGAAAAAACGCGCAGGGATTTTCGATTTTGGTACAACTCATCTGCATAAAGATTTACTTTGTGCTTATTTTTCAAATCCTCTTTGCGATACGTTTTTTCTATGATACCTGTTCCTTTTTCAAAAATCAAAAGAAATGCTTTTTCAAACGCAGCATCAAGTGTATGCTGAAGCTTCTCAGGAACCTTTTGGGCAAGCATCTGATTGAGTGCGGTTTCTTTTTTTAACCTTCTTCGTTCTAAAAAAGCCATTTCTCTTTTACATAGCGCTTCCCATTCTTTTTGAAAAGGTGTTTTGCGGTTCCATCCCGGTATTGTCATAATAGTTGTCCTCCCTGACAGTAAAATCTTAGATAGGACTTTGCTGAAATTATAAATCTTATTTAGGATTATTGTCAACACATGATTATTGAGCAGCTGCAAAATCTATTTTGAAAAGTCAAATAGCCGCTCCATGCGCTCTGTTTCATTTATGCTTTTAATTCAAATCGCGCTTCTAACGCATTCTCCTGTGCAGATTGCGCTATCGCAGCCTTGCGTTCCTTTTTTGCAGATGAAATGGCATTTGTGTCGTATGCTGCGTATTTCCCGTAAATCTCCATTGACATTGTTTTGTTCTCCTTTTTCTTTGCTGCTACTTTAAAAAACACTTCCATTCTGTTTATTGTCAATGAACGTTTTCCCATAATCGCAATGACACAAAAAGCCTGTTTTTGGGCATAATCCGACTATTGAAAATCCATAGACCTTTTCACCAACAGCTTTTTCCGCATACACCAGTAAACAAGTGCACCCGCAGGAAAGGCAACAACAAAATTACGTGCGCCTGTGCTATAAACCTTCAGAGCAGACATTGCAAAAAAGGATACACCTCCACTCACATGAAAATTTTTCGGCACTATTTTCATCTGCAAGCAAACAAAAGCAAAAGCCGCCGCGAGCCATGCCCCGTACCACCGGGGACGCTTTTTAAGAATGTCAACTGCCGTAACAATAACAAAAAGATAGGACAAAATGCAAACAATTAATAATACCCATTGAACTGCGGAATTTGCCTTAAAAGTCGTGAATCCTCCACTCAACAAAACAGGCACAGTTCCGGGAGTAAGGTTGAACCCATACACCCCTTCCCCCTTATCATCAGACCGGTATGTAAGATTGATGGTGTAAGAATCCTCCGGTGTATAGACATAATACTGCACTTGATACGTGCGAATCATCTCGGAATTATTCTGATTGTTATTAATATGAATGGACGTCATTTTTGTCGTATGTTCGTCGCATTTTTTCCAAATCTGACGAATGGGCTCATATGATTTGTCAAATTCCTCCCGTGTCACAACGTCAGGATACATGGACTCATAAATTTGGTCCGCGTCGTCCTCGTTTAAAGCAGCAATGATTTGCTCTACTTCCTGATCCATGCGCTCATTTTTCAATAAATCGGCACAGCCTGACAGGAAACAGCATAACAGAATGGCAAAGAACAGCATAACAGCATTTGATTTTTTCATTCGAATTTTCCTCCGAAAATAACTGGATTTTATAATAAATTTTAATATTACCTTTTCACATACAACTAATTTATCATGGTACAAACAGGGCATCCATATGGACATTTGTGTTTCCACAATATTGAAATTGCCCGCAATCTCTTCTAATCTTTTTCCAGCTCCAAAATATTCCTTATATTTATTATACCCTTCGCATTTCTATTACACAATCAATATTTTAGAAAATAATTATCCTTAATTATGCGAAAAACAGTTTAGAGTAATACCGTTATCTTTCTTAATATCCTTTGCCCTCAGCTTCCCTTCCTCATCCATTTGCTGCTATTATCACAATCCGGCTCCGCGATTCCATCATAGGCAAGCATATATTTCACAATATATTCTGCTAATATTTCCATTTTTGCAAAGATTCCCCATTATAAAACCTTCTTCTTATAATTATTGATTATCGGAAGTTCTTCTCAGAATAAGTGTATCAATTATTTCTGCTTTTTCCTAACTAATATTTGTATATTAACAAAAAATCAGAGCGCATAGATTCCTCTACCCGCCCCGATTCTGTAAGGTAACAAAAGTGTGAAATTTTTATCCTCCAATTTTCTCTGCCAGCACCGTATAAAACGCCTTCTCCTGCTGCAGGTAACCAGCCTGCGAAGACCGCTTTTTCTGCGCCAACGCCATTTTCCCGTAAATGCCCCCGAAATTGTTTATTTGAATGTTCATACACTTTTCCCTCATCAGCCCTGTTTCGTCAGGAAATCCCAAAATGGTCTGTAGTTCCAATATCCTTCAAAATTTCCGGCTTCATACTGCGTATGCATGGCGTCCGCCAATTGGTTCACCCAGTCTCTTTGCGCAAATAAGTCTTTATAACTTCTCTCTTCCGGTCCATGCTGATTATGCGCCGACATTGTAAACGACGACTGCGCGCTCGGGCATTGCCCGCTGTCCGTCAAATGACTGGTATACGCAAACATATCAATAAAGTCGCTGTTTTGCGGATCTACCTTTGACACATCCACCATACGCTCCGTCGCATTGCCGTCTTGATCCCATATCTTCACCTTGTACACGGGATTTTCGGCATCGAAATTCTTCGGCTTATAGACCGTCACCGAATGGTCTGCACCGCAAATTGCGCCGATTGCCTCCCCGTCCTGCTCATTTGAAATATGAAGTACAAACCCGACACCTGCAGACTGCGTTTTCTGAGCGTTGTCGGACGCACGTTTTTCTTCCGTGCTCTTCGTTTCCCCTAATTTTTGATTTTTAATCCCCATTCGGTATCCATTTCCATAACCATACGCTGTCATCATTTTTGTATTAATATTCATACTCATACTTGTTTTCTCCTCAATTTCTGCCAACAGATTCTTTCAGTTAGTCTACACTAATCGCCTTGTTATAATACTGTTTCTTTTCTGTCCATAAACACCCAAAAAGCCTGCATACTCTGCCGATAATACGCTGCTGTTTTCTGCTGCTTTAATAGTGTCATATCGCTAATCTGTTTCTCAAACAGCCCCATAAAATCCGCCCTGTCATGCAGTCCCATCATTCCCGTTCCCATCGGAAGCGAGGTCAGCCCACCGTTTTTATCCACGTCCAAATATGCCTCAAGTGCGTGCATTTCCACTACCGACGCGTGCTGCGGGTTAATGTCGTTAATATGTATCGTCTGCTCAAATTCCTTCCCATTTTCATCAACGCCCTTCGCCACAACCGTCGGATCCTCGTCTATCGAATCTTCCGCATATTTCAGATAAAACGACAGTCCCGTACCATTCCCGCCCGAATACAACATATCGTCTGTTTTCATATAAACAATGCTTGTATGCGGCGCTGCTGCTTCCGTATTATTTAACGTATCTGCAAATGCCGTATCTGCCGTACTCTTTCGCGCCTGCTTTGTCCCGTAATATCCCCCCATCGGATACCCTGCCGCGCCGACTCCGTTCATTTCCATTCAATAATCCTCCATTTCATATCCCTACTGTTTCATTCCTGCTTTACCGGCGGTTCCTCTGTCAGTCAGAGCCGCCCCTGCCCCCTTGCAATAAGTCCAGGCAGTTAAAGTTTACACACTGGACACCCCGCCATTGCGCAGGTAATTCTGATACGCCTCCACAAACGCCTTGTGCCTTTTCTTTGCCATAGGAACCTGTGCCCCATTGCTTAACGTTATGCTGTCATTCCCATACCCCGCAATGTGTGCCATGTTCACAAGATACGCCCGATGGCACCGGTAAAAATCCCCGCCGAGCCGTTCCCCAAGCGCTTCCATCGCCGCGTAAATCTCAATGCTCTCCGCCGCATCCAAAACATGGATTTCCACCTTCTTCGCTCTGCTCTCGATATACAGAATATCAGCCTGATTGAGCATGAGCTTCTTTTTTCTGATAAACAACCCCCTCCTTTCCGCCGCCTTGTCGATTTGCTCCGTCCTTGTGCCGCCGTTTCCGACAAATGCTTCCAAACGCTGTCACCCCCTCCTTTAAGCATTTGTCTATTATATCGGCGTAATTTTCCCATTTTTCAGACATATGGAACGAAACGACCATTTTTCGGGAACGAAAAATATTTATGCGAAGCAAAGAAAATAGTAAAACCTGCTGTCATGTGATAAAATAACAGAAAAACCTTCCCAACCAACAGTTGATTTACCTGGATTCAACTACCAGTTCGTGTTAAAAGCAGATAATCGGATGTACAGTAAAAACAGAAAAGGAGAAACACTATGAACCAAACAAAGACCGGAAAATTTATTGCCAAATGCCGTAAAGAAAAAAATTTAACGCAAGCACAGCTCGCAGAAAAGCTAAGCATTACGGATAGGGCTGTATCCAAGTGGGAAACCGGAAAAAGTATGCCCGATTCTTCTATTATGTTAGCGCTTTGTGAAATACTGGGCATTTCAGTAAACGAATTATTAAGCGGGGAGGCTGTTGACACGGAGCATTATGAACAAAAAGCAGATGAAAATCTGCTAGCTTTAAAAAGAGAAGATGAAACAAACAAAAAAAGGCATGTCTTGATTGCCATTCTTTTTTCAACGATTCTGTTGTCAGGAATTGCAGTATGTCTAATTTGCAATATTGCAGTATCAGGCAGCTTAACATGGTCGCTCATTCCAACCAACTCTATTCTGTTTGCATGGGTCCTCATTTTCCCAATGATTCTTACAGGAAAAAAAGCAATCATTACGGGGCTTGTATCCTTGAGCGTCTTCATGATTCCCTATTTATTTTTGTTAAGCCAATTAACAAAAACAAAAGAGGTCTTTTCAATTGGCACTGCGATGGCTGTCATTTCAATTATTTTCCTATGGTTAATCGCCGCCCTTTTTTACCGCATTGGAAAAATAAGAAGAGCCCTTGCCTTTGGAATTACGTTTTTATCTGCCATTCCATTGATATTGATAATTAACGTTACCTTATCCAAAATGACAAAAACGCCTGTTTTTGATATATGGGATTTACTGACAGTTTTCTTATTACTGATTCTCGCGTTTGCTGCGTTTATATTTGACAATATCAAAAAAAAGAATACATGAAACCAAAATCATAATAAGGCTCAATACATTACACTTATATTAATATACAATCTTACATTTTCCGTGGAACTTGCTTTGCAATACAAGCTAAGTCCCACGGAAATTTTTTAAAAAATGACACACGTGTCATTTTAGTACACAATGTTTCCGCAATTCACAATCTTTTTCTCAACACGCGCCACAATCGCCGAATCTTCAATTACAATATTATCAATCACCGGCTGCCCGTCATTCTCTCCAACAACCTCAAACGCACTAAGGTCAATACCTTCCGCCTTTAACCCATATTCCGCACCACTGCAGGTAATATTCTTCAAGGTAATATTTTTAAAATACGGGATGTCCTCCGCCTTTACCACCTTCGATTTCTGTTCCGACTCGCGGTAATCAAGCACATACCCCATCGTAAAAATAATCGCTTCCTTCTCTATATTCATCATCTGTATCCCGTCAAGCGTAATATCCTCAACCACGCCGCCTCTGCCAATCGCAGACTTAAAACGGATACCCACATCCGTCCCGATAAACGTACAGTTTTTAACCTCCACGTTCCGTACACCACGCGACATCTCGCTTCCGACTACAAAACCGCCATGCCCGTGATAAACCGTGCAGTCACTTATCCGCACATCCTGCGTCGGAACTTTAATCTCTCTTGCTTTTTCACCCTTCCCCGATTTCATACAAATCGCGTCGTCACCTACATCAAATGTCGTTCCCGTAATCTCCGCGAACTGACACGACTCCAAATCAAGTCCGTCCCCATTCTGTGCATAATACGGATTTCTGATATTCGCATTTTTAATCGTAATGTGCTGGCAAAAACAAGGGTGCAAATTCCAAGCGGGCGAATTTTGCAGTGTAACATTCTCTATTAAAATATGGTCGCACTGATACAGACGCACCATCACAGGACGGAAAAAATCCCAATATCTTTGTGCCGTATCAAGGCTTTCAAGCTCCGCTGATTTCTGTTTACTCATATTCCATCCGTCAAAGCTTGTCTTTGACGGAAGCCAAATCTGACCGTCCTTTTCCGTCACCGTATATGGAGACTTTTTCAGCAGTGCATCCCACTGTCTCTGCGTCATCTTAAACTGCTTAACAGGACGCCAAAGCTGCCCGTTTCCATCAACCGTACCTGTACCCGTAATTGCAATATTCGACGCATTTTCCGCCGTAATCGGGGACGTCGCACGGATACACACCATACCCTCAAAATCCGACAGATAAAGCGGATATTCTTCTTCGTTTTTATCAAACAACAGCACCGCGCCATTCTCCAAATGCAGGTCAATATTGGACTTCAAGGCAATCGGTCCCGTCAGCCAAATCCCCGCAGGGACAACCACCCTTCCGCCGCCGTCCGCATTCGCCTTTGTGATTGCTGCGTTAATTGCCTCCGTATTCGACTCTATTCCTCCGTTTACCGCGCCAAAATCCTTAATGCTATATTCCATATCCGGTATTTTTGGCAACTCAACCGTAAACTCTTTCATTTTATATCCCGCTCCTTCCCCAGTAACAGCCTATACATGAAATTGCATTTCCTGTTTATGTTTTCGTTTCCATCGTATCATTTTTTTATTGTAAATACAAGCGCGTTCTTCTGTTGTAAATGCCCAGCGTAACAAACCGACTACTGCCTAAGTCTGCTCTCTGCCTCCTTTTGGCTAATTCCGTACTCCTTTACAAGCGCATTCACAATCTGTTCATCCGTCGCATTAATCCCCCTCATAGAATTAATTAAGGATTTCATTCCTTCTTTTATTCCTTCTTCCATTCCGATCTTTATTCCATTTTCCTGACCTTGCTCATAAACAAATTCATCCTCCGCCTCACGGTCTCTTTTCGCCTGTAAGCGCAGTTCATGTGCAAACCGCAGATTATCCGCAAGGCTTATTTCCTTTAATTCCTTAACTGCTTCTATGATTCCTTTATTTTTTGACCCTGCTTTTATCATGTCTAAATCCTCCTCCGTTTTTGCGTTAAATAGGCTGTGCCACTCGTCAAGCGGGCTTGGACGTTCTTTGTCAGGCTTCTTTTTCAGTTCGATTGTATGTAGCTCCAACACATCCGTATAAATGTCCCCCTGCCTATTGCGCGTACATCCAAAATCCCCTGCCTTTGTTTTTGATAACGTTTCCACAATGACGTATTCATTATTCGCACTGTCTTGATATTTTCAAGCGGAATTTCTAACGCATCATTGATAAAGTGCTTTCTTACCGTCTCATTCTCCCCGCCGAATATCGGCGTAATTCCTTGATGCAGAAATCATACTTTAGTGGTATTATCTTCATAGTAAACGCTCTCTCCGTTTCTTACAATTCATTTTCTTTTATTTTTAGACAAAAAAATTCAATGCCTAAAAATATGTAAAGCAGCTTCTCCCAAACCGCAATGTATCCCCCGGTGCAAGCGCTATTGGTGTGTGAATCGCTATCATTTCCCCATTGCGTACCGTCCCGTTCGTAGAATTTAAATCGCAAACGCACACCTTTCCATCATGCTCCTCAAACCGCGCATGCATTTTACTGACTGCATTATCATTAATGATAAAATCCGAAACCCCATCAAGCTTCCCAACCGTCAAGGGCAGGCAGTCCAGCAGCACATTGACCTCACGCCCGTTCACTCTGCCGCGAAGAACACGTTCCTCCACCGCACCGCTGCCAAGACAGACTGTTTCACTGGAATACGGGGTAGAAGCTTCTCCCCCATGATGTACCGCACAAGGCATATCAACATGTTCTCTTTTATTCGTTAAAGCATAACCAATATCTCTGCTTATTAACTCCTCATACACGCTCTCCCCACAATCCTCATTCAACGCCTCAATCTCTCTGTTCTGCCTCATCGCCTTCACATAGCACATAAAAAACAGCACTGCCGCCGCAAGTGCCATCGCCACGGCTCCGTACATATAAAGCTCATTATCACCACTCAGTTTGTAACAATGCAGCACCCGCGCACCAAAAATTACCGCTCCTGCACAAAGCGCCACAAACACACAAAAAATGCCTCCTACAAACTCCTTCACACTTCCCTTTTTATATTGTTGCATGTCCTTGTTATCATCTTCTTCACACATATTATGATTGATTACTGCAAGCTGATTGCAGCCCTCATTTGACTGTTTCTTTTCCAGTACCCTGTTATTTGATTTCGCAGTATAATCTTTTGCGGCAAAATTAAATTCGTCTGCTCCTTCTCCATGAAATTTTGTCTTATAGCAATTCTCCCTTTCCGCAGGATTTTCGACTGTATATTCCATAAACCTGCGAATTTCACTCAGTACATAATTTGGATTTCTCGTATACCGATACACCTGATACCCAAGCATCACCGCCTGCTCATCCGTATGGTCAATATGCGCCAAAAGCACATCAATAAACTCCATAAATGAACCTCTCACATCACCCGTATAATTTGGATAACACACAAAATAAGGCTCCATGCTTTCCACGTTCACGTAAATAAACTCCGACTTCATTATAATCTGCTCACCATTAAGCAAAAATTCCTCAAGCCTGTCAAATAAATTCACACAACCCAAAAGTACGGCACGCAGCTCACGATATTTCAATTCACTTTTCTCAATCAGCCTGTCCAATGACTGCAAGGAATTAATCTCATAATAATACCTGCTCTCCCCATTCGCCTGCCTATGTGTTATCGGCAAAAGTCCCTGTATTTTATTTTCCAAAAGCATCCTCACACGATAATCCCGACTGCTGTCCTTCGCAGCTCCAAAAAAATCACATTGATAAAGCACCATATAATTATGATTCATATTTCGCTCATAACACACCAATGGAAAATCTTCTTTCATGTTCCTTCCTCTCCTCCCTTTTTACCCTTCATGCACATCCGCCTTTGCGATAGGTTCATCCTTTTCCTTACTGACCTCATTGATAAATTGATTTATCACTCTGCAGCTTCGTATTGTCCTCGTCTGCCTGCATCGCCTTGCCTCACTGCTGATATCAAGTGTCAGGTCAATCGTTGATATATACTCACAAAGCCATCCCGTAAGCGGCATATTTACCACACAATAATAATGAACTGTCACAAAATCCGCAGAAACCGACACATCGTACTGAAAATCATGCACTGCAAAAAGCTTTTCGTCCACAAGCCTGCCCGCTGCCTCATACGCCTGCGTATATGCCTCCTGTGCACTTTTAATATGGTTTCCTGTCCCACGCAGTGCAGCCTCATATGCGCTCTGTTCCAGCAAGCACCGGTCATAACTGTAAAACGCAAGAAATATCATCATCACTGTAAATAAAAGCACTAATGGAAAAATAAGCGATGCCTCAACTGTAAAATACCCATTTTCTTTTTTTCTCATCTTCTGCCACTTTATCCTCGCGCCATTATGCACATCACATACCCTGCAAACAGAGCAGGTATAAACGGCAGCTTTGTTTTTCTGTCTCCTTTGCGCAAAAGCAATACAAAAACTGACACAAGTGTCATAATAATTGATGCTATGCAAACCGCAAAAAGGCATTTCCGAAATCCAACAATCAAACCAATTGCCGCAATGACAAGCCCATCGCCCCTGCCAATCTGCTCTCCGCTCATCATTGACAAACCGACCGCACACAATCCAATCACAACGCCTCCCACAGTTTCCCATATTCCATAATCTTTATTGAGAAACACGTTTACAAACGCTCCTGCCGTACACACAACAAGCAACGCAAAAATCATTCCTCTGCTGATTGTTTTATTCTTTAAATCCATAACACCTGCTGCAAATAGCAGCACTCCCGTCGTTACCGTAATAACAAAAAACATAACCTGTCTTCCTTTCAAACAACTTTTAACCAACAAATTCCTACATATGCAATGCTTTAACCTCCACACTTACTGCAAGCGCCACGTTCACCAACCTGTGATATTGGCACTGCTAAAATAGTTCGTTTTAACTTACTGCACTGCAGCGACGAATGATACCGCGTTCCATAATCCGTAACATACACTCTGCACCGCCCTTTGCCTCCACATTCCTCACAAGGATAATACTTTGCACCGCCCTCATTGCGCTCATGCTCCAAAATATCCATATCCACAGGCACGATGGATAGCTTTAAATAAGAGCAGGCTCTCGACCGATGATATACCGTACCATCAGGCGTAATAAATACAATCTCCTCGTTTACGTTTCCATTCAATGCAGCTGCCGCATTGTCATACCCTGTCCACGCACGCGTAAAGACACGGTTATACATCCGAAATTCACGAAATCCCACCGCCGCTACAGGCGGCTTTACCATATATGACGCAATCAAATCAATACAATCATCCTTCTCCAAAACAGACGACTGAACCCAGTTAATCCCTGACGCACCGTCCTTCATCGGAGAACTATCCAAATACGTTTTCCCAAGAATTTGTTTCACGCGGTTTCCGGCATATCCATAAGAAAGTCCCAGCGATTCCGCTTTCCCGACATCACCGTCAGACAACACCTTATACTCATAAGCACATACCGCCATTTCTTTCGCCGTCATATGCATTGCCGCACTCATATTACTTTGCAGCCTGTATAGTTCCAATATAGATATCACATTTAAAAAAGCAAACAGGAAAAACGGAAGCACAAACGAAGCCTCCACAGTCATACTCGCCCGCAAATGCTTAGAGAGGCAAAGTGACACCCTTTTTTGTACAGAAGTCTTTATTAAAAACACAAATTCAAAATATTCCACATGGTTCAACGCTTTTTTCATAGAGAACATGCCTTCCCTCCTTTTTCTTATTTTGATTCTTCTGCCTGAAAAGGGCATCACTTCACCTCCCTGCCGTTCGTCTATTCATAACACATTTTTTTTTCAAACACAAAATCATGTCCCGAAGCATCCATAAAACCAAATTTGACCTTAATAAAATCAATGCATTGATCAATCCTAAAATATTTATTTCCGTCGGTCCCCCTGACATCCATTTCAACAATATCAAGACTTCTTACAATCTTTTTCTGCTTATTCATAAGCCCTAACAGCACACGCAAATAAGCCTGATAAGACAGTCCCTCTTCTTTTTTCACGTTTCCAAAAAAATTACCTGCCAAAGCTCCCGAAAGAGAAAGATTCCACTGTCCTTCCTTTTTTATAAGCGGCACTTTTCCGCCATCCAAAAGATTTTTTACATCCGCCACCGACTCTGCAAGCGCCCATACCCCTAAAAGAATATTCTTCAAAACCGGCGTAAGCTCCGGACAGGCAATCAGACAGCAAAGAATTTCCGCAACAGTTTCTGCCTGCACTTTCATACTGGAATTACTGTAAATTGCAATCAGATTTCCCACAGACCGTATTGCAAACAACGTTGCAAGGCACGCGGAAAGATTTGACGCATCACTGCTAAATCCATACAAAATATATTCAATCTGATACTTTAACACGCTGTTTTCCTTTTGATTCCGAAAATTTCCGCATACCTTCATCAGGTATTCGCCATAAATAAGCTCGTCCGCAAGACCGTCTGCCCCGGACGCACCTTCATGAAGTCCCATTCCTGAATTGATTTTGCCTGCACGAACACGCCCTGAATAATAATCATTTGTATTCACACTTGCCTGCGACAGTTTATCGCCGCTTGGCATAACCAGCTTTAAAAGTGTTCCGCTAACCAGCTTATCAACCAGCTTTGATATTTTTGTATAAGAATTTCCGTCAGAGGTTTCCGCATCAAGCTCAATGATTTCCTTTGCCGCAAGCGCTTCTTCAAACTCGTTTTTCTGCTTCTTTATCTCTGACACAGCATCACGGGTATTCATCTCGTTTTTCTGCACCGTTTCAAGATGATCCTTTACCGTATTAATGATATCTCCGCCATATACCGCTTTCATATACGCAACTGCCTGCGCCTTCCAAACCGCTCCGCTGTCGTCGCTGGCATAAGAAGCCTCACAGATTTCCAAATACGGATTAATAAGCCTTAAATATGTAATACCCCCAAATGAATCTACCTCTTTATCAGGATCCATATTTTTTGCCAAATAATCAGACAAATGCTTTTCCGTCATACCGATTCCGCCATTTTGACTGCCGTAAGAAGTATCAATAAAAAACAGCTCATATTGATCTAAAATTTCACGGTGATACTCCGCAAACACACAGTCCATCCCCAAATCCGCGACAATCTCCGCCTGCGCCCTTGCGGCGCCTATCGCTGCACCCTCTATCAGGGCAAAAAGCAGCGACAGGACAATGCCAAACACAAGGGACAAATATACTGTCAGATATGCTGTTTCTTCTTTTTGCATTTTTATCCTTCCATGCATATTAAATCTTATTTGCGTTTGTAGAAACCTTCTTCAGAATTGTTTCAACAACCTTCTTAATGCTGTCCTTAAAAATTGCAACCAAAGCAATCAATACGACAATAATCAATACAATTTCCACTGTTCCCATCCCATCTTCTTCCTTTATAAAGCGCTTGAAATTTCTCATAATATCCTCCTACTTTAAAAATCAATTATTCACATTCCTAAAAATAACCCTGAAACGCCGGTACAATAATCACAACCATAATCATACCCAAAAGCATCATCATCGGTACCAGCAGCTTTGTTCCGGCTTTCTCTCCAAGCCGCCTTGCCATATGCTTTCTTTCCTCAAAAGCATACGCTGCTTCCTCCCGCAAAAGAATCGCAAGATTTGTCGCGCCCTTCCTGATATTCTGCGAGAGCATTGTTGCGAGCTTATTATAAGACTGCACTCTGCAACGCCGTCCGAAACGTTCATACGCCTTCGTCTGCGCTACTCCGCTTTCCATTTCGTAGATTGTCAAAAGCATTTCCTCATATGCATATCTTTTTTTGCCCGTTTCCTGCTTTTTTACACCGTAATCCTGCGCTACCCTCTGCCATGCATTTGGAACCGTCATACCCGCACCAATCAAAAGCGCAAGGGCGCTTACAATTTCCGGATAATCCATTTTTAGCTGCTCATTTCTGTCCGCAACCTGTTTTTTTAAATCTCTGTCCGCACCAAAATATACAATCAATGCAAGCAACGGTGTGGCAAACACCAAAAGAATGCCCGTATTGCCTTTTTTATAGCGCCAGCTTATCCCTTCTGCATTCATTTGTGACGGAAGTGTCATAAATTTTTCATTTTTCGTTTTATCCTGTATTTCCTGAAGCTCCTTTATAATCCGTTCTTTTTTTGACGGCTGAATTGCCTTGGAATAAACCATACAGTTAAGCAAATGATGCACTTCAAAAGTTTCACAGCTTACCACCGCCGTAACCTCTACAAGCCTTGGCGTATCAAGAACATCCTGAATCAGCGTTCCCTCACAATCTATATACACGCCATCTGTCTTCCATTCTACCGTAAACGGAAAGCCATTCAGACCTTCTATCAGATTCAGCTGATATGCAACCTTATCTAACGACGCATTTTCCCCAAGCATTGCCTTTTCAAGAAGCGGTAAAAATTCCGCTAAAAGCAACTTCAATTCACTCTCCTGATAAAGTCGTTCTTCCACGTACAAGTCAACCTCATATGTCCCCATGCTGTCTTTTGCAATAAGGCTTACCGCTTTTTCACCGTCACCATACGCATTTCGCTCAATAGCGTTATCAACAATCGTTGTCTGATTTTCCTCTTTTATCCACACGAAAACAGCTAAAATAAGTCCTCCAGCCACAATGATGCTGCATAACCACAATTTTTTGATTACATACGCTTTCTGCCTGACGGACGTATCTCCTGTAGGCTCCAAGGTTTGCAATGCCTCCCGTACAGAACTGTTATACAGGATTTTATCAGGCTTTTTCGACATCCGTTCGAGCCTGTTATAAATAAATTCCGCAAATTTTTTATGTTTGTTTTTACGCATTCCTTACACCTCTATATTCAGAATCCTGTTTGAAATCCTGCATGCTAGACCATACACAATTAATGCAGCTGTCATAATTGCCTGTCCCATGATATTGTGATAAAGCCCTTCAAAATACCCTTTTGACGTAATGGAAATGTAAGCTATGATAAAAAATGGAATATAACGCATAATTGTCTGCTCCAGCTTTTTTTCACTCATAATGGTATCAATTTCAATTCGGACCGCTTGCTTATCACCGATAATTTCCGCTGTATTTGCTATAATTGCCTGCATATTACCGCCGCCTCTTTTTGCAATCCGAAATGTATCCGCAAAATCCCTGATATCCTGCACACTGCTGCGTTTTGCCAAATTCAATAACGCATCCTCCAGCTGTTCATTATTTGCAAGCTTTCTAAGCAATAGCCGAAGCTCATACGCCATAAGGGATTCGACTCCATATAACACCACAATTTCCTTATAAGCCTCCTGAAACGCATTCTCAAAACTGTATCCTGTCTGAAGATTGGAAGACACACTCAATATGACATCACGAAACTCTGCCTCCAGCTTTCGTTTTCTCTTTTGGCAAAGCTGTTCCTTTTTTTCCTTAAGGGCAATTACCGCAAACGGCATCAGTAAGAAAAATGCAACAATACTGTCATAAAACAAATATGCCGTCAATCCGATAAACGTGCCTTCTAAAATTACGTAAGCTGCCAACTCTTTTTTTGAAAAGTGATATACTGCATAATCCAAAATTGGCGGATGCCTTCCCCTTCCAATTCCCATTTTATTTGTTTTATTTTTCACAATATTCCTCCCCTGCTGCCAGCAGTTTCTCCGTATGTGTAAGTCTGTCAACCTTCTCAAGCCTTCCTACTATAGTTCCTTGTTCTTCACCGCTCTCCTCAAACCGGTAAATCGGCTTTGTCACAATTTCGCCCTCTCTAAATTCAATAATTTCTGTAATTTCAATTACTTTGCGGGACTTATCGCGCAGCCGTCCCAAATGAACAATCACATCCACTCCCGACGCAATCTGCCTTCTAACTGCCGCAAGCGGCAAATCCATTCCCATAAGAACCATAGTTTCAAGCCGCACAAGCATATCCTTGGAAGAATTTGCATGCCCTGTGGAAAGACTTCCGTCATGCCCCGTATTGAGCGCCTGCAGCATATCAATTGCCTCGCTGCCTCGGACTTCTCCGACAATGATTCTGTCAGGACGCATACGCAATGACGATTTTATCAAGTCCCTGATTGTAATTGCCTTTGCGCCCTCCGCGTTTGCATTCCTTGTTTCAAGCCGTACCAAATTGGGAATTTCCTGCAACTGAAGCTCTGCCGAATCTTCTATTGTAATAACACGTTCATTTTTGGGAATATCATGCGATAATGCATTTAGAAATGTTGTTTTTCCGGAACCCGTTCCGCCGCTGATAAAAATATTGTAGCCCGCCCTGACAAGCCTTGCAAGCTCCTCTGCCGCTTCTTCTGTAATAGAGCCAAACTTTATCAAATCCTTCATCAAAATCGGTTTATCGGGAAACCGCCTTATCGTTACAATCGGACCGTTCAGCGCCACCGGTGCAAGTACAATATTCACGCGCGCACCATTCTCAAGTCTTGCATCCACAATCGGCGACGCCTCATTTACTGCCCTGTTGCACTTTGCTACAATCTGCTGTATAACATCCTCCAGTTTTTCTTCTGTATCAAAGTGCTTGTCCCACTGATAAATGCGTCCTGCTTTTTCAACAAAAATATTATCTGTTCCATTAATCATAATTTCTGTCACATCATTAGATTCCAAAAGTTCCTGTATGACATCCATTTTTCGTATGGAATGGAACACACTTTTTCCAATCTCCTGCCGCTGCATCAGGGAAAGTCCGCAGCTGCGCCCAAGACCAACAATCAAATTATCAATCATATCCTGTATTTCATTGTCAGGTACCTCTCTCGACAAATCAATGCGCCCTCTTACACTGCTGCCAATATGCTGTTTCCATTCCTCATATTTTTTGCTGCTCTCCATCCTGTTCTATCATTCCTTTCATATATGCCCCAAGCGGTGAAATTGAAAGCTGTCCTATATTTGAAACGGAATTTTCCCAGCCTGCCGGTAAATCAAACGTTATGCACTTTTCAAGTACCGCTCCAAGCTCCTTAACGTTTGCAAGCTGTTCAAACTGTGCATACATTGCCTTTGAAACAGTATCCTTTGCCGATAGAAAATAAACCACATCACTTTTCTCAAGGAAATCATAAAAACCCTTACAACTCTCTGTCAAATCCACTACAATTTCAAAATAATCCCCACTATGTAAAAGAATATCCAGGCATCTTTTCCATTCATTCTCCTCAATATCCACCAAATCCGAATAATCCAAAGCCGGTGGCAAATAATCAACACCGTGTATTGTTCTTTTAATACCCTCAAGTTTATACATCAGTTTATCCGAATGCTTTAAAGCAAAATACAAAAAATCTGTTATATCCGATTCATATTTTACTCCCAGCAGTTCTTCAAATCCCGAAAACGGCTGCATACTGATATAAAGCACCCTATGCCCCATATCGGACAAAACCTGTGAAGCCGTCAAAGCTGCCACGCTCTGCCCTTTATGCCTGTCCGGTGAATAAAAACTGATAAGCCTTGTCTGTGTATGCCCTTTCCTTGGAGCACTGACACAGTTCTCGTCCAAGGCAAACGCATCAAGTATCTCACGAATCAGCCGTTCCATTGACTGGTATTTGGATACAATACTATATCCCGTAATACCCGCAAGCCCGTCTTCCTGCAAAATAAAAACCTTTTGTGCCGCTATATTTATGACATTTGTGTCATAAATATTTTCACCTACAAGTAAAATTTCAAATGGTTCCTCCTTTGACCTCGCCACAGCCTGACTCACGGAGTCAAACACAATGACTTCAAATCCCGCAGGATTTTTTTTGGATAAATATGCCTGCAGCATTGTCAGATAATCGCTGTCTTTATCGCAAATTGCAAATTTTTTGGTATTCATTTTAACAGTTACACTCCTTAATCTAATAAACTCCCATATACATCATTATCAGGCTTATAAATGCAGGTACTGACAGCCTTATAACACATTTCTTATTGGTTTTATCTACCACATAAGGATCCATACTTCCTGTAAGCGCAGTCTTTTTTACATATCTGCCAAAATAACGAATCCGCTCTCTGCATTCCCAAAACAGTACTACTTTCATTCCGGAAATGATGGCTGCGGCTACAAATGTAGCAAACAGATATTGTATAATTTGCCCACATTTCATAAAACATCCTGTCATCATGAGAAGCTTCACATCCCCTGCACCCAGTCCGCCCATTAGATAAAAAGGATAAAATGCCGCAAAAATTATTACTGCCGCCACACACCTCATAAGTGCCTCAATAACAGAATATGACACACATGTCATAATAAAAGCAGATATAATTCCTGCAAGAATACACAGATTTGGTATCCTGTAAAACCGTAAATCCATATAAACGGCTACACAAAATACACCGATCAGAATAATCATATTCTTACGTTCCTTCCCTATACCATATTAAATTCATTGTTGTGAAAATTTGTCGGAAACCGACGGAATATTTTTGCGTTTTATGTCAACTCCCGCTGACAGTTATTGAATATAGCACAAGAAAAAAATATTGTCCACCCTTATTTTAATATTTGTAAATATTTACCAATAAAGATGAACAATATTTTTAAATTTTTATGTATTTTCATGGCAATTTTTTTGCATAAAACAAATGCCCGAAATCTATACTATAAATAAAATGATAGTTGCTAACGCACGTGCATTTCATTATGAAAGGACAGCCTCTATGAAAACATATTTCAGCCTCAAAAAGATACTTAATCCTTCTTCTGCCAATCAGCAAAACGCTGATGCAACGCCACATGCGCTGACTCCGCGCGAACTACTGCTCTCCGATATCGAAAAAACACAGCACGCCTTGGAAATCGCCTACTCAGGCTTTGACAACGTAACAGATCCCGATTTAATAGACTGTTACATTTATGAAATTGATTCTGCCCTAAAACGGTACCGTTTTCTGCTCCAACAGGCAGAACGCATGCAGTTATATGAGCAATATACGGCATGCAATTCCTTTGATGCTTATGAAGACTTTGAAGATGACACGCTCCCAACCATCCCGGCTATGCCATATAACCTCTCCTTGCATCATAATTGACAAGGCTTTCGTTGATATCTGTTTTTCCATATGTAAAGCCGGCGTAAACGTCCTGAATATTATCCATAAGAGGCTCTGAATGGTCATCCTTGCTTATGGTATAATACGCGTCATGAAGCTTCGTAAAAATCATTTTTAATACATCAAGATTATCGGTCTTGTTTCCAAAAATGTCATTTGCAAGCTCTCTGTCCGCAAAACAATATATTGCAAATAAATTCTTGGAAATCTCATACTCAAAGTTGAGGCTTGTGCGCATCTGACCGATGCACTCCCTCGCAAGTTCCAGATTGCGCACAAACTCCTGCTTATTCTCCGCCTCATGTGCCTTTACCGCATCCTCAAGATAAACCAAGAGCATTTCATACACAATCACAACAAGCTGCGTACGGTTCGCCTGCGTAATACGTCTTGTAAAAATCTGTTTATTTTCCTTTGTCATCATAACCCTCCACACTGCCAATACGAAAACGAATCCTTACTGCAACAGCTGCAATACCTGCTGCGGTCTTTCATTTGCCTGTGCAAGCATTGATGTTGATGCCTGTACAAGCACCTGTACGGTTGAGTATTCTGTCATTTCCGTCGCCATATCGACATCCATAATACGTGAATATGCCGCCGTCATGTTTTCTTCTGTCGTATCAAGGTTGGTAACAATATGCTCAAGACGGTTTGCATATGCACCGATTTTTGCACGCACGCCTGACAGATAATTGATTGCCTTTCCGACAACATCAATTGCTGCGGTTGCTTTATCCTCTGTTGTAATGTCAAGATTATCCACGCCTAAATAAAGTGTATTCAAATCCGGAATTTCGATTTCAAGAATCTGTCCCTCGTTTGCACCGACCTGAATCTGCATTGCACCCATTCCGGTAATATTGAGCTGGATACAATCCTGTGGCGTATTTCCGCCAATTGTGTAGGTTGTCTTTGTCGTTTCCTTTATCTGATAAAGGTAATCATTCATTGTATATTCTTTTCTGCTGCCGTCTGCAAGTGTCGGATCCGCATTTACATTTTTCGGTTCCTGATGCAACACTAAACCAATGTTTCCTTCCTTATCCTGACCATCAGCATCTGTATATTTATACGTAATATGCATTTCTCCTGTGTCCTTGTCACAAGTCATATCGGTTATTTCAACATTTTTCTGATTATTTCCCTCAAAGTACTCCTCTAATCCCTTCGCAACATTCTTATAATCATCCTTGGAAACCATGTTCGGATCAAAAGCTCCGTTTTCATCTTCTCCGCCTACATTAATAAGGTTGATATTATATCTGACCGTTGTAGCCGAATCCACTGCAACAGAAACGTTTCTGTATGTATGGGTTGTAAATGCTGACGAAACGGTTGTTGTTGTTGCAAGCCCAGCCGCCGTATGACTTCTGTCATTTACCGCAAGCTTTATCTCAAAGTCACCCTGTGACTTAATGACAATATTTTCATCCTCAATCGTTACAAGTGAATCCTCCGGAAACGCTTTAATACCGCTAATGTCATTTTTATTATAAGGTTTACCGTCACCAGCATCTGCACTCTTTTTCAAGGCGTCCTTCACATCATCAGCGCTCGATATCTGATATGTTTCTTTATTTTCGATGCTTTTAACAGCCTTTTCTCCTGTAGTTGTGCTAGTGACATCACCCGTATAAGTTGTAATCGTATCCTCATAATGATAATATTCAATCTGTCCAATCACATACGTACCACTTGCAACGCCATCCGTATACGACATCACCTTTACGTTTTCCGTATTCGTATATCCCTTATACGCAAATGTTCCATCAAGAAGATTCTGCGCATTAAACTGTGTTGTGTCCGCAATTCTGTCAAGCTCTGCAATCAGCTCGTCAATCTCAAGCTGGATCTGTTTTCTGTCATCATCCGAATTTGTGCCGTTTGCTGACTGAATCGCAAGCTCATTCATTCTCTGAAGAATATCATGCATCTCTGCCATAGCGCCGTCCGCAGTGTTTACAACAGAAAGACCGTCATTCGAGTTTTGGTTTGCACGGATTATGCTTTTAATCTGGGAATTCATTTTTCTTGCAATTGCAAGTCCTGCCGCATTATCAGATGCCTTATTGATTTTAAGTCCACTCGAAAGCCTTAATGTAGAATTAGAAAGTCTTGTGTCATTATTTGCCAATGCATTTTGTGCTACTACTGATGAAATATTTAAATTTATTCTCATTGTCTAACCTCCACTATCATGTTGTGTTCCTATTCTTGTAATGCCGTTAAAAAAGCCTTCGCCGTCTGATATAGCATGGCGGTTGATGCCTTGCTGTCAGTACTTTGTACTTGCCTGTCCTGACCAAATTTGCCCAAATCAAGTGAATTTGACTGTACCAAATGAACAGATACCTTCTTCTCACTTTCACCGGAAAGCTCCTTTGTTACCTTCTGTTTCAGTTCCTCAATCTCCGCTTTTCCTGCTTTATTTTCATACACCACCATACCGGAAATGCCTTTATCCGTCACATCAAATTCCGCCGCAACCTTTCCAAACTCATGTGTTTCAAGTGTTACGGATACCTTTCCTGCCTCTGCAGCATTGTGGTAAATTTTCAGATTGACTGAGGTAATCTCACCCTTTATATTCATGGGTACTTCATAGTTTTCCTCTTTTGCAAGGTTTCCTGCAAGTGTCAATCCTTTATATAATGACTGCGCAGCCTTGACATCAATCCGTGAAGCACCCTTTTTGTAAATCATCTTCTCAACGGCTTTCCCTGCTTCGTCTATGATTTCCTTATAAGCTGCATTTGCACTTTCTTTATTTGCAAGTGCCTCCGTAAACCGCTGTGACTTTTCAATAATGCTTCGTTCCGCATCATTCATGACGGTATTATTCAACGCAGTATCACCTGCCAAAGCTTCTGACTCTGTCGCTACCTCTTCATCCGTATCGGCGGAATCAGACTTGTCAATAATCTGCCGGAACAAAGAACCTCTGTCAAGCATAAGCATTTCAGCCGCCTGAATATTGTCCACACTGATTGACTGCCCATACGATATCAGCGATTCAATCACCTGCTCATCAATCTTTTGTACCTCATTCAGGTTTTCCTGGAAGTTCTTTAAATTCTCTCTCTTCCACTCCTCCTGCTTTTCCTGACTTTCTGACATCTGTGTCATTTTTATGCTATCCGCAAACTGCTCAATCGTCGTTGTTTCCGACAGTTCCACATCCTTGAGCTTCTCCACATCCGTCTTCCCCGCAAGCTCTGTATTAATCTCACCGGAAAGTCTTGCATAATACTGCTCCTGCTCATGCTGCTGTGCATCATCTGAATTTTCCTTGTGAAATCCACTCATAATCTGCTCGTCAATCGCCTTACCCTTTACAAGCAGCTCCTCAAGCGCTCCAAACTCATCGTCCACACGCACATCCATATTTTTGTCAGCCGAAGTCCTGATTGCCGAAAGCATATTCTTAAAATTCATCTGCGCACCTGTCGCAACCACGCTTCCAATTACCGCTCCGTCCGAGCGTTCAATCTGCCGGAATAATCTGTAAATACCAATATATGCTTCTCTCTCTGCTTCAGAAATATTTCCTGCTCTGTCAAGCTTCTGCAAAAATGTCGAATACTTCTGTGCATCCCCGTCTAAATCCCTGCTCTTTTCACTCAAATATTCGTCAAGCTCTTCCATCGTCATTTCAAGCGGGTTCTTCTGTTCCCGTATCATTTGAAGTGTTGTTGCAGGCGTCATACGGTTTATCACACCACTGATTTTGCTGTCCGCTTCCTTCACCGCGTTGATATTGTCCTCGTTGATTTCCATGCTGTTGTAGCCGAGTATCCTGACAGCTCTTCGGTTTGCCTCACTCGTTTCCAATCCCATGTCTTCCAAAATATCATCCACATTGCGGAATGCTTTACTGATTTTATCGCCCAAATCCTTTCTAGGTGCGGTCATAAGCGTTTCATATGCCTGTGAAGCCTGCTTCTGCTGATTTTGGTTTTGTCCCTGACCTTTATTCTCCTCTGAAAACTCGTTCTGAAGCGCGGTTCCCTCTTCATGAATCCGGTTCAGTGTATAAGACTGCGCGCCCATTACCAGTTTTCCGATAACTGCTGCAGGAAGCCCGGAAAGCTCTTTTGTTTTGGTGATGGTTTCCTCAAACAAAAGCGCCCTCTGCGCGTTTTCTTCCGGACTATTACCTCTAAATAACACGGCTCTTATGGATTCCTCCACTGCCTTTAATGCGTCCACAACCTTGGAAAGCTCCGTTGTATCAATGGAAATGCCTGCCTTTAAAAGATGCCTGTTTGCTTCCTCCGTCATCATAAGGCGGATTTCCTCAAGCTGCCGCTTAGCTTCCACTTCCCGAAGCGACGCTTCATCTGTAGCAATCTTTGGCGGATTTTGTGCCGAAGGCTGCTCCTGTTTCTGCGTTGTATCAATTTGCTTCTGCGCTGCCGCAAGATTCTTGATATTGATATCCTCACCCGACTCAGCTACTGCATGCACTGCTTCGTCCGAAATTCCTTCTACTGTTTCAACAAGCTCCTTTGCCTGTTCTGCAATCGAAGCTTCTCCTGTTATCAGCGCCTTCGCCGGAGATTTCCCGTTCTCCAATGCAGTAACACAGATTTCCTCTAATGTCTTTTGGTCTATCGGTAGCTTTAAGCTCTTTAAATCTGACACAAGTGTCAGATTCTCGGCATTCAGCTCAATCCCCGACTGAACAAGCCACTTCGCATTCTCAAGGGCTTCATTCTTCGTCTTCTCATCGGAGTCAAGTCCCGCCTGACTTACGACTGACATAAGCTGCTTCTCAAGATTATCCCAATTTATGCTGTCCGCTTTTTTCGCATAATAACTTCCGCTTCCCGCAACCGCATCACTGTAATACCCCTGCGCCTGCTGCATATTGCCAGTGCTTGAAAACTGTGCCTTATAAATATTTTCTATCGTAGGAGTCTTATGATTTACAACCATATACTTTATCGCATCATCTGAAATTTCCGTAATTCCTGATGCTTCCATAATGGCTCTCACAAGGTCTTCCACATTTTCATTTGTGACAGGAATGTCACTTTTAGTAAGCATCGTTGACAAGTCATTTACAAGCGTCTGTGCACTTACCCTGCTGCCCGTAATCTCCTCTATTTTATCAACATTGACATTATCAGTATAACCTGCAACTTCCACTCCCGCCTGCGCAAGCGTCACCTTAATTTTATCCACGATATTTACATATGTTTCCACATCCACATTTGCAGGATTAAAGCCTTCCTCCTGCATTTTCTGAAGATCTTCCCCGGAAACGCAATTAGACATCACTACCATAAAGTCCTTTTGGACGCTGACGTCTGTATTAGCCGCCTGCTGCATAATATCTTCTGCGGTCAATCCGTGACCATATGCTTCGTTATCCATAACTTTATCAGAGATGTCTAATTGAATCCCACTGCTGCACACTTCTTTTGTGGCAGCTTGTGGTTTATATGTAGTTGTCGCAGTACTTTCGGTACTTGTTGGTGCAGTAGCGGAAATCTGTGAATCCAACGTAATATTCATACAAATTCCCCATACTTTCCTTATAGAATGTTTTATGTGTAACCTTTCGTTATATTTATGTTACCATACTATTTTCTAATAAATATGTCGGAGCCTTTTGGATAAAACTTTAGAGGAGAAACAAAATTCGGTCACATATCCAAGTATATGACCGAATTTTCATATTTTCATCTTTTTATTAGAATGTATACACCACAGCCGTAAGCGGCGGAAGCTTAAAGGTGATATACTGCTCCCTGTTATCGCAAAGACCCTTTCTTGCCTTCAGCGATTTTGGAATCTTATTGCCGTTTCCGCCAAACTTCACTTCATCCGAATTAATAACCAGCTTATATTGCGTATTCATCGGCACACCAACCCTGTATTTCGGATACTCTACCGGCGTCATATTGATGATAAAAAGCATATGCTGCTTACCGTTCTTTGACCGTCTTACAAAGCTGTAAATGCTTCTCTCCGTATCATCCGCATTCATCCACTCAAAGCCGCTCCAGTCGTTGTCAATCTCATACAGACAAGGGCTTTCCTTATAAAGCTTGAGCAGCTCGCCCATAAAGTCATGCATCCCCTTGTTTAAAGGCTTTGCAAGCAAATTCCAGTCAAGTTCCCTTGCCTCGCTCCACTCGCGCTCCTGCGCAAAATCCTGTCCCATAAACAAAAGCTTCTTGCCCTCATGCCCAAACATAAAGGTGTAGAGATTGCGAAGGTTTGCATACTTGTCAATCTCAAAGCCAGGCATTTTATTTACCATAGAGCACTTCAAATGCACGACCTCGTCGTGTGACAACGGCAGAATATAATTCTCCGCACTGTTATAGCTCATGGCAAACGTCAGTTTGTAGTGATTATCCTTTCTGAAATAAGGATCAAGTTTCATGTACTCGCAGTAGTCATGCATCCAACCCATGTTCCACTTAAACGAAAATCCCAGTCCGCCGTCCTCCGGCTTTGCTGTTACCTTTGGCCATGCTGTTGACTCCTCCGCAATTGTCATTACGCCGGGATGTTGTCCATGAATAACGGAATTTAAGTGCTTAAAGAACTCAATCGCATCAAGGTTCTCATTTCCGCCATACTTGTTTGCTACCCATTCGCCATCCTTTTTCCCATAATCAAGATAAAGCATGGATGCTACCGCGTCAACACGAAGTCCGTCTATATGGAACTCATTAATCCAAAACAGTGCATTTGCAATCAGGAAATTCCGTACTTCGTTTTTGCTGTAATTAAAGATTTTTGTTCCCCAGTCCGGATGCTCACCAAGTCTCTTATCCGGATGCTCATAAAGGCATGTACCGTCAAACTCGCATAATCCGTGGGCATCTCTCGGAAAATGAGCCGGCACCCAATCCAAAATAACACCAATGTTATTTTTATGCAAAAGGTCAATTAAATACCGGAAATCGTCAGGATTTCCATATCTTGAAGTAGGTGCATAATAACCTGTTACCTGATATCCCCACGAACCATCAAACGGAAACTCCGCAATACCCATAAGCTCTACATGTGTATATGGCATTTCTTTTAAATACTCTATAATTCTGTCGGCAAACTGACGGTAACTGTAGAAACCGTCCTCTGTTCCGTCAGGATGCTTCATCCACGAACCAATATGACATTCATAGATTGACATCGGCTGATGATTCATATCCTTTTTATCACGCGCAGTCATCCATTTTTTGTCGCCCCATTTAAAATGGTTCAAATCATAGATTCTTGACGCATTGCCTGGACGCATCTCCGCATAATTAGCAAACGGATCCGCCTTAAAAAGCTTATTGCCGTTTGGAAGAACAATCATGTATTTATACATCTGTCCTTCTTTAACGCCTTCTATAAATGTTGTAAAAATACCAATTTCACCGATTTTCTCCATAGGCGCGGCACTTTCATCCCAATCATTAAACTCACCTATAACATAAACCTCTTTTGCATTTGGCGCCCAAACTGCAAAAAATACCCCTGTCTTATTGCCTTTTTTACAAAAATGTGCACCCAGCTTTTTATAAATTTCGTAGTGTGTGCCCTGTCCAAATACATACTGGTCTGCCTCTGAAATAAATACTGTTGTTTCGGTATCAGCCATAAACAATTACCCCCAATTTACAAAATATTCAGTACACTAGCTCCTACATGAAGTCTCTTTCCTTAAGGACGATCATGTCCTCGCTGTCATATCTTCTGGCAAAAAGCACATCAACGAAATTCTTAATTTTGGATTTCTTTGATTTCCAAATTGCTTCGTCTATAATTTCCCTTACTTCATCCTTCGTCACCACATGATTTCCGCTCTGTATGTTTGCAATTCTGGTATAAAGGGCAAGTATTCCCAGCTCGTCAATAGAGTACTCCAACGCCAGCGCATAATTTCTGGCATATGCTACAAGCGCATTATTGTCCATCTCCATTAAATCGATTCTGATATTGAAGTAATCGGTAATCATTGCCTGTTTTTCCAATAGCTTTGTAATCTCTTTCTTGGTGTCTTCCATAATGACAACGATTCCGATATGTTCCTGATTGAGAAATGTCGCAAGCTCATAAAGCTTTTCCTCAGTCATGCCATTTGCCTTCTCTATTATAATACCACCATTATTCAATTTCTCAAAGACATCTTTTAAATTTTTTTGATTTAATTTTTGTCCGGTAACCTTTGCTACTTTTCCTGAGAAATTCGCATCCATTGTCTGAAATTCACGAATCAGGTTCTTCGCCATCCTTACCGTATCAATTCCCGTATCACCGGTAATAATCACATTACCAGTAAATGCGGTAAGCGTCATATTTTCAAGCGCATAAAGAATCTGTTTTTTTATTTTTTTTGTGACTGCAAAATTTTCAAACAGCTTCTGCTCCTCAATTGTAAATTCCCGTACTTCCTCACGCCTTGCACCTGTCGCTTCCCTCTTTGCTGTTTCTACAATCCGCTCTGAAAGAGAACTTAGGTCAGCAGTATTCATTTTGATTTCCTGGGTTTTTAAAGCATCCTCCTTTGCTGTTTCCACAATGCTCTCAACATCTTCCGGATCCAGTTCCCTGACTGCCTCCTCGTCTTTTGCACTGACAGCCTCTGATTCATTAGAGTCTATATCCATATTCTCATCATAAACCATTTCATCCTCAGTTACATATTCATTGTAAGCTTCATCGGATTCATCATAGTACGCATCTGACGTGTCATAAACACCATTTGGTTCATTTTCATATACATTGGAGTCATCATATGCCTCATTTGGTTCATCATAAGCTTCCTCTGACTCAGCATATATTTCACCGGATTCATCATAAATTTCATCTGACGCGTCATACAGTTCATCCGGCTCATCATAACTCTCATCGGAAGCTTCATAATTCCCATCAGCTTCATCGGAAGCTTCAACTGTTTCATCATAATATTCATCTGTCATGCCATAGCTTTCATCCTGAACCTCTGTAAGCGGTTCCTCCAATGAAGGCTGTTCTTGAAATGCAGGCTGTTCTTCTGCTATATCATCAATATGTTCCGATTCCGCAACCGTTCTTTGAATCTCTTCCTGCGGAATAATACGCGTTGCACCAAGCTCCTTTGCAACGACTGCCTCTATCTCCGTAATAATTTGTTTATTGGAACCAGGGACAATATAAGAAACATCATATTCATCGTCATTGATTTCACTTGCCTGCGTTTTTGGAATATCGCCGGTCACATCTGCTGCAAGGAAATTATCCTTAGCCCTTGCTTCTTCCTTCTCAAGCTCGCCAAGCGCTCCACTCTTCAGGGAATTATCAAAGCTTGCAAATATTTTACCAGTTTGCGTGAGAACACGTTGTTTTATTTCCTCCTCATGCTTTTTCGCATTGTTCAGTTTTATGTTCTCCCACTGGGAAAGCACATCATTAATATTCATTTGTCCCGTCATAGGCTGAAATGCAGGTTCACTGGCTGATTCCATATTGTAAAGATCCGTAGTATGATATACGTTTTCCGAATTTTTTTCCATGCGCGCATGTTCCTCATTCACACTGCGCTCTGTAGTATCACGCAGCACATCAAGATCTGACTCTGCCTTAATTGTCCGGGAATTATCATCAGGAACAATCACCTTTTTAATAGCGCCTGTATCCGGTCCCGGCGCTGTTTCCGATATCCCGTTTGTTATCATGGCAACCTTATCTGTTTGTGTTTGTGCAGGTTCAAAAAACTCTTTTGCTGCCGCTTCCCCGGCATTTAATTCTTCTCTTTCTGCTGCCAGGATATCATCATTATCAGAAAATATCTCCATCATACCCTCAGCTACCACCTTCTGAAGGTTAATGGTATTATACTGACTCATATCCACAGGAGCAGCAGGTGTCTGCGGAACTTCGTGAATTACATTGGTATAGCTGCTATTGATGCCGTCTTCATATATGATTGGTCTATTATTTTCATCATATGTCTGTTCTGTGTAAAAATCATCATTTATATAGTTATCAGAATAGTATTCATTCGCATAGTCATTTCCGGCATAATCCTGTTCATTATAATTTCCGGTTTCCGCATAGCCGTCATCCGCGTAATGATCCTCGCTATAGTCACTGTTTTCATAACCGTTTTGATTATAACCGTCATTGATATAATGATCCTGTGTGTATGCCTCTTCGCCAGCATAATCTCCATTTTCGTTATAACCATCACCGACATAGCTTTCTTCACTATAGTTATCATTGATATAGTTATCCTCGCTATAGCCGTCATTGGCATAATCATCCTCAGCATACGCTTCTTCGCCAACATATTCTTCATTTTCCGCATATGCTTCTTCCGTATAGCCGTCATTTTCTCCGTATATCTGTTCACTATAATTATTCTGCGCATTGTTGAGCATATTTTCATATTTTGCCTGCTGAACCTCCGTCAGGGGAACATGCTTCTGCTTTAACTCCATAGCCTTCATCACATTTGGACCGTCGCCAAACCACAAAATAATGTCATCGCATTCCTCAACACACTTTGTCGCATATCCGATTCTATGATAAAGGTCAGCAAGCTCAAGCGCCCATTCTTCCTGATAATCTTTCTTTTTTAACTCCTCAAGCAGCGCAATACGCTCTTCCAAGCTTGCCCCCTGTGCCTCTAAAATACGGTAGTGCAATATAATAACACCAATATCCTTAGGCGCTATTTTCGCATATTGCTTATAATATTCAATGGCTGCCACTACATCCTGCAGTTCGATGGAAATCTCACAGAGAGAATATACGACAGAACGATTTGTCGGGTATTTATCATAAGCAAGCATAAGAATTGCCCGGCTATCCTCATTTCTCCTGTTTATACTATATAAAGCTGCAATTTTTAAAAGCATCGAGATACTCTTTACTCTGCGCCAGTCAACAGTATCCGCTACATTTGCAGCTTCAGCATATTTCTCCTTATCAATTAATTTTACAATTTCCTCCGAACGAACTTTATATTCGTACTTGTCCACGTCCCATCACCTCTGACAATATCACCCTTAATATTTCATCCCCTAAAATGACATATGTGTCATTTTTATACAAACCAAATTCCTCATGACACTTGCCAAATTCTCGTGCAAAAACGGCACTTGGCTCATTACTCAAAGAAATAAATTTTGCATAGTTTTTCACATTGTCAGTTTAGCATAATAGATTCGTTATGTCAACGAATTATGTGTCAATTTTTAACAAAATCCGCAAGCTTTGCAAATTGCGCAAGGGAAAGCGCTTCTCCTCTGACGGTTGCTGGCATTCCCATTGCTTCCAGTGCAACAACTATGGCTTGTTTATTTAAGTTTAATGCAGCTGCATTGCTAAGACTGTTTACAAGCGTTTTTCTACGTTGGTTAAATGCTGCCCGTATGATATCAAACATTAGTTTTTCGTCTTTTACCTGCACAGGCGGTTTCTCATATCGCGTCAGTTTTATGACGGCACTGTCAACATTCGGACGCGGCATAAAACAGCTCGCCGGAACGCTCATCATTATTTTAGGTTCTGCATAAAACTGCACTGCAAGGGAAAGCGCACCGTAATCTTTTGTACCAGGGCTTACCTGCATACGTTGTGCAACTTCTTTCTGCACCATAATTGTAATGCTTTCTAGCGGCACATGATTCTCGAAAAGTCCCATAATAATCGGCGTTGTTATATAATAAGGAAGGTTTGCAACCACCTTAATCGGTTTTCCACCGTTTTTTTCCTGCACAATCGCATTAATGTCTACTTTTAAGATATCTTTATTGATAATGGAAACATTATTATAGGAAGAAAGAGTATCTTCCTGTAAAATCGGTATCAGCTTTTTATCAATTTCCACAGCTACAACTTCCCGTGCGTTTTCACATAGATACTGCGTCATAGTACCGATACCCGGACCAATTTCAAGTACACAGTCCTCCTTCTTAACATCTGCAGCTATAATAATATTTTCAAGAATATTCGCATCAATTAAAAAATTCTGTCCGAATTTTTTCTGAAAATTAAAGTTGTATTTCTGCAATATTGCTATAGTGTTTGTGGGATTTCCAAGTGTAGCCATACCTTTTCCTTTCGTATCTGAAAAATAAAAACTTATTAAATAAACTGACCGCTTTAAAATGGTTTATTAAAATATGACACGCATGTCATTTTATATTTGATACACACATTTTGCATTACGTGATGTAATTTCAACAACTTCCTCATAAGCAATTCCTTTAATTTCTGCAATTTTCTGTGCAATGTATACAAGGTTAAGCGATGAATTGCGTTTTCCCCTGTTAGGCTCCGGTGCAAGATAGGGACTGTCCGTTTCAAGAAGAATACGTTCCATCGGCAAAGCTTCTACGACTTCCTTCATTTTCTTTCCATTCTTAAAAGTAACAACACCACCAATTCCTATATAAAATCCCATTTTAACATATTCGACCGCCATCTCGGCACTGTAGGAATAACAATGAACAACTCCTCCTATTTCGCCCGCATTTTTTGCCGCAATAATATCAAATGTATCCTTTGCCGCATCTCTTGAATGAATAATCACCGGTTTTTTTATTTCCCTCGCTAAATCAAGCTGGCGCTCAAACCAAAATTTCTGTATTTCATGTGCAGGCTCGTCCCAATAATAGTCAAGCCCGATTTCACCTACGGCAACTACTTTCTCTAAAAGACTCTGCTCTTTTAACCATGCAAAACCTGCCTCATCAAGCTCCCCTGTCTCACTCGGATGCACACCCGCTGCAGCATAGATAAAAGGATAGTTCCTTGCAAGCTCGATACTTGCTGCCGTACTTTTCAGACTTGCCCCCACATTTACAACATACTCTATTTCATTTTCACGCATAGAGGACAGAAGAATATCCCTGTCCTCATCAAAAGCCTCATCATCGTAATGGGCATGTGTTTCAAAAATCATTTCCTGCCTCCATAATCTTTTTACTAACGCCCATTATAACATAATTAAAATAAGTTTTACATAACTTTTTAAAATGTGACAGTTTATAAAAATCAGATAAAAAATCAGATAAATTTTGTTTATTTTTCATGTTTTATTTATTTTGTTTAAATTTTATTAAAATTTCAATAAACTTTTTTTAAAAAAAGTGTTGACACATATTTATTTCAATGATATAGTATTTATTGTTCAGTAAGAACATTGAATAACTCAAATTATTTATGCACCGCTAGCTCAGTTGGTAGAGCACCTGACTCTTAATCAGGGTGTCCAGGGTTCGAGCCCCTGGCGGTGCAGGAAAGCACTATTTTTGAGGCTTAAGCCTTGGGGATGGTGTTTTTATTTTTGCAGAATTATTTTTAAAAAAACCCCTGTGGAATTAAATTCTACAAGGGGTTTACATTAAATTTTAAACTTTCCAACCTCATTATTGAGATGTCCTGCAATTTCCTGATTACCTTGTGCCTCTTCACTGATGATATTTACAATTTCTGTCAGGTTTACGGACATTTCTGATACATTGGTAACACCTTTTGCACTTTCTTCCACAGCAATATTGACTGCCTCTACTGCTTCTTTAATACTGTCCATGCTTTGCTGCAGGTCATTGGCAGTCATTGAAAATTCATTCATCATATTATAAAAACTGCCTGCATCGTTTTCATAATTTCCACTGGTATCTACAAGATTCTCAAAACCTCTCATGGTGGTATCGTTGACAAACGTCACCATTGACTCTGCTTCCTTTGCCAGCCCGCTTACCGCAGAAATTACCTCACTGCTCACCTGCCGGATTTTTTCAGCTGCCTCTGCTGAACTGTTCGCAAGCTTACCGATTTCATCTGCTACAACTGCAAATCCCTTTCCCGCCTCGCCTGCACGCGCCGCTTCAATTGATGCATTCAGCGAAAGAAGATTCGTCTGCTCAGTAATATTGATAATATTTTCTGTCAGCTCACTGATTTCCTGCACTGCCTTAGAATGTTCAATTTTTTCATTCATAACAGCCGTCATTTGTTCAACCTGTTTCTTTGCATCAGCCTGACTTTCAACAGCATTTTTTCGAACATATAATGCATTTGTACGAATTTGGCTTGTATAATCCATTCCATTCTTCGACTTATCATAAATACCTTCTACCTGTTGATAAATTTGGTTTACTGATTCTGCAATTTGGTTCATTGACGCGGATGTTTCCTGCATTGCAGCGCTCATCTGTTCCATTGTGGCAGATACATCCGTAATATTAAGCTCTGCATCCGAGATACTGCCTACCATTTTATCCGAAGAATCATTGATATTTGCGGAATTTTCCGCAATATTCCGCATAATTTCATGCATATATTTTAAAAGACTGTTGATATTTTCCGCAATGAGCTCTGTCTCGTCACCACTCATCACGGTAAGTGACTGTGTAAGGTCTCCCTCATTGTTAACCAAGTCGTAAATTTTTTGGTTAATCAACGTAAGGTTTTTCATAATCGCCTGAATAATAATATTCATGACAATGACAGCCAAAACCATGCAAATCAGTGAAATTGCCAATACCCTTTTAATTGTACCATTTATCTTTTCTAAAGTGCTTTCGGCATTATAATCACACCCAAGAATACCAACAACCTCTCCGCTGTCATCAAATATTGGCGCAAAAACAGCAAGCAAGTGCTCCTTCCCATCCGTTTCAATCTGATTTGTAGAAACAGTTTCCCCACTTAACACAGGCAATAAAACCTCGTAACTGGTATCAAACGCTTCCCCTATCATACAGTGATTTTCACTTTCATCTGAATCAAGTCCGTAATAACTTTGTCCATTCTCAAGATATATGGTATACATATATAGCATTCCACACTCTTCTCTTAATCCCGTAAGCTGTTTTAACAGCAGATTATAAATAACAGATCCCTCCGCACCCGGTACAATATCCGGTATCCATGCAGGGTTGACAGAGTTCGCTGCAAATTTAGCAGCAAGCGATGCTTCTTCCACTGCCATTTCTATCATACTGTTTTGAATTCTTGTATAGGAATTTCCACCAATAATAAGACATACTAAAATAATAAGAAATGTTGACGGAAGAATAATTTTATACCGGATACTTAACTTGCGTGTTTTCTGTTTCATTTATACTCCTTCTTTCTTAGATGTGACAGTTAAGACAATAATTTTTTACTTATAATCCCATAATTATAGCTTTTTCTTAGAATTATGTAACATAATACTACCTTTTTGCTTAATTGTCAACTAATTTCTCTTTGGATTTGCTGGATTTATAAATACCTACAGATAAAGAAGCCCTATATAAAAGAATAAATTGCCAATGCTGTTTTATTGTTTTTAAAGTATGATTGCAGGCATCAACAAAGGTGTGTTATACTTTTGGTAAAAGGTGCAATATAGCAGCAACCGTGCGGATATCAAGAACAGGAAAACGGGCATTATCACCAAACGGAATTATGCATTCATTCATCAGCTTAATCAACAAATGAGAATGGAGAGAATACTATTGAATAATCTGAACAAAGACAGCATTTTAAAATTGCTGTATATCCCTTTATGTGTCACACTGTTTACCGGATGCAGCTCCGATTTTTCGGAAAATGATCTTGCATTTAAAGATTTGTCCCACGAATCCAAACTAAACGGCTCCACGATTACTTTAATGGCTTCGTCAGATTGGGTGACAGATGCGGAGATGCAGTTGGGAACAAATTTTGAAGCTGCAACAGGTATCCAGGTGGTCTATGATTTATATACGGATGATATCTATTTGGATACGCTTTTTGCTAAATTAGACAGTGATAATTCACCAGACATCTTTATGACACAGTCCGGCTTGGCTATCAAAAACACGTATCAGCTTGACAAGTACGCTGTTGATCTTTCGGACGAGCCTTGGATGGCGGTCTACGATACGTTCTCGGCTACAGAAACATCCATTGACAATCGCAATTACGGAATGTCCTACTTTGACAATACAACCGATTATTATATGATTTACAACAAAAAACTGCTAAACCGCGCAGGGGTTACAGAAGTCCCAACCACATATGATGCCTTTGTTACCATGTGTCAAAAGGTTGCAGATACAGGCGTGATACCTATTTATGAGCCAATGGCTGACGGATGGCATCAGACAATGCTGTTTGCCGAAACAGGTCAGTTTCTCGGCAAAAGCGAGCCGGGAATTATTGAAGAATTAAACGAAAATACAATCACATTTGCGGAAATTGAATCAATGAAGCTTGCTTTGGAACAGATACAAAATTTGGCACTTAAAGGATACATGGGTAAAAATTTTGCAACGGACACCTATGATAATGCGGAGGGATATCTTGCAAACGGCGAATATGCGATGTGTATGTTGAGACCTGGAATGATCAATTCCATCATATCCAGCGAAATGAATAAGGGCTTCAATAAAGAGGATTTTGGTATCATGCTGCTTCCCATCTGTGATAACCAGATACTCAATGTCCACCCTACCGGACCATCAAAATATATAAGCAACACATCCCGGAATATCGATGCTGCCAAATTATATTTACAATATATTGCAACAAAGGACAGCATACAGTATGTGATTGACAATGCATATAGCGTAAACAATCTTCCGTTTGATTTGGGGCAGGTTACGGGACACGATGAGGTGACAATGGAATTCCTTAACCAATTTGACGATGAGGAGTCCGGTTTGGTGCTCCAGGATGAGGTTACTTATTTTAATGAACAATGGGTTGAAATCTCCAATGACATTTTCAATATGTGCCAGGGAACAATGTCCCCTGAGGATGTTTTAAAACAAATTGACACAAGACGCGCTTCCCTTGCACAAGCAGCGAATGACCCTGCATGGTAATGAAACATCGGCATATTTTGCAAGCCGCCTTATTGAATATGAAATTCAGGCAGATAACCATAATCTGCCTGAATTTTTACAAATATTTCGCTTCAAAATCCGCTACGGACATAGGCTTTGAAAAATAATATCCCTGATAAATATCACATCCAACTTCCTTAAGGAAATTCAACTGCTCCTCTGTTTCCACACCTTCCGCAACGGTCTTCATGTGAAGTTCTTTTGATAAATCCACAATACTTTTAAGAATAGCATGGCTTCTATCTTCATTTTCCGTGTCTCCTAAGAATTTCATGTCAATTTTAAGCACATCCACGCAAATATCTTTCAGCATGTTAAAAGAAGAATACGCACTTCCAAAATCATCCATCTCAATCTCGAATCCTGCCTCCTGCAGCTTCTCCACAAGACGCACATGCTGCTTCAAATCATTGATAATCGCCGATTCTGTAATTTCCAGTTTTAAGTTCCTGGCATCAATACTGTACTCTTTTACAAGCGATACATGATGTTCATAAATATCAAGGGCATAAAGATCTTTTGCTGAAATATTAACAGAAATATGAAGGTCATCCCTGCCTTTTTCCTTCCATTCCTTCAGCTTCTCACATGCCTGTCTCCAAATACAGATATCCAACTCTGTAATTCTGCCATTCATTTCAAAGAAAGGTATGAAATGTGCAGGGGGAATCAAACCATCCTCCCTATGCACCCATCTAGCCAAAGCCTCCGCACCGATTACCTTCCCCTCTTTGTCTACTTGCGGCTGTAAATAAATCTGTATTTCCCCATGTTCAATTGCCTTACTCAGCTCAGCGTTATAACGTTCCCTCCGCATCGACTCCTTCTGAATGCTCTCATCAAACCACAAAATTCGTTTTCCATAATTACCCTTGATAGTATCGCATGCCATGGAAGCCTTATTACAAATCGCCAGCATATCCTGTGACGGTTCTGTTATCTCGTACACACCGGCTTTTATAATCAAGCCAAAGTTATTTGTGCTATACACTTTTGCCACTTCGTCTATTGCATCCAATAACTGTTGCGAATCAAAGACCTTTTTCGGCATCATTATGTAAAAGTCCGATTCCCCGATTCTACCATATACACAATTCGGAATATGAACCAGTCCCGTTCTTAAAGCCTCCGCTGTCCGAATCAGATAATCATTATATTTTTCCCGACCAAACAGCTCCTTGAAAACCCTGAATTTTTCGATACTCGAGCAGGTCATAACAAAATCCGTGTCCGGATGTTCCTCAAGCAGTTTCCTTGCCATTTCATGAAAATGCGCTTCGTTATAAATCCCAGTAAGCTCATCAAAATTAGCGCGGTGAACCATTTCCCCATAACTCTTTATGGATTCGGTGACATTTCTAATCCAATAAACGATACCGATGAACTTCCCGTCCTCATTAAGCGCCATATGCTGAATCTCATAATAGTATGCGCCGTCATCGCGGGCAACTGACATTACCCGACCATTCCAAGCATTACCTACATTTGCCTCGGAGATTACTTTGCTCCAATACAGTTCCTCATTACTAATTCCCTGCATTCCCTTAAACCCAACCGCATCGCTATATCCCGCAGTTACCAATTGAAGCTGATGCTCATCATCATATAACACAATACCATCATTCAGTTTATCAGCCACAAACCGCATTACCCTCTGATTCAGCTTTTTGGGCGCATAATGTACCGCCATATACACAATCACCATTTCGCCAAATGCGAAACAAACCACCTGAACCCAAATAGGCTGATGCTGAATCTGTGAAGTCACACAGGAAACCGCCATCATCACAAGAATGATTGCAATACCCGAATATTTCAGCCTGTATATTTTGGCGCTTTGGGTTGCTGCGATAATAAGTATGGCTATCGCCCCAACCAAGGCAATACCACTTATTATGGCATATCCATAGAATATGGAAAATCCCCTGGAAATCCAGTATATATGATTATACCACCTGACATGGGTAATTGTAAAAAATTGTTCCGAAAACATGCCACAGATTAAGGCGCCTGACTCAATCACCGTAATCCAAAACAAAGGCGATTTATAAACTTTAAATAATTGATATCCTGAGTAGCTGACAGAAAACCTGAAAATCATCATTCCATACCACGCAAATGCAATGTAGTAAAATGTAAATGCATAATACGCAATCCTTCTGTCCTTTGTAAGCAATATAACCATCTCCGGAACAATAATCCCTGCCACTCCCCAAGCCATATTTCTAAGATGTTTTATGATGTCCGTACTCTTCCTATCACTGAGTCGAAAAATCATAATACTGTTCATCACTAACAATAGAAGAAGAAAACCTGTCATGGTGGCTTGCATTTTCTCACTCCTTTCCATAAACTGCCCGCCCTTCTGCAGGCATGTCCAATTGGTTCATTGCCTGCAGGAAAATATATCTGTAAAAAATATTGTACCATATATTTCTGAATAATAATATCCTTTTTGTTTTTACTTCGGTATTGAGCATAATTTTTCTGTTTGATATTCCGTTCACTCCGTTTTGGTAACTAAAATTCCATTTAATTTATTCCAATTTCGCTGCGCCTGTGATAAAATATAATAAATTAAGAATTTACATATTATTCCAAAGGGAAGGAAGATTATCATGTTTCAATTTACCGATGATTGTTTAATAGGAATAGAACAGATTGATGAAGAACACAGAAACCTGTTTACATTGTTAAATAAGGCGGGAACATTACTTGCAAACGATTTTTGCAGCGACCGTTATCAGGAACTGAAAGAAATTATTGAGGAACTTGATTTTTATGCGGAACAGCACTTTGAACATGAAGAAAGCTACATGGTGCAGATCCGGGATCCCGAAATTATCCGTCAGCGCACACAGCATGCATACTTTCGTGAAAAAATCCGCGATTATGAATTTATAAACCTTGATGATATTGATGAACAGCAGAGGGTTTTGACTGAGCTAGTCAATTTTCTTGCAAGATGGCTTTATCGCCATATTCTCGGAAGCGATGTTTTGATTGGAAAGCTCCCGCCGCTTGAGGAGTGGATGGTACGCGAAAATCCCTGTGAATTTACGGATGATTATCTGATTGGCATTGAGTTGATTGACAACGAACATAAGGAATTGTTCCGAATAGTCGACCAGGCAAACCAACTGGTAAAATCTTATGATGAATCCTCAAGCTATGATAAAATCCTTGGTATCTTAAATGAATTAAAGGAATACACAAAAGAACACTTTTCCGACGAAGAGGAATATATGGAAGGTATTCACTATGATGGACTTGAAGCGCAAAAGCGCGCGCATGATGCCTTTATCCAAAAACTTGAAAATATTGATCTTTCGGAAATTGATGAAAATCCGCAGGAATCACTGCAACAGCTTTTGGAATTTTTATTGGGATGGCTTGTTAACCATATATTATATACCGATAAAAAAATACCCCTTATGTCAAATACTACCCAGTAAGCTGTTAAGATAAATCCATAATGAAAAAACCCTGAGCATAATAAAGCAGCCTCAGGGTTTTTTCTCATTGATTATCTTCTTCCGTACTTGCCACCACCGGATATTTATGAATATGAATCAGGCAGATTACAGCCGTGATAATCAACGGTATCCCTGCCAAAACACCTGTCGGGGCAGGACCAATAAAGAAATTTCCGCCGTCAAACGTAAACTGCGACGCCTGTCCCATCATAACGTTTATCGCACTGTGTGCAAATACTGCGGGAAAAATACTTCCCGTACGCAACGTAAGAAATGCATAAATAATACCCGTAACCGTTCCAAACAGACACATCGCAACAATATTCAATACCGGAAAGCCGCTGTTTCCTTCACCATAAAAATACCCGATTGTTACCAGCGGCGCATACCATAAGCCGGATGCAAATCCTGTGATAATCATTGCAGGAATCGTACCGACCTTTCGGAAAAGCTTCGGTAAAAGAAAGGCACGAAATCCCCACTCCTCTCCAAAAGCATTAATAAAATCAAGCACTGCTGCCGTGAAAAATTTCACAAGCAAATCCGTTTTCACACCCGCTACAATTTCTACCGGCGTAAGCTGTGCGCCTGCTGCACTCTCACTATAGGACGCTACAAAATTTGTCATATTCGGATCAAAATTATCCCGAAATACCAAAAAGTAAATCACCGCTCCCAAAAATGTAAGAACAGACATACCGAACCAGCCAAACAGAAACAAAAAACGCTGCTCCGAAAAGTTAAACTGAAAGCCCGATTTTACAAGACCCTCTCTCGTAAACAGCCTTGTCACTAACGCCGCCAACGCAGGCGCAAGCATAATCTGCGAAATCATCTCCGCAGCGTCTTTTACAATCTCCACATCACCGCTTCGATACATCGGAATTACGCCAAAAATCTCCATAACCCACGGCACACCAAAGCAAAGCGCCAAAAATATCAAAAGCCGTTTTGTTTCCACTTTCTTGTCTGTAACCCCGACAAGCCCCCGTTTATTTTCTTCCAACATTTACTATCCTAATCCTCCGTTATTTTATTTCATTTGCCATTGTATATAATCCGCGATAAATACCGCCCTTTTCCATCAACGCATCATGATTTCCTTCCTCAACAATTCCAGCATCGGTAAGCACCAGTATCCTGTCGGAATTTCGTATCGTAGAAAGCCTATGTGCAATCGTAAGCGTTGTTCGACCTTTTGCAAGCTCACTTAAAGACCTTGCTACCGCATATTCACTCTCATTATCCAATGCGGAAGTCGCTTCGTCAAGTATCAGTATCGGCGGATTTTTCAAAAATACCCTTGCAATACTAATCCGCTGCTTCTGCCCACCTGAAAGCTTCACACCCCGCTCACCGACATACGTGTCATATTTGTCCTTCAAATTCTGAATAAATTCATCTGCTCCGGCACGCTTTGCCGCCTCCATAACCTCCTCGTAGGAAGCACCCGGCTTTCCGTAGGCAATATTGTCGTAAACCGTTCCCGAAAACAGATAAACCTCCTGCTGCACGACGCCGATGCTCTGCCGCAGGCTCTTTAACGTAATCTTCTTAATATTCTTCCCGTCAAGCGTGATTTCACCCTTCGATACATCATAAAATCGCGGTATCAGATTGCACAAGGTTGTCTTTCCGCCGCCTGAAGGTCCGACAATCGCAAGCTTTTCCCCGGCATGGATTTCCAAATTCAGATTTGTAAACACTTTATTATGGTCGTCCGGGTATTCAAAGCTTACATCATGAAAAACAATCTCACCCTTCGGATTATCAATATCCTGCGCATCCGGTTCATCAAAGATTTCAATGTCGGCATCCATAATCTGCAAAAAACGTTCAATTCCCGTAATACCGCGCTGAAACTGCTCCGCAAATTCAATAATTCTTCGTATCGTAGCAATCAGCGTCGTCACGTACATTACGTACGCCACCATATCTCCGGGAAGAATCCTGCCGTTCATTAGGAAAAAGCCGCCGCCAAGAATAACCGCCAAATACATAAATCCGTCAAACACTCTCGTCGATGTGCTGAAAATTCCCATAATCATATAGGCATGTGTCTTGATTTTCAAAAATTCCTGATTGCCGTCCTCAAATTTCTGCGCCTCAAGCGCTTCGTTTGTGAAAGCTTTCACAACCCTTTGCCCCAAAAGGCTGTCCTCAATTTTCGCATTGAGTTCACCGATTTGATTCCGCTGTCTGCTGAACGTTTCACGCATTTTCTTGTTAATTATCCGGCAGACAATCGTCATAATCGGTACAAATACAAATACAATCAATGTCAATGTCAAATGAATGCGTGCCAGTATAATAAAGGATATGACAATTTTTAATCCCGCAATAAAAAACTCTTCCGGACAATGATGCGCAAATTCCGTTACGTCAAACAAGTCATTTGTAATGCGTCCCATAATCTGTCCTACTTTTGTATTGTTAAAGTAAGTATTTGAGAGCTGCTGCAAATGTGCATATGCGTCGCGCCGCATGTCCGTTTCAATTTTCGCACCCATGACATGACCGACGTCCGCCATGTAAAAATTAGCGATAGCGTCAATCACGCGCAGCACAAAATAAATAAACGCAAGCCCTGTCACCATGCGCGCCGTCAAAAGCGCCACATCCTGAAGGGCTGTATTTGTAATCATTCTGATAATTAAAGGCAGCACAATCTCGCAAGCCGTCGTCAGTGCTGCACAAAACAAATCCATATAAAGCGTCCTGCGATATGGCTTAAAATACGGCAGAAAACGTTTTATCAGTGTACTTGCCGAATATTCCCTATGTCCCATAATCCACCTCATGTCACGGTATTTCTTTATGATTTAATTCGTAATCAATTTCATGAAAAGCTCACTTCCCGTAACCATTTTGTCCTTTGTTATTATCAGCAATCTGTGTTTTAAAAACGGATTTAAATTCTCCTTCGCTTTCTCTGTATCCTTTACCCTGAACTGCTGCTGTTCAAATTCTTCATACGTTTCATTCAGAAAAAGAAAAATACATCTGCACCGCGCGCCGTAAAGCTTAAAATATTCACAAAGATCTTCAAAATACGGCGGCTTATCCCCATTTTCAACATAAAGCTCACCAATTCCTTCAAACGCTTTTCCCATTTGAATAAATGACATTGGTGTCACTCTTAGGACAATTTTGCCGTTTCCCCAGTAAACCAAATTACTCCGCACATTCTGAAAAATCCTGTCATGTGATTTCAGCGATGTGACGGCGTCCTTAATAGACTGGTTCAACTCATCAATACTGCCTGATAAATCCGCCGCAAACGCGATTTCAAGCTGCTGCCCTCCCGCCGGAGCGTTGGAGGGCGCGTGCAGTATTTTATCCGTTCGTTTATTTAATTCAAGTCTTTGCAGCTGTGTCAGACCCATAAGAAACCTCGTTTCAAACTAATTATTTTTATAAACCGTAAAGCTCTTCTTTGCAAGTGTGCCTTTGTAATTTCCAATACCCGTAATAATCATAGTCGCGGTACCTTTTGGTTTTTTCTTATTTGAATAATCCGTAAGTCTTGTACTGTTTAAAACACTGACCGTATAATCCTTACCTTTGACAAGCTGTGCACCATCAACCGTAACTGTCACTTTTGGCACAATTACCTCTCCCGTGTACTTTTGGTCGGCAATATTGCTTACCGTAATTTTGGAGGCATTTTTTGCCTGCATTGGAGTAATCGTAAAATCTTTCGTCACGGTTCCCGCATATTTGCCTTTTCCGGTTACAATCACCGTTGCTTTGCCTGCATTCACATTATTTTTATATTTTACGGTATAATCCTTTCCACTTTTAAGAAGTGTATTCTCATAATAAACCTTCGCTGCAGGTTTATGTTCAGACCGATTATAAATATAACTGTCTTTTGATAATTCCATGCGGCATTTGCCATTCAGTGATTTCCCGATAATCTGAAAAGTAATTGTCCTTGAACTATTATAACCGCCAATACCGCTGACTTTTACCTTTGCAGTCCCGGCATTTTTATTATTGGAAAAGCTGACTGTATAATCCTTATTCTCTTTCAGTGTAACACCTGTGCTTGAATCTGTCACTACCACTTTTGCACCATTAGACTGATTATACTCGATACCATCATTATATACAAGCTCAAGATCACATTTATTTTTTTCAGAAACCGTAAAACCGCCTACCGTAATAGCAAACGATTTATCCTTTATCGCTTTCTTCGTAATTTTAAATGTAACATCTTTTCCGGTATTGTTCCTGAAATTTTTTGCATCCTGTGTGGCTGTCATACGAAAACTCGCAGTTCCGACTGACGTATTATCATGCCAGCTATGAAAACTCACGCCCTCCATTGCCATAGCATCAAGTTTTGCGCTTCCAAGCTTTATTTCCATACTGTCAAATCCAGGACGAATACTGCTGCCCGTATAAATCTGGTTTTGAATCTTAACTTTTATCCTATCCAAGTCCGTGGGTGTAATCTCATATTGGATTTTAGCAGTACCCGCATAGTTTCCCTGAAACCTTATTTCAGCCATATACTTATCGGCATTCGTACATGTAGCTGCATTTCCAACATCATCAGAAGAACTGTAAGTGACTTTATAATCCCTGTTTTCCTTTAAGGTTGTTTTTCCATCCTTAACCGTAAGCTTTGGCTGTTGTTTCTTACCGTTATAAATATACGAATATTGATTGAAGCTTACAGTCGTATTATTATCATAAATAGGCTGCCCTTGTGTTTCCTGCTCCATTGCACCAAGGTTTTTTGGAAGAATATCGAAAGTCTTTACAGTTTCACCTTTATATGAACCTTTTCCCTTGATAATCATTCTTGCAGTTCCCGCAGCTTTATTGTCCGTATAGGAAACCTTGTATTCTTTTCCTGCAATCAGCTCTGCCCCATTTACCTTATCAACAACCTTTACCTGAGGAGTAACAGCCTTTCCTGTATAAACAAAATGTTCTGTTTCTGACACAAGTGTCACTTCTGTAAGACTGTCATTCAATGCCTTATCATCTTCTGATATCAATGTCAGATTCTTGATCACTGTTCCGGTGTAATCACCAATACCGGTCACAACTACCTTATAAGCTCCCGCATTCGTTATCTCTGAAAGCTGTGTACCCTTTTTATCCTGATAAAACACCGTATAATCAACATCTTTTTCAAGCTGTTTTGTACCGTTTATTACATAAAGCTCAGGATGTACAGGTTCCCCATTTGCAGTATACAGATGTGTATTTTTTAAAGACACCATTTTGCCTGTAAGTTTTGTCTGCTTTGCTGCCTTCGGCAATATGGTAAAAAATTCTTTTATTTCTCCTGTATAGTTTCCCTTTCCTTTTATCAGCACATACGCCTGCGTACCTACATTCACATTGTTGCCATATTCTACCGTATAATCATTTTTGGAGAGATTTTCACCGTTTATCATCACAGACACACTCGGCTTTAATGCCTTTCCTGTGTATACTGCCTCATATTTATCATGGGAACCACCAATTCTGACAACTGCTGTTTGTGAAAAATCGTTACTTAAAATCTGAAACGTAAGCGACAATTCACCTGCATAATTCCCTTTTCCTATAACAGTTACTTTTGCTTCACCCGCATTCTTATTTGCTGCATATTTCAGTGTATAATCAATTCCCTCTACAAGTTTATAGCCAATGTTTTTGTTTGTTCCGTTAATTATGACACCCGTGTCAGTTTTTAACTCCGTTCCCGTATACACTACATCAGGAATTTCCTCAAACAGTTCCTCCGTAAGCTTCATACCTGTAATTTGAAAGCTCTTTTTTATCTCACCTGTATAATTCCCAATACCCTGAACAATGACATATCCGGTACCCGCATTGATATTATCAGAATAACTTACCGTATAATCCTTGCCCTCCGTAAGCGTTACATTTCCATTGTTGATCTTTAATTTCAGCCCTGTTTCCTGCGTGATTTCAAATCCTGTATACTCCTGCGGCGCAATATCACTTACCATTGCCTCAGACAGCGTAAGCTGCGACATTGTAATATTATTCCGCTCTATTTTTCCTTCATACTGATTCATGCCGTTAATGACAAGATTGTACACCGTTTTCCCGTCAATTGTTTTACTTGTCACTTTTACTTCATAATCCTTGCCCTCCACAAGCTCATATTTATTTGCGGTATCATAGATGCTCAATGCTTCCCTTATATCATCCACATAGTCTGTTTCCACATCAATGCTCACACGGCATTTTGTAATATTTCTTTTATCTTCATACCAAAAATTACAGTCTACTTTTCCAGAAATACCATCTACTGCTCCGCTTGACGAATATTGCCAAAAATTATAGTCATCGGAATAATGTGTCGCTTCATTATATCTTGCAATCCAATAATCTGTCACACCATAAACGGAAGAAGCTGTCGGCTGCATATCTTTTGTGAGCATCGCGTGATTGGCATAAATACCGCCTTTATATCCCCTGTCACGAACATCCCTTACGAACCTGTCGCATATTTCCTGATGCTTACTTCTTGGAAGATTTGCCTTTTCCAGCCTTCCCTTTGTATCGCCTGATGTATATTCATAATCAATCACAACCGGCAGCGATATGTATTCCTCAAGGTTATTATTTTTTAAAAAGTTCAGACAATAGGAAGCCTCCTCCGATGCCTCTGGTACTGTAATTGCCTGTGAGAAAAAATAAACACCTACCTTGATACCTGCATCATACGCTTCTTTTATATTTTTCTTTGCATACTCATCACCCGAAATAGATCCTTTATCGGAATATCCTCTGTAACCTACCCTGACAAAAGCAAAATAGACCCCTGCTTTTTTCGCCTTTTCCCAGTCAATATTACCCTGATATTTTGACACATCAATACCATGCCTAAGAATCTTATCTGCTACATGGTTTTCATGAAAATAAGTTTTCTTTGTAAACGGACTTACCGTTGAGGCAGAATTATTTTTATAATATGGATTGATTTCACTTCCATACTCATCGGAAACCATATCGTTTTCCAAAAGATTTTTATACAACTCCGGGTCATAAGGATCATACGTATGAATCAATCCATTGTCATCTGTATACTCGAAATATCCGTTGTCATTGATATACATGTTTTTATATTTTTCTTTTAACTTTTCGAGTAACGAACTGATAAATTCTGTTTCTGATTCTTCCTGCGTTTCTGTTGATTCTTCTGTTAATTCTGTTTCTGACACTTGTGTCATTTCCGTTTCGGTTTCTTCTGTTAATTCTGTTTCTTCAATTTCCTGTGTTTCACTTTCTGACACTTGTGTCATTTCTGTTATTTCTGTTCCGCTGCTTTCTATTTCCTCCTTTTCTGCTTCCGAGCTTTCTGACACAGTTAACTCTTCCTCTGTTTCATTCTCTGCAGCATAAACATGACCTGCATTCATTGCTATCTGCATAAATGGCAGATTCGATACTATCATAAAAAATGACATACTGACACACAATAACCTGACAGACCAATTTTTTTCCATAAAATCCTCCCCTGTATTCCTAAATAATTACAACTGTTCCTTCTCCTTCCTATATCGATCCACAATTTTCTCGATACTTTCTCTTGATATCGGATAATGAAATTCTTTTATTATCCGGTCAACTGTATATCCATGATCTACAAGATGCCTGATTGCGCCTCCGTAGGCAAAATCTTTTGTAAAATTAGACAGTGCTTCCTCAAAATATCCATGACTTGGTTCTTCCATACTTATATGCACCTTTCTTTCCGCTACAGCATCTAAGCCGCAGACACACTATTTCTTATAAACAATTTTCATTGTTCCATAAACTGCCCTGAAACGACAATTATTTATGACATTTAGATTATATTTTAAGCAAAGATTTATGTCTACCATCTTCACAAAAAGTTTAGAATTTTGGAATGAAAAACCATTTTTGACAAAACTGAAAAGAAGCAGCCCTCATCAGCCGCTCCTTTCAATACCATAAAATAATTTAAATCTCGTTAATAGATATAACGCCCTTAAGCTCCTGTAAAAAATGCTGATACTCTTCCCTGCTTTTTCCCCTCGGCAATTTAAAGGTTGTAACAATCTGAAAATTCTGTCCCTTCGCCTTTGGTTTATCTACCTGGAAGGTATCAATAAAACAATTATCGTTTTTTAAACGTCTTGACACAAGTGTAATTGTTTTACCATCTTCAACCTCGATATAAAGCGTCACATAACGCGAATATTTATAAACCCGCTCCTCAATATATGGTGTCAAATGTACCCCAATCAGCCAAAATGCCGTAAGTATAATTGCACCGTCAAGAAATCCGATTCCCACCGCAAGTCCCACACATGCACATGTCCAAATACTTGCCGCGGAAGTAAGTCCCTTAATCTGATGTCCCGATACCAAAATAGAACCAGCGCCAAGAAATCCGACACCGCTGATGACCTGTGCCGCAATTCTTGAAATGTCAAGCCGCTCCGGATAAAGTACTTCCAGGTACTGTTCCATAAGCATGACCATTGTCGCACCCATACAGACCGTAATTGTCGTACGTGCGCCGCCCCCACGTCTCTTTGCACCACGGTCAATACCGATCACCGCACCAATCACCAACGATAAAATAATCCTGATTAATATATGATACCATGACCATTCCGAAAGTAATGTTGTAAACATATTTTACTATCCCTTCTTTGTGATAATCTCCTCAGAATCCAATACAATCGTAAACGGTCCATCATTTGTAAGCGATACTTTCATATTTGCCCCAAAGATACCATGCTCTGTCCGATAACCTTTTTTCTTTAATTCACTGATAATATATTCGTACAGTTCATTTGCCATCTCAGGATTACCCGCCTTAGTAAATGACGGTCTGTTTCCTTTTTTACAGTCTGCATATAGCGTAAATTGCGAAATCATTAAAAATTCACCATTCACATCAGATATCGACAGATTTGTTTTTCCGTCCGCATCCTCAAAAATACGGAGCTTCGTCATTTTATCAATCATCTTATCAGCCGTCTTGTGATCATCAGAATCCGCAACACCGACAAAAACCAATAGACCATGTCCAATCTCACCGGTTATTTCTTGTTCCACTGTCACATTAGCTTGTATTACTCTTTGTATTACAAATATCATATATTTATATTTCCTCTTTTATTGAGTTCCGCCCAAGCCTGTTCATAATTCTCAAACAAAATCCCTTCCATTCCGACCTTGCGTGCCCCTTCGACATTCTCCGGACGGTCATCCAAAAATACGCACTCCTCCGCCTTCAAATCATATTTCTTCAAAAGATACTCATAAATCTCCCTGTCAGGCTTCACAAGCTTTACATAAGCCGAAACCACCTTTCCATCTATTTTATCAAGAAATGGAAAGTGCCCGCATTTTGTATGCAACTCAAACAAGCTTACCGGATAATTCGACAAAAGATAAACACGAAACCCCCGCTTCTTCAACGTATCAATCATGTTCACCGTATAATCATATGGCTCCACAAGCTTATCTACATTTTCCCATATCAAGTCAAATTCCTTGCCATATTCGCTGTTTTCCCCGCGGATTTTGGAAATTACATCTTTTTCATCAAGGACACCGCGGTCAAGCTCAATCCAAAAAGGGTTTTCAAACACTTTTTTTCCAAATATAGTTTGCAAATCCTTAGAAAGACCCAATTCCTCCATAAGCTCACGCCATCGAAAGCTGACAAGCACATTCCCAACATCAAAAACAATATTTTTTATCATAATTCCACACCATTCTTTTGTAAAAGCGCCCGTGCGCTTTCCACCGAATCAACGCCCGTCTTATTCTTAATCGGCGCAAACTCATAATCCCTTACAACCTCAAACGACAGACAATTATCAAGCAGATGAATCATATCCAGTACTAAAAGTTCAAATTTATAGCCATTTGGGTCCTCAGGCTTAATATATTCACCATTCTCTGTGATATAAGGAATTTTCTTCTCCACCACATGTACCGGCATTTTCTCATTCATAATCTGCTCAAGCTTATCAACGCGGAACAGATAATTCAAGATTACCCCAAAATTATACGACAAATCACCATTCGGCTCTCTTGAATTAATAATCTCATCTGTCATCTCATAATATTCCACAATCGAAGGCCTTCCGTCTTCAAGACAAAGCACACCGACCTTCTCATGCGGATCAGCCTTTCTCACAACCTTCGCACCACTGACACAGCCCGATTCCAGCGTCGCCCCCACGAATACAGGGTCTGCAATCCGCTGCAAAACATTGTCAACCGCAAAAATATTCAGCCATTCAACGCCTCTTGCCTTGACATCATCCAAAACACCTGTTACAGCCATTGAATAAAACCAGCCACCGTTTCCGTTCGGGGAAAGCGAAAGCGAGTCTTTTTCTTCCATATAAAGCTTCCCATTAAAATTAACCGAAGGCGCCATCTCCTGTTTAAAAAACTTCACAAACTCCTCCGGATAGCCAAAATACTTTTTTTCCGCAAAAAATGCTGTCGTTTCCTCATGGTTTTTGTCACTCGTCATCACATAAAGCGGCACAAAGCAGCCTGCCTTATCTGTCACATCAAGCAGATTTCTGATAAGACGCTCAAAAATAAACATATCCTTTGTAATACCAATATTATATTTTCCCTTTGGACCGTCCGAACCAAGTCTTGTTCCCTGTCCACCCGCCAAAAGCACGGCGCCTACTTTACCTGCCTTTATCGCATCAATTCCGATTTCACTGTATTTTTCTTTATTTTTCTCTATTTCAGGCACTTCAAGCGCCGAAAGCGGTTCCAGTTTTCCACGCTCCTGTTTCAGCTCCTCATATCCTGCCATATCTACAATCGACCAGTCAATCCGCTCCACCTGTCCGGCAAGCTTTTTCTTTCCCTCTTCATCCAGTTTTTGATAAGCTGCATAAATATGCTCCTGTTTGTGCTCCTTTAAAACACTTAAAAGCTCCTGTTCCGTCATGATTTCATAAATTCCTTTCTTATTTCTATATTTTCCCATTTTTATTATCTATGCGTAATGTACCATATTTTACATACAATTGTAAACACTTCTTTTATTATTTGCAAAAATCAGAAAAATTCAGGCTTAGTTTCTTATTGCTTTTGGATTTATTTTCGATTTATTTTCACTCTCATATAGACAAAATTTAAAAATAATTGTAGAATATATCTAAGCGACATCTAAAATGGTTTCATGGATAAACATATTCCATTTCATAGATTATTCCAGAGGAGGAACTAAGATGGCAAAAAATATTTTAATTGTTGATGACGCAGCTTTTATGAGAATGATGATTAAAGACATTTTGACGAAAAACGGATATAATGTTGCTGCGGAAGCAGAAAACGGAAAAATAGCTGTAGATAAGTACAATGAAACAAAGCCAGACCTTGTACTTATGGATATCACAATGCCGGAAATGGACGGAATACAAGCGTTAAAAGCAATTAAAGGTAACGATCCAAATGCAACAGTTATTATGTGTTCAGCGATGGGTCAGCAGGCAATGGTTATTGAAGCAATCCAATCAGGTGCAAAGGACTTTATTGTAAAACCGTTCCAGGCGGAACGAGTTCTTGAGGCACTCAAAAAAGTAATTGGATAAAAATAATTACATACTGCAACAATTAAAAAAGTGCTCTCAGCACTTTTTTTGTTGCAACATTACAATAACGGTGAAACAATTTTCAACATTGCCTGTATCAGTTTATTTCCAATTGGGCGCTTTGACCACCGTATCATATCCATTGCATCACATTTTTCAATCGTTTGAATAAAATCATCTTTTATATCATTAACTGCCCCCATCTCGCTGACAAAAACACCGCATTCATAATGCAGATAAAAACTTCTGTAATCCGTATTAATCGTTCCACAAATTGCGCATTCATCGTCCACTACAACATTTTTTGCATGGATAAATCCAGGTGTGTATTCATAAATCTGCACGCCTGCCTCCATCAGCTTCCCATAATTGGAAACATTCACCATATAAACATACCATTTATCATAGATTTTCGGAACAATAATACGTACATCCACGCCACTCTCCGCCGCGCTGGTAAGATCCTCAAGCATTTTTTGGTCAAGCACAAGATACGGCGTCGTGATATAAATATAATCCCTTGCCTTATTAATCATACGCGTATAAGCGCCCTCTGTCGGATTGTGGGGATTTCTGTGAGGACCGCCCATAAACGGCTGCACATACCCTTCCTCTTCAATACGTATGTTTGATTTATACGTTTCATTCTCAATCTGAATATTTTTGTTGGAAATGCGCCACATATCAAGGAAAAAGCAGGTAAAGCTATATACCCCTTCCCCGTAAAGCCGCACGCCCGAATCCTTCCAATGACCAAACCGCTGGATATAATTCGCATATTCATCTGCAAGATTAAATCCGCCTGTATATGCAATATTTCCATCTATCACGGTAATTTTCTGATGATTCCGGTAATTAAACGACATACTCACGATATTTTTGTGAATCGGATTAAAAATACACATTTCAAGTCCGCGTGCTTTCATGTCCTCTCGAAACGCGTGTGTATTAATCCTAAGAGATCCAAAGTCGTCAAACAGCAGCTTTACCTCCACACCCTCCTTCGCCTTCTGTGTAAGGATTTCAAGGATATCCTCCCAAACCCTTCCCTCTGAAACAATAAAATATTCCATAAAAATAAAATTCTTTGCGCTCTTTAGATCCGCAATCATATCAGAAATCACTTTTTCGCCCACTTCATAATAAGTGACCTTTGTATTTTTATAAATCGGAAAACCTTCCTTGCGCAGATAACGGCTAATCTGAACCTTATTCGGATGGTCAATTTCCAAATCCTCGGCAACAGTTTCATCATTCATAAGAATGTGTCTTCTCTGTAGCTCAATCTCCCGAAACCGCTTAAAATACCTCGAATTTTTGCGGCTTCTGCCCCACATAAAATACAAAAACAAGCCTGCAACCGGAAGGATTAAAATAATAATAATCCAGCTCATCTTATAAGATTCCGCATTGTTGACAAGCTCAAAAACAATCACAATGCTGATAAGCTCCAAGATAAAATATGCTTCCGTCGCATACTGAATAAGGTACATGGACAAAAACACCATCAACCCGATTTGCAGAAAAAAGGCAATTCCTACCGTAAATCCACGTATAATTCCATAATATTTACTTTTTATTATTCCCATTTCCGTCATTCTCCTATAAAATGTATAATGTATATAGAAATAATTTCTTTTTATAAAACGATATTAGTTATATAATAATCCTAAAAATGAATGAGCGCAACTAAAAACGAGGATTGACATGCAAAATACCATAGACAAAAAACTTTTCTCCGAAGCCTGTTATGAAATGATTGGAAAGCTTCAAGGACAAAATGGCATAGGTACATTACGTGAAAAAACAATACACAGTGTTCTAAAATATTATTATGCACCTGATTCTTCTTATCATGAAATAAAAATCGGTCCATATGTAGCGGATATTTGTGTAGACGGAGAAATTTTTGAAGTACAGACAAGAAATTTTAATACAATGCGCAATAAATTGCAATATTTTCTGCAGGAGCATGATGTTACAATTATTTATCCTGTGGCACATCACAAATGGATTTCATGGCTTGACATGGAAACAGGAGAACTTACGCCAAAACGTAAATCACCGAAGACAGGAACAAAATATCAAATTATACCAGAGCTCTACAGAATAAAAATGTTTATCAAAAATCCAAAGCTTCATTTTATTATAACCCTGATTGACGTAGAAGAAACACGTTATCTAAATGGTTGGAGCTATAATAAAAAAAGAGGATCGTCACGAATGGACGGCATTCCGGTTGATATTTATGATGAAGTACGCATTGATACAGTATCAGACTATCTAACGTTTTTGCCGGATACACTTCCAAACCAATTTACGTCTAAAGATTTTGGAAAAGCCGCAAAAATAACGCAGCAACGTGCAGGAACACTTCTTAACGTATTGTTGGAAACAGGGATAGTGGAAAAAATCGGAAAAGAGGGAAGAAGTTATCTATATCAAAGAAATAAACTGTAAAAACGCCAAATGCAAGTATTCTTGCATTTGGCGTACTATATACATAAAAATGATGTCAAATTTTATATTTTTTTAGTGATTTTTCACAGCTGCTGCAAGGATTTCTGCACATACCTCAACTCCAAGCGTAGCAGAGTTTAAACTGATTTGGAAAAATTCCTTTGCCCCCCATTTACAGTTCGTATGGTTCGTGAAAAAACCGGATCTGCGCTTATCAACACGCTTTATTTCCGCTTCAACTTTTTCTGCCGGTATCTTTTCTTTTGTTTTCGCCCGCTCAAACCGAAATGCGTCATCCGCATAAATGAATACCCTAAGACAATCTTCCTTTTCACTCAAAATATGTCCGGCGCAGCGTCCCACAAATACACAGCTTTCATTTTCGGCAACATCCAAAATTACTTGTTTTTCTGCTTGAAAAATCTGTTCTGAAAGAGGTATGTTCTTTTTCTTACTCAACCCGCCAAGCGCTGTCTGTGACAGATTAAAAATTGGATTTGTCGAAGATGTTTCCTCCAAATCTGAAATATAAATTGCAGGTAACTCCAAACGATTTGCAGTTTCGACCAAAATATCATGGTCATAAAGCTTATATCCAAGCTTTTTTGCAAGTATACTTGCAACCTCCTGTCCACCACTGCAAAACTGACGTTCAATCGCGATATAACGATACATAACATTCCTCCTTTATCTAATTTATTTTATATTTATTGTATACTCATACATTTCGTATTAAACATCCTGATTCGGCATATGACTATCTTCACCGCTTTCATTAGACTCTTCAGCAATTTCCTCAATATCATCAAATTCCTGAGTTCCATCAGACGGTTTCTGCCTTACCTTCGCAACCTTTGCAACTGTAACACCATCATCAAGATTAATCATCTTTACACCCGATGTATTTCGTTTATAAATTGAAATATCTTCTACCGCAATCTGAATAATTACACCTTCCGTTGTAATCATCATGACTTCACTGTCATCCTTCACAGCCTTCACACCGACGACATTTCCAGTCTTATCCGCAATACGATAACACCTAATTCCTTTACCGCCTCGTTTCTGTACCGTAAACTCATCAATATTTGTCCGCTTACCCATACCCATTTCAGAAACAATCAAAAGCCGCTCGCCCTGTGTATTCAGCTGCATTCCGACAATCTCATCACCGTCGTCAAGATTCATACCGATAACACCCATCGCGCCTCTGCCCATGGAGCGAACATCAGTTTCTTTAAAACGAATACACATGCCATATTTTGTCACAAGGAAAATTTCAGAATTTTCGTCAGTAATCTTTACCTCAATCAGTTCATCATCATCGCGCAGTGAAATCGCTGCAAGTCCCGATTTTCTAACATTTGAAAACTCCATAATCGGCGTTTTTTTCGCAATACCCTTTTTTGTAATCATGAACAGATGTTTTCCATCTTCATAATCACTAATTGGAATCATTGCCGATATCTTTTCGCCTGGATTCAACTGTAGAATATTCACAATCGCCGTACCGCGCGCTGTCCTGCCCGCTTCCGGTATTTCATAAGCCTTAATCCGGTATACACGCCCAAAATTCGTAAAGAACATAAGATAATGGTGTGTCGTTGTCATCAGCAAATCTTCAATATAATCGTCCTCAATCGTGGACATTCCCTTAATTCCACGTCCTCCTCTGTGCTGCGTCTTGAAATTATCCACCGTCATACGCTTAATATATCCAAGACTTGTCATGGCGATAATTGTATTACCGCGCGGAATCAAGTCCTCCATATCAATTTCCGCCTCGTCATATCCGAACGCCGTACGTCTGTCGTCGCCGTACTTATCGGAAATCACCATAATCTCCGTTCTGATAACACCAAGCAACAGCTTTTTGTCCGCTAAAATTGCTTTGTACTCCTCGATTTTTTTCAAAAGCTCCGCATGCTCCTGCTCCAGCTTTTCCCGTTCCAAACCTGTCAACGCACGCAGACGCATATCGACAATCGCCTGTGCCTGTACGTCCGTCAAACCAAACCGCGCAATCAAACCTTCCTTTGCAGCCTGCGTATTTGCACTGCCGCGGATAATTTTAATGACCTCGTCAATATTATCCAGCGCTATCAGCAAGCCCTGTAAAATATGGTCGCGCTCCTCCGCCTTATTCAAGTCATACTGTGTCCTGCGTGTGACAACTTCTTCCTGATGCTTAATGTAATGAATTAACACATCCTTCAAATTCATAACTTTTGGCTGATTATTGACAAGTGCAAGCATAATCACACCAAAACTGTCCTGAAGCTGTGTATGCTTATATAGCTGATTTAAAATCACATTCGCATTTACATCCTTGCGCAGTTCAATACAGATTCGCATACCCTCCCTGTTGGACTCGTCACGCAAATCCGTAATGCCATCAATCCGTTTTTCCTTGACCAGTTCAGCAATTTTTTCAATCAGTCTTGCCTTATTAACCATATACGGAAGCTCTGTCACAATAATGCGGTTCTTTCCGTTTGGCAGCGTTTCAATATTTGTCACACTGCGCACCCTGATTTTACCGCGTCCCGTGCGGTAAGCCTCCTCCACGCCGCGCGTGCCAAGAATCACACCGCCTGTCGGAAAATCGGGTCCCTTAATGATTGGTAAAATTTCGTCAATCTCCGTATCCCTGTCCTCATTGACACGGTTATCAATAATTTTTACAACCGCACCAATAACTTCCCGCAGATTATGCGGCGGAATATTTGTCGCCATACCGACCGCAATTCCCTGCGTACCATTCACTAAAAGATTTGGATACCGGCTTGGAAGCACCGTAGGTTCCTTCTCTGTTTCATCGAAGTTCGGCACAAAATCGACTGTATTTTTATTGATGTCCGCCAAAAGCTCCATCGAAATTTTACTAAGCCTTGCCTCCGTATATCGCATTGCCGCAGCGCCGTCGCCGTCTACGGAACCGAAATTTCCATGACCGTCAACAAGTGGATAACGTGTTGACCACTCCTGCGCCATATTGACCAACGCACCATAAATTGAACTATCACCATGCGGATGATACTTACCCATCGTATCACCGACAATACGCGCGCTTTTTCTGTGCGGCTTGTCAGGACCGTTGTTCAGCTCTATCATAGAATAGAGCACACGCCGCTGCACCGGCTTTAATCCGTCACGGACATCCGGCAGGGCACGGGAAGCAATTACACTCATGGCATAATCAATATATGATTTTTCCATTGTTTTCTGTAAATCGACTTCCTCTATTTTGTCAAAGATTGTATCATCCATCAAAATCCTCCATTCTACTATAACCTGAGAATCCAAATATCTGTTTTACTTTAAATATCCAAATTCTGCACGTACTTTGCATTCGCCTCAATAAATTCACGCCGCGGCTCAACCTTATCACCCATAAGCGTCGTAAACGTCAAATCCACCTCTGACTCTGTTTCCTCATCAATTGAAACCTTCAGCAAAATCCGTTTCTCCGGATCCATCGTCGTATCCCAAAGCTGTTCTGCATCCATCTCCCCAAGTCCTTTATAACGCTGGATTTTATTATTTTGGTCACGTCCTACCTCATCCAAAATATCAGAAAGCTCCTCCGGTGAATACGCATACCAAACCTTTTTATTTTTATCCAGCTTAAACAAAGGCGGTTTTGCCAAATACACATGCCCCTGTTTAATCAGCTCTGGCATAAACCGATACAAAAACGTCAGCATCAGCGTCGCAATATGCGCACCATCCACATCGGCATCCGTCATAATGATAATCTTATCATATCGAAGCTTCGTAATATCAAAATCCTCATGAATACCTGTACCGAATGCTGTAATCATCGCTTTGATTTCCGCATTCCCGTAAATCCTGTCAAGCCGTGCTTTTTCAACATTCAGAATTTTACCACGCAGCGGAAGAATTGCCTGCGTTGCACGGTTTCTCGCAGTCTTTGCGCTGCCTCCCGCAGAATCTCCCTCCACAATAAAAATCTCACAATTTTTCGGGTCCTTATCAGAGCAGTCCGCAAGCTTTCCGGGGAGCGTCATGCCGTCCAAAGCCGTCTTTCTTCTTGTCAAATCCCGCGCTTTTCTAGCCGCCTCCCGCGCTCTCTGCGCAAGAATGGATTTCTCACAAATCTGCTTTGCTATTGTCGGATTTTGCTCCAAATAATATGTCAAATATTCACTCACAATCCCATCAACTGCACCGCGCGCCTCACTGTTTCCAAGCTTTTGCTTTGTCTGTCCCTCAAACTGCGGATCCTCAATCTTAATGGACACAATTGCCGTCAATCCTTCCCGAATATCCTCACCGCTTAAATTCGCCTCGCTGTCCTTTAAAAGCTTTGTATTTCTCGCATAATCATTAAAGGTCTTTGTAATCGCATTCCGAAATCCCGCAAGATGCGTTCCGCCTTCCGGCGTGTTAATATTATTGACAAAACTGTATGTGCTCTCCGTATACGAATCATTGTGCTGCATCGCCACTTCCACATACACATTATCCTTTTTTCCCTCAAAATAAAGTACATCCTCATAGAGCGGCGTTTTACTCCGATTCAAATATGCTACAAATTCCCTGATACCGCCTTCATAATGAAATGTCTTTTCAATCACACCGTCTTCAGGACGTAAGTCACGAAGGATAATTTTTAAATTTTTTGTCAAAAACGCCATTTCACGAAGCCGTTGTTTTAATACATCATAATCATACACCGTTTCTTCAAAAATCTCAGGGTCAGGTAAAAAAGTCACTTTCGTACCGGTATTATCTGGATCACAGGTACCAATTTCCTTCAGCGGATAGCAGACATGTCCTCTCTCATAACGCTGTTTATAAACCTTTCCTTCCGAACGTATTTCCACCTCAAGCCATGTAGAAAGCGCATTGACAACAGACGCGCCTACGCCATGCAGCCCGCCGGAAACCTTATAACCGCCACCGCCGAACTTCCCTCCTGCATGCAAAATTGTAAAAACAACCTCAACCGCGGGAATCCCTGCCTTATGATTAATACCAACAGGAATACCGCGCCCGTTATCAATAACAGTCACTGAATTATCAGGATTAATCGTTACTTCAATCATATCACAAACGCCTGCAAGCGCCTCATCAACGGAATTATCCACGATTTCATATACCAAATGATGCAGCCCCCTTGAAGAAGTACTGCCGATATACATACCAGGTCTTTTCCGAACCGCCTCAAGTCCTTCCAATATCTGAATTTGATCAGCTCCATACTCGTTACTCATATTTACCCTCCATCTGATCACGAACTTTTTTATTCATTATCAATTTTCTTCACATTCTCAACAACCGCATTTGATACCTTAAAAATCCGATTAATTTCAAATCTGTTATTTACAAACTCCTCAAGTCCTGTACATGTAATAATTGTCTGAATATCACCAATACTGTTCAACAGATAATTCTGTCTGCTGCTGTCAAGCTCCGACAAAACATCATCCAAAAGCAAAAGAGGCGTATCCTTTGTCAGTTTTTTAACAAGCTCTATTTCAGAAAGCTTCAATGATAAAGCCGCTGTTCTCTGCTGCCCCTGTGAGCCAAATTTCCGGATATCAATTCCACCTATCAAAAACGAAAAATCATCCCTGTGCGGTCCAATCGTTGTCTGCTTCAATTTGATATCCTTTTCCTGACTGTTTTTCAGCCCGTTTTCAAGCTCCTCAAGCAAAACATCAGGTTCATAAACAACCTTTAATTCTTCCTTTCCTCCTGATAATCTGACATGTATGTCATAAATAAGCTCATTCAACTGCTTTACAAATGCAGCTCTTCTCTCTATAATCTTACTTCCATAGGATACAAGCTGAGAATCCCATATAAAAAGTGTTTCTCTTAGATTTGGGTTAAAAGACAAATCCTTTAAAAGTTTGTTTCTCTGATTAACGATTTTATTATAGTTATTGAGATTATATAAATAAAAACTGTCGAGCTGACAAAGCTCCATATCCACAAAACGGCGCCGTTCCGAGGGTCCGTTCTTAATAATTGATAAATCCTCCGGCGAAAAAAAAACCACATTCAACAGTCCCAGCAAATCCGCCGCCTTTTTAATCTTTTGTCCGTTTATGGCTATTCCTTTACTTTTATTTTTACGAAGATGCATATCCACACGGTTCTCAAGCCCATCCTTTAATACATAAGTGCGAATGTGTGCTTCCTCCGCATGAAAATGAATAATATCCTTATCCTTACTCCCTTTATGTGATTTCGTTGTAGCAGAAAGATAAATTGACTCTAAAATATTTGTCTTTCCCTGCGCATTATCTCCATATAGAATATTTGTTCCACTATCAAAAGAAATCGACAGCTCGGAATAATTTCTGAAATTCTCAAGCTCCAGTGATTTTATAATCATTTTTATACCCATTCCAAATCATGGCAACAGACCCATCAATTTTGAATAACAAAACTGTTGCCGTTAAAGCTGACCTCATCACCTGCCACAAGCTTTTTTCCGCGTCTTGTGTCAACTGTACCATTCACTCTGACAAGCCCATTCTGAATGACTTCTTTTGCCTCAACTCCAGATTCCACAAATCCCGCAAGCTTTAACGCCTGACCAAGCTTAATGAAATCATCCCTGATAACTATTTTTTCCACAATAATCCTCCATGCCCTGTTTTTATAACTAATCAAAATAACATACGATATTTAATTTATATTATTAAATGTTACCGGCAAAATGAGATAGACATAATTTTCCTCATCATCCTTAATAAAGCATGGCGCTTTGGAATTGAGCAGCTTAATTTCAATTTCCTCATCGTCAATTACTTTCAGTGCATCAATTAAAAACTTCGGGTCAAATCCAATCATCAAATCCTTACCAAATTTTGAAATATCTAGCTCTTCATCAAGACTGCCTACAATGGAGTTCATCTTCAGCTCCATCACGTCATCAAGAATATTCAGAATAATCGGCTTTTTATCGCCTTCCTTAATTAAAAGCGTAGAACGGTCAATACATCCTAAAAATTCTTTTTTATTTAACTTAATCTTTGTTTCATAGTCAGCAGAAAGAATATTGTTAATTTTTAAATAATCTCCTTCAATCAGTCTTGAAACAACGGTTGTATTGTCAAATTCAAACAGAATATGTTTCTCTGTAAAGAAAATATGAACATCCTTATCAACATCTCCAGAAAGAATCTTGCTAATTTCATTTAACGTCTTTCCGGGAACTATAACCTTCTTTGCAGGATAGGATTCTTTCAAATGAATCTTTCTAAGAGAAATACGAAGACCGTCAGATGAAACAACCTTTAAAACATCTCCGTTAATTTCAAACAGCTCACCCGTCAGAATTTTATTGGTAAAATTATCGGCAATAGAAAAAATCGTCTGCCGAATGACTTCTTTTAATGTATACTGCGACACCATAATGGATTCCGACCGTTCAATTTGCGGAAGATACGAAAAATCTTCGCCTGATTTTCCGACGATATTAAATTTTGCCTTTTCACATGTAATTGTTGCCTTATATGTAGGATCTGTTTCTATCGTAACATCATTGTCCGGCAGTTTTCTAACCATTTCCAAAAAAATCTTTGCATCTAATGCAATCATTCCTTTTTCTACAATTTCACCGTCTATCACGGTTTCTATTCCAAGCTCCATATCATTTGCGGTAAGTTTTATTTCGCCTTTATTTGCATCAATTAAAATGCATTCCAAAATTGACATTGTTGTTTTACTGGGTACAGCCTTAGAAACAGTATTAACACCATTTAGAAGATTTGTTTTTGAGCATACAATTTTCATATTAATCCCCCATTCTTGATAAAATCCGCAAATTTACGATATCAAAAAATTCTAAAAAATATATATAAATAATATATTATCCGTAATATTAGTAATAATATGCGTGGATTTGTGCATAACCGCATTTCTCCTTAGTTTATAAGGAAATTCAGAAAAAATATCCTGTGGATAAACTTAATAAATAGTATAAAGTTATAAACAGTCATCCACAGTGGCATTTCATCCTTTTTAAGAAGGAGAAATTTTTTTCTTAATAATATCCACTTTATTTTTTAATTCACTGTCACTTTCTATCAGTTTTTCTATTTTTTTAACACCACTGATAATGGTTGTATGGTCTTTTTTTCCTAAAAGAGCGGCAATGTTTTGGTATGTTTCTGTTGTCATGCTGCGGCACAGATACATAATAATCTGTCTTGGAAGCGCAAATTCCTTATCCCGTTTCTTGGAGGAAATATCGTTAACGGAAACATTAAAGTGATCTGCAACCGTATCAAGAATCAGCTTCGGTGTAATTTCCCTTGTTTTGTTTGGATAAATAACATCATTCAATGCATCTTCTGCGAGCTCAATCGTAAGTTCCTGTTTATTTAACCTGGCGTTTGCCATGACTTTATTTAAAGCGCCTTCCAGTTCCCGGATATTTGATTTAATATTTGTGGCGATATACTGGATGATTTCATCATCAATTTCCCTGTCATAATTTTCTGCATTTTTCCTTAAGATTGCCATACGCGTTTCATAGTCAGGCGGTTGTATATCAGCAATCAGTCCACATGAAAAGCGGGAGCGAAACCGCTCGTCTAAGGTTTCCATTTCCTTTGGCGGCTTATCAGATGAAATCACAATCTGTTTTCCCGCGGAGTGCAGTGCATTAAAGGTATGGAAAAATTCCTCCTGTGTCGATTCCTTTCCTATAATAAACTGTACGTCATCAATCAAAAGCACATCGACGGTCCGGTATTTTTCCCGAAGCTTTGTCATTGCTGCAGCATTACCGCTTCGAATGGATTCAATCACTTCGTTTGTAAAGACCTCACTCGTAACGTAAAGAACCTTCATATTTTGGTTTTGTTCCAGCACAAAATGACCGATAGAGTGCATCAAGTGTGTTTTACCAAGCCCCGCGCCTCCATATAAATAAAGCGGGTTATAAATCTCTCCCGGTGATTCGGCAACTGCGAGCGCTGCGGAGTTGGCAAATTTATTGTTGCTTCCAACGACAAAGGTATGAAACGTATATTTGCTGTTGAGATTGGCTTTTTCGTAATTTATATTATGATTTAACTCATTTGACGCGGAATCTTTTTTTGTGGTATTTTCCTGTAAAGAAGCGTCACTTTCTATTTTGAATTCCACATTGTAATCATGATTCATAAGCTCTGAAATGGTAACTTTGAAGCATATGAGGTATTTTGTTTTAATATATTTTATTAAATGTTCCTGTTCCGTAGGTACAAGGATTGTTACCACGTCATTTTCAACCTTATAAAACTTTAAGGGGGCAATCCAATTTGAAAAAGAAATATTGGTAAGATCGTATTCTTTTCTAAGGGTTTCCTTTATTTCTTCCCATCTGTCTTTTATTTCGTTCATTTCATACCTCTTTGCAGTTTATCAGTACAATAAAATTCCATACCATATTAATAGTAAACCAAATGTGGAAAAAAATCAAATGTTTCAAAAAAATATTCAAATTTTGTACGTTTAATTCACATAATCCCCAAAAAATTGTTGATATTGTGGATAACTTTAATGACAATATGTGGAAAAAAATAGTATGGACCTCTTTTTTGGGAATATTAGTAACATAATTGTGGATAAGTCCAAATATATTTATGGACAATAATATACTAGATTTTATGGGGACTTAACACATTTATTTAAAAGTTTTCTACATATTTTCACCAATTTATCCACAATTTAATCACATTTTGTGGATAAATGAACGTTTGTGTGTATTATTTTTTAATTGTTGTGTATAATGAGTTGATTTAATTGACACTCTCTTTTCTTTAAAGTACAATAAATAAAGTATGATAGATAAATTAAAAAAGGAAGTACACATATGAAAAGAAAATTGGTAACTATGATGCTTTTTATGGCGCTTTTTTCACTGACAGCCTGTCAAAGCCAAAATATGTCCACGGCTGATAAGTATTGGAAGTCTGCCAGAAAAGCGGATAATTTGAAAGCTTATGTGGAAAAGCAGGCGGATAGCTTTGATATTGCAGTCTTGAAGCAGGAAGCATCTTCTGCCGATAGTACCCTAAGCCAGCAGTTCCATGCAATATCCCTGTTATGTGAATTGGATCGCCAGGGCGGCGAAGATGCAACGTCCTATGCGGAAGGTTTTCTTGCTAAGGTGAATACTGAGGGTGATGAATTTTGGGCTGCCCTTGAAACATCCTTTTCTCCTTATGACTGCTTTTATGCTTTATTGGAAACAACTGACCAGATTGACGGAAATACCCTTGCGAATCTTATAAGCGGTATTCCGATTGACAGTGAATTTGAAAATGGATTACGGATTGCTGTTGATAATTGGGTAAAAGCACATCCGGGTAAAATGCTGACTTATATAGATGATTTGAAGGCAGTAGGATTTTTTGATGAATGGAAGATTGACGAATGGAAGTCAGCTTATTTTTATGACAGCAATAATCCGTATAGTATAGAAACAGACACCACAGAGGATGCCATTGCTTATATCAGTTATATACGTGATTCCCTGTTACCGGAATTGCATGAAAAAGATCTCAATCAATCTTTACAGAAAGTGTCAGAGTTTATTGAGGATCATTATTATTCCACAAATTTGGCTGTCACTGTCAACGATACACTGGAGTTAAAAGAGCCTGATGAAAATAATCTGCCAGAGGCAATAGAGTTGGACGGAAAAAAGGTTCTTGCTTTTTATCATAATCCATACACACAAGAGTTTGAGGGTTCTCCTACAAATCTGCGTGTTTTGGGGGATTTTATGCTGGGACTGCCCAAGGAAGAGTATCCGAAATCATTGGATGAAGCTGATTATTATCTTGTCTTGACACCTTCTTATAAATATTATGAAACCGATAAGGGCGTTACGGATGAAACGAAAATGATTTCCACTACATCCATTGATTTATATGAAGCAAAAACAGGTGCTTTCCTTAAAAATCTTGGATATTTGCCGGAAGAAAATTTTGCTGATAAAAATGCCGGTTCTTATGGATCTCCTGCATATCCGGATTTGATTAATGCGGATATATTGTACTTTATTTATCATAATGCCAACACTCCTGAGGAATATGCATCCATGCTTGTCAATCGTTATGGCAAAGAGGAATTTAAAATGGAAGAACCTGTTACTTTAGGCGGTTGGGAGATTACATGCCATTCCTGTGAGATTGTGGATAGCTTTATAGATGGTATGTATATTTATGAGCCGGATGCAGGGTACCAGTTTGCCAGATTACGACTTACTGTTACCAATGTAAGTGATAAGAAAAATACGTTTTTACCGTTTATGTATTATATTGGATCGGATACGCTTGTACAGATTACGGATTCTTCCTTTGAGAATTTTTATGATACTGTTAATATTCTGAATTTGGATACGTGTTTGGCTGATACATCCTTGGAGTCCGGAGAATCTGCGGAAGGTGAATTGGATATTCAATTACCTAAAGAACTTGTAGAAGGAACAAATTCTCTTTTCATCGTGATTTCTCTTGGGGAACAGAATGCCGTTTTCTGCCCCATAGAGGATAATGGGGATAATTAAAATTTTAGTTGACTTATAAAGATGTATATTATATAATTAGTACGATATTTTCTAATACATGGTATTTGTATGCCGAATATCGGCATGATATTCGGCATGTCTTTTTTCGGACATGCAATAATACCAAATAATCAAGATAAATGATAGGGTTATGGACTATTAGTAGAATAGTTTAAGAAGGAGGTGTTTCGGTAATGAAAATGACATTTCAGCCTAAAAAGAGACAGAGAAGCAAAGTTCATGGGTTTAGAAAGAGAATGAGCACAAAGGGCGGAAGAAAAGTTTTAGCTGCAAGACGTGCAAAAGGAAGAAAGAGATTGTCTGCATAATTGACAGGTCACATGAGTGTGTGACCTTTTTTTCTATCATTAATGCATTAATGATTTTTATTTTTGATTTTTCTTCATGAATTTCATTAATGATATTAAAACAAGGAATTTAATATGAAGTTTTCGGAATCATTAAAAAGTAACAGAGATTTTAAGAATGTTTATGGTAATGGGAAAAGCTATGCCAACAGATATCTTGTGATGTATGTATTGGAAAATCATCTGGAAAAAAACAGACTTGGGATTTCAGTCAGCAAAAAAGTGGGAAACAGTGTCGTAAGGCATCATGTTACAAGGTTAGTGAGAGAAAGCTACAGACTGCATGAAGAAATGTTTAATAGTGGTTTAGACATTGTAGTCGTTGCGAGAACCAATGCGGCTTGGGCTAAATATTCCGATATTGAGAGCGCGCTGCTGCATGTATCAAAGCTGCATAAAAATGTATTAAAACAGGGTAATTGATTTATGATGAAAAAGCTTTTATTGAGGCTGATTTTATTTTATAGGAAATACCTGTCGCCGCTTAAATCCACAAAATGTCCTTATTTTCCTTCCTGCTCGCAATATGGGCTTGAAGCAGTAGAACGGTTTGGTTTTGTGAAGGGCGGTTTCCTTATTATATGGAGAATACTTCGGTGCAATCCTTTTTCCAAAGGAGGCTATGATCCGGTTCCGACAAAAAAAGAAATTAAAACCTTTTATAAGTTTTAATTTTTAAAATGTTTTAAAAAGCAGAAAGGCATGGTTATTAAAATGGATTTGATGCTATTAACCCAGAATTCAACTCCGATATTCAAGTATATAGTTTGGCTTCTTGGTCTGATTATGAATGCAATTTTTGAGCTGCTGAACCTGATTGGCATTCCGAATATTGGTTTATCGATTATTTTATTTACAATTGTAATTTATTTGCTGCTGATGCCGCTTACGATTAAACAGCAGAAATTTTCAAAACTGTCTGCAAAAATGAATCCTGAAATTGTGGCAATTCAGAATAAGTATAAAGGCAAGCAGGATAATGAATCTATTGTTGCGATGAATGCGGAAACAAAACAGGTTTACGCAAAGTATGGCGTGTCTCCTTCCGGCAGTTGTCTGCAGTTATTGATTCAAATGCCGATTTTGTTCGCACTTTATCGCGTAATCAGTTCAATGCCAGCATATGTTACGAGAATTGGCGAGGCATTTGGTGTTCTTGCGGATAAAATTATCAGCACGCCCGGCGGATTGGATTATGTCAAGGAAATGTCGGCTGCAGCTATGTTTACAAAGAATTTTGAAATTGCAGATAATACAAGAAATGCAATTATTGATACATTGAATAAAGTGTCTACGGCAGATATGGCAGTTTTATCTGAAAAATTTGGATTAGCTGATTTGATGTATAACGGTAAAATTATTCTTTCTAACGGAGCGGAGAGGGGAATTATAGATGTATATAATAATTTCCTTGGATTGAATATCGGTAATTCTCCGATGGATACAATTAAATCAGCGTTTGCTGCAGGAAATTATTTGTTACTTGCGGGTGCAATTGCGATTCCGGTGCTTTCAGCAGTAACACAGTGGATTAACTATAAGTTAATGCCGCAGGCTGCGACGGATAATGATGATAAGGGCAAAAAGAAACAGCCGCAGAATGACACGGCGGAGGCAATGCAGCAGTCAATGAAGACGATGAACACTCTGATGCCTCTAATGTCAGCATGGTTTTGTCTGACGCTTCCCGCAGGTATGGGACTTTACTGGGTAATCGGTGCGGTCGTAAGAAGTATTCAGCAGGTTATTATCAATAAGCACATTGATAAAATGGATATTGATGCGTTAATTGCAAAAAATGTTGAAAAGTATAATGAAAAGCTTCGCAAGCAAGGCATTGATCCTGCAAAGTTAAATGCAGCGGCAAGGACGAATACAAAGAATATTTCGTCAAGAGCATCTTATCAGAATAATGCATCAAAAAGACCTGCGATGACGGAAGAAGAAAAGGAAAAGGCAAGAAAAGAATCAACGCAGTATTATAACAGCAATGCCAAAGCAGGAAGCCTTGCGTCAAAGGCAAATATGGTGAAACAGTATAACGAGAAAAATAACAGGTAATAAAAAAGAAATAACGGACTTGCGTAAGAATGGAGGATTATAAATGGAATACGTTGAGTTTAAAGGGAAAACAAAGAACGACGCGATTACGGAAGCGTGTACACATTTTTCGATTCCAAGTGATAAGCTTGATTATAAGGTAATTGATGAAGGTAAAACGGGATTTTTAAGTTTTGGCGCAAAGCCTGCAATTATTATGGCAAGAGTGAAAGAAGAGTCAGAGGAAACAGAAACTGTTCCTAAAAAATCAGAGCATAAAAAATCAGAGCTTAAAAAATCAGAACCTGTTAAAACAGAAAAAACTCTTGCTGCAGTAAATATAGTCAGTGAAAAACCTGTTATTGCAAATTCAAATGTTGTGGATATTGACGTGGAAGCTGTTTCTAAAAAATTCCTTTCTGATGTATTTCAGGCAATGAATCTGACTGTAAATTCAGAAGTAAATTATGATAAGGAAGCAAACAGTTTGAATGTAGAGCTTAGCGGTGATGAGATGGGCGTTTTGATTGGAAAACGCGGACAGACACTTGATTCACTTCAGTATTTGATTTCGCTTGTTGTTAATAAGGGAACAGGTGAATATATCAGAGTGAAGGTTGATACGGAGAATTACAGGGAAAGACGTAAGGAAACGCTTGAAAATCTTGCGAAGAATATTTCTTATAAGGTGAAGAGGACGAGAAGACCTGTTTCCTTGGAACCTATGAATCCTTATGAGAGAAGAATTATCCATTCGGCATTGCAAAACGACAGATATGTTACAACACATAGTGAGGGTGAAGAACCTTTTAGACGTGTGGTTGTGGTTCCGAAGAGAGAGGCTAATTATTCTGAGAGGGGCGGTTATAGCAGAGGCGGCTATGGAAATAATCGCGGCGGTTACAGCAGAGGCGGTTACGGGAATAATCGTGGCGGTTATCGTAAGAATTATAACAAGGATTATAAAAATGGTAATAATGAGAATGTACATTCCACTTCGGAAAATAGTCCTGAAACAGAAGAATAGTTTTATTGTATTTAAAAAAGAACCTTGTAAAAACAGGGTTCTTTTTCTATAATTAGGATATTAAGGAGTATTTTATTATGATGAAATCAGATACAATTGCGGCAGTTGCTACGGCAATGAGCGATTCGGGAATTGGTATTATAAGGATTAGCGGTGATGAGGCAATCCAAATTGCCGATAGGATTTATCGTTCAAAGTCAGGAAAGAAAAGACTTGTGAATGTAGAAAGCCATACAGTTCACTATGGATTTATTTATGACAAGGATGAGTTGATTGATGAAGTTATGGTTGTTGTAATGAAAGCGCCAAATACGTATACAAGGGAGGATACGGTGGAGATTGACTGTCATGGCGGTATTCTTGTAATGACAAAAATTTTGGAAACTGTGATAAAAAACGGATGCCGTATGGCACAACCGGGGGAATTTACAAAGCGGGCATTCCTAAATGGAAGGATTGATTTATCAAAAGCAGAGGCTGTCATGGATTTAATTCATTCAAAAAATGAATTTGCCTTGAAATCATCAGTGAAACAGTTAAAGGGTTCAGTTTCTGATCAGGTAAAGTTTTTGCGGGATGAGATTTTGTATGAGATTGCGTTTATAGAATCGGCGCTTGATGATCCGGAGCATATTAGTCTTGACGGATACCGGGAAAAGCTGGAGGAAAAGACGTTATCCGTAAAGGCTGATTTGAAAAAACTGGTTGACAGTGCGGATAACGGAAAGCTCTTAAAAGACGGCATTAATACGGTAATCGTGGGAAAGCCCAATGTTGGGAAATCTTCACTTTTGAATTTACTTGTTGGTGAAGAGCGGGCGATTGTAACAAGTGTGGCAGGTACGACGCGCGATACGCTTGAGGAATCAATAAAGCTAAATGGTGTGGGATTGAATATTATTGATACGGCAGGTATCCGTGATACGAGTGACGAGGTGGAACGGATTGGTGTTGAGAAGGCGAGGAATTATGCAAATAATGCCGATTTGATTATTTATGTGGTTGACGCTTCACGGAAATTGGATGAAAATGATGAAGAGATTATAAAGCTGATTGCCAGTAAAAAAGTGATTGTGCTGTTGAATAAAACGGATTTGACGCAGGTGGTTGATGAGGACGAATTTATGACACTTGTGTCAGAAAATAAGGATTTACGTATTATTAAAACATCCACTAAGGAGAATGTTGGAATTGACGCATTTGAGAATGCAATTAAGGAAATGTTTTTTGGCGGTGAGATTGCGGTCAACGATGAAATTTATATTACAAACGGGAGACATAAAGAGGCATTGATGGAGGCATATACAAGTATGGACTTTGTGCTTGGCAGTCTTGCCGATGATATGCCAGAAGATTTTTATTCGATTGATTTGATGAATGCCTATGCTTCTCTAGGGAGAATTATCGGAGAAGAGGTTGGGGACGATCTTGTCAATGAGATATTTAGCAAATTCTGTATGGGAAAATAACAAATTTGACGTGTATGAAATTATATAATACAATGGTACTGTTTGGGAAGTATAGGAAAGAGGGACTGGCAGAATGTCTGAAATCAGGGAAAAAGTAGATGTATGTGTGGTAGGTGCAGGTCATGCGGGCTGTGAGGCAGCGCTTGCGTGTGCGAGAATGGGGATGGAAACGGTTATTTTTACAGTAAGTGTGGATAGTATTGCTTTAATGCCGTGTAATCCAAATATCGGCGGTTCGTCAAAGGGGCATTTGGTACGTGAAATTGATGCGCTTGGCGGTGAAATGGGCAAGGTGATTGATAAAACGTTTATTCAGTCAAAGATGTTGAATGTTTCAAAGGGTCCTGCGGTGCATTCACTTCGGGCGCAGGCAGATAAAGCAGAGTATTCACGGGCAATGCGCAAAGTGCTTGAAAATCAGGAACATTTAACGATTAAGCAGTCAGAGGTTGTGGAACTTTTGGCAGAAGATTTGTCCACGGACAAATTGTCCGTTGTGGAAGGACAATATGATAAAAAAATAACAGGTGTAAAAACTTACACGGGCGCTGTTTATGAGGCAAAAGCAGTTATTCTTTGTACAGGGACTTATTTAAAAGCACGCTGTCTTTGTGGGGAAGCGATTACATATACGGGACCGAATGGTCTGCAGGCGGCAAATTATCTGACGGATTCTTTGATATCTCTTGGTGTGGAGATGCGGCGGTTTAAGACGGGAACGCCTGCAAGAATGGATAAACGATCAATCAATTTTGACAAAATGGAGGAGCAGCTTGGAGATGAAAAGGTTGTTCCGTTTTCATTTTCAACAGATCCGAAGGATGTACAGATTGATCAGGTTTCCTGCTGGTTAACGTATACGAATCAAAAAACGCATGACATTATCCGGGCAAATCTTGACCGTTCTCCGATTTATGCAGGCATTATTGAAGGAACAGGACCACGTTATTGTCCGTCTATCGAGGACAAAGTGGTGAAATTTGCGGATAAAGAACGGCATCAGGTTTTTATTGAACCGGAAGGGCTTCATACAAATGAGATGTATGTAGGAGGGATGAGTTCTTCGTTGCCAGAGGATGTGCAGCTTGCAATGTATCGTACAGTACCAGGGCTTGAGCATTGTAAGATAGTCAAAAATGCTTATGCGATTGAATATGACTGTATCAATCCAGAACAGCTTTATCCGACTCTTGAATTTAAAAGGATTTTAGGACTTTTCAGCGGTGGACAGTTTAATGGGAGCAGCGGTTATGAAGAAGCGGCGGCACAGGGTTTAATTGCCGGAATCAATGCTGCACTTTTTATTCAAGAAAAGGAGCAGATTATAATTGACCGCTCTCAGGCTTATATAGGTGTGCTGATTGATGATTTGGTGACAAAGGAAAATTTTGAGCCGTATCGAATGATGACTTCACGTGCGGAATACAGGCTTTTGCTGCGTCAGGATAATGCAGATTTGCGGCTTAGGGAAATTGGTTTTCAGGTAGGACTTGTTTCAAAAATTGAGATGGATGAAATGCTTGCAAAGAAGTATATGACGGAAAAAGAGATTGAGCGGTTAAAAAATATTTCTATTGGCGCATCGCGGGAATATCAGGATTTTTTGATTTCCCATGGAAGCTCACCATTAAAGACAAGCGCTACACTTGCCGAGTTGATGTGTCGTCCAGAGCTTTCTTATGAAGCTTTGGCTGCAATTGATAAGGAGCGGAAATGGCTCCCTGATAATGTGATTGAACAGGTGAATATAGAGATTAAGTATGAAGGTTATATCAGCAGACAGTTAAAGCAGGTAGAGCAGTATAAAAAAATGGAGCAGAAAAAGATACCGGCGGATATAGATTATGATGCGATTGGAAGCCTGCGGCTTGAGGCAAGACAAAAATTAAAGAAAATGAAGCCTGTATCGGTTGGACAGGCTTCGCGGATTAGCGGGGTTTCACCGGCGGATATATCGGTTCTTTTAGTATATTTGAGAGGTTAATGTGAAATCAGAGCGTTTATATGACAAATTTGTACAGAAGTACAAATTTGTAAGTGATTTTAAAAGTTATAGTATGATAGATGTATTACAAAATATATTACAAAAAGAGGTAACAGATGGATTTTGAAAAATATGACCTTACTCATTTCAAAAACGGACTGGCGGAGTTTGGAGTAATACCGAATGAGTTTCAGCTTAGGCAGTTTATGCAGTATTATGAGCTTTTGATTGAATGGAACGGTTTTATGAATTTGACGGCCATTACGGAATTTGAAGAGGTTTGCACAAAGCATTTTTTAGACAGTCTTTCACTCTGTAAGGCGATTGATTGTCAAAAAGAGCTTTCCGTAATGGATATTGGGACAGGTGCGGGGTTTCCGGGAATTCCGTTGAAAATTGTTTTTCCGAATTTGAAAATTACTTTATTGGATTCTTTGGGAAAACGGGTGAAGTTTCTGAATGAAGTGATTGAAAAGCTTGGTTTGAATCATATTGATGCGATACATGGGAGAGCAGAGGATTTTGCAAAGCCGGATTTGCTTCGGGAGCAATTTGATGTCTGCGTTTCGCGTGCAGTTGCAAATTTGTCATCATTGTCGGAATATTGTATCCCTTATGTAAAAGTAGGCGGTTTATTTATTTCATATAAATCGGAAAAGAGTACGGAAGAGGTGACTTCTGCTGAAAAAGCGGTTGGTTTGCTAGGGGGAGCATTTGGAAAACAGTTTGACTTTGTTTTGCCTAACTCTGATATTTACAGAACTCTTGTTGTGATTGAAAAAATGAAAGCTACGCCAAAAAAATATCCGCGCAAAGCCGGACTTCCAACAAGGGATCCATTATAAAAGAACTGTTATAATTAATAAAGGGGTGTATTACAAAAAGAGTATGATATTTTTATGAGGGGGATTGTAGATGTATAATAAGGAAATTCTTCGGATGCAGGAAACAGAGCGGAAACGGATTGCGGAAAAATTGCATGATGATACGGTACAGGATATTATCTGTTTATCGCAAAAGCTTGAACTTGCGATGCTTTATATGGATAAGGATCTTGTTCAGGCAAAGCTTGAGCTTGCCTTGGCAAAAAAGCAAATTCGTGTCATTATGGATGGTGTGCGTGATACGATTTATGATCTGCGTCCTATGATTTTAGATGATATTGGATATGACGCAGCGTTTGGTCGCTTGCGTGATATGCTGATTGAAAAAGGATATGATGTACATTTTGATGTGGATAATGTCAGTATGACGGACGGCGTCACAGCGTTGTCCGTTTACCGCATTGTAAATGAAGCTTGTCGAAATATTGTAAAGCATTCGCAGGCAAAGAAGGTATTTGTTTTTGTGAAATTTAACGGTGATAAAATAAATGTTACGATTGCGGACGACGGTGTTGGTTTTAACAGTCAGAAAAAGGGTAAGCATTTTGGGCTTTCTTTTATGAAAGAGCGGGTTGAACTGTTATCTGGAGAGATGGAAATTATTTCGAATGAAAGAGGTACATCAATACATATTATGATACCGGTTTCAACTTAAAATTAGTATGGTAAACGACAAAAGTATAGAATGGGGTTTTTTAAATGATTCGTGTTATGATAGCGGATGACCACAAGATGGTTCGGGAAGGATTAAAGAGTCTGATAGAATTTGATGAAAATATATGTGTTGTTGAGGAAGCAGATAACGGAACGGAGTGCATTGATAAGCTGAGTAATAACAATATTGATGTTCTGCTTCTTGATATTAATATGCCGGAAATTAGTGGAATGGAGGTTTTGGATATTCTTGTGAAAAAGAAGGTTTATCCTAAAATTCTGATGCTTACGGTACACAGTGAAATAGAGTATTTAATAAAGTCCATTGATATGGGAGCGGACGGATATTTGCTCAAGGATTCGGACTCGCATGAATTGATTCGGGCAATCCATTGTGTATATCAGGGTGAGAAGTTTATACAACCCAGTCTTATTCCGCTTTTAAATTCAAGGTTAATTTCACTTGATATGGATAAGGAGAAGATTAATGCTCTTTCTAGTAGGGAGCTTGAGGTATTGCGTCTTGTGTCTGTTGGATTTTTGAATAAAGATATTGCCAGTAAGCTCTATATTAGCGAACGAACGGTGAAAAATCATTTGTTTAATATTTTTAAAAAGATTGGCTGCACCGACAGGACGCAGGCGGCAATTTTTTGTATTCGGAATAGATTGGTTTCATTGGATGGGTAAACGATGCGGGAGCACTATTTGGATTGGCAGACATAAAAAGAAGGTTGGAAACGGGTTTTGGTTTCCGACCTTTGTATGTATTTTTTAAATTCCCCGGATTCATAATGAATACTGAAATTTTTATATTGGTTCATTTTGTAAAAATTACTGATAATTTGGTTTGCAGTTGTTTCTGCATTGTTTTTTGTTGTATCAATTAAGATTACAATTTGTTGTGAGCTTGAAAATCGGGTGGTCATGTCGCTGTTTTTTAGACATGGAATAATTGCTAATACGGCGCCGATGGAAACATTTAATGACTTTAAAATCTCATCGTTTGTTTTTTGTGCCTCCAGCCGTTTGTAAAAGACGGAAATAATTTCATCCAATTCTTCTTTACTGACTGTGCCGCAGAGGAAGCATACAAATTCGTTGCTGTCACCGCGGTAGAGGATTTTGTCATCACATACGGAGTCTAAAAGGTGCGCCACTGTTTTCAAATATAAGTCGCCGCGTACTAAACCATGTTTTCCATTAACGGTCTGTAAGGCATCAACGTCTATAAGCAGCAGACAGCCATTGCCGTTGGTAAGGTACAGTTCCAAAAGATGTTCTCCATGTGATTTGTTGTAAATTCCTGTCAATAAATCCAAGTCTTTTTCTGCGAAGCTTCCTGTGTTTTTCAAGAGTTTTTGTAAAACCTGATTTGCCATATTGCTTTTTTCCGTAGTGCTATATAACTCCGGAGAAAGTTCCTGAAGGCGATTTTCTTTGATGATTTTGAGAAACGCGTCAGCCATTGTGGGATCAAACTGTGTTGCACTGCAGTGTTCAATTTCTTGGAGAATGGTTTCCTCCGTAAGGTGTTTTCTATAGATATGGTTGATTGCCATTGCGTCGTAAGCGTCTGCAACGCAGATTAGGCGTGCAACGTAGGGGATTTCGTCGCCCTTTAGTCCTTCGGGGTATCCGCGTCCGTCGTAGCGTTCGTGGTGATATTTTGCGCCGACATTAAGGTCTTGTACACTTTCAATGTCTTTTAAAATTTCGCCGCCGACAATGGTGTGCATTTTCATCAAGGAAAGTTCTTCGTTGGTGAGTTTTTCCGGTTTATTTAAAATGTTGTCGGGTACGCCGATTTTGCCAATGTCATGAAGCAGTGCAATGTAGCGGATTTTTTCCATTTGTTCTTGCGGGAGTCCGAGTTCCTTTGCGAGTGCTGCGGAGTATTCAAAAACGCGTTGGGAATGCCCTTTTGTGTACTGGTCTTTTGCGTCGATGGTGTTGACAATGGTCATGATGGTCTGAAAGGTCAACTGTTGGTTCTGCCTGTTTTTTTCCTCAAGCGCAATCATAAATTCTTTGTTTTGAATGGTGATACGGTCGTAAATCTTTGTCGCGGTGTAGCAGCCGCCAAAGCACAACGCAATCAGTGCAAGCTGGATTTCCGCCTCTTTGCTTGTTTTGAGGTTGATTTCCCCGTTGACAAACTGCATTGCCACGAAGTAGATGTTGACGAGCATGGAAGCAATTCCCGTGTATAAAATCAGCTTTGGCTGGTGGTAGAGGATAAGCAGCGAGAGCAGCGGCAGTATGTAGCTGAATACCATGTTGGTGCTGCCGGTAATCATGCTGAATAAGTACATCACAAAGTAGCCGACTACGATATAGATTTTTAGCTGTTCGGAGTCGGGTTTTTTTTTGTACTGGTAGATGCAATAAGCGCATGGTAGGATGGTGCATATCAAAAATACGACGACGTAGCCTGCTGTCCGTGCGCCTTTGAGGTATTCGCCGATGTATGAGATGAATAGTACAAGAGCAATGATTGACCAGCCTGTCATTAAGCTTCCGTTGATTTTTTTCGTTTCTGCTTCCATAAAAGGTTCTCCGTTTTCTTTTGATTATTTTTATGGTAACATATAGAAAATGTAGCCGCAAAGAATTTTGTGGGAAGATTTAAAAGGATTTTGGGATAAAAAAATTGTTTGTAAAAGCGTGGAAATATGGTAAGATAATTTTTGTGGATATGTTAAAAAAATGGAAGGATGTATGTGGAAAAATGGTGTTGTACAGACCTGTGGGGACGAAGGAATTGGAGCTGATTAAAGAGAGCGGGTATTTAAAATTTCCGCCAAGACTGCCGGAGCAGCCGATTTTTTATCCGGTGTTGAATGAAAAATATGCTGCGGAAATCGCGGGGCGGTGGAATGTGCAGTATAATGATGACCATAAAGGGTATGTGACGCGGTTTGAGGTTGATGATGTGTACGCTGCGCAGTTTGAGGTGCATACGGTCGGGGCGGAGTATCATCAGGAGCTGTGGGTTCCGGCGGAAGAGTTGGAAACGTTTAATGGGCATATTGTTGGGGGGATTGAGGTGGTTTGTTCGTTTTCAGGGGATTGAGAGAAAAATCATTGACAAAGAGGTTTTGTCGATTTTTGGGTTTGAAAATGAAGTATTAAAACAATGCGGTATTGCGAAGGAACGGTTTCATAAAGTCTGGGGGGGTTCAGTGGGAAGGTGTGTATCAGGAGATTGCGCAGCGGTTTGCGGACAAGAAGAAGATTTGGAAAAACGGGATGCATTTTCAGTACTTTATCTTGGTCTGCCCTGTTTTCCATGCGAACAAGGTTCGCATTGCGCTAAGTCATGAAAATTGACACGTTTTAGATTATCCTCTACGCTTTGGGTACTGGTAACAGAAAAGTGTACCTCAACGAAATACCTTGTTTTGTCAAGATTTTGTTGTAAACAGGGCTTAATTCGTCCTGAGGTGTTGGTATGAACATTGTCGCTCATGTTCCTCCTTAATGGAAAAAATAGAGTATATAGATTTCAGTTACTATATACTCTAATGCTGTTACTATATTTGATTTTGATTGAAACGTTAAATTATGCTAACTGCATAACCTCGGCTTCAATTTCTTTTAATTCATCGAATGACAATGTAGATACACAATCTGCAATTTCTTCAAGTGTCATTTTGCCTTTTCTTATTAGCTGTTCCGCCATTGCTCTTTCTGTATCATGCCTTTCGCTCTTGATAAACGACTTCATAATCTGTTCATCATCAAACAAACTCATCATAATCGTCACAACCTCCTTTTCCCTGTCAAGCAAATATTCCTTTAAGACATTCCTGTCTTTACATATGCGAATCGTTTCCGTAACTGCCTTTTGTGTCATTCCATGCTGTTTTGTCTGCTCGTTAAAGACTTTGCAGAAAATAATGTACTGGTTGATAATGTCATCTGTATCACTTTCATAAATAACCTTTGCTTTTACTTCAATATCTAAATCCGTACCCTCGAAAAATTCTTTAGACAAAGATATTTTATCGGGTTTCCGTCCTTTGTTTCCCGTAAAAATCACATAAAGTTCGGGCTTTGGCATTTTTACTTTCCTGCTTTTGTAATAGTCTTGGCAGGTACGCTGAAAATATTCATGATAGCTTTGCGCCAGATATAGCAAAACTCTTACTAAAATATTCACTGTCCATGTAGATTGTGCCTCTATAAGTATCATCAGCTTATTATTCGCAATAAAACCTAAATCATTATACAGATTATCCGTCAATACATTTGTAATCGTCACATCTGTAAGGGAATCCTCTGTCGCTGTGGTGTCCTCTGGATGGAGCGTTTTATACAGTTTTAGCAGATAACTCTTGTTTTGAAAAAGGTCAAGGAATACGCTGTTTTTTGCGGTACGTTTTGCCATGACTTTCTCTATCTGTTTTATATCGTCCTGCACTTTGACACCTCGATTTTTAAAAATCTATGACACAAGATACGATATATCCTGCTCCTGCCACACTTCAATTATACAAAAAAACGCTTACCTTTACAATAAAGTTCACATTAAATTTCTTCCACTCTTCGTTTTGTTCTGTTGCTTGTTAGTTATCCCTTTCCTGCATCTAAAATGTCTGGCTCTTTCTAATTCAACTGAAACAAAATAGACGGTTGATTTGGGGACATAAGTGGTTTGGAAATATGATGGAAGTTTCTTTTTAAAAACTATAAATGTGCTTGTCCATGTGTAAAGACTCTCGTATAATATATTTAGATGAAAACATTGATGAAAGCAGATAAAAGGTTTTCTGTCCCTTCATGTGCAAAGCCTGTTAAAGAATGGAAATACCTGTTTATATTTTTCGGACGATTTCACATTTGAGGGAATGTATTGCGGAAAATGGATATTCAAAGATTGATAAACTGCTTTGTTTGCAGCTTATGCTTACAGGACGGATTTTATTTTCCATAGTGAGGTGAAAATATATAGGATTGCGCAGGATTTGACGGTGTTGTGGATTTTTCGGGAAGGGATATATTTGTGCGGAAATAGGAGGAAACAATGAGTAAATACAATGCCTTATGGGAATACGTAAAAGAGAACGGAAGTAAAACATTTGTTCTTACATTTGAGGAAATAGAAAAAATTGCAGGTATATCGATAGACCATTCCTTTTTGAAATACAAAAAGGAACTTGCAGACTACGGTTATCAGGTTGGAAAAATTTCTATGAAAGAACAGACTGTTGTTTTTCAAAAAATAAATTGAGGAAAATGTAAAATGGAATATTTTGAGTTACAACCCTTGCGGATACCTTCGGGCTGGACAGTCCAATATAATAATTTTTCAGAGTACGACTTGGAACAGCACGGTGAAAAGTATCGCTTTGAATTAGTTGAGGATTTACTACAGTTAAAAAATCACAATCTTTTGATTGATTTAGGCTGGTATCCGTCGATGGACAGTGCGGGAGAGTATGTTCTTTATCTTGTTGATACAAAAAAAGACAGACCGTTTGAGCGTCCGATTGAGGAGTTTCGCTCGAGGGTAAAAGCGGAGATTATTGCAAAGCTGGAATACTGGATGAATGGCGGTCATTGTCACGAATTGCTGCGTTATTCCTGAATGGATTGAGGGATAAGTATGGAATAAAAACACGGGGAGTTGAGATGAAAAAGCTGCAAGTATTGTGTTTTACAGACAAAAAAAGTGATGGATTTTCATATGATTAATGGATTTTTTTCGGCAGATATAATAGTGATTTGTCCAAAGTGCGGCAAAGCAGGCACGGTGCGTTTTGATAAGGCGCGGAGCATCGCTTTTTTTCAGTGCAGTTCTTGCTATGCAAAGCAGGAAACCATTCCATGCGGAACAGATGATGTAGAAATAAATGCACAGTGTACAACGACAGGTCGGTATTTTCGGGCAGCAATGCCAAAAAATAAAATCCACGGGCAAAAAGTGAACGTAAAATGTCCTTACTGTGGCGAGCTTGTCATAGGAGATGTTGTAAAGCAGGGAGGTGTGCAGCAAATTGTATTTTGCGATGTACGCAATGCGAAGGATCCCTATTTTCATTATCTGCTTTACTTTCAGACGCAGTATCGGGGCAAAGTCATTTGGGCGTTGAACAGGGAACATTTGCAGGCTTTGATTGATTATTTGTCAGCGGATATCCGCACAGGTTTGGAAACAATGGATTTTCGGTTTGACTTGCTGCCGACTTTTATGAAAACGGCAAAAAACAGGGACAAAATTGTGAAACTACTTACGAAATTATGGGAAAAATGACGATATGGAAAATAAAAACAATCATTTGTTGAATAATTATACAGAAAAAGTTATAATGTTATCAGTATGTGTCGCATTGGGAAATTATCCAAAATTGCAAAAAACTAGATATACTGCCGTATCACGGTAGGGAATGGAGAAACATATGAAAAAAATATTTACACAACGTCTTTTTTCCTATATGCTAATCGCGTTAATTATCACAATTACGGCAATATTCTTATTGCAAACAGGTGTCAGTCAGGCGAGCAATACGGCAACAAGCCAGGCAAAACTTGAAGATGTGAAGGCAAAGCTTGCCACAAATGAAGCGAACATTAATCAGCTTACGGAAAATCTCAGTCAGGACAATTTGGCAAAAACAAGGGCTTTTGCGGATATGATTACCGCAGACAAAACAATTATCAATAACAAGGACAAGATGAACCAAATCAAGGACAGGCTTATGGTGAATGAGCTTCATGTCATTGATGAGGAAGGAATTATCACGCATAGTACAATTGATGCCTATGTCGGATTTGATATGAAAAGCGGCGCGCAGTCGAATGCATTTATGGTGATTGTGGATGATCCGACGATTGAAATTGCACAGGAACCGCAGGTAAATGTGGCAGAAGGTATTGTAATGCAGTACATCGGTGTTGCCCGCACGGATGCAAAGGGACTGGTACAGGTCGGTGTGCGTCCGGAGGTATTGGAACAAACGCTTGCAGGTACGGAAATTTCTCTTGTATTGAAAGATATAGATTTTGGTGAGAATGGTTACATATATGCAATTGATTCGGAAAGCGGATTGATTTTAGCACATAAAAATGCGAATTTGATTGGTACGGCAGCAGTTGATGCGGGATTTCCTTCTAATTTGACAGGAAAAGGAAAAGCAAAAATTGACGGCGAAAAAGGGTACTATATGGCAGAAGAGTATAACGGTCAGGTTATCGGAACGTTTATGCCAACAAGTGAATATTATGCAGGACGCCGCAATCAGACAATTGTTGTTTCATTGAGTATGCTGATTATTTTCGGTGTGTTACTGTTAATGATTAACCATATGGTAGATGATAAGATAGTGAAGGGCATTAACCGTATTTCCGATTCCATGAGTAAAATTGCAGGGGGAAATTTTGGAGTTACAGTTGATGAACAGGGAAATCCTGAATTTATGGCGCTTTCGGATAGTATCAACAAGATGGTTGAAGGGATTCGTCAAAATATTCAGGAGAATGAAAATCTGTTGGAACAGCAAAGGCAGGATGTAGAGCATAACAAGTTGATGATTCGCAATGTCAAAGATGCCTGCAAGGATTTAAATGCGGCGTCCGGGGAAACACTTGAAAATGCGCAGACGATTTCCAACGGTACGGATGAGCAGGAACGAGCAGTAGAAGATTTAAAGCAGATTATGGATCAGTTGACGCAGGAGCTGAACAACAGTGTGAACGCTACGGTAAATGTTACTTCCGCAACAGGAGCAACCTCGGAGAAGATTTTGCAAACGCAGTCAAGCATGCAGCTTTTAAAGGATTCCATGCAGAAAATCAGCGATATGTCGATGTCTATTGAAAAGATTATCGGAGAGATTAATTCGATTGCGCAGCAGACAAATATGCTTTCACTGAATGCTTCGATTGAGGCGGCAAGAGCGGGAGATATGGGAAAAGGCTTTGCGGTTGTGGCGACACAGGTCGGTGAGCTTGCGGCAAGAAGTGCTCAGGCGGCGAAGGAAACCAATGAGTTGATTATGAATTCCATTAATGCGGTGGAAGACGGACGTGCGATTACAGATCGGACGGTAGAAGCATTTGGGGTTGTTGTGGAAAATATTGAACAGACGGACCAGTATGTAGCGGAAATTACGGATATGGTTCGGCAGAACGTGGATATTGTGTCCCATGCGGTTAGTCAGATTGAACGCATTTCCAATGTTGTGGAGGAAAATGTTCAAATTTCCCAAAATACAAAACAGGTCTCAGCCAATATGGCGGATATCACGGGGAAGCTGCTTGAGATTGTAGAATCATAGAATGGATAGAAACAACTGTCAGATGGGGAAGATTTGACAGTTGTTTTTTGTCTTTAGGACCACCGGCATATACATGCCCTTTGGTGACTGCTTTATATGGTGCAAGTTTTTTTACATACTGTGCCAGTAATTATAAAGATTTACAAGAATATATATTTTTTAATAATAATGGAGGATTGGCTTATATGATTCTTGAAACAGAACGATTATTTTTGCGGGAAATGGAACAGTCTGATTTTGACTCTCTATGTCAGATTTTAAAGGATGAAGAAACAATGTATGCTTATGAAGGTGCTTTTAGTGATTTTGAAGTGCAGGAGTGGCTTGATAAGCAGCTTGCACGCTATCGTAAATATAGCTTTGGCTTGTGGGCAGTGGTTCTGAAAGAAACGGGTGAAATGATTGGGCAATGTGGATTGACAATGCAGCAGTGGAAGGATACGGAATTGCTTGAAATAGGATACCTTTTTCAAAGAACATATTGGCATAAAGGATATGCAACAGAAGCAGCTAAGGCATGTAAAAAATATGCTTTTGAAGTTTTGCAAGCCAAAGAGGTTTGTTCTATTATTCGCGATACAAATTTTGCTTCGCAAAAGGTAGCTATTCGAAATGGTATGACTGTAACGGATACATGGACGAAACATTATCGGGGTGTTGATATGCCGCATTATTGTTTTGTGGTTTGTAAGGAAGAAGCTGATTTCTGATTGTTCAAGGAAGAAGTTGCCGTTTGTTTTTTTGTATTTTTTAATTGCGAATGGCAATAATTTTTATAATTTGTGGCATCTGCCTTTTGGTAAATGCAAAGAAAATGAAAAGAATTAAAAAACATGAACAATTTATTAATTGGTATTTAAACGGACGAATAATTTACTGTATGGAGAAAACTTAATGAATAATCAATTTATACAGAGTGTAATGTTTGATTGGAATAGAATAAGTGATGCCACCTACTTAAAGCAAATAGATGCATTTAAAGGGATTGAAAGACTTGATTTTAATAGTCCGATAACTTTTTTTGTTGGAGAAAATGGAAGCGGTAAATCGACATTATTGGAGGCACTTGCGGTGGCTCATGGGTTTAATCCCGAAGGGGGAACAAAGAATTATGTTTTTTCTACACATGATACCCACTCAGAATTATGTAATGCAATCAGGATTGCAAAGGGATATCGAAGGGAAAAATGGGGGTATTTTCTTAGGGCAGAGAGCTTTTATAATGTTGCAACCCAAGAGGAAAACTATGCAGATATTAAGCACCCTTCGGCTAAGTATCATGAAAAATCACATGGGGAGAGCTTTTTGGCGTTGACGCAGAATAATCTGCGGGCAAATGGTTTATATCTTTTTGACGAACCGGAGGCAGCATTGTCACCACAAAGACAGCTTACATTGTTAATGGAAATATACAGATGCGCAAAAGAGGGATCACAGTTTATTATTGTTACACATTCACCTATTCTGCTGGGAATCCCAAATGCGGATATATACTGTTTTGATAATGGAAGTATTCATTTGTGTGAATATGAAGAAACAGAAAGCTATCAAGTTATGAAAATGTTTATAAATGACAGACGCACGTTGCTAAAGAGGCTTTTAATGGAGTAGTTTATAAAGAAATTGATGCTTTTCGTTGTTAAAAAAGGCATTATCAAAAACATTTGAAATAAGCAGAAATGTTTCACGTGAAACATTTCTGCTTTTGCAAAGAATAGGGATGAGCTATTTCGGGAGGGCAATTAATGGCAGCATATGTGAAGATGATTAAAAAGTTTGATGATGATGAGAAAGTGATATATCAATTTGGACCTGATGAAAAGAAAATGGGTGAAATTCAATTCAATAAAGAGAATAAAGAGTTTCATATTTTAAAGCAAATCAATGACTTACACATTTCAAATGAAGCATATGAAAAATGGGTGTCAGAGCAGATAATAAAAATAATGTATAGAGAAGAAGGAAAATTTCCAAATGTGACTTCTGTTGAGAAGTAATTTCTATTATAATATTACTTGCAAGAATTAATGGAAAAACAATACTATAAAAAAAACGAAAAAGAATATTAATTAAATTAATTTAGGAGGAATATAGAATATGAGCAATGATATAATGCCAATGCTGTTTGAGCAAAATTTGATTTATGAAAGTGATTGGATTGTGTTATATGCTGATAAAGTTAAAATGCCGGATGGAAGTGTAATTAATCCTTATCATAAGTTACATTATCCATATGAAGCAGTGAGTGTTGTTGTTTTTAATGAACAGAATGAGATATTAATGATACAATCTAAAAGATACATAACATCAAGACTGGAATGGGAAATTCCGGCAGGTAGAATTGAAAAAGGTGAAACGCCGGAGAATGCAGCAAGGAGAGAGTGTTTGGAAGAAACAGGTTGTAGTTTGAATAATTTGACTTATTGCTGTGTCTACAATCCAAGCAATGGAATGTCGGATTTTAAAATACATTTATTTGTGGCAAAAGTTGAAACGGAAATTGCTGATATAGACCTAAATGAGGTAAATTCGAAGCAGTGGATTTCAAAAGAAAAAGTATTGGAAATGTTGAAAGAGAACAAAACCCAGTGCGGGGTGTCAATGTTGGGTTTATTGTATGCTATTCAGTTTTATCTGTAAAAAAGTGACTGACAGATTATTTGGGTCAAATTATATCATTTATATTTATAAAGCCTTAAAATGTTTCACGTGAAACATTTTAAATCATTTCTTTTAAAAAGAAATTAAAGTGGGTAAAAAAATATACTTGATAAGTTTGTATTAATTATAATTAGCGCATTCTTGACAGATTTTTAAATAAGATAATATGTATTAATTTTTAAAGAGGTAAAATATGGAGTGTATAACGTATAAAGTTCCAATTCCCTGGAAGGATGAAAAACCTGGTCTTCATCGAATGATTCTGCAAATTCAAACACGTCCTGGAATGTACCTTGGTAGTATTGCACTTACCCCTTTGGAGCATTTCATTAATGGATACCAAGCTGCGGAACGTGATTATGGTATAAATTGGCATGGATATTTGTTCCCGCTCAATTTTTACTATATGCATAATTTTGCGGATTTCTGGTTAAAAACGGAATGTCTTTGTGCCGGATGGTGTTATAATATACTTACAGTTTGTCATGGTGACGAGGAAAAAGCGCTAAACCTGTTTTTTGATTTATACCAAGAGTTTAGACAGCTTGAAATGAAGCGTTATTGGAAAGCCATTTTAACGAAGGAAAATATTGAGTGGAATGACAATATGGAACATGCTTGTATCATGGGAGAGTATGGCAAAGAACCAATTTATAAAAATCCGATTGCTCTTTATGTTTTGGAATTAACCATACCTGCTTATATGCTTGTTGTGGAAACCGAAAGGGAAGTTCATACGGAAGCTTTGTTTTTTTCTTCTGCGGAAGGGACGAAAAAAAATAGCCGTATTCAAGGTGGAGTGGAAAAATATTTTGGAAAAATTAATATATGGGAGGAAGTTGAGGCGAATAATCTGTACTTTGATAAGTCTATCAAAATACATTAAATTCTTTAAATAATTGTTTTGACGTCGAAAATAAAATTGTATTGCGTCGTTATTAAAAAGTATTAATTTCTATGATTAAAAAAATAAATTTGGAGATATAAATGTCAGACTTTATATACGAAAAAACAAATTAAAAAAGGAAGCATATATGATAAAAACAAAGTTTTTACTGCTTACCCAGTTTATAGCATGGATTGGGTTGACAATGATTGATTTTTTAGAAGAATTTATTTTTATTGATTTACAATTTGAAGCGTGTCTTTTCTTTCCGATAATAGTGGGAATCTTTTATTTTATAAAAAGAAAATTTATTTGGAAGGAAAAATACAGGCAATTGCCTATTTGGAAAATAATGATTCGAGTTCTTATATTTGTTTTAGAATGGTGTTTCATTACAGTATCTGTTTCTACAATTATAACAATATTAGTATTTAATGAGATATGGATTATACCTCAGGGCATGGATTATTTTAATGGAATGGAGTATCCAGTGTACGGATTTTTCTTATGTATTATACCAATTGTACTTATTCTGATAGGTGAGATTGTGATTTGGTTTTTTGGAAAATGCCGTACATATTTGAATAAATAGAATATGTTTCACGTGAAACAATATCCATTCTTCTATTCTAAAAGAAACCAACAAAATTAATGTACAATAAATGACAATTTATTCAATAAAAAAGCAAAAACGTATAGCATATCACAAATAATAGTGGTATAATGGAAATTATCAGAAAACTTCTAGGGGAGAAGAGGTAAAGAAAGGAGTATGTTTATTAAATGGGGAGAATCATAGCAATTGCAAATCAAAAGGGTGGCGTCGGGAAGACAACCACGTCTATTAATCTGTCATCCTGTATAGCAGCAAAAGGAAAAAAGGTTCTAGTTATTGACATGGATCCGCAGGGTAATACGACGAGCGGATACGGCATTGAAAAAAATGAATTGGAAAACACAATCTATGAATTAATTATGGGAGACTGCACCGTGGAGGATTGTATCCTAAAAAATGTAATGCCGAATGTTTCCGTTCTTCCGTCAAATGTGAATCTAGCGGCGGCGGAGATTGAGTTAATCGGTGTCAAGGACAAGGACTTTATTTTGAAAAATGAAATTGACTGGGTAAGGGATAATTATGATTTTATCATTATAGACTGTCCGCCGTCTTTAAACTTACTGACAGTAAATGCCATGACAACAGCGGATTCCGTTTTGGTTCCCATACAATGTGAATACTATGCATTAGAGGGATTAAGTCAGTTGATACATACAGTCAATCTTGTAAAAGAGCGCTTAAATCCCGATTTGGATATGGACGGTGTTGTATTTACAATGTATGATTCCCGTACAAATCTTTCAAATCAGGTTGTGGATAATGTTAAGAGCAATTTAAAGCAAAAGGTCTATGATACATTGATTCCGAGAAATATAAGGCTTGCGGAAGCACCAAGCTATGGACAGCCAATCAATGTTTACGATCCGAAATCAGCAGGTTCGGAAAGTTACATGGCACTTGCAGAGGAAGTTATTCATAATAGCAAATAATTTATGTAAACAAAAAATGGAGGGTTTATATGGCAAAAAGAGGGTTGGGCAAGGGTTTGGATACCCTGATATCTGCCGAGGCAGTCAAGCCCGTGATGAAGGAGGAAACAGGGCAGGCAGAAACGCTTGTCAAGATTACGAAGGTTGAGCCAAACAGGGAACAGCCAAGAAAGACGTTTGATGAAGATACGTTACAGGAATTAGCGGATTCCATTAAACAGTTTGGTTTACTGCAGCCGATTCTTGTTCAGGACAGAAAAGATTATTTTGAGATTATTGCGGGAGAACGCAGATGGCGGGCGGCAAAGCTTGCTGGTCTAAAAGAAGTTCCCGTGATTGTGAAAAATTATACAGAACAGGAAATTATGGAAATTTCTCTGATAGAAAATATTCAGAGAGAGGACTTAAATCCGATAGAAGAAGCGCTGGCTTATAAACGGCTGCTTGAGGAATTTCATTTAAAACAGGACGAGCTTGCGGAACGGGTTTCAAAAAGCAGAACGACGATAACAAACAGCATGCGGCTTTTACGGCTTTGTGAGTATGTCCAGCAAATGGTTATAGACGGAAAGCTCACCACAGGTCATGCGAGAGCGCTGATTTCCATTGAAGACGAGGAACAGCAAAAGCAGCTTGCAGAACGGATTTTTGATGAAAAGCTCAGTGTGCGTGAAGTTGAAAAAATTGTAAAAGGGATTTTAAATCCTGTAGAGAAAAAGCCGCAAGAGGAAGTAATTCCGCAAAGCATCCAGTATATTTATGAGGATATTGAAAAGAAGCTGGAGGAAAAGCTTAGCAGAAAAGTAGAAATTAATGCAAAAGGCAAAGGTGGCAGCGGCAGGATAGAGATTGAATTTTATTCTAACGATGATTTGGACAGGCTAATTGATGCATTGTCAAATATGAATATATCAATGTAAAGGAGGGGGAATACAGGTGAGCAGTAATTTTTTGAATATGATCGGCTTGGGGGGCATTGATGTGGGATATCTTTTGCTTGGATTACTGATTATTAGTATTCTGCTGCTGATATTGATTATCGTGGCATTTGTGCAGATTAGCAAATTCAAGAAAAAGTATACGAAATTTATGCTTGGCAAAGATGGATCAAGTCTTGAACAGGATATCATGACACTTTATGAGGATAATAAATATATTAAACTCAATGTGAGTCAAAACAGGGACGATATCAAGGAATTATTCAAAAAACACGAAATAGCATTTCAAAAACTTGGACTTGTCAAATACGATGCATTTAAGGAAATGGGAGGAAAACTTAGTTTTGCATTGGTTCTTTTGGATCAAAATAATAATGGTTTTTTGATTAATTCGGTGCATAGCTCAGACGGCTGTTATTCTTACACGAAGCGGATTAAGAATGGGGATTCGGAGATTGAACTGAGCAACGAAGAGAAGGTCGCAGTGGAGCGTGCCATAAACGGTAATGCTTCATCAGATACAGAATAATAAATGGGGGAAGAAACATATGAAATTAGTAACAATTGAGGATTTGAAGGATGGCGATATTATTGCCAATGATGTGCTGCTTGAGGACTATACGGTTGTACTTGGTAAAGGTACGGTCATAAAGGAACAGTATATTGAAAAGCTGAGAGATCTTAGTATTTTTACCGTATATATTGAGGATAAGGCAGAGGAGAAACCAAAGCCAAAAGCGCCTGATAAAACGAAAAAGCCGGAAGCGAAACCGGAAGCACAGCCCAAGGCTAAGGCGAAGGTTGAAGAAAGTAAAGAAAAAAAGGCTGAGGAGAAAAAGCCCGATAACAGGCGTCCGAAGCTTTCCATGGAAACGGTCACCGTTTTAAGAGATGATGTAGAAAAAGAAATCCGCAATAATATTAAGGATATTCTCGAGTTGCATGTTTACCAAAAGACTAAGGGGCTGAAAAAAATTGCGGAAACTGCACAGAATATAATAGAAGATATTCTTGAGGAAGATGAAGTAATTGAAAAGGTTTATGATGTGAAGGAGAGAAATGCGGATATTTATGAGCATTCGCTTCAGGTTTGCACGATTGCTACATTGATTGCGTTAAAGCTTGGTTTAACAGAAGGACAGGTTTATGACATTAGTGTCAGTGCTTTGATTCATGATTTAGGATTGCGTTATCTTGTGGTGCGGTATGAGGATCAGGATATCAATTTGTTACCTGCAAAAGACCAGGAGGAATACAAAAAACATCCGATTTACGGATACACGGCGATTAAGAATGAGGACTGGCTTTCGAGTCAGGCAAAGGATATCGTACTCAATCATCATGAGCGTAAGGACTGTTCCGGATATCCGCTTGGTACGGATTTAATTTCCCGTATGACCCAGATTGTAGGCGTTTGTGACGAATTTGATGAGTTAATCTGCGGAATTGGAAAGGCGAGAGTTCGCGTTCATGAGGCAATTAATAATATCAGAAATTATAGTGGAATTTGGTACGACAGCGATATTGTTGATACATTTTTACAACTGATAGCGGTTTATCCTGCAGGCTCTCAGGTTAAGACAAATCAGGGAGAAACGGCGATTGTTATGAAGCAGAATCCGCATTTCCCGGAAAGACCGATACTTCGTGTTACACATGACAGATTTGGGCAGGTAATAAACGGTGAGAAAATTATTGACCTCATTAAGGAAACAAAAGTGGTCATTCAGGAAGTAATCAAATAATGGAGGTTTATTTATCATGATAGATATTAAGTTTTTGAGAGAAAATCCCGACGCGGTGAAGGAGAATATTAAAAAGAAATTTCAGGACCATAAATTGCCGCTTGTCGATGAAGTGATTGAATTGGATGCACAGGCAAGAAAGACACAGCAGGAGGCAGACAATCTTCGTGCGGAAAGAAATAAACTTTCCAAGCAGATTGGCGCCTTGATGGGACAGGGCAAGAAGGATGAAGCGGAAGAAGTGAAAAAGCAGGTAAATGCACAGGCGCAAAAGCTCGAAGAACTTGCCGAGAAGGAGAAGGAGCTTAATGAAAAGGTCACAAAGATTATGATGACTATTCCGAATATCATTGACCCGAGTGTACCCATCGGAAAGAATGATGAGGAAAACGTAGAGGTTCAAAAGTATGGAGAGCCGGCAGTTCCTGATTTTGAGATACCGTATCATACGGAAATTATGGAAAAGTTTAACGGTATTGACTTGGATAGTGCAAGAAAGGTTGCCGGAAACGGATTTTATTACCTGATGGGTGATATTGCAAGGCTGCATTCCGCAGTGATTACCTATGCAAGGGATTTTATGATTGACAGAGGATTTACGTACTGTGTACCGCCTTTTATGATTCGAAGCAATGTTGTTACAGGTGTTATGAGCTTTGACGAGATGGACGCGATGATGTACAAAATTGAGGGTGAGGATTTATATTTAATTGGTACAAGTGAGCATTCCATGATTGGTAAATTTATTGATACCATTATTCCAGAGGCAGAGCTTCCGAAAACACTTACCAGCTATTCACCCTGCTTTCGGAAAGAGAAGGGGGCGCATGGTGTAGAGGAGCGCGGTGTTTATAGGATACACCAGTTCGAGAAGCAGGAAATGATTGTAGTATGTAAACCAGAAGAGTCTCCGATGTGGTTTGACAAGCTGTGGCAGAATACGGTTGATTTGTTCCGGACATTGGATATTCCCGTTCGTACGCTGGAGTGCTGTTCGGGAGATTTGGCGGATTTAAAGGTGAAGTCCGTTGACGTGGAAGCGTGGTCTCCGAGACAGAAAAAGTATTTTGAGGTCGGAAGCTGCTCGAATCTTGGAGATGCGCAGGCAAGAAGACTGAAAATCAGGGTAAATGGTGAAACAGGAAAGTATTTTGCTCATACATTAAATAATACGGTAGTTGCGCCGCCGAGAATGCTGATTGCGTTTTTGGAGAATAATCTTCAGGCGGACGGCTCTGTGAAAATACCGAAGGCATTACAACCATATATGGGTGGTAAAACGGAAATCAGGGCATAAGGAGTTTTAAATTGCACAGATATTTGAGAGCCATTGGCTTTAGTGGGTTAAAAAAAAGAGAAGAACTGCGTGCGCTTATTGATGAAGTGGTAAAATCGAACCTAACAAAATCTGAAAATCAAATAGGGGATTACTTTTCATTCAGGGACGTTACCGTTGATGATGAAGACAGGGCTTATGCAGAGCTTTTTCTTGATTTTGTCCACGGTGCGGGAATTTGTATACGCGGTGAATTTGACACAGAAAACAGGTTTCTGTATGAATATTATTTTCCGTATCTGCGTGCTTCACAGGTCAGCTCAAATGAGGATGTGACAGTGGAGCGCCATGCGGAAAAGGAATCCTATGCAGGTGTTTGCGATGATATCAAGGTTGGCGTGACAATGATATTTTATCTGCAGAACATTATTCCTTATAAGCGGCTCCAGGTTATGGGGCGGCTTCCTGTTCACGGCACGGCATTGGTTTTGAGTGCGCTTTCTGTTGATGGGACAATTATGATGCCGATTAACAAAAATGAGAGTGACAAAAAGCGGATAAAAAAAGCGTCGTATGAGCGAAACCAGTTGATTGCGCAGGCACGGATGGGCGATGAGGATGCGATTGAGAGTCTTACGCTTGACGATATGGATACTTATACAATGATTTCCCGAAAAATTCACAAGACAGATGTGTTTAGTTTGGTTGATACGTATTTTATGCCATATGGTGTGGAATGTGACCAGTATTCAATATTGGGAGAGATTGCAGAGTTTCATACAGATAAAAATAGGGTAAGCGGTGAAGAAGTCATTTTTATGACGGTGGAATGCAACGAACTTGTACTTGAAGTTTGTATTAACCGCGAAGATTTATTTGGAGAGGCTGCGGTGGGCAGGCGTTTTAAGGGTGTTGTATGGCTGCAGGGATTTATTGAGTTTCCGCAGTGATATGGTTTTAGGGAAATTTAATAATGAAATTGTGGAATAGACTGGAAATAGGCAAATTTCTATGATATACTACAGATACTATAAATAATATGGTTTTTAAATAATAGGAGGGATTCTTTTATGAAAAAAGCATTGGCAGTTGGACTTGCATGCTTTGTTGCATTTTCTGCGGCGGTTCCGGTGATGGCTGCGGAGGTAGCGACCTGCGGGATAGGGCATTGCAATATGGGCGAATGTTTTTTGGACGCGGACGGTGACGGTTATTGCGATAATTACGGTCATTGCTTTGTGGATGATAATGGTGACGGAGTTTGCGACAATCATTGCTATTGGGACGAGAATAATGATGGCATTTGTGACTATTTTATAGATGATGATAGTGACGGAATTTGCGACCATTGCCACGAGCATGGAAGACCTGCGCAGACCACAACGTATTGCGCACCGCGAAGGAGCGGACATCATGGACGTGGTCATCACGGACATGGACACTGCTAAAACGTTATATTTTTGCATTTGACGTTTTGTAGTTTTTTTGGTATACTATATCGTATGTGTGAGATGCCTGCCTTTTGGCAGGCTTCACATATGATTTGGTATCGTATAGCAGAATGACTTGCATATTTGCAAGTTTTTCATACAAGTCCTCGTAGCTCAGTTGGATAGAGCGATCGCCTCCTAAGCGATAGGTCGGACGTTCAAGTCGTCTCGGGGACGTTGGAATGCCGTAACTTTTTGAGTTGCGGCATTTTTGCTTTTTTATGAAAATGTTGTAAGTGATGAAAAAGCTGAAGGCTGTCCAAAATGGCAGGGAATGCTTTACCATATAAAACCAAATAAAGGGGAACATAGAAATGCTACATATAGCAATCTGCGATGATGAAAAAGACTTTGTTACATATTTAACAGAATTGATTGAGCGGTATGTTTCGGAAACGGGTGAAGAAATCAAAGTCACGCCGTATTATGACGGAATGGAATTAATGGAACACTATGATACAAGCATTGATTTGATTTTTCTTGATATTCAAATGCGGTTTGCGGACGGCTTTTATACGGCGGAACGTATTCGTGAGCGGGATGAGAAGGTGGGAATTATTTTTTTGACAACGCTCACACAATATGGATTAAAGGGATATCAGTATCAGGCGGTTTAGGACTGGAAAAAAAACGCTATAATATGCCAAACACACTTTCGGGAGGTCAGCAGCAGCGTGTATCCATTGCAAGGGCACTGGCAAGCAAACCGGCAATTATCCTTGCCGATGAACCGACTGGAAATTTGGACAGTAAAACAAGCAAAGAAGTCATTGCGCTTTTAAAGACCACCAGCCAGAAATTTCGTCAGACCATTGTCATGATAACACATAATCCTGAGATTGCGCAGCAGGCAGACCGTTGTATCCAAATTGAAGATGGAAGAATTGTAAATCCGCAAACCATAACAGAGGGGGAGGAGTAATATGATTCGTACATTAACAAACCGCAGCTTTCAGAAAAATAAGGGACGAAATTTCGTGGCAATTATTGCTGTATTTTTAACAACTATGATGTTTACAACGTTGTTCACGTTGGCACAGAGTATGGGAAAGAATATGACGGAACTGTATTTGCGCCAATCAGGGACAACGGCACACGCATCGGCAAAGGAAATTACGGATGCTCAAATAGAACAGATTGCAGCCCATCCCGATATTGTAAGCTATGGCAGGTCAATTGTGGCAGGCGTTGCCGAAAACAGGGAACTTGCGGGGCGCCAGCTGGAAATCCGCTATGGCAGTGATCAGTATGTAAAAGACAGTTTTGCGTATCCGACAAGCGGAAAAATGCCCGAGAGGAAGGACGAAATTGCGCTGGATGCGTGGGTTCTTGAGCAGCTTGGCATTCCCTTGGAGCTGGGGCAGACTGTGACTTTAGAGTGGCAGCAGGGTCCAAGCATATTTACGCTTTGCGGTTGGTGGGAGGGCAACCGTTCCAGTTATGCAAGCATGGCATGGGTGAGTGAGGAATTTGTGCTGGATGCCTGCAATCATGTGTCTGCGCCAAAGGAAGGACAGGTTTTAGGGCTGCGCATGATGGGCATTACCTTTGAGGATGACAAAAACATTGCCGAAAAAGTGCAGAAGGTTCTTAGTGACTGTAGCTTAACAGACATGGAATTCACGCCAAACATTGCCTATACTGCGGAAATGCAGAGTAGTATTTTAGCGGAAAACCTGCCGATGTACGGCGGTATGCTTTTTGTATTTATTGCAGGCTATTTCATTATTTATAATATTTTTCAGATTTCTGTCGCCGCAGACATTTCCTTTTACGGAATGTTGAAAACACTTGGAATGACGGCAAAGCAGATGAAAAAAATGATATACGGTCAGGGAAACCGTCTTGCGTTAATGGGCATTCCCATAGGACTGGTCGTCGGTTATTTGTTGGGAAGTGTGCTCGTGCCTGTTTTGATTCCCGTTTCGGACTTTAAGCTGACCATATCCGCCAGTCCCATAATTTTTATTGGTGCATCCCTGTTTTCCTATGTTACAGTCATTATTTCCTGTATGCTGCCTGCGCGGATTGCAGGAAGGGTTTCTCCAATCGAGGCGCTGCGTTATACGGACGCGGACAGTGGTGTACGGAAAAAATGCAGAAAGTCAAAAAACGGGGCGTCATTACCCAAAATGGCTTGGGAAAATTTGTGGCGCAACCGGAAACGGACGGTTATGGTGCTCTGTTCATTGACACTCGGGTTTGTTTTGATGAGCTTTTTCTATGCAAAAAACGCAAGCTTTGATATCGAAAAATATCTGATGGATTTATCCGTTGCGGACTATGAAATTAATGATGCTTTTGAGAGTGGTCAAGTCATCACTGACGCATTGCTGGAAGAACTTGCAGCGCTTGGAACGGTGGAAAGTACAGGGCGGTTGTATTTTACAAATACCAAATTGACTTTAAGTGCGCAGGCGCGGGAGAATCTGCGTGCCTTTTATACAGACGAACGCTTAAAGGAGTTTGCTTCGTATGACCCGACGTTCCCGCTTTGGAAGGACCAGTTTGATTTAATAACAAACGGCGGAGAAAGCACGTATACAATCTATGGCGCAGACGGGTTGATTCTTGAAGCGGCTATAAATAAAAATTATCTTTTGAACGGCGTTTTTGACACGGAGAACTTTGCGGGGGGAAATTATTGTCTAGCGATTGGAGCAAGCACTTCTCCAGGCAGTCTGCTCCCGACATATTCTGTGGGAGAGAAGGTTCAGATTGCGGGACGTGAATTTGAAGTGATGGCTGTCGTAAGTCCGTTGCAGCCGATGGTTGCAGGTGTGTCCGAGCAGATTTGCGATTTGCCGCTTATAATCCCTGCAGATTGCTTCAAGGAGCTTTTCCCTGAATGCGGTTTGCGGAAATATTATTTTAATGTGGCGGATGAAACCTTGGAAGATGTCAATGATTTATTGACGGCGTATCAGAATGCAACGGTGTTTGAAATGAATATTGTATCGCGGCAGACAATAGCAGAGCAATACGAAACGCAGACGCGTGCGGCATCAGTTATGGGATATACGATTAGTGCCGTGATTGCGATAGTCGGTATGTTGAATTTTGTAAACAGCATGGTGACGTCAATTATCTCACGGAAACGGGAATTTGCCATGATTCAGAGTATTGGCATGACAAAACGGCAATTATGCCAGATGTTGACATTTGAGGGTGGATATTATGCAGGGCTGACGCTTATAGCATCGTATGTGATTGGCGCGCTGACAGTTGGTGTGCTTGTCCGTGGCATGGTGGAAGGCGGGTTTTCGACGTTTCATTTTACGCTTCTGCCGCTTATATGTTGCACACCGGTTTTGCTCGTTTTGGCGGTAATGATTCCGTATTTGTGTTTTCGGAATTTGGAGAGGCAGAGTATCGTGGAAAGGCTTAGGGCGGAATAAATATAAAAATAATGGCGGTTTCTCAAGAAACCGCCCAATCATATGCTAAAACACAAAGATGTCCCGATTATTTTAAAAGCTGAATATTGCCGATAATAGGAAGTGATTTTTCTTCTTCCTTAATTGCAGCAACAAGTCCCAAAACCCAAAATACCAATAATACAAGGCTGCACAGACCGACAATCAGTGTAATAACCGTTCCCACTACAGGAATAAAGCCTGCCACAGCAGAAATAATTGGTAATACAGTCATACAAATCATTAAAACCAATGACTGATTCAAATGGAACTTGGCACCTTCCTTATCACCTGCAAGGAATGCAACAAGCCATCCAACCCATGAGATATAACTAACGATTCCCGTTACTTTTGCGTCCATTTTCTTTTGTCCTTTCCGCATTGTCTTTTCCAATGCATAAAAATTTTGATACTGTAATTTTCTGGTCAAATCCATTCATGGATGATGCAAGAAAAATTACAAACAATAGTTTATACTTAAAATATTTTAGACTTTTTGTAATATATTGTCAAGTATTATAACAGATTTTTCCACCAAACAAGTAATTTGGACCCAATTGTAAAGGTAATTTTTTTCTCACCTCCATAGTTTCCATTCAATCCTTTCAGTACAACAGATGCTTTTCCCTTTTTCAGATTGTTGGAATATGTGGCATCGTCTATGGTATAATCTGTTCCATATATTAAGACCGTTCCGTTTAATGTAACCTTGATATCATCCGGTGAAAGCGTAACCGGATCACCGTTTTGGTATTCTTTTGCCTTCACATTGACTTTGGCTTTTGAAATGTCGGAATTTATGATGCGGTAGGTTCCGGAAAGAACAGCGTTTCCATCACCTTTATAGGCACCCGCTCCTTTTGCGGTTACGCAAATAACCGTTCCTGCGTTTGGAATGTCTGCAGCATCGACGAGCGCACCGGCTTCCCGGAATACTTCACTGCCGCCTGCGGTTGGCACAATTACATCTTCAGCATAAGAAAAAGTGACATTCTTGTCATAATCTTTTCCTGCCGAAAGCTTTGCGCCGTTTATATCCGTTAAAGTGACAGAGGTTTTAAATTTATTTGGTTTATTTTTGTATACCACATCTTTTAATACAATCTTTACTTTGTTATTAGAACTGTCAAATGAACCGTCCTCAATATTCCATGTACCTGATAAGCTTCCCTTAAAACTGCCTTTTCCCGTTACAGTGACAGTAGGCAGCTTTCTGTCTTCTAAATCGGAAGTGGTTACCTGTTTATTATTCGTATATTTTACCGTATAATCCTTACCGTTTATAAGCGGAACATCATTTAGGTAAAGCTGCACATTTGGACAGGTTTTCCCCTTCATATAAGGTGAGGTAATTTCTGATAAAGTGTCTATTTTAATTTGGTTATCAGGTGCATCCTGCGTGGAATAGGTCATAGTAAGCACATTGTCACGAATATCAAGCGGTGTAATTTTGTATGTTTTTTTCAGTTGACCGCTATAACCGTTAATCCCTTTAAAAATAATAGATGCAGTACCAGCCTTCGAAATATTTGCATAGGAAACCGTATAATCAATTCCATCTCTTAAGACTGTTTCGCCGAGGGAAAGAGAAGCATTGTTTTGCATAACATCATTCTCGTTGCCGGTATAAGCCTTTGGCACAATTCCATTTACGACAGCCTTGTTTATGGAAGAACCTATAATCTTGTAATTTACTGTTTTTGTGCCTGAAAAGCCGCTTCCGTCCTTTGCGGTAATGTAAGCTGTGGCAGTTCCGACAGAAAAATGGTTTGCATATTTTACGGAATAATCCTTGCCATTTTCAAGTGTACGATTTTCATATGTGACAGTAATTGTTTCAGGAACGATTCCATAGCCGCTATTGACCAAGGCTTCGTCATAAGCCTGGTTTGGTATTTTCCCTACTTTTACTTTACTCATTAGGATATCGGAAGTAATTTTCTGATATACGGTAAGTGTGCCGGAATAGTTGCCCGTACCTTCAATAAGGACAGGATAAGTTCCGGTGTTGGTATATGCATCGCTGCCAGTGTCTGGATAAGACACCGTAAAGTCTTTTTTTGCTGAGAGTTTTTTACCTGAGCGGTACACAACAGGTACCGGTTTTTGAACCGTTCCGTTGTAGGCAACCGTTATGTTTTCAACAGTAATATCCTTATCCGTCAATGGTTTTGCAAGGATATTGAAGTAGGCATATTCCGTGCCTGTATAATTGCCTTTACCCTTTATTACTACCGTGGGAGAAACCATATCCCCAGTATTTGCATTTCTATTATTTTTATAGGAAACCGTGTAATCGGTTCCTTTTTCAAGTGCAATCAGTCTGTGACTGCCGTCTTCGTTTAAAAGACTGTCAAATACCTGAACCTCCGGTTTAATCGCACTTCCTGTATAAACATAGTCGCTTATGGGAAGAATATAAAAACCTTTGCCCTGCTTTTCACAATAGGGATAAACAATCGTTTCTTTTGCAGAAAGTACAGTAGCGCTGTCAAAACGAATCCCCTTTCCATCTTTGCCGGTAAACCATCCAACAAATAGTTCGTCATCACTAACTAATATTTCAGGAAAATCGGTTTCGGGAATGCTTCCTTCATAGGGCACTTCCATTCTCGCCAGTATAGTTGCGTTATCTTTGTCCATAAAGGTGACAAAGCAGCTTTCAATTGTGGCAGCAGGTGCAATTACCGTAACCTGGCAGGAGGCGGTTTTAATAATATAGTTTCCTGTATTTGTGTCTATTGCGGTCGCGGTTGCCGTAATCGTTGCAATGCCTTCGCCTGCGGCAGTCACAAGTGCGGTATTGGAGCCATCAGAAGCAGTAACCATAACCACATCGGAATTTGATGAGTCCCATTGAACAGAAATTTCATCAGAGGTATCTGCAGGAGTGTACCGTACTGCGAGCACGCTCTCCGTATCAAGGTCTGAAGGACTTCCGGTTAACGAGTCCTGTGTCTGCAAAATAAGAGTCGTTTTATCAAGTGTTATTTGTTCAAGGTGCTGTCCCCCCTGTCCTTCTGGCATACTTTTAAATACAGGTATTTTAAAAACAAATGCGCAGTCAAGGCTTCCGGCGTTTGCGTACATTTTTTTAGTGCTCAGGGATTCACTCGCGGGAGCTTGGATATTCTGCATGTATTGGTGTGTGTAGAGCGGATGGTAGCTTCCGTCCACATTGAACTTTTCAAGATAGAGTGTATCCTGTCCTTTTAAAATATAACCGTTTCCAATTGTTTCCGCACCGCCTGCAAGGGATTTGTAATGTGTATTCCAGCCCTGTGATTTCGCGTAGGAAAGACCGTTTTCAATAATTTCTTTTTCTGTTGTCCCGCTCGCCCTTACATTAAAATAATTATAATAACCTTCATAACCGGCATAGGCGCCAGAAATCAGTGCGGATTTTCCGCTGCCCTGCTCCTGATAGACACGCGCCGCCAAATGGATGGGGCTTAGAAGTCTGTCCTTTCCAATTTCAAAGAAAGCCTGTGCATAGCTTTTGCCTGAATCATCAGGAAGATTTCCTTTCATAAATGTATTATTTAAGAAATTTTGAATTGCCGACACAGTATGATAAGAACCGTTAAAGGTAAGCTGTTCAAACTGGAAAATAGATTCTTCTGTCAAAAAGTTGCAGGGATTCATATAATAGGAAACAGCATCCTTTGTGGCATAATACCAGCCGCTTCCGTAAAAATCTCCTACCCAGCCTTTTTCCGCGTTACTTGCAGTATTTTGAATCAGGCTTTTATCGCCCATTTCATTTGTAATAACAGTGTCAAAGTCAAGACCGGTATTCATTGGAACAAAGGTCCAGTTTGGATGCAGTTGTTTTAACGCAGTTAGTTTATCCTGATAATAAGCAGGGAATGCTTCAATATCAGAAGTGTCAACAGAGTTGTTTAATGCATATGAACTTATGACACCTGTGTCATTTTTGGGAAAAAGTTTCATGAGATAATCCGTTTCCCAACAAATCCAGTCTTCATCAGAATATGCCAAGTAATAGGATTCTACATATCCTGTGTATTCTGAACCATTTAAACCAAACTGTACTTCATACCACACACTGTCATCAAAAATTTCCACGGATTTTATGTAAAGAGTATGACCACTCTTGATCGTGGCAATGCTGTTGCTGTCGCAGGACGGTTCTTGACGGACATTATAAGAATCCGTGTGGTACAGAAGCGCCATGAAAGACTTTTCGGCGGCAAGCACGCGAAATGCATCAATAGCAGCCGAAACATCGGGTTTGGTTTCCGATTCTGATTCCGTTTCCGTTTCTGAAATAAGGATGCTGTCCGTTTCCGTTTCGGAATTGGCATTGGATTCCGATTCCATTTCTACAGTTGAAGGAGGTTCTGATTCATCTATAACCTCTGATTCAAGTGTCGGTTCAGCTTCGCTTTCCGTAGTGACAACCGATTCTGATTCCAATTCAGAAACAATTTCAGAGCAATTTTCGATACTGCTGTTGGTTTCAGCTTCTATTACGGTTTCCGTAGTCTGTATTTTTTCAATATCTGTTTCCTCTTCGGCAGAAAATTCTTCTGAATTATAATTTATGACATGAGTGTCATTTTTAGGATTGAATTGTGCCGCCGCCGCAGTGTTTGGTACAACGCTGACAAAAAGAGAAGTACATAATAAAAATGACAATAAGCGGTTGTATTTTTTATTTATCATATTTAAAATCCTTTCGTATAGTAATAATTGCATAAGTAAAAAGTGTATCAATTGTTGCAAATATAAGAAAAGTTTACCAGCATTAATACATTATGTCAACTCCACAATAGTTGGAAACGGTAATATTATTGGGTTGTATACAATAAAATGTTTCAATTTTATGTTAATTCACTATAGAAGGATTGACAAGTCTGCCTGCATAATGTGATAATAAGTAGAACTGTAATGACGATTATAAAATAAGGAAACCAAAAAATGGAGGAACAGAAATCATTTGATTATCGTGGATGCCTTGTTACAATTGCGTTGGTTGCGATTAACAGTATCCTATATATTTACTGTACATATGCAGGGGAAGTAGTGTATAATGTTGGGTGTATGGATGCGGAGCGTGTGCTTTTGGACGGCGAGTACTACAGGTTTTTTACATGCATGTTTATGCACGGGGGAATCGACCATATTGTAAGCAACATGATTTTTTTGGCTGCGCTCGGTGAAATGCTGGAGCGCGCAATCGGGCATGTCCGGTTTGCGGTGCTTTACCTGCTTTCGGGTGTGGGCGGCAGTCTTTTTTCCATTGGGAATGTAGTTCTCAGCGGAAGCTATCATACTTCCATTGGAGCAAGCGGAGCCGTGTTCGGACTGATTGGTGCAATGGCGATTCTTGTGGTGATCCATAACGGTCATTACGAGGGAATTTCCATAAAAAGAATGCTGTTTGCAATTGTTTATATGGTGTATGACGGAACGCGTTCGGAGAATGTGGACAATGCCGCGCATATCGGGGGACTTCTTTTCGGCGTGCTGATTATGGCTGCCATGTATGTGATAGAGACGCATAAAAAACAAGATTATGATCGACGAGGATATTAATAGAAAAACGGGAGGAAAATCAGGTGAAAATCAACATTTATTACGGAGGCAGGGGATTAATCGGAGATCCTACCCTGTACGTGCTCAATAAAATGCAGGAGGTGCTGCGTGAGTTAAATGTCAATATGGAGCGTTATGATTTGTATGAATACAAAAACAGCATTATTACGCTTTCGCAGACTTTGAAGGATGCAGACGGAGTGATTCTTGCAACCACCGTAGAGTGGTTTGGCGTAGGCGGCTGGATGCAGCAGTTTTTGGATTCCTGCTGGCTATATGGTGATAAGGAAAAAATTTCAAATTTATATATGTGTCCCATCGTAATGTCAACTACTTATGGGGAACGCGATGCAATGACGCATCTTACGGAGGCGTGGGAAATTCTCGGCGGACGTCCGGCAGTAGGAATCTGCGGATATTTTGCGGACGTTGCGGAGCTTGAGGAGAATGCGAATTATGCGAGGGTCATCGAAAAACGTACAGAGGATTTATACCGTTCCATCAATCAGAAGATACCCGTGTTCCCGTGCAGCAATCAGGCGGTGAAACAGAAAATTTCCTTTACGCAGAGCCTGAATCTGACGCCGCAGGAGGCGGAGCAGCTTTCCGAGCTTGCAAGCGACGACTTCTATGTGCAGAAGCAGAAGGAGGATATCCAGGAGCTTGCGAGTATGTTTAAGGATTTGATGGGTGCATCGGGAGAGATGACCAGCACGATGTTTTTACAGGATTTGCGTGACCATTTTCATCCGCAGCCCGGTTTCCAGGCGGTCTACAAATTTAATCTTCCTGAGGCGAAAAAGCCGCTGATTGTGAAGGTGGACCATACGGAGATGGAGTGCTACTATGGCGACAGTGATACCTTTGATGTGGAGATGCAGATTTCTTCAGAGGTTATGAATGAGATTGTTCAGGGACGCATGACGTTTCAAAGAGCGTTTATGGCAGGGGACATGAAAATGAAGGGTGACTTTAAGGTGCTTCGGACGCTCGATTTGTTGTATACATTTTAGATTTTAATGAATATGGAGGTTCAAGATGAAAGATAATAACTGTATTTTCTGTAAAATTGCAAACGGTGAGATTCCCTCAAGGACGCTTTACGAGGATGACGACTTTCGCGTGATTATGGACCTGGCGCCTGCCACAAAGGGGCATTCACTGATTCTGCCGAAGGAGCATTATAAGAATGTTTATGAGATTGCTGACGATACGGCTGCAAAAGTACTGCCGCTTGCAAAGAAGATGGCAGTACTGATGACGGAAAAGCTGGGTGCGGACGGATTTAACATTGTGCAGAACAATAATGAAGTGGCGGGGCAGACGGTGTTTCACTTTCATGTGCATCTGATACCGCGATATAATGATGATAACCAAAGCCTTGTGATGAAGCCGCAGGAAATGACGGATGCGCAGTTGGATGAGATTAAGGATCGGATTTTGAATTAGAAGAATGAAATAAAGAGCGGAAACAATGAAAATGCCGACGGGTGATGCCTGTCGGCATTTTTTTGATCGATTCTTTACAGTATTATATGATTGTAGTACAATTAGAATAAAGGAAAAAGAAAGGGTGAATGGGTATGAAGAAGAATATTATTTTTGAGATGTCACAGTCGGAGAGCCTGGTAATGCATTATTTGTGGAAAGAGGGTGCAAAGAGCTTTGTGGAGATTATGACGTATTTAAATGAAGAGGAAGGCAGGGACTGGAAAAAGCAGACAGTTAATACCTTTATCAAACGGTTGACGGATAAGGGACTTGTCACGGCGGATGAAACGTGGAAAAACCGCGTGTATTATGCGGCAGTGTCCACTACGGAGTATGAGCAGGGCAGGGCGATGAAGCTTTTGAATGATTATTACGGCGGTTCGATTGGCTCTTTTTTGTCGGCGCTTACCGGAGGGAAGGGGATTGACAAAAAATTTGCCGATGAGCTGCGGTCGGCTGTTGAGGAGGACTTTACGGAAGGGGAGGAGTAAGATGTCGCTGTTTCAAACGATGAGCCTGGCGGGAAGCGCTGCGGTCGGGATTTATCTGCTTTCGTATTTTTGGACAAAGAGAACTCTGCCGGTATTATGGCATAAGGTGTATCTTACGGTAAATATTTTGCTGTTTCTTGTGCCGTTTGCGTGGTTTAAGACGGAATATACAGAGCTGATAAATAAATGTTTCAATTATAAGGCGTGGTATTACAACAATAATATCGTTAAGGATATGATTGACTGTACGGTCTTTGTGTACCAGGACGGTATTTATATATCAAATGTGTTGACGTATATTATTTTGACAGCCGGTGTGGCACTTGGAGTTGTTGGATTGGCTGTATCAATAAAAAAGTATTCCTCCATATATAAAAATATCATGAAGGGAGTGGTGCGCTTTGAAGAGGGAGAGCTTGTAATCAATGGACTGACAAAAGGATGTAAAAAACCTGTAAGAAGCAAGGTATATCTGTGTGCCGGACTTAAAACACCGATTACAATCGGAATCATTCAGGGAAAAATTATACTTCCGGCGGTTGCATGGGAAGACCGCCGGCTTGCGGATGCACTGCGCCATGAATTGGTACATATTCGCGCAAGGGATAATTTTGTGAAAGCGATTTTGACATTTGTGGTATTCCTAAATTTTTATAATCCGTTTGTTTATTATCTGTTGTACCAATGGACTTTGGTTTCAGAGATGTATTGTGACGAAAAGGTTGTAGCAAACAAAAGCTTACGGGAAACAAAGGATTATATTAATCTTTTGATAGATTTTTCAGAAAATCAGGAGGACCGGACAATGCCGATTGTAGGATTAAATTTGAATGAAAAACAGTTAAAAGAAAGGATTGAAAACATGAAAAGAATGAAAAAAATGGGTCAGAAATTTGGAAAAATCAGTAAGCTGGCAGGAGGTGTTATGATTGCATTTGCGGTTTTTGTGTCATCGCTGACGGTTTATGCGTATGAAGGGAGGCAGATTCGGCATCTTGATACGCCATATGAAGAGATAGATAATGTCATTTTATATAGTAATTGGGAAGAAGATGGTCGTACCGAATGGGACATAAAGTATGATGCATATGAAAAATATGTTAATTCTGAGAATGTTATATTTTTTGTGAGTGAAGAAGGGGAAGTTTATTATGATGCAGGTATGGACGCGGATCAAGTATATATATTTTGCAATCATACATATTCGCCCGGAACGATTGCTCAACATGTAAAAGACAGCAAAGGTGGATGTAGAACGGATTATTATGATGCGGAATATTGTACTAAATGTGGACATGTGGTTTATGGCGATCTTGTAAGGACAGTATCTTACACGGTTTGTCCTCATTAAAGCAGACATTAAATTAAAAAATTTATCAGCAACTTGAGTTCTTAAGAATATTATAAATATGGAGGAATTACAATGACAGAAGAAGCAGTCAAGGAATTTATTAAATCATATTCTGAATTAAAAGCGAGAAAGGCTGTAATTGATAAAATCCAAGAATATTCCCACAATAAAGATGATGATTTGGCTAAGGAGTATTCAGTGCTTGCTATAAAAATACAAATCATAGAATCTGCTTTGAATATTCTGACAGAAGATGAAAAACAGATTGTTTTTCTCCATTTATTGGATAATATCAAATGGAGTGAAGTAAAGTCTTTGTATCAGCAGCAGGTCGGAATGGAACTCAATTATTCAGAAAGAACCTTTTTTCGAATACAGAAAAATGCATTGAAGAAAATAGAAAATTTTATTAGTAACAGTCATCTTGAACAATATATAAAATGAAGTAAAGGGGAATGTGAAAGCATTCCCCTTTACTATAGAGTCTGTCAATTATGTTATACAACTACATTTATAGATGGATATTTCAAATATGCAATGGAATTCATCATGGCATTACGGACACCGCCTTGGACTTGCTTGGATCGAAATTCCTCATAGCTGCTGACCATTGCCTGGTACATGCTTTTGCTGCTGTCTTTGCGGACTTTGTCTACCATGCTTGCCCATTTTAAAACAGCCTCATGTTCTTTTTTATATTGTTTGAAAAAACCTTCTAAAAAATTGCAGGTATTGTTATATTCCTCATCCAGCATATACAGTTCCTCGGACATTGTTAATTTTCGAAGACCATTTTCGCTACTTTCGTCAGAAACATATTTTTCCCTTGTCCCATTTGCATATCCTGAAACAATTTCATCATACAGGTTTTTATAAGTGTCAACACAACAGTTAACCCAATCCTGCTCTGTGCAAATACCATTGTTATCTAAATCGTTCAGCTTGGATTGAAACCGCCCGCCGTCCATAACAACATTGCCAAGGTATTTTCTTTGCTTTAGAACATCTTCAAAGGAACAAGACATATCTTTGATAACCTCATTTTTTAAAAGCTCCCGTCCCTCTTTTGATATGTCCAATGTTACACCGATTTCCTCTGTCCACGTATTATTTTGGTATTGGATAACATTATGGGCAATATTATTGTTGGCTATGGACAATTTTGGATAGGGATTACTTCTTATATTTCCTATATTCATACTTTTTCCTCCCTACTACAATGTAATAAATGGTTATCTACTCTCTATAATATGTCATAACATAATTATTTGCAATTGAAATTTTATTCGTACCTACAGGTGCAATGTCATAAAAGTAATTTACACTTATAATATCTATTAGCTTACCAGTGCTTGGATCAACTAAAACCTGTACTATATCCATTTCGTCCCAATATGTATTTTCTTCATACGCTTCTGTGCCTACACAGTGTATTGCATAAAAGTCACTATTTGAAGTATACATAAGCATCAACGCAGGACCATTACTGACTGACATTGCAGGTCTTGTAGAACCGAGATAAGTTACAGCAGACGGTCTTGCAGCGGTATCACTGACTACAGCATGCACATCATTTCTGTGATTGATTCTAATGTTGTAGGTTTGATGACCTGCTGAATTTGATGTGGCATAGGAATAAGAATAAGTTATGTCTATTTTATTGCCATTTACATAACAGTTTTCCCCTACTGCATCAGATTGAAAAATTATATTTGCTTCTTTACAAATACCTATAATAGCGATTGAGCTGTCCATAATATCCAAAATCGTGTTAAAAGTTATTGTATATGGTGTGGTTCCTGAATAAAGACTGTCATCGCTGTATACAGCAAAGTAATAAGTACCTGGCATAATTTTTACCTGATTTTGTTTTCCGGAAATATTTTTAATTGATGCCTCATCACCCTCTTTTTTTGCGTATACCAAAGAATAGTTGTTTGATGAAGATATTTTATATTCCATAATTTTCGGCTGTGATACAGTGATTTTATAGTAATCAACGTCATAAGGACAATCAATTATGGCTGAAATTTTAGTATCCATTGATATACTTGTTGCTGTTTCTGATGTATCATTAATTTCAAAATCAGCATCATAGTTATTTTCGTAAAAGGCAAATGCAAAATCGCCGGTTCCTTCATATGCCGAAATAGCAAAATAATATATTCCTGCATCTAATACAGTATTATAATATTCCATAACACCTGTTCCGTAATTTGCACTTCCGCCAATCATATGCAAGCTGTTGTCCGATTGATGATATGAAAACATATAAAGGTCTGCATCTAAAGCTTCAACCATTTGCAGTAAAATAGTTACCTTGCTTTTGGAACTGATATCAAAGGCATACCACCGCATTTCATTTTCTGTCTCTAATGTCTTTTGGTAAATTACATCATTCGTTGCCAAATACGCATAACCCGGATCTGTGTTTGGATTTAAATCCCTTGCAGCATACAAGTCTGCTTCTTCCTCTAGCATAATTGTATCTGTAATGTTTTTTTCTAATACATTTGCTGTTTTTTCATCTGGTATATTTGCCATTTCCATTTCCTCTTCCGAAAATTGCAAATATTCTACTTGTGTATCTGCGCCGCTTTCCATTGAAGGATTCTCTTCTTCAGCGTGAGCACATAACTCAAATGATGAAAAGACGAAATTTAGGCTTAAAGCGCTTATCAACGTTAATGAAATAATTTTTGCGAAGAGTTTCTTTTTCATGTTTATACAGTCCTTTCTACTACTTTTATTTTATAAGGTAGGTTCAATAAAGTGTATTTTAAAGGTCTTAATCGATTCGTATTTTAAATATATCCAAATTTTTTGCTTAATGAGAAGGCTTAAAAAGCAAATCAGCATTAGGCATTTGGAAGAGCGCTCTAAATGGATTATTGTATAAAGCCCTTTAAGAATTTATCTACCTAATATAAGTATAAATGTAAAAATCTGTATTTTAAAGTGACAAAAGAATGACAGTAAAGTGACAAGAGGAAAAGAATATAAATTGACGCATTTTTTGTAATACACCGTAATCCCCATAAGCCTGTCTGTCATGCCCGCTAATCAGCTTTTCCTACATTGCCGTAAACCCAAACCGTTCCAACGCCGCCTTTGCGCCCCAAAGTAAACGGCGGAACCTTTGTCGCAAGCATTATGCAATCAAAAAGCTCAAACGATGATATCTGTCTTCCAATAATTCTTCCGTTTTTCCAAACTCCCATCGGTAAAGTCGGGTAGTCATTTTCCATTTATCATTTGCGTCCAAAGCCTCACCTTGCGCCCATATGATAGAGAGGTTATTATTCATCAGTTGTTTTTTCATCATAAAATCCTCTATATTTAGCGCAAGCAGTGTTGCGGATACGGCAATGATAAGAAGAAAGAATCCTGTTTTTTTCACTTTGTTTATTGTCATGGAATTGCCCTTTGCATGGTGAATTTATTTGCCATAAAAATGAATTTTTAACAGCGTCAAAATATGGAACTGTCGATATTGTAAACGCAAATATTTTTGTTGTTTACTATATATTATCGCTTACTTTCCACAGGAAAGCAACTTGAACTTTTCTGTTTTCAAAGCGATGCAAAATTGATCCATAGCCCAAAACATGACATGACATGTCAGTATTTATGTGTTATCCTATTCGTAAAAGGAGGAATGGACAATGCAGGAAAGCAGACTGTTTAAAATCGTATATTACCTGCTCGACAAAGGGCAGGCGACCGCCCCCGAATTAGCGGAACGGTTTGAGGTTTCCGTGCGGACGATTTATCGGGACATCGACGCCCTAAGCGGCGCGGGCGTTCCCGTCTATGCGGAGGCAGGCAGAAACGGCGGGATTTATCTGATGAACGATTTTGTCTTGGACAAAGCCGTACTGTCCGAGGCGGAAAAGCAGGAAATCCTCATGGCGCTGCAAAGCATCAACACCACGCAGAACAAAAATGCCAGTCAAACCCTGCAAAAGCTTTCCGCGTTGTTTCAACTTAATTCCGAAAACTGGCTGGAAATTGATTTCTCCGGTTGGGGAAACAACGCGTTTGACAAGGAAAAGTTCGAGCTGCTGAAAACGGCAATTATCCAACGCAGAACGGTCAAAATCCAATATGCAAATTCTTATGAAGAGATTGGCGAACGGATTGTGCAGCCATTAAAGCTTGTCTACAAATCAAGGGCATGGTATCTGAACGCGTTCTGCACGCTGAAACAGGACTGGCGGATTTTTAAATTAAACCGCATTTTGGATTTGACACTCTTAAACGACCGTTTTGCGCCCCGCGAATTTCCAAGCCTGGTGGAACCGTGCGAACATGATTTCCCCGAAATCACGCTGCACTTTCCGAAAGAAATGGCGTACCGCGTTTACGACGAATTTGACAAAACGCAGGTGCAGCGACAGGCGGACGGCAGCTTTCTCGTTATGACAAAAATGCCCGCGGACGCGTGGCTTATTGGATTTCTACTGTCGTTTGGCACACAGGTGGACATTCTTGCCCCGCTTAGTTTAAGGGACGCTGTCGCCAAGCAGGCAGAACAGATTTTTCAGAAGATGCAGAAAACTTGAAAAACATGACAAAAGGTGTCAGGTTTTGTGTGTTATCTTAAATACAGAACACAACGACAAAACACACCATTTTAATAGAAAATAAGGAGAACAACCATGAGCAGACCAACGACAAAGGCGGGACTTCTCACCGCCGCATCTAGGAATTTTGAGGAATTAAATAATCTGATTTCCGACATGACCGAAGCGGAATTATCCACCGAATTTGATTTTTCGGGGGACGAAAAAAAGAAAGAGGCACATTGGAAACGCGATAAAAATCTGAGGGATATTTATATCCATTTGTATGAATGGCACCAGCTTTTGCTCAACTGGGTACATTCCAACCAAAACGGCGAGCGTAAACCGTTCATTCCCCAACCCTATAACTGGAAAACCTACGGCAAAATGAATGTAGAATTTTGGGAAAAACATCAAACAACATCACTCGAGGACGCAAGGGCAATGCTGCTGCAATCACACGAGGAGGTGCTGCGCTTAGCGGAAACATTTACCAATGAGGAGCTGTTTTCAAAGGGCGTCTATGCGTGGGTTGGCGGGAGCACACTAGGCTCGTACTTTGTGAGCGCAACAGCAAGCCATTATGATTGGGCGATGAAAAAATTAAAGGCGCACCGGAAAAACTGCGCCAATGGTCAGTAAACAGATTTGTGAGGAACTAATAAATGCATTTTGTAACAGCAAAAGGAATTTTATCTGCGAAAAACGGCATGAATCTCTACCGCGGCTGCTCGCATGGCTGCATTTACTGCGATTCGAGAAGTAAATGCTACCATATGGAACACGCTTTTGAAGACATTGAGGTTAAGGAAAATGCAATTGACCTGTTGGAGTACGCGCTGAAGCATAAACGCCAAAAATGTATGATTGGCACCGGAGCCATGACCGACCCTTATATCCCTTTGGAACTGGAAATCGGGAACGTCAGGAAATCGCTGCAGTTAATTTATGAATACGGATTCGGGGTTACCATTTTGACAAAATCAGACCGCATTTTACGGGATTTGGATTTGCTGCAAAAAATTAATGAAACGACAAAATGTGTTGTACAGATGACTTTGACAACGTATGATGAAGCGCTTTGCCGAAAAATTGAACCGAATGTATGTACGACGCAGGAGCGTTTTGCGGTACTGAAACGGCTGCGGGATTTGGGAATACCAACTGTTGTATGGTTGACACCGATTTTGCCGTTTATCAATGATACACAGGAGAATCTTTTGGGAATTTTGGAGCTGTGCCGAGAAGCAAAGGTCTACGGGATTATCTGCTACGGAATGGGATTGACGCTGCGGGAGGGGAACCGAGAGTATTTTTATCAGCAGCTGGACCGCCTGTTTCCAAAAATGAAGGAGCGGTATGTGCGTACCTATGGAAACCGATATGAAATCGAAAGCCCCGTTAACGGACGACTAATGAAGATTTTTCATCAAAAATGCGCGGAATACGGTATTGTGCATGATAATGAACAGATTTTCCGGTATTTATACATGTTTGAGGAGAAAAACGTGGGAAGTCAGTTAGAACTTTGGAACTTTGGGGTGTAAACTTTCGGCTTCCACAAAAATAATTCCACAATTGGCAGAACGGATTTTACAGCCTTGTACGTTGGCAGCTATTATAGAATTATGCAAAGAATCAGGATTAAATCATATGCCAGCCCGCGTTACAGCCGCACCACCCTGTCAACCGCCCCGAACGCTTCCTTGCGGTGCGTCACCATAATGACCACCTTTCGCCGCGTCAGCTCCTCCATCGCCTGTCTGATTTTCTCCTCACTCTCAACATCTAACGCAGACGACGGCTCGTCCATAAGAAGAATCGGCGTATCGCGCAAAAATGCCCGCGCAATCGCAATACGCTGCCGCTGTCCGCCCGAGAGATTCCTGCCACCCGCCGAAAGGAGCGTATCATAGCCTTGCGGCAGCAGCATAATAAACTCCTCCGCATACGCAGACCGCGCCGCACTTCTGATTTGCGCGTCGCTCACCGCCCCCGCGCCGCAATACCCAAACGCAATATTTTCCCTGACACTTCCCTCAAACAAATAACTGTTTTGCGGAATATACGTAATCAACTGCCGCAGCTGCCAAGTCGAATACTCCCCGATGTCCTGTCCGTACAGCCTAATACTTCCCGCACTCTGCTTATAAAACCGCAGCAGCAGCTTTAAGAGCGTACTCTTCCCGCACCCCGATTCCCCCATAATCATAATCTTTTCCTTCTCTCCCACCGCAATGGAAAAATCCTTCAGAACCTCCGTCCCATCGCAATAAGAAAACGTCACCTGTTCCACCTCAACCGGCATACAGTCCATACAAGGTACGACCGCGCTGTCATGCTTTGGCTCTGCCTCCTCGCACTCCAATTCCAAAAAATCAAATACCCTGCCGCCCTTTACCAAGGACGCGGAAAACGTCGCAAGCGCAGAACCATAGCTCTGAACCATAGCGCTGACACCCATCTGCAATGACACAACCGCCATCACCGTTCCGTAATCAAGCCTGCCGTGCGCTGCCAAAAACGCACCCACGCCAATGGTTCCAAAGCTCCCCAATATCCCTAAGAAAAACGACACCATTTCCAGCGAAGCCAGCTTTTTCACCCGCCGCTTTTCCTCGCCCGTAACCTGCTCGTTTTCCCTTTGGAAAAAATCAAGGACAATCGACGCGCCCCGAAACATCTTCAACGCCGCGAACCCTGATAAAATATCGCTAAGCCTCGCCGTAAGACGTGCCATTTTGCCTTCAATCTCCTTATCCATTCGCTTAATCTGCTTGTTAATCTGAATGGAAACCAACACTGTTACCAAACAAAACCCAATTGATACCATCGCCAAAACAGGGCTGTATATAAGCATTGCAATCGTCGAAGTCACACCGTTTACCAGCCTTGCAGCTACCCAGTAAATATGGGAAAAATAAGAATCTTTAAGCGAATTGGCGTCCCAGTTCAGGGTTTTCAATGCCTCGCCGCTATGGTGGCGCTCATAATAATCCATGTCCAGTTTCATAAGTTTTTCGAACATTCTGATTTTAATATCAAATACAATTTTGCGCACCACCCGTATTTGAAAATACCGCCTGTACGGTGACAAACAATTCATCACAACCAAAAGAACACACAGTACCGCCGCCCGTTTCCATAAGTCCCAGTCCCTGTACTCCAACGCATTAAACATCAGTTTATTCATATACGGGTAAAGCAGCGTCAATATCACCGACGTAATCAGCGTCCCGATAAAAATGCTCCAATAGGAAATCTTGTATTTTCCAATATAAGAAAGGTATCTTTTAAGTTCCTTCATTTTTCCGCACCCCCTGACGCCGCATAATTATGATACATTCTGCAATACATTCCGCATGCTTCCATAAGCTCCTGATGCGTTCCGCGCTCCGCAATACGCCCTTCATCAAGCACAATGATTTCATCATAGTCCGTAATCGTCGTAAGGCGGTGTGCTACAGTCACAACGGTCTTATCCTGTGATATGTGTCTTAACGTTTCGGTAACCTGCACTTCCGTTTCCTTGTCCAACGCCGAGGTCGGTTCGTCCAATAAAAGAATTGGCGCATTTTTTAAAAGTGCCCGCGCAATGCAAAGCCGCTGCCTCTGACCGCCTGACAGATTGCTGCCCTTTTCCTCAAGCAGCGTATCGTATCCGTTTGGCAGCGTCTTGATAAAATCGTCACAGCCCGCCTTTTTTGCAGCGTCCATAATCTCATCTGCCCGCGCGTCAGGCTTTCCGATACGAATATTGTCCGCCACACTCATCGGAAAAATGGCAGTATCCTGTGAAATCAGCGCAATCTTACTGCGCACATCATCGGGACGAATCTCTGAAAACGGCGTTTCACAGAATAAAATTTCACCGTTGCGGACTTCATACTGCCTGCATAGCAATTTAATAACCGTACTTTTGCCGCATCCGCTTTTTCCGACAAGCGCAATCCGTTTTCCGCGTTCCACCGTCAAATCAAACTGCTCCAAAACATTTTTCTCACATAACTCCTGCCCCAAATAGGCAAAAGATACATTTTTCATTTCGAATATATGTTTGCAGTCTGTGTTAATTTCCGACTGTCTACTGCCAGTATCTTCTACAGGCATCTCCATAATTTCAAACACCCGTCGAATGGAAATCATTGCCATTTGCGTCCGGACCACCAACTGATACGCTCCCACAAGCGGTTCGTTTATTTTTTCAACGCCACTGATAAAGGCTGTTAAGATACCCAATGTCACATTCCCCCTGAAGGCAAGGTATCCGCCGAGACACAATGCAATGGCGGTTGGCGCCTCCCGGATAAGGCAGGAAAGCGGCTCAAGATGATACTGCCATAAATCATTTCGGTTTGAGATATCGAAGGTTTTCTTTAAAGCGTCATGATATTTATCACGCATTTTCTTTTGAAGGTGGTACGTCTTAATTACGTCCGCTCCGTCGAACGCCTCCTGAATGTTGTTGTTCGTAAGCCCTAATTGTTTTACATACGCAAACTGCGCCATTTTGACGGGCTTTAGCAGCTGAATGCTAAGCGGCACCATAACAAACAGCGGACCAAGGCACGCCGCGGCAAGCACCGGTTGCATGGATACCAGATACACCGCAAACGCAATCACGATAATCGGCACATACAGGCAGTCCTTAAAATAGGTCTGCATATATCCCGCAATCGTTCCAATGTCCGATGAGGCACGTTCTATCATATCACCGAAATTATTGCGCTCCATAAAATCCGGCGCCATTTTCATCACGTGATTGGTGAAATCGCGGCGCAAATCCCTTAAAATGCACGCCCCGAAATATCCGGTCATCCGAATGACGAAATAGTTTGCCAAAATGCCCACAAGAATTGCCAAAACGGCATTTACGGCAAGCCTTGGCAGCGTGGAAGCAAATTCCCCTCTCATGGACGCGTCAATAACCTGCTTTAAAATGTCAATCAGCCACACATTTGCGGCGGAGCACCCGATGCCTGCCGCGATAGCACAGGCAAGCTGCCATATGTAAGGCTTTGCGTATCTTATCAGTCGCATATTAAATCGTCCGCTCCTCTCTGTTTGTTTCGCTTTACTTTATTTTTACGGTTTGTTATACTCTTCCATAGAATATTGCGACCGTGCAAACCAATTCGGAAAAAGGGATTGCTGCCGGACAATACTGTTTTTTCAGTTTAGCAGTTATAAAGCGCAATTACAATAAAAAATATGCATGGTTTTTATATACTTTTTGCAACTCAAGAAAATATGGAAACGGAGGGATTTTATGCCGCAGCAGGACCGCCACAAGGAGCGCATGATACCGATTGAATTTGAGTTTTATGATTTATTGGAAACATTGCCGAAAAAGAATCGCTGTTCTGTCGTTTTGATTACTTGCGGAAGTGCCACGATAAAAATCAACAGTCAAGTCCGTCTGCTACAATCGCCTTGCGTGCTCTGTCTGTCGCAGTATGATACAATCGAGTGCATTCATGCTGACCATCTGAGCGCGAAATCATTTCATTTTGACCCTTGGTTTATCAAGGCTTGTCTTTGTTTTGATAATCTAAACGATGACGTTGTGCTGGAACCGCGGTATGATTACGACCGTCAAAACCTTTATATATTTACAAAGCATCATGACCATTTTCAGGGCATTTTTTCGCTCACGCCGCAAAGCTATCTTCACATCAATGAACAAATGCTTATGATTGGTGCAGAGACGTTTTCGCAAAGTGACGGGTTTTGGACTTGCAGGATACGGAGAATGCTGCGCCAGCTGATTCGCCGCATTTCCGATATTTATGCCGACCAGCGCAAACTTGGACTTTTTGAGGCGCTCGACAGCCATAATCCCGCGTCAATCTGTGCGCAGTATATCCATGGACATTATGCTGAAGCGGTGTCGCTCGGCGGTTTATGCAGCCTTGTGAATTTAAACAGGACTTCTTTAAATCAAAAATTTAAAGCACATTTTGGCTGTACCTGCATGGAATATCTTCTAAATTACCGCCTGAAAATCGCGCAGGAACTTTTGTCGAACACGAATATGAAAACCCGCGAAATTGCCCAAAACTGTGGTTTCAAATATGAAACCTATTTTACACGCCAATTCACCGCCAAGCTTGGGGTTTCGCCTGCGGCGTATCGGAAAAATCCGCTTTCGTATTCGGCGTATGACGGGCGACCGGTGCGGAGGTTGTAGATTTGCAGTAACAATTCAGCTCTCAACTTCCTGTTACGATTCGACTTGCTTTTTGCGCAGAATAATGGCATAATTATGTCATAATCGGATACAAAGAAAGGAAGGATACCATATGCCGCAAATCAGACCAATTACAGACCTTAGAAATACAACTGAAATTTCCGAACTTTGCCATGCAAAGCGTGAGCCGCTGTTTATTACCAAGAATGGTTACGGCGATTTAGTTGTTATGAGCATAGAAACTTACGAAGAACTAATGGAAACGATACAGACAGATGCCGCAATTAACGAGGCTGAAAAGGAATTTGCCTCTGACGGTGTTTTGTTAGATGCGCGGGAAACGCTTTCCGCTTTGCGGAGGAAGCATTTTGGATAAATATATTGTAAAACTCTATGCCCGCGCCTATCGGGATTTAAACGGCATTTATACTTATATTGCGGAAAATCTGCTTGAACCTGATACCGCATTCAATATGGTTGATGAACTGGAAAAAGCTATTTTTAGTTTGGAGCAGTTACCGGAACGCGGTGCAATCCGTCGTTTTGGAAATTATGCAAATGGAGAGTACCGTCAGTTATTTGTAAAAAACTATGTTATTATTTATCGGATACTGAGAGAAGTCAAAGAGGTTCATGTCGTTACGGTGCGTTATACACTGCGTAATTTTTAATAAACTCAAACTGTTTCCGTCACGACTTCGTACTCCTCCCCTTGATAATATTCCAAAACAAACTGCCCATCTTCGTTGGGGGTAATACTGATAATCGCTGATATAGGATCTGCTGTCTTTGTAAAATCCCGAACAATCCTTTTACAAAAAACCTCTTTGTCAAAAATATCACAAATAGCGAGCGCCCCATCTTCCATATACGCAATGTACCGGTCTGACGCATTGTCCGTTGAAATCAAAATCGGGTTAAAAAACACCTCTGATATTTTGCCGTTTTTCATATTATAGTAAAAGACATACCGCGCAGGTGAACCGACGCTTTGTACAATTTCATAAATATCGTCCGTCAACTGCGTGATATACGTTTTTTCCGTAACAGGGATTTTCTCTGTTTTATGATTTTGCCTGTCATATATAACAAGTTCTTTTCCCTCCTGCGTTTCCTCAAATACCATTTTCCCCTGCCGACTGTCAACACGTAATCCAATACAAATCATAGCGCAAAGCATTATGAAAAATGGAATTGTCCATAGTAATATTTTTTTCATGGTGAAACCTCAGTTTTTTGTGATATCAATTATAGCTGTCGATTTCGCCGTTTTCCTTTAGCGCCGTTCCTCCGCCTGTTATCTCCCCCGCGTTATGTTTCTGCAAAATTTCCTGCAGGGCATCTTCCAGCTCAAATCTGTGCTTCGGCTGAAAACGGGCATTCAAATGTAATATTAATCGCATTTTACTTTCTCCATAAACTCCCAATCTATTCAATTGTACAACACCATTATTTTATCACAAGCACACACGTGATTCCATTAAAATTTTTATCCATTAACAATCGTATGAACCTTCATAAAATCATCAATCTGCTTCAATAAAACCATATCCTCCTGATATGTAAAATCCGTAGCCTCAATGGTCAGCGTTTCTCCAACGACCTCTTCTTTACGGATAAATGCTGCGATTTTCTTAAAATCCTCTTTTACATCCAACGTTGTTGTTAAATGGACAGGATGCCTGTTTTCCGCATGGATGCGGTGCATATACCGTTCATACAAAACATCCGCATCGCCCCGCAAAACCAGCGTCAGCACGTCATATTGATTTTCTTCGGCAATCCGATGTAGCTTTTTCAATTCGCGTTCATGAAAATTAGCCTCAAGAATAAGGTCGGCTTTCGTTTGTGAAATCTGAAAAAAGATATGACACATAATATCAACCGCCGCGTTTGAAAGGGCTTTGTTTTCTTCGCGGTTATGAAATCCGATGCAATCACCCAAAACTTCCTTTACCGTATCTTTTTGGAATACCACAGCGCCATATCTTGCAGATAAAATTTTTGAAAACGTCGTTTTCCCCGCGGCAATATCACCGGTAATCAACAATAATTTTTTCATTCAGAATCCCTCCGTGTTTTTCTAATCTCGTAATGCATTCTCTGACCCGCATATTCAGCGCAGAACGGCTCTTCGCTCGTTTTTACAAATTGAAATCCCGCGCTTTCATACGTATGCTGCGCGGGAACGCAAATCTCGTTTGTGCAGACAATGATTTTTTCTGCGCCCTGTGCAATGATACGTCGAACCGCCTCGCGCATTTGTCGTTTTCCATAACCGTTTCCCTTGTACCGCGTCAAAATGCAGTTGTGCCCGACTTCCGTATATTCGGGAAGCTTTGTCGGGTTCCATGAAACAAATCCGATGGGCGTTTCGTTAAGAACTGTCATAAATCCGCTGAACTCGGCAATATGAGGATTATCGTAAAAGAAATTGTCAAACTCCCGCCACTGTTTATCCCAATCGCGTTCAAACCTTGGCTCAAAGGAATAGCCGTCTCTTAAAAGATCCACGAGCGATCCGCGGGGAAAATCCGTTATTTTTTGAAATACAATATCCATATTCGTAACGCCCCCATAAAAATGAAAAATTTGTTTTTATTTTAAACCAACTTATAATGATTAACAATAACTTGTTCTTTGAACGATCACACAAATCATTCTATTATAAGTTGATTTTCTTTTTCTCTCGTTTCCGATATAATTTAATTCATGGAGCTGATTGCGAATGAAATTATATGATAAGACAAAAATTGATTGGAACAACCTATTATTTGACAGGAAACAGCTTTTTTGGCTGATTTTGCCGATTGTAATCGAACAGCTTTTAAATTCCCTGATGGGAATGGCGGATACGATAATGGTTTCGACGGTCGGGAGCGCGGCAATTTCGGCGGTTGCGCTTGTGGACTCGATAAACAATCTCGTGATTCAGATTTTTTCTGCAATGGCAGCAGGCGCGGCGATTATCTGCTCGCAGTTTATTGGCAGCGGGGACAATGAGAGAAGCAACCAAACCGCAAGACAGGTTGTGCTTACGGTGTCTGTGATTGCGGCTTCGATTTCGGCGTTCTGTCTTTTGGGCGGCGAACGTCTTTTGCGGCTGATATTCGGGAGTGTTGAGGACGCTGTTATGCGGAATGCACGGTCTTATTTTATGATAACAGCACTCTCCTATCCGTTTCTTGCCCTGTTCAGCGCGGGCGCGGCGTTCTACAGGGCGTCAGGCAATGCCAAATTTCCGACAAAGGTGTCTGTACTTTCAAATATTATCAATGTTACGGGGAACGCACTGTTTCTTTACAGCTTTCACTGGGGCGTGGCGGGCGCGGCGCTTGCCACGCTTTTGGCAAGGGTGTTCAGTACGGTTGTGGTTTTTTACTGCCTGCGAAAACCAAGACAAACAATAGTTGTGCGGGATTATTTGAAAATCCGCCCTGATATGCCGCTGATTGTTAAAATTATGGCAATCGGCATTCCGACGGGGATTGAGAACGGAATGTTTCAGTTTGGGAAGATTGCAATTGCGTCCACGGTTTCGACGATGGGAACGGTGGTAATTTCGGCGCAGGCAATGACGGATATTATGGAGCTTGTGAACGGCATTTTCAGCAACAGCGTCGGCATCGGACTGATGACGGTGGTCGGTCAGTGCATCGGCGCGCGCAGGATGCAGGAGGCGCGGTATTTTATTGTAAAGCTGATGCGCGTTGCATGGATTGGGGTTTTGGTGTCATGCCTTTTGGTGCTCGCAATCACAAAACCCGTAACGTGGATTAGTGGCATGGAGCCTGCGGCAGCAGATTTGTGTTTTAAAATGGTTACAGCCATGACGATTGTGAAGCCGCTTGTCTGGGTGGGTGCTTTCGGACTGCCTTACGGGTTTCGGGCAATGGGCGATGTGCGTGTTCCGATGATGATTTCGGTCTGTTCCATGTGGCTTTGCCGCGTGGGGATTTGCGTTTTGCTTGTACAAGTGTTTCACCTTGGGCTGGTGGCGGTATGGATTGGGATTTTCGTGGACTGGATTGTTCGGGCGACGGTTTTTTCGGTGCGGTTTGTGCGGGGGGGGAAGCAGATAGGATTTAATACTGGAAAATATAAAAACGCTCGGAAGCTTTGACATCCGAGCGTTTTTTTACTGATTTACAATTCCCTCAATTAATCCGACAATCGTATCAATGGAGTCCCTTTGATTACTGTTCTGCATTGATTCAATATAAGACTGACGCGTGAAGTATAGCTCATGCACTTTTTCTGTCAGCGTCACTGCTGTCAGATAATCCTCGTCAGCCACCATGGCAAAGCCCTGCGCCTCAAAACTCTTTGCATTCAGAATTTGGTCGCCGCGGCTTGCGCGGGCGGGAAGGGGAATCAGAAGACTTGGCTTGCGCAATGCCAAAAGCTCACAGATTGCATTTGCACCGGCTCTAGAAATCACGATGTCTGCCATTGCAAATAAATCCTTCAAATCCTCTTTCACATATTCAAACTGCTTGTAGCCTTCCGTGCTTAGAAGAAGATTATCAATTTTTTCTTTTCCGCAGATATGCACAATCTGAAAATCTTCCAAAAGCTTGGGAAGCGCTTCGCGCACTAGGGTATTAATGCCTGCAGCGCCGAGACTTCCGCCGATAACCATGATGACTGGTTTTCCGCCGTGGAAGCCGCACATGGAAAGTCCTTTTTCCTTGCTGCCCTTTGTCAGCTCCGTTCGAATCGGTGAACCTGTCAATACTGCTTTTTCCTCGGGAAGCTTTTGCAGCGTTTCGGGAAAATTGCAGCAGACCTTTTGCGCAACAGGAATGCACAGGCTGTTTGCAAGCCCCGGAGTCATATCGGATTCGTGGATAATGCATGGAATTTTCAGGGAAGATGCGGCGCGCACAACCGGAACGCTCACAAAACCGCCCTTGCTGAATACAATGTCCGGCTTTAACGTTTTTAAGACTTTCTTTGCCTCCATAAAACCTTTGATTACCCGAAACGGGTCGCTGAAATTTTTTATATCAAAATAGCGTCTGAGTTTCCCTGTAGAGATACCATAGTAGGGTATCCGGTAATCCTCAATCAGTTTTCGTTCGATGCCCTCGTAGGAGCCAATATAGTGTATATCATAACCTAAGCTTTTGAGCTTGGGAATCAGGGCAATATTCGGTGTGACGTGACCGGCAGTGCCGCCGCCTGTAAATACGATGCGTTTCATATTGAAAGCCTCCGCTTTTTTATCTTAAATATAATATTCGTATAATTGTGGAATGTCATTCAGATTTATTCGTTTTCTTTTGCTTTATATGCCTCAAGTGCGCGTGCGAACTGGTCGGGGCAGGAGGTTTCTTTCATGCCGCATTTAATTCCCTTAAGCTTGGAGATTGCATCGTCTACCTTCATGCCGCGCACAAGGCTTGAGATGCCGCTTAAGTTTCCGTTGCAGCCGCCCGTGAAGGCAACCGACTGTATTGTGTCTCCTTCAATTTCAAAATCAATCATTTTGGAACAGGTACCACTTGTTTTATATTGCATATGTTTATCCAACCTTTCCTTTTTCCGGTTATTTCCTATAAAGAATTTTATCAGTGATAACATATGAAGTCAATACGGTTTCGCCCAAAACAAATTTATGCCTTTGCATTCATAATCAGACGAAACACAAAGATGCCCTTTTCGCTCTTAAAATCATATTTTCCGTCATACTTTTCCGCGGACCGAATCATGCTGGAAACGCCTATCCCGCCGGTAAATTCCGCTTCTGGCTGTCCGTTTTTTAATTTTGTTTCCATTTTACAGGTATTGCGGCAGGAGAACACCAGTTTATCATTTTGCCTTTTGAGCAGTACGTGGATAAAGCAGTTTCTTCTATCCTGACTTTTTTTCACTTCCATGCAGGCATAAATCGCATTTTCATAGGCATTGGCAAGGATTGCCACCAAATCAATACTGGGTATTGTCAGATTTTTGTCAATTCTGACATCTAGAATCACTTGTATTCCCTGCCTTTTTGCCTTATTGGTATATGCAGACAGAATATTGTTGACCGCGGCGTTACTGCATATCATTTTGGGCATTTCATAATTTGTTTCCTTTTCGTATTCTTTCAAATACGCAAGCAGCTCCTCGTTCTGTCCCCTGCGAATATATTCCGCGATGACGGCATTGTGGTGTCTTGCGTCATGATGGATACGCTTGCTCGATTCCACGGATTCTTCCAAAATTTCCATCTGCCGTTGCAAAAGCCTGTAATTCATTTGTATCATCTGATTTTCCCGCTCGTATTCTTTCTCGTTGCCGACGTGGCAGTAAAAGTGAAAGATTAAAAGCTGCAGCATTCCTGTCAGGATAAAATTGACTGCAACCTGATAGATACGGTATGGTGTTACCTCTTTGCTCAGATAGGGGTTTAAAATGTACCCGATTCCTAACAGGATACTGATAATCATAACGGCAACGCTGAACTTATCCGCCTCTTTTTCAATGAAATCTCCAAAGCCTTGAATGGATTTTTTTACATATCTGTCAATCAGCCACATAATCAAGCCAATCAGTAAAATGCGTACAATGATGTCCGCCCATACGCTTCGATGAAAAAAGAGTATGGAAATTTCCAGCGAACCGATGACGAATACCGCCATCAGGTAAAAGACCAGTGCGAGCTTGTAAAACGACAGATAAATGGAATCCCCGCTAATCCATATGGCAAACACCGCAAAGCACAGGTACATTATAAATGCTACCATCCGTACACAGCTATTCCAGTCTGCTACATACCAAACACAGCCCATGAGCGCCACTGCGACGGAAAAAGCCGCATAGTATAGAGTTGTCTTTTTGGGGGAAAACCTTGATTTGGAAATTTGTAGGAATATTAAAATGACTCCTATCAGACTGATGATATAACGGGTAAACGCAATATAGACCGAACCACCTAACATATTTCCTCCTTATTGATACAAATACTTATTTTTTATTAGGATTCACTATATCAAAAGGGCGTGTGATAACAAGTTGTATGGTACAGTTTGTCGTTTTTTGGGTACAATTTGCAAAAGAAACGTTTTTCTGTATGAATTTGACGAACGATTTTCGCCCAAACCGTCTTGTGGCGGGCTTTTGAATTGCGTATACTTATATCAGTAAAATACCCGTGTGCAGCTACCAAATTTGGACATGCCTGTTTCCGGTTTGCTGCGCAGGCGAAACGGTTAAAAAATGGAAACCGGCGGAATGGAGGAAATTATGGCAAATGAAGTAATGAAATATTTTGATCACTCGTTTATTGTGGTACTGACGTTAACGCTTATGGCGATTGGTGTTTTGTATCAGATTGCAATCGGTATTATTTATCAAAAGATGATACAGGCGACGGACACGCTTTCAGGAATGGAAAACAAGCTGCTTGTGCAGTGTAAGGAACGGTTTGTGAACTGCTATAAATTAAATGGCGGCGTTCCGAATATTCCGGTATTTGTGGACAAGTTTATCAATCGGATACGCGTGTGTGGTATGAGCATGAGCTTTATGAAGCACCTTTCGGGGCAGCTGATGCTTGCGGGCGTGTTTGTGGCAGGCTTTGGCGTGTGCAAGGGTATTATTGAAGGGCGGGGATTTATTGATTTGCTGCCGTTCTATATTATCAGCCTTTTGGGAATTTACCTGTATTTAAGCATTATGTCCATTGTGGACATGCCAAACCGCAGAAGAATGTTAAAGACAAATATTACGGATTATCTTGAAAACACGGTTGCACAGCGGCTTGAGCATGGTCTTATGGAGAAAGAGAAGCTGCTTTGGGAGCTTGCGCAGGAAAAGGATGCGACGATTGTCGACAAAGAGGAAGACCGGCAGGGGGACGAAATACCGGCAAAAACAAAGGAGCCGGTTTTTTCGGCGGAGGAAACGCGCGAGCTTGAAGAACTGCTTCGTGGAATTATTGCAAATAAGGTTTGATTTCTTTGGTAAAATTTGTTAAAATAAAGGCTATATGGCGACGGTTATCGTCAAATGATACAAAAATATGTGAATGTAAAGGAGAAGACAAATGAGCAAGGTAACGTTTGACTATTCAAAGGCAGCACAGTTTATCAGCGAGCATGAGGTTGAGAACATGAAAAAGCTTACCCTCGATGCAAAAGAGGTACTTGTAGGAAAGAGCGGCGCGGGCAACGATTTTTTGGGTTGGATTGACTTACCTGTGGACTACGATAAGGAAGAATTTGCAAGAATTAAGGAAGCGGCAAAACGCATTCAGAGTGACAGTGAGGTTCTCCTTGTAATCGGTATCGGCGGTTCTTATCTTGGCGCAAGGGCGGCAGTTGAGTTCCTTCGTCACGGCTTTTACAATATGGTGGACAAGAGTATCAGAAAAACGCCGGAGATTTACTTTGTAGGAAATTCCATCAGCTCTACTTATATTAAGCATTTGTGTGATGTTATCGGCGACAGGGACTTCTCGATTAATATGATTAGCAAGTCCGGCACAACGACCGAGCCTGCGATTGCGTTCCGCGTATTTAAGGAAATGATGGAGAAGAAGTACGGAAAAGAGGGCGCGGCAAAGAGAATTTACGCCACAACAGATAAGGCGAAGGGTTCTTTGAAGAACCTTGCGACGGAAGAGGGTTATGAGACATTTGTCGTTCCTGATGATGTTGGAGGACGTTTCTCAGTATTGACGGCGGTTGGTCTGCTTCCGATTGCAGTCAGTGGCGCGGATATTGATAAGCTGATGGAAGGCGCTGCAAGTGGCAGAAAGCGCGCGCTGGAGCTTCCGTTTGAGGAAAACGACGCAATGCAGTATGCGGCTGTCAGAAATATCCTTCTGAGAAAAGGTAAGGTGGTTGAAATCCTTTGTAATTACGAGCCGAGCGCACATTATGTTTCTGAGTGGTGGAAGCAGCTTTTCGGTGAGTCGGAGGGTAAGGACCAAAGGGGATTATTCCCTGCAAGCGTTGATTTGACAACAGATCTGCATTCGATGGGACAGTTTATTCAGGACGGCGCAAGGGTAATGTTTGAGACGGTTCTTGACATTGAGAAGGCGAGAGAGGAAATCACAATCGGTACGGAGCCGGTTGACCTTGACGGCTTGAATTACCTTGCGGGTAAGACGGTTGACTTCGTAAACAAGAGTGCGATGAACGGTACGGTGCTTGCACATACGGACGGGCAGGTTCCCAACCTTATGGTGCATATGCCGGAGGTTAGCGAATTTTATCTTGGCGAGTTGTTCTATTTCTTCGAGTTCGCGTGCGGTCTGAGCGGATATTTGCTTGGCGTCAATCCGTTTAACCAGCCGGGCGTTGAGAGCTATAAGAAGAATATGTTTGCACTGCTTGGCAAGCCTGGGTATGAAGAGGCGAGAGAGGCTTTGTTGAAGAGACTGTAGGTAGCAAATTTGTGCAATGGCACAAATTCGCGAAAATTGATGATATGATATTGTGAAAAGCCATACATGGGGGTGCCTATGTATGGCTTTTTATGCACACGGGCGTCCAAAGGAAATATGTCATCAAACCGATAAATCGGTTCGCTGACGAACGCCCGGCGCACGAGTAGGGAGAAGATGAATCTTCTCTACTCGATTATGTCTTGATTTTGCATGGAATGGGTTAAGTGGTCGTGTTTGTATTAATATTTTTCAGTGATTGATAAAAAAAATCCGCCGCTGCGCTTTTTCTGCGGTTTTTGTCTGACGCAATCTGAATGGAGCGTGTTGGGATTTTGGTGTTTAGCTGAATTTGGACTAAGCGTTTTTTTTTTAACAGGGGCAATGCCAAATTTTCGGGGACGAATCCGATTCCGAGGTTGCTTTGGATTAGTGGAAGCATTAAATCGGAGCTTGCGACTTCCATGTCAAGTTCCATGTCGGTGTCGTGTTCGATGAAAAAGTCTTTGTATAATTCATAGGTTGCGGTTCCCCTGCCTAAACCGATGAGCGAAAAGTTTTTCAGTTCTTTTAATTCCAATTTTTTCCCGCATAAAAAATCATATTGTGTTCCGCCGACAAGGATTTCGCGGAAGTTGTATAAGGTTTCGTATTGATAGGATTTCGCGGTTTTAAAAGGTGTTGTGATTACTGCAAAATCAATTTTACCGGCGTTTAGAAATTGAAGTAATTCAGGAGTGCTGTAGTTATGGACTTTGATGCGGATTTTTGGGTGGTTTGTCTTAAAATTGCGCATGGCATCAAGCAGGAGAAGGTGCAGTGCCGTTTCGGTGGCGCCAAGCTCGATGGTGCCGCGTTCCTCGTCGGTTTGTCCGCTGATTTCTTCCTGCGCGTTGATAAAATGCTTGTAGGCGATTTCGACGTGGGAGTAGAGCTTTTCGCCTGCTTCGGTGAGGCTTAAGCCTCTTGGCTCGCGGATAAAGAGGCGGCAGTTTAGCTGGGATTCCAAGAGTTTGATGATGCGCGTTACGTTGGGCTGGCTGCTGCCTAATGCAGCGGCGGCTTTTGTGACGTTTTTGTATTTGGCGGTGTAGTAGAAGATTTTGTAGTATTCGAAGTTGATATCCATATAATTTTTATATTGCTCCTATATGATATATTTATTTTTCTTATTGGTTATTGGGTAGTATAATACAGGTTATCGGAAATGTAAATAGGGTGACGAGGAGGTTTTATTATATGAACAAGGATTTGACACAGGGAAATCCGCAGAAGATTTTGTGGGCGTTTTGCTTGCCGATGTTTGGGAGCATTGTGTTTCAGCAGCTTTATAATATTGCGGATTCGTTTGTGGCGGGGAAGTTTATTGGGGAAAACGCGCTTGCGGCGGTTGGGAACAGCTATAATATCACGCTGATTTTCATTGCGTTTGCATTTGGGTGCAATATCGGCTGCTCCGTGATTGTGTCGCAGCTTTTTGGCGCGAAGGATTATAAGGCAATCAAGACGGCGGTTTATACGACGTTGATTGCAAGCGGTGTTTTATGCGGCGTTTTAATGCTGACGGGATTACTGTCCTGTGATGTGCTGCTTCGGCTGATGAAGACGCAGCCGGAGATTATGGCGGATTCGGCATTGTATCTGCAGATTTACATATGGGGACTTCCGTTTTTGTTCTTCTATAATATTGCGACGGGTATTTTCTCTGCAATGGGGGATTCCAAAACGCCATTTCTGTTTCTTGCGGCATCGTCGACCGCGAATATTTTGGTGGATATTTTGTTTGTGAAAAGCTTCACAATGGGGATAGCAGGCGTTGCATGGGCGACGTTTTTGTGTCAGGGTGTAAGCTGTGTGCTTTCGGTGGTATTGGTCTTGGCGCGGCTGTCGAAAATTCAAACAAGCGGAAAAGTTGCGGTGTTTTCGGGGAAATTGCTTGGAAAAATCGCGGTTATCGCGGTGCCAAGCATTTTGCAGCAGTCGTTTATTTCGGTCGGCAACATGATGATACAGGGGTGCATTAACGGCTTTGGGGTCAGTGTTGCTGCGGGGTACTCTGCCGCGGTGAAGTTGAATAATCTTGTGATTACGTCGTTTACGACGATTGGAAATGGGATTTCTAATTTTTCGGCACAGAATTTGGGGGCAAATCAGTACGGGCGCATTCGGGAAGGATTTCGCGCAGGATTGAAGCTGGTGTGGTGTCTGAGTGTTCCGTTTTGCCTGATTTATGTCTTTTTGGGGAAGTATTTGCTGCTGCTGTTTATGAATGAGGGTTCAGCGCAGGCGCTTGCGACGGGAAGGCAGTTTTTATGGATTTTGTCGCCGTTTTATTTTGTAGTTTCCGCGAAGCTTGCGGCGGACGGGGTGCTGCGCGGGACAAACGCAATGAGGCAGTTTATGGCAGCGACGTTTACAGACCTTATTCTGCGCGTGGTTTTGGCATTTGTGCTGTCGGGGTGGACAAACAGCGCGAAGGGGATTTGGTGCGCATGGCCTATCGGGTGGACGATTGCGATGGGACTGTCGCTGTTCTTTCTTTGGCGGCAGTTGGCGGTGCCTGCAAAGGAAAAGTGTGTTTTATGATTCTTATGGAAGGTGCTTTGAAATTTTTATGGAATTGTGTTGAAAATAGTGGTATATTAATGTAACAAGAAAAAGCAGTTTTTAACGAAATATAGAAAAGAAAAACAATATGGCTCAGAAAATAGAAGGAAAATTTCAACAGCTAAATCATATGTGGGGAGGGGTGCCTTATAAATTTACAACCAAATAAATTCAAGCTTGAACCAACGACAGTCTGGTCGTTTCCAAACAGAGGAAGTTGGGCAACGCATTCAGGAAGGTATCAAGGAAATTGGTCGCCATATGTACCAAGAAATCTGATACTCCGCTATTCTAATCCCAGTGAATGGGTCTTAGATCAATTTATGGGTAGTGGGACAACTTTAGTCGAGGCGACTTGGTGTTAAAGAATTTTCGGTTGAAATGCAGAAAGTGGCAAAAGAGTCTTTTCGTGTGTTAAAAAAGGGAAAAATTTGTGCAATAATGATGGGGGACGTAAGGAAATATGGAAAGGTTATTCCGTTAGGATTTCGCATGATGGAGTGCTTTTTACAAGCGGGATTTACAAATAAAGAGATTATAATTAAAGAGCAGCATAATTGCCGTTCTACAGATTATTGGGAGAATCAGAACAATGAATTTCTCTTGCTGGCACATGAGTGCATATTTGTGCTTCAAAAGTAAATTAATTCACAGAGAGTAAAAGTTATGGTTGTTATTTTATATGTTTGCAAGTATAATAAATATGTAAAAAATTGTCCTTTTGCGGACATAAAGAAGAGGAATCAAAATGAGTAATTCAAGTGTCGCTCCATTTGTGAAATAGGCTGGCGGAAAGCGTCAGTTGCTTTTACAGATAAAGGAGAGAATGCCTGAAAAATATAATAACTATTTTGAACCGTTTGTAGGCGGCGGTGCAGTAACATTTGAATTGCTGCCTGCAAATGCTCTTATAAACGATATTAATAAGGCACTGATAAATGCGTATAAGCAGATATGTAATGAGCCGGAAACATTTCTGAAGGCTGTAAAAAAGCTTGATGCGGAAATGTGGGAGGATGGAAAAGAATATTATTATTCTCTTAGGGAGCATTACAATGATAAGCTGATGAAAACGGAGTACGATGTGGAGTTGGCTGCATTATTTGTGTTTATTAATAAGCATTGTTTTAATGGCTTGTATCGTGTGAATGGAAAGGGACTTTTCAATGTTCCATATAACAATAGCAGAAGAGCGTCTGTTGATGAGAATGCCATCATGGAAACTTCGGAATATCTTCGGGAAGTAACCATTATTGATGGAGATTTTGAGGTTGCTTGTAAGGACGCGAAAAAGGGTGATTTTGTATTTATAGACAGCCCATATGCACCGCTGAATCCAACTTCGTTTGAATCATATACCAAAGAGGGATTTGACATAGAAAGTCATAAACGGCTTGCAACGTTATTTGATGAATTAACAGTCAGAGGCTGTTATTGTATGCTTACAAATCATAACACGGATTTGATAAATGAGCTATATGGTAATAAGGGCTACAGAATAGATGTTGTAAGTGTTAAGCGTATGATTAATTCCGATGCATCTAACAGAGTCGGTGAAGAAGTAATTATATGTAATTATTAAAGGAGCCGGGATAATGGAAAACTTATTTACTATGAAAGTGCCATTATACTTTGAGACAGAAGAATCACAGCTAATACTAGGTGATTCCTTTAAAATTTTAACTAAAATGAAACCGGAATCTATAGATATGATATTTGCGGATCCGCCCTACTTTTTAAGTAATGATGGTATCACCTGCCAGGGCGGAAAAATGGTTTTGGTAAATAAAGGATCATGGGATAAGCTTTCAGAAAGTGGAACCAGTGTCGAAGAGAAACATAAGTTTAACAGAAAGTGGATTAAGTTATGTAAAAAAGTATTAAAGCCGAACGGCACGATTTGGATATCGGGAACATTACACAATATATATTCGATTGGTATGGCATTGGAGCAGGAAGGCTTCAAGATAATCAATAATATAACATGGCAGAAAACAAATCCACCACCAAACTTAGCATGCCGATGCTTCACACATTCTACGGAAACCATTTTATAGGCAAAGAAGAATGAAAAGAAGTCGCGGCATTTTTTCGATTATCAGAAGATGAAGGAAATAAATGACGGTAAGCAGATGAAAGATGTGTGGACAGGGGCATTGACAAAACCTTCAGAGAAAACGGAGGGTAAGCACCCTACACAAAAACCGGAATATCTGCTTGAAAAAATTGTACTGGCATCTACGCAGAAGGTACAGGTTATACTGGATCCTTTCTGTGGATCTGGAACTTGGATACGATTTATAGCATTGATGATATGGAGCATGGGGTAATGGAAAAAGTGTTTATATAAATATTTCTATATAAAATAAAATGAAAGGAAGTAGGAACAAATGAAAGAATTAACGATACGCCGTGCGCAGGAAGCGGATATTCCTGTAATTGATAAACTGCTTTTTCAGGTTTTAAAGGTGCATAGTGATGCGCGCCCGGATTTGTTTAAGGCGGGTACGAAGAAGTATACGGATGAGGAAATTAAAGGAATTTTGGCGGACGAAAAGACGCCGGTTTTTGTCGCGGAAAGGGACGGGGGCGTCGTGGGGTATGCGTTTTGCATTCACCAGCAGTATGTGGATAACAATAATATGACAGATGTGAAGACGCTTTATATTGATGATTTGTGTGTGGATGAGGCGGCGCGCGGGGGACATATCGGGAAGGCACTTTATGACTATGTCGTGGAGTATGCAAGGACACAGGAGTATTATAATGTGACGCTGAATGTTTGGGCGGATAATGTGAATGCGGTGCGGTTTTATGAACGGATTGGGTTGAAGGTTCAGAAGATTGGCATGGAGGTTATTTTGTGATTTTATCATGCTGGCTATTTTTTATCACAGCAATGCAGGAATATTGTGCAAAAGATATGGAAAGCAAGTATGAGAAGGAGGGATTTTATGCGAAAAAAAACAATCTTTTTATGGTTCGCGCTTGCAATATGCGCCATTTTATCAGCGTGCGGCAAAAAAGAAGCGCTTTCAGATACTGCGGAAAATACGCAGCGGTCTTTTGACGAAAGCCTATACGAATACACCGCGGAAGAAATACCGGAGCTGGGTTATCGCAATATTTCAGGCTTGAGTTATGGCATGAATAACTATATCTGCCATGACGATACCCTGATTCTAGGTACGGCTATTTATAAAAAAGAAGGGAAAACATATGCCAAACAGGATTCGACATTGAACAGCATTTTTCATGTGGACGAACAAACGGGAATGCAATGCAGGCAGTATCAAAATCTAGTCATAACCGTATCCAGGGACAGCACGTCATTTTTCATATATGATATGGATACGAAGGACAGCAATCGTTATTATAGCGTGGCAAATGATATGCAGATTGGACCGTTTTGGTATGTTTGCGACGGCTGCATTTACTATAGCGAATGGGCGCGTCAGGACATCTTTGGAAAAGAGCGCACGCTGAAAAAATTAAGTCTTTTGGACGGCAGCATTACGGACGTCTATCAGCCTGTAAAAAATAAGGATTATTTTCTCGGGGACGTGCGGACGCGCAATGACGGTACGATGGCATATGAACTTTATGATAGGGAAGGAAACCACAAGGAATACTGGATTGCCCGGGCGGACGAGAACGGAAAATGGAGCGGACAGAAGCTATGGGAAACTGCAAAGTGGGATATTTCCTATGTATTGGATTTTAACCAGTACGGTCTGATTGTCTTAGGGGAGTCGGACAGCTCAAGCGATTATGAACTTGTTGCGATAAGGGACAACGGGGAAACGCAGCGGTTGGACAGTCAGTTAATTGAAGGCGAGTATCTGTTTACGGACGACGGCTATTTTAGCAGTAGTGCAGCAGAGGCGGAAAATATGGCGCGGGATATGGCGGGCGGCGTATCATTTTACGATTATGCGGGCAATCTAAAGGGCACATATCCAATGGGAGATAACGCGCTTTTGGAACAAGGATATGATTTGAAAAAGCTGACCTTCAACGAGGGAAAACTGTCGGGATTCTATGTAAAAAGGGATACCGGGGAATTGTATATCAGCCATTGGGCGGACTTTCACGATATACAATATTGACTTTCTGCTTTCCCAAAAGTATAATAATGCGTGGGCTTGATACTGATATGCCCCAATTGTTAGGAGGGAAACGATTATGAAAAAGAAACTAGTATCATTATTTGTATCTGCTGTTATGGTATGCAGCCTTGCCGGCTGTGGAACTTCATCAGACGGTGCGGCAGGGAACGCAAGTGCTTCATCAGGAAACAACGCGGCACAAAGCAATGTAACGGAAAACAATGCACAGGCAGAAACGACGCCGACGCCGACACAGACAGATGGGGATACATATACGATAGGAATCTGTCAGCTTGTACAGCATGATGCATTAGATGCTGCAACGCAGGGATTTAAGGATGCCTTGATTGAAGAATTAGGAGAGGACAAGGTACATTTTGAGGAGCAGAACGCACAGGGAGACTCAAACACATGTTCTACCATTGTCAATAGTTTTGTTTCCGGCGGCGTTGATTTAATTCTTGCAAACGCAACACCTGCGCTTCAGGCAGCATCAGCGGGAACAAATGAAATTCCCATTTTGGGAACATCTGTCACAGAATATGGTGTAGCGCTTGATTTGGACGACTTTAATGGCACGGTGGGAGGAAATATATCCGGTACTTCTGACCTTGCACCGCTTGACGGACAGGCAGATATGCTTCAGGAAATTTTCCCGGATGCGAAGACAGTAGGACTGTTGTATTGTTCCGCAGAGGCAAATTCACAGTACCAGGTTGACACGGTGAAGGGATTTCTTGAGGAAAAAGGATATGAATGTAAGTATTATGCATTTTCAGATTCCAATGACCTTTCTGCTGTAACGACAACAGCATCCAACGAAGTGGATGTAATTTATGTGCCAACAGATAATACAGTAGCGAATAACACAGAGATTGTTTATAACATCTGCGTGCCGGCAGGAGTTCCTGTAGTTGCCGGCGAGGAAGGTATTTGCAAGGGCTGCGCAGTTGCGACACTTTCTATCAGCTATTATGATTTAGGTGTTGCCACGGGGAAGATGGCAGCAAAGGTTCTTACGGGAGAATCGAATATTTCAGAAATGCCGATTGAATATGCGCCGAATTTCACAAAGAAATATAATCCTGCAATCTGCGAAGAGCTGGGTATTACAATACCAGATGGATATGAGGCAGTAGAGACAGAGTAAGGAACTGTCCCCAAATAACTTCCCATATTCCTTGTCTTTTTCTCCGATAGCACTTCCTGAAAATCAGTTACATAGCCCACTATGCGCCCGATTTTCAGGAAGCACTCTCAAAGAAAAATCCTGCGGGCTATCGGTAAGTTATTTCGTGACAGTTCCTAAACAGATATGCAAAATCGGTTGGCAGTGGAGCTTTTTTCCACTGCCTTTCTTGAAAGGAAATCCTATGAATATAATGAATTTATTTAGCGCGATGCCGGGTGCACTTGCCCAAGGCTTGATTTGGGGCATTATGGCAATTGGCATTTACATTACGTTTCGAATCCTTGATATCGCGGATCTGACAGTAGACGGCTCGCTGTGTACGGGAGGCGCGGTATGCATTATGATGATGCTTTCCGGTCACAATGTATTTGTTTCTATGCTTGCGGCAACGTTGGCAGGAATGCTTACCGGCGTTGTGACAGGAATATTTCATACGTTTATGGGAATACCGGCAATTCTCTCCGGTATTTTGACGCAGCTTGCCTTGTACTCCGTAAACCTAAAGATTATGGGGAAGTCGAATCAGGCGATTAATGTAGATAAATACAGTCTTTTGGTATCGCTGCGGTATATAAAAGGAGTTGCTTTTTATCAAAATTCCATTTTCATTGTAGCGGTTGCGATCGTTCTTCTTGTTTTAATTCTTTACTGGTTTTTTGGTACGGAATATGGATGTGCACTGCGTGCGACGGGCTGTAACGGAAATATGTCAAGGGCGCAGGGGATTAATACGGATTTTGCAAAGGTCATTGGACTGATGATTTCCAATGGCTTAGTGGGACTTTCCGGTGCGCTGCTCTCACAATATCAAGGATTTGCAGACATTAACATGGGGCGCGGCGCGATTGTAATCGGGCTTGCGGCTGTTATTATCGGCGAAGCTGTGTTCGGAAAGGTATTTCACAACTTTGGTTTTAAGCTGATTGGCGTGGCATTTGGTTCTGTGCTGTATTATATTGTTGTCCAAACCGTAATTTGGATGGGCATTGATACAGATTTGTTAAAACTGCTGTCTGCCTTGGTTGTGGCAGTGTTCCTTGCAATTCCTTATTGGAAAGGAAAGTATTTCCGCAAATCGGTTGTAAAGAAGGAGGAGAAGGACAATGCTTGAAATCAGAAACGTAACGAAGGTATTTAATCCGGGAACAGTCAATGAGAAGCTTGCATTGGACAACTTTTCACTCACTCTTGATGACGGTGATTTTGTAACGGTAATTGGCGGAAACGGCGCGGGAAAGTCTACGATGATGAATGCGATTGCCGGCGTATGGCTGGTAGATTCCGGACAGATTATCATTGACGGAGAGGACGTGACGAAGCTTTCCGAGCATAAACGGGCAAAATTTCTTGGACGTGTTTTTCAGGATCCCATGACAGGCACAGCGGCAACGATGGGAATTGAGGAAAACCTTGCGCTTGCAAAGCGTAGAGGACGTAGGAGAACACTGCGTCCGGGAATCAGCAAAAAGGAGCGGGAGGAGTTTCGGGAACTGTTAAAAATTCTTGGTCTTGGGTTGGAGGACCGTCTTACCTCTAAGGTAGGTCTCCTTTCCGGGGGACAGAGACAGGCGCTTACGCTGCTGATGGCAACCTTGCAGAAACCCAAGCTTTTGCTGCTTGATGAGCATACTGCCGCGCTTGATCCAAAGACAGCGGCGAAGGTTTTAGAAACGACAGAGTATATTGTAAACAAAGACAAGCTTACCACATTGATGATTACGCATAACATGAAGGACGCTATTGCGCATGGCAATCGTTTGATTATGTTAAATGACGGGAAGGTTATTTTGGACATCAGGGGAGAGGAGAAGAAGAGCCTTACTGTAGAGCAGCTGCTTCATAAATTTGGAGAGGCAAGCGGGGAAGAGTTTACAAGTGATAAGGCGATTTTGGGGTAGAGTTTTGTGATTGTGTAAGCGGGAAGCGGCTGGTTTAGGCGGCTTCTTGTTTTTTGATGCACACGGGCGTCCAAATGAAATATGTCATCAAACCGATAAATCGGTTCGCTGGCGGACGCCCGGCGCGCGAGTAGGGGAAGAAATCTTCCCTACTCGATTGGAAGGATATTGTCATAAAGTTGGAGAAAGACCGGTTGGTATTAAATCATTGAAAAGCGAAACTAGCGTACTGACCTGTTTATATTTAGGCAAGCATCCTTGCCTATTTTCCTGATAGCACTACTCCCAAAGCCTCGCCGTAGCCACCGCTACGCCTGCGCTTGTGAAGCAGCGCTCTCAGGAAAATATTCTGCGGAGTTTTACCAGATATGAAGCGGTCAGTACACTAGCTATGATACTATAATAGCATAATATCCAAAATATTTGTTCGGGATATACAGGTGCACAGGAGGAAATCATGGATGAATACCGTGGCGCGTGATATTTTTCAGGCTATACATGAGGGCAAATGGCTTAAGATAGAGTATAAAAACAAAGAGGAGCAAATCACAAAATATTGGATCGGAATTTGTGACATTAATGTCAGAAAACGTTCTCTATCTGTAGAGGGATTGCATTTGGGACAGTATTCCGTGTGTCATTTTGACTGTATTTTCATTGATTCCATACGTTCTTCCCAAGTCATAGAGGGTTCCTATTGTCCAATCAATCAGAAGCTGATCGAAGATATTTCACTCAATCCCCACAAATATAAAACCGTATTTGATCATATTCCGAATTTGAAGATATTAAATTATTTGGAAACGTGTAACCGCATGGATACCGTGCCGTATTATGACAATTTTGAATTGATCCGGTATATTGACCGCGACAGCTTTAACGGGGAAAGCTATCAGTTAAGTCAGGAACAGTTTCGCGAGATTGTAAAGCACTTTGAGTATAAAATGGAAAAGGCAAAGCCAAATAACGGAAGACTGACGATACAACGGCTTGCAATTAATGTTTTGAGCATTCATACGAACAGAGGCTTATATGCGCTTGCGTACCGGAAATTAAATTTAGACGTGAAACGCCATGTGCTGCGGCCGGATGAGGAGATAACACTGTGTACGGAATTTAAAGTAGAAGGGAAGAAGGAAAGCATACGGTATTATCTGGACGCGGAAGAATACGAATTGCTGAATGATTTTGAGAACAATCAGGAGAAAATTAAAAATATTATAACAGCGAGGAACAGACAGATTATGGGTGTAGATGATATGCCGTATATCATAGGAATCGGAACGGATATTGCGTTGGATTTACATGATGAGTATAAGGCAATTATTGAGATGTACCATAAGGGAGAGGTTACGTTTCCGATGAAGGCTTTTTTCGGTGATTTACTGGAACGTCCCCGCAGGAGCAAAACATATCCGATTGCACTGATTAATAAAAATATCAATTTGGATCAGCTTTTGGCAATTCACAATGCGATGAAATATCCGGTAGCGTATATTCAGGGACCGCCCGGAACAGGGAAAACAAATACGATTATCAACACGATTGTAACTGCATTTTTTAATAACAGAACGGTGCTGTTTTCTTCTTATAATAATGTACCGATTGATACGGTATTCTATAAACTGTCTAATTTGGAGTATCACGGAAATATAATCCCGTTTCCGGTGCTGCGTTTGGGGAATGATACGAAAATAAGGGAAGCAATTGTCTATATCAAAAAATTATATGAGAAAGCGCAGGGAATACCTGTTTATGATACCACCCTGGACAAGCGCAAGGGTGACCGGATTGCGCGGGCAAAGGCACTTTCCGATATGCTGAAACGCTATGAAGATATGCTGGAGCTGACGGAGAGAAGCGAAACGCTGCAAAGGCTGCTGGAGTATCAGAATAAAAAGGGAAATGAAGGTGCAATGATACCTTTTCAGGCTGACTTGCAAGGACGTCAGCTAGAACAGGTGAAACGGGAAATGGAAAAGATCGGAACCGTTACGGAGCAGGACGCATTAAACCTGTTAGACCAAAACGAGGAGGAATTTGTTCAGTATTTATACTATACCTCCGTTCGTTATATCAAACAGCTTGGGCAGAAGAAGTATGAGGATTTTATGGGCATTCTTGATATGGAGGAAGGAGATAAACAGACAGAGGCTTTTCGCAGGTATTTTAAGAATGCGGAGAATGTGAAAAAAATGCAGAAGGTGTTCCCGATTATGATTACGACGTGTATATCCGCACACCGGATAGGAGAGCCCAAACCGTTATTTCATATGGTGATTTTGGACGAAGCGAGCCAGTGCAATACGGCGGTTTCTCTTGTACCGATTATCAGAGGGGAAAATGTTATGCTTGTCGGCGACCCGCAGCAGCTGAATCCGGTTATTTTACTGGGAGAGGTGAATAATCTGTACCTTCGTAAAAAGTATCATATAACGGACGAGTATGATTACCGGAAGAATTCTATTTACAAGACATATTTGGCGTGTGATTCAGTTAGTGATGAAATTCTTCTGCATAATCATTACCGGTGTCATAAAAAGATTATTGAGTTTAATAACCGGAAGTACTATAATTCAAGATTGAACATATGTTCAAGCGGCGCGGAAGAAGAACCACTTGTGTATATTGATGTACAAAATGGTTCGTCTACTGTAAAAAATACGGCGCCGGAAGAGGTCCGGGCAATGATTTACTTTGCGAAGCTGAATAAGGAAAAGAGCATTGGAGTAATTACGCCGTTTGTCAACCAGCGGAAACTGATTGAGGACGCGATTAAACAGGAGCATTTGGAGAATATCTCATGCGGAACAGTGCATGCTTTTCAGGGAGATGAAAAGGATATTGTTTTATTTTCGACGGCAATTTCGGAGCAGACACAGGCTGGAACGTACGCATGGCTGAAAAATAACAAGGAGCTGATTAATGTTGCAACTTCGCGTGCAAAGGATAAGCTGGTCGTGCTGTCTGACATGAAAAATGTGAACCGGCTTCATGAGAGCGGAGATGACGATTTATATGAGCTGATTGATTATGTCAGGAAGAACGGGGAAACCAAGGTGACACAGAAACAGGCAAATTCAAGGGCGCTTGGAGTGAAGCCGTTTAGCACTGCGACAGAGGAGGCATTTTTGGCAAACTTAAGCCATGCTTTGGAAAATATTTGGATGTCCCGAAACAGATACGTCATTCACAAAGAGGTTCCGATTTCACAGGTCTTCGAGGAGAATGTCAGCAATGACAGCCTGTTTTATATGGGACGTTTTGACTTTGTCGTATATGAAAAACAGCAAAAGGACGAAATTCCAATGCTTGCGATTGAGCTTGACGGGAAGGAGCACTTTCAGGATGAGGCAGTGAAACGCAGAGACCAGCAGAAAAACGAGATTTGCAGGGCACATCATCTGCAGATTATCCGGGTCGAAAATTCGTACGCACGGCGGTATAACCATATTAAGGAAATCTTGATGGATTATTTTGAGAAGCGGCGGTAAATTCGGGGTTTGGAGTGTTCATTGTTTTTGACAGGATTTCCGAGAAGATGGCAGAAACAGATGCGGTAATTTCCTTGAATAAGTTGTGTGATTTTATGCAGCGGTATTATGGAAAAAGTCCGATTATTCTGTTAGATGAGTATGACACGCCGATGCAGGAAGCATATGTTAATGGGTATTGGGATAAGCTTGTGGCGTTTACAAGAAACTTATTTAATTCAACCTTTAAGACGAGTCCATTTTTAGGACGCGCGATTTTGACAGGAATTACAAAAGGAAAAATTCTTCAAAGAAAGGGCAGCCAGAGCGTTTTTATCATGGCTTTGTACTTGGATTAATGGTGGAGCTGTCCGACCGGTATACGATTGCCTCAAACCGTGAGAGTGGGTTCGGGCGTTATGACGTGATGTTGAAACCGAAAAAAGACAATTTAATAGACGACGTAATTATTATGGAGTTTAAAGTACACCGTCCCCAAAAAGAGAAAAGTTTGGAGGAAACGGTACAGGCGGCACTTTCTCAAATAGAAGAAAAGCAATACGCCGCCGCCTTAGAATCAGAAGGCATACCTGCCTGCCGCATTCGCAAATACGGTTTTGCATTTGAGGGAAAAAATGTCCTTATTGGATAGAATAGCCAAACTATTATAAATATCCGTTGTAAAGAACGGATATTTATTTTATAATCAAACATATAAATTGAAAGCTACGAAGGAGGCAACCATGCTTGATATAATACCTGACGCAGAACAAATGACAACTTTGGTTGGAGAACCTTTATTTGAGATATGGAACAAATTATGTGCTCAAATTGACGAACAATATGATATGGATTGTCTGTGGGACAAAGGCGGTAAAGCCTGGACATATGAATATAAATACCGTCGAGGCGGTAAAACGCTATGTGCACTTTATGCAAGAGAAAATTGTGTAGGATTTATGATTATCTTAGGAAAAGAGGAACGCTTAAAATTTGAAAAAGACAGAGAACATTACGGGGAGGAAGTTCAAAAAATTTATGATGAAACACAAACTTATCACGACGGGAAATGGATGATGTTTAAGCCGACAGACACTTCTTTGTTTGATGATTTTATCAGATTATTGAGCATTAAAAGAAAACCAAATAGAAAATAGAGAAAAAAGGAGATATAAACCATGAAACTCGTAATTTTAGAAAAAAACAGTTTAGGAACCGATTTGGATATTTCGTTTTATAATGATTTCGGGGAAACTGTTTATTACGAAAACACAACGGCAGACGAGGTCGTGCAGCGTGTTGAGGATGCGGATATCATTATTGCAAACAAAGCGCCGTTAAATAAGGAGACGCTTAGCGGGGCAAAGAACCTAAAGATTATCTGCGAAACCGCGACAGGCTACAACAATGTTGACCTTGATTTTTGCAAGGCACATGGTATCCGCGTAACAAACGTGGTAGGATATTCCACGCCAATCGTAGCGCAGCACACGTTTGCAATGGCGCTTTATTTGTTGGAAAAGCTGCCGGTTTACGATACATATGTCAAAAACGGGAATTATGAAAAGTGTCCGATTTTCACATGCTTCGAGCCGTTTTTTACGGAGCTTGAGGGAAAGACATGGGGCATTGTCGGACTTGGAAATATTGGCAGAAAGGTGGCGGAAATTGCAAAGGTATTCGGGTGCCGCGTAATTTATTTTTCTGCATCAGGAAAGAATGCCACAACAGATTATGAGCGCGTGGATTTTGATACGCTGCTTGCCCAAAGTGATATTTTGTCGCTGCACTGCCCGCTGACGGACAGGACGCAGAATATCATCAATGCGCAGGCGCTTGCAAAAATGAAGAAAACGGCAATTTTGATTAATGTGGCACGCGGTCCGGTGGTGGACGAGCAGGCGCTTTATGACGCACTCGTAAATGGCACAATCGCGGCGGCGGGGTTAGACGTGCTTGTGAAGGAGCCGATTGCGGCAGACAATCCGCTTGGCAAAATCAAGGACAGCACGAAGCTTTTGATTACGCCGCATATGGCATGGGGCAGCCACGAGGCAAGGGAGCGGTGTGCAAAAGAGGTTTATCAGAACATTGAGAGCTTTTTGAACGGAAAAGAACGAAATATTGTAATATAAAGTACGAAAAGAAATTCTAATACTCACAGCAAAGGCTGTTTCGTAAAGAATTTCTAAATTTCGTACTGAAAGAACGCAAAGAGAGCGTTCTTTATAGGTTTTTGAAAAGGATAGAGAAATAAAATGGAGCAGGATTTGACAAAGGGTAATCTTTGGAAGCAGATATTTGTGTTCAGTCTCCCTTTGATGATTTCTAATTTATTACAGGTGTTATTTAATATGGCGGACATTGCCGTTGTGGGACGCTTCGCAGGCTCCATTGCTTTAGGAGCGGTCGGTTCCACGACAACGCTTGTCACACTGTTTACAGGTTTTCTGATTGGTATGGCAGGCGGTGTCAATGTCCTGATTGCGCGGTATTTGGGGGCAAAAAGACCAAAGGACGTGGAGGACGCGACACATACGGCAGTGATAATCTGTCTGTTTACGGGGATTGTCATTATGGCGGCAGGTCTGCTGTTTGCGCATGATATTTTAAGTCTGTTGCATACAAAGGACGAACTGATTGCGGGAGCAGCGCTGTATCTTCGTATTTATTTTCTTGGTATGCCGGCGCTTGCCGTTTACAATTACGGCAATGCGGTGTTCAGCGCGGTGGGAAATACGAAAAAGCCGCTATATTATCTGACGGCGGCGGGGATTATCAATATTGTACTGAACCTGTTTTTTGTGATTGTATGTAAATTGGACGTGGCGGGTGTTGCGCTTGCAAGCGTGATTTCGCAGTATATTTCGGCGGCTTTGATTTTGGGTTCGCTGTTTCGCAGCAAGGAAGTGTACGGACTTTGTTTTTCAAGGCTTCGTCTGAATGTAAAGATGGCGTCGGCGATTATGACGATTGGATTTCCGTCCGCCGTGCAGTATGGGATTTTTCAGCTTGCGAATCTGTTTATCCAGTTTGGCGTCAATACTTTTGACGCGACAATGGTGGCAGGCAATTCGGCGGCGGCAAATGCGGACGGACTGGTGTATGATGTGATGGCGGCATTTTACACGGCGTGCAGCAGTTTTATCGGGCAGAACTACGGGGCGCGCGACAAAGAGCGCGTGCGGAAAACATATATGATAACGCTGGCGTATTCGTTTGGCGCTGGTGCGGTGCTTGGTCTTTTGCTAGAGCTGTTTGGACGGCAGTTTTTGGGATTATTTACACCGGAAACCGCAGTGATTGACGCAGGAATGAAACGACTTGTGATTATGGGATTTTCTTACGCTTTTTCCGCGTTTATGGATAACGCGATTGCGGCGTCAAGGGGGCTTGGTAAGAGTGTTGTGCCGACGGTGATTGTGATTATGGGTTCCTGCGTTTTCCGAATTATATGGGTTTATACGGTGTTTGCTTACTTTAGGACAATACCGTCGCTATATCTGCTCTATATTTTCTCATGGAGCATTACGGCGATTGTGGAGATGATATATTTTCGGGGGGTTTTTCGAAAACAGTTCAGCAGGCAGATGGCGGGGGTGTAATATGTGTGGTTTGTGAAAGGAGTATTGTTTCAAGATGAAAAAATGCATAATCATGATTGCGGTTCTATTGATAATGACTATATTTACGGCTTGCGGAAAAACAGAGAATCCTGTTTGGCTTCCGGAACGGGAGGACATTATATCAATTGGTGTTTCCGATGGTGACAAATTGGCGTTTTCACCAAATACGGCGGAGGAAGCAACGGCGTTTATTGACGCATTTTATGCCATTTTGTCTGATATGAAAATGTCCAACATGGAGTCTATAACAGATGCACCGGTAAATCAAGACTATATTACAATATCCTTAAACTGCCATGACACGGTAACGACACTTTATTATTATAAAGATAAAAACACGGAGTATGTGGAGCAGCCTTATCAGGGGATTTATATCCCAAAATCGTCGTTGGAGGAAAAAATAGAGGAATTATATCGCATTGCCGAACAAAATCCGCCTGTGACAGAAACCTTTCAGGCGATTGTGCTGGAGTGTTCGGACACGTCTATTTTGGCAGAGCCTGTGGAAGGTTCCTTAGAATTGGATTCCGCTGACCAATTTCACATACCAAATATAGAAGGAACGCAGCTTCAGGCGGGTGATGTGATTGAAATTGCGTATGACGGGAGCCTTCTGGAAACGTATCCGGTGCAGTTAGGGGAAGTATATAGCATTACCTTGATAGAGCAGGCGAAAGCGGATTCTATGTGGGATAAAATAGAATAATCAGTCCAATTTCGGAACGGGATTTGGGTATCAGTATAGAAGAGAATACAATAGAAATTTATATGAATAAGAAATGGATTTTTTAGTCATTATGATGCGGAGCAGGGAGCTTGGCGTGTGAAGGTTGGGGATTGGGTTGTTTCGGTTGGTAGCTCGGGTGAGGATATTCGGGGGAGGGTGGAAATTGCAGCCTTTGTTGACACGGGGAGGGGGGGAGGGTATAATGGGGAAAAATAAAAGAACAGGATGAGAGAGGAGAAACGTGATTCACATGTATTGCAAAAATTGCGGAAAGGAACTGCAGGACGGTGCAAAGGTTTGCCCATTTTGCAATGAAAAAACACAGGAGGACGAAAAAGACAAAGGGGGAAGGCAGGCGGGAAGCAGCAGGACGGTTTATCTGATTGGCGCAGGACTGGGGCTTGCTATTGTTCTTGCGGTATTTTTCATTATGCGGGGTGGAACGCATGAATCGGCGCCGGAAGCAGAGGAAGCGGCTTTGGCAGTGGCGACGGCAGAACAGGAAAGCAGCGCGGGGGAATCGGAGCAGGCGCAGGAGAGTATACAAGAAACGACACAGGTTCAATTGGAAACGGAGCATGAGGAATCGGTGGAAGAAAGCAGCACCGAAGCACAGGAACGAGTGGTTTCCTATGTAAAAAGCGTATTGTTGGAGGATTCAAAGACATACGAATATTGGTATGATGAGGACGGGGATTTTATCCGTGAGGAGTGCGACGATTTCGCCAATGATGAGTACGACTATAGTCTCACCATGGAATATCTACGGGACGAAAATGGAAACAAAATTCCCGGGGACAAAAACAGAATGGAGACACTGCTTACGTTTTTTAAGTACTATAGCGATTGGTTTCCTCTGCTTCAAAACAGCGGATATCTCATTTATAAGGCGGAAAGCTCTGACGGTTTTTTTATGGAGAACAAATATGACGGACAGAACAGACTGGTGGAGAGTAGGATAGAAGACGGTATAGTGACGTATACGTATGAGGAAAGTGATGGACAGACAAAGGTGAATTGTACATTTGTGTGTGACGACGACCTTTCATCGCGGTGGCATCCGGAGCATCCGGATTATGCGTCAGTGACCTATGACGCGAATGGATGTCTGACAGAATATGAAGTAAATACGTGGCTCAAGGCAGATGAGGGGTATTCCATCTATAGACAAAAGTTTGAATATGATTCGGAAGGGAAGGTGACGCAAAGGTCGGAGTACCGCTACGATCCCGAGCTTGACTCAGAGAGCGAATTTGTGCACGAATATGCGTATGATGATAAAGGAAACATGATAAAAGATACCAGCAAATCCAGCTACAATAATGAATCCGGTGATGGATCCAGTGACGAATATCAATACAACGAAAACGGCGATCCCATACAGAGAGACTCCTATAACGATTCTGTCATTTGGGAATATGATGAGAAAGGGCGTTTGACCTGTAAAACGGATTATTATTTTTCAGGGGGTGTAGGCGCTCCAGTAATAGAGTTCATGTATGAGTATGAATATGACAACGGGGACAGACCGCAGACAGTTTATTTCAATGCGAAGGAAGACGACAAAACAACAGCGTATAAAGTAGGCTATCGGTATGATGCGCAGGGACGCCTGACGGAAATATTAATGGATGACAAAGCTGTTATTAAGGCTTCTTATGCGGCTGACGGAGCGCTGACAAATTTGGTTGATGACAGAGATGTATATGAATATAGCCGTTGGGTAAGTGAATTGATAACGAATCCCTTATTGGAAATTTTGCCGGAGCGTATGAAAGAGGTATATTCACCGGAGTTTCCAAACACGGGAGACAAAATCGGCGTCGATATTGCCGTTGTGCTTGCCGACACTACAATTGAATACAGAGAGGAAGCAGAATGAAAAAATCGGTTATGATGTTGAAAATGTTTTCCGCAATGTTTGCAGTGCTTGCCGTTGCGGGGATTGTTGCTTTTTTAACACGCACGCCAAAAACGCAGACCGTTTCGGATACGGCACTGGCAGAGCGCGGAGCGCAGCAGTCGGTCAAAACGACGGCAGATGCAGGGCAGACCGAAAAACCTTCCGAAACGGCTATGGAGGACGAAATTTCCCATGCCGATATTCAAAAACTGGAAATGAAGCTGGAAAAGTTGGAACAGCAGGAGACAGGTCTGCTGGAATCGTTGGCGGCGTGGCGTGCGCTTCCGGATGGACTGACAAAGGAGCAGTTGGATACAATCGCAAGAAGCAGGGTGATACAGTGCTATGAGGAAAACGTGGTGCTTGCGGTAGAGGCAAAGACACTCTTAATCGGCGGACTTGGCGTGTCCATTCCCTCCGGTTATGCGCAAGATGACGCGATGGCTGCATATGGGGATTATTTGAAGGAGCAGCTGGGAGTCGGCGGACTGAACAGCGTGGACGACCTTGGGGGATACTTGGCAGGTGAGCTTATGGAAGGCGTAGTCGGTCAAGTTGGTTCAGAGGCAGTGCAGAATGCGGTGCGGTATGGTATGGAAGGCGCATTAGATGCATACAAAGCAGATGGTACGCTTGGCAGCGTTTTAACCGGAGCCGTGGATTCAGTGGTGGAAGGGGTGGTATCGGATATTCAGGAATATCCTTATGAGCTTGCCAAAAATGTCCTGAATGAAGTGACGGGAGGATTGTTCAGCATAGTGCAGTATTTAGACTCCAGTGATTCGCCGGAGGAGTTTCTGCAGAATATGGCAGATGAAGTAAGCGGGGGACTGTTCAGTTCCGTTGCAAGTGCCCTTACGTATGAAAGTTCGCCAACGGCGCTGTTTCAAAGTATGTCCCAATCTGCTTCTGACTCTGCAGCAAGGCTGAGCACGTTTTTGGAAAAAGATACTATCAACTCCACAGATATTGCAAATATGATGTATCAGTATTCCCAATACGGGGAAGTGCTTCATGACTTAAACAATTATGACTGGAGCGAAAGCTATAGTGCCATGCAGGAAGTATATACGCAGTTTGTGCAAAACGAAGTGATGATTGCGTTTTTAAGCAAGGTTGTGGAAGGGGACTTGGGAGAGGAGCTTGAGCAGACGCCGCAGGGAGTGGAAACGATACCGGAAGCGGATAAAGAATCCGAAAGCCCTGACTCGGAATCCCGCAAAACGTCGGAAGGCTCTCCAAAGGAGCAGTATGAGGCGTTGGAGAAACGGATTTCCCAGCTGGAAGAGAACCTTCCGGCTTATCAGGAGGAGTTAAGCGCCCTGATGAACTCTAAATTTACGGTCATGGACAAATACGAGGAGCAGCTCAATGCGGTGAAGGACCAGTATGCGGCATTAAGGGCGTTTAACGTAAAAAACTTTGAAGCGCAGTATGACGTGGACGGAAGCAGGATTATAGAGGATAATAAAAAAATAAATCATGCAATTGGGGAATTGTCCCAATATACGCCCTGGCGTATCACATTGGGGCTGTTCAGCTCAATGGCTATGGAGGACGGCAATCAGGACTATGCCGCTATGGTGTCAGCAAACGATGCATTTGGGACAGGAATGCAGACGATTACAGTGGATACAAAGGCGGAAATTGAAAAGTTCAATGCGCAGATTACGTTTTATGAGGGATTAATTGAAACGCGGGAAACGGGAGAGTACTTATCCGGGTGGGGAATGCATAGTGGGCTGCAGCAGGCGTGCGAGAACCAGTACCTGTTGGAATATGTGTTAAACGGGGAAGAAATCAATTTGGATTCCTATGCGAAGGAGGTTCAGAAAAAGCTGTATATCATGGTGCAGGAGGTTGGCTTAATCAGGGACTTTTATGCCACACTCCTAACGGACGGCAATCATAAAAGTGTCAGTATGAATAAGCTAAGCAGCCAGTATCAGGAGATTATGGCTGCGGCGGATCCCGATGGAACAGGCGAAATTGCGGGAGCGGTAACAGCAGAAGAGCTTGCGGGTTACGTCATCCCCCTGATTGATGCGGGGAGGCAGGCGGAAAATACGATGTCCAACGTGGGCGCCGCATCGCCGCTTGTGGACAGAAAATACTATTATTCTATGCAGGGCAAGGAACACTGGTTTGAAAAAAGGGGAAGGGTGATGAAGTTTGAAGGCGTGGGGGGCGTTTACTACGCGAACGGGAAACCGGTCTATGTCGGCGGACTGTATTTCTGCAATGGCATCCTTCTCAACGGCGGTGAGAATGTGGACGCGGAGAAGGTTTACGAGGCAGCCAAGTATTTGACGGGAAGTCAGTCGGGAATGCAGCAGAACATGGAAATTATTGAGAACGAGCTGCGCAAACGATGGGAGAACAAACAGTGAAGCTTGTTGGAGAAGTTCTTTTCCGTGAAGTATGTTGGGCGCACGGACCTGTTTGAAAAGCTGTCCATATAGAAGGAAGAGAAATACCGCGCGCTTCATGAAGCGTTTTGTTAAGTGCTTTTTTAAGTTATTGACACAAACTCTTTAGTGGCGGCGGGAAAAGGGGCGCAAAACGCGCCTGTGGACGTTTAGAAGCCGTTTTCGCGGGTGGGTAGTATAAAAACCCACATACGCTTAATCTTGCAATTTATGAACGCAAGAAGGCGTCTTCTATAACAAAAGAAGAATATCAGTGTTTTTTAGACAATGATGAACAGCTTGCGGAAATATATGGTAAAAATATGCAGTTATTTCGGACAAATAAAGCAGACATTGATTTTGACAGACTGCATTATGGTGTGATCAAACTGCATGAAACCAAAGAAAACAGCGGATTTGGAGAACAGATCATAATCACGGTAAAGAATCTCTATCAAATGAAGATTCGTTCAGAAAAGCAGATTGCTATGGTTTTAGGATTATCCCGAAATCAGGTTAAAAGTCTGTTGGAGAAGGGAGAGATAGAATTAGTGATGGAATTACCACTGTCTATTTCCTTCAGTATCAGCCATTGTCTGTTTTCTATGGTAACATAAACGGAAGGGAAAATACGGAGGTTTTGTTTATGCAGATTGAAACTAAGAGATTGTTGATCAGGGATGTAAAAACAAATGATGCGGTTCCGTTTGCCATAATGGCGGCAGACGGAACCCTAAATGACTGTGGATTTGACAACGACTGCGGCAATTGGATAACAGAATGGATAACAGAAGCAAAATATTTCGCACTTAGAGATAATCCGAATATGGATTATTTGGCTTATACCATAATCCTAAAGGACGGAGCAGCAGTTGTTGGTTCTGTTGGATGTTCTTATTATGAAGATCTTCGGGAAACAGGGATTACCTATTTTGTCGGTGCGCAGTATAGAAACAATGGCTATGCTGCTGAAGCGGTTAAAGCATATACAGAATATTTCCTAAAATACTATAATGCAAAAAGAATAATCGCTACTGTGAGGGATGAAAACGTACCCTCTTGGAAAGCGATTGAAAAAGCCGGATATATCCTAAACACAAAAAGAATGTATAAAGATTTGAACGATGATGAAGAGAAACTGTACCGTTTTTACGAAATTAGGGATGGTATTAGATGAAATTTTGCTGCATACACTTCAAAAAATAGATTGACTATTTTTGAAAATAGGGTATTATACTATTGGTGGTGAGTCCTACCGCAAAGTGGACTGCTAAAAGCGTTAGCAACTCTAATGGAGTTACTACACAAATGGCTATGTGGAAACGCATAGCCATTTTTCACGAGGAGACATATGCAGACGGATTTTAAACTATACAAGGTGGATATGAAATATATCCGAAATCTACATAATATAGATGATAAAGTGCTTTCTGTTTCGCCACAGGCAGGAAAGGATAACAGAGTTTTCATAGGAATTGTTATTGTCTGCGGGAGTCACAAATACTGCATACCGCTTTCATCGCCGAAAGAAAAGCATAAGAATATGAAAAATTCTATAGATTTTTCCAAAATTGAGGTAAATGGAAAATTATTAGGTGTTTTATATTTTAATCTGATGATACCCATAGAAGAAGAACAACTATAGCATGTTGATACAACTATATTCAAGAGGGACCGAGAAAACATCAAGTATTACAAGAAATTATGCACTCAAGAGCTAGAGTGGTGTCAGGCAAATAGTGAAGTGATTTGCAATAAAGCCAATGTATTGTATAAAAATACATATCTAACGAGCCATTTGCAGGCAGAAACCGTTGTCTGAATTTTCCAAAATTAGAATCGGAATGTAAAAAATATAATTTAACAAAAAAGAGAGGCACAAAATAAACCTCTCTTTATAAGGATTACCATAATTTCAACGAATCCTCCGCATCCACCCACATCTGCATATTTCCCTCAAGATACAGCCTCACGTATTCGAGTGGCTCTTCTATTGCCAAAGCATTTAAGGCACATTCAGAGCAGGGGGTAGTCTTTAGTCCATCTTCAGCCTTGTTGCAGTCAATCCGCAGGAGATACCCATCAAAGGTGGTTATATCAATGCTGTTGTGGTTCTCATTGTATTCTGCATATATGAATTTCATATCTTATTTGTCCTTTCTTTGCTAATTGAATTTTCGGAGAAATTTAAGAAAGCATTTCAATCAGTTCTTCCTGCCCTGTTCATTTCATGTTATAATTTGTTGCAGGTTTTTCTTTCCCTTATTTTTGCCCTTATGAGGGTTCGTAACATGAGGGAAAAGGATATAACACAAGGGAAAGTCTAAGGGCAAACTCACTTGCTATAAATTTAGTGTTTTCAAGGGTTTGCGGACTTTT